>JANPNV010000089.1:0-17408 GCA_031427625.1 Bacteroidota bacterium
AATTGCGCTTATCATCCTTGAACATTGCATTGCTTATTGTAGAGGCCTGTTCCAAAATTGATTTAGCGGATCAAAGAAATTATTTTGTAGAAGCCCGTGGAGCCACGTATAAATGTGTAGCTGTGTTTGATCTTCTGAAGATGGAAGCGAAAGTTCCTCAAGAGAATTGGGACAGCTTATATATCATTGCTGAGGAAATTTCTATTATGCTGTATGCATTGTTTAGTGATCAGGAATAGGACGCTTAAGAATAAAATATTTCAACACTTTTCATTCATATGATTGAAATTTTGAATGAATTTAATTGATCGAAATCTCATCTGTCATAGAGTGCAATAATTATTTTTTAGTATTATTTAAAGTGGATACTTCATAAATCATTTTATGTATGATTCATGAGTACTTCTTAAGCTTCTAAAAAAAAGGTGCTTCAAATTATGAAACACCTTTTAAAAGTTTTGAGAATATAAGTCAACTGTTAGAGAGTGAACACTCTCGAAATATTAAATCCAAGACGTATTCCCATGTTATTCCATTTGGAGTCTGTATGGGAGAAAAACTGGTTTTCGACGAGGCCGAAACTATTTGTAAAGTGAATCTGAAAGACGTGGCCTCCTGTTTCAAGTTCATAGCCAAAAGACATGCTATCGTAGTATTTTACATCAAGTGAATAATCATTAAGTCTGTAAGCGTATTCACCAGTAAAGGCAGAGCGTTTTGTGAATTTCAGTCGAAACATTGCTGATAATCCATAAGCATCATTCTTATCTGTGATGTGATCAACAAGATTGTAGTGAACAAACCATGGAGCTATCTGGAATGAAAAGCCAGGAGTGAATTTACGCCCGATCATTATTTCATAACAATAGGACAACCGGCTGGATCGATGTTCGTATTTATCAAAACCGTTAGCTACTATATTCCCATCTTTCAATGCAGTATAATATGATCCTGCAAAAAGTGTAATGCTCACTGGCATTCCTCCATTCGTTGTCTGTCGAAAAAGTTTATACTTAAGAAAACCATCAACCATTTTTTCATGCGAGCTACGTCCAATTCCAAACATAAATCGCCCATCGAAACTATATTCCAGACTTAATCGGATATTAGCAGGTCCGTCAAGTCCCCATGCATTATAAGCTTTTGAATTTATCGGACCGAAGCGGTGCGATATACGAAAATCAAGTGTTCTTGGCCCAACAGTCTCCAGCGTATGTTGGTCAACTAATCTTGTTGTTTTAAAAGTAGCAGAGACATAATCTTTTTCATTATCAGAAAGCGAGTCGAGCGAGCCAAGCATATCCTGCGCATTCGAAATGTAAGATGATAACACAAGAAAAAATACGGGTAATAGTTTTTTCAAAATCATAGGTGTTTTAATTATTGAGTTTTCCGCGATTTAGCCAGGCTTCAATTTTTTGTATACTGCAATCGTCAATCTTTGCGCTGGAGTTTTTTGGCATCCATTTAGACGAGTTTATAGAAGGATCATGAGTAATTGATTTCAGAAAAGTCTGACTATCGTCGATGGTGTAAATTACATCAGCATATGTTCCCAATCCATATCCGCTTGATGTCTGATCTGTTTTGTGGCATGCAAGATCCTGACTACCGCAGCTGTGAAGCATGATCGGCAGAATGTCGTTGGCAAAGGATATTGTGCCCGTTGTATCACATGGTTGTGAACCGGGATGTATTTCTACATTGTTGTCGTAATAACATCCGCTTATTGATAGTAATAGACTACAAACTAAAATAATATTCTTCATGTGATTAATTGTTTTTTGCTCCTTGCTCAATCCAGATGAAAATTAATTTGATCTGATCTTCTGATAAGGTAGGGAGTGGGGCCGGTGGCATCAATCTAGCTGTTCCATGATTACTTATGGAATTGTACAATGTGCTTCCATGAGCATTACCAGCAGAAATTTTTCCATTTGAAATAACATCATCATATGTAACTAATGGAAATCTGCTATCTCCCTGAGAATTATGACATCCTCTTTGCGTGCAATTGCTTGCTATGATTGGTTGAATGTTGTTTGCGAAAGAAATCTGTGGAAGAGAAGCAAGGTCTGAGTCATGCCTGCAGGCATTCAGAAAAATTAGTATGCCTGATGAAAAGATAATTATGTATTTTTTCACTGATAGTTTTTGCTTTTTGTATTGAAAGAATAATTAATACGATATGATAAAAAAACGAATTTTTAAATTGTTATCGAATTTGTTTGGATTATATCCTTGCTAAAAGTGCGATTTGGGATCGTACTCTACAATAATATCCAAAAATAGTCGATTTTAAGGTGATTTGGATATGAATTTGCTCAATGGGAATAAATTCAAGCTGAACGGGCATTTTTAATCTTTATGATTGTCCGGTTCAGGCAAATTTTTTACTTAATTGAATGGATTTTTTTGTTTTTTCGGCAAAAGATTTCGTGGAATTCGAGTTGGAAGGTAATGGTGGTTTTGATTTTGAAAATGAATTTTGAGATATTTCTTCATCGAGCGGGTTTCCTGATTCTTCACCCCATGACTTCGGGATTTCATCAGAATCCTGGCCCCCATAATCGTCGAATAATTATTCTATGAGATTGCTGTCGATCAGACTATTTTTTTATTCCTGTTCTGTAGAAATCATTTGCAGTATAATTATCAATAGAAGACTGCCAGATTTTATGATTGCTTATTTAATAAAAGTTTTAATCGATTTTAATGAAGCCAAAAAAGTTTCTTGAAAAAGATCTTCTATACTTTCATGAGAATATTTCCTATAAAGTAATAGAAGACATTTTTAATTAATGTTATGTTAGAATAAAAAAAACACCCCGGAAGGCTTCACTCCCGAGGTGGATAAAAAATTACGTTTCTTTGGCTGTCTAATGTATGATAGTAACTGGTTTTTTTATAGTTCTATCATTGTCAGATAAATTCAAATAGTAAATTCCATTAGGGAATGACTGAATAGGAATTTCAATATTATTAGATCCGTGTAATAAATTTATTTCTTTGTTATAAACTTCCTGACCTAGCGAATTTACCAGCGTTATTTTTAGTTCGGTCGCTTTTGATTTTGTATAACTGATACTGAATGTCTCACTGGCCGGATTTGGGAAAATTGAAATAAGTTGATTTCCCGAATTAATGTTATCAATTGATGATATCGTCGCGTTTATCTCTGAGCTAGTGTTACAACCATTGGCATCAGTTGCATATACATTATAGATGGCGCCATGATTTATTACAAGGAAGAAATCATTCCCGCCCTGTACCGGTTGTCCGTTCATGTACCATTGATAGGATGAGAATACGTCAGGTGCATATAGTGTGTCATTGCTTTGTACGACTGTGAGAATATGCAGCGGCTGAAACACCTGTATGTAACTGTGAAATGTTTTTGTATTAGTTTCATTGCCTTTCATTGATATAAGCGTAACATCATAAACGCCTGGTGTATTATAACAGATATTCTGCGGACTCGCATCGGTGCTTGATGAAGGTACAGCTCCATCGAATATCCATTGATAAGAAGTAGCATTCTGTGACAGGTTCATATAATTTATACATGAATTAGGACAAACACTTCTGTCGATTGTGAAAAAATTTGCTAAAGGATGTATAAGCGTGCTGTCAATAAATTTTACGAGCCAGTAATCATAGGAAAGATTCGTAGCATCCCAATTGTTTTCTGACTTATAACCGCCGACACCGCCATTTGTATAATTGGCAATGGCATAGCCACCATCAGCTGTTTGTATAGCAAGACCTTTTTCATCATGTCCACTTGTAAAAATAGTTTTATCCCATAAAATATTTCCGAAAAGATCAGTCTTTACGACCCATGTTTGTTCCTGACCCATATTCTGCTCTGTTTTATTTCCACTTATCTGAGAATATGACGTGCCGGAAACTAAATATCCGTCATCATTGGTCTGTATTGTATTTCCATACTCATCTTCGTGATTAATACCGCCAAAACTATTTTCCCATTGTAATATTCCGTTTGAATTGGTTTTGACAATCCAATAATCTGATGTATTTGAAGGTCCTCGGTTGTGAGATGTTTTATCTGCTGTAGAATCAGACCATGAAGGACCTCCCATTATATATCCGCCATCTCTTGTTTGTTCTATAGAGTTCAGGTATTCATTATTAATGCCACCATAATGATTGTCCCATTGTTTATTACCAAGAGAATCGATTTTTACAACCCAATAATCACAGTAGTTTACAAGTCCCCAGTTATTTACAGTTTTATCACCGGTTGAATCCGACCACGAAAATCCACCGAGAATATATCCTCCATCGGTTGACTGCTGCATAGCCCATAACTGATCATTTCTGTTTCCACCAAATCTTTTATCCCACTGTTTTGTTCCGGATTCATCTGTTTTTATTATCCAGAAATCAGGACCGCCACGGGAGTTCTCTGTTCTATCGCCTGTTGCATTACCATCGGAATATCCACCTATAATAAATCCATTGTCCTTCGTCTGTCGGATGCAGGTGAACACATCTTCATAAATTCCTCCAAAGCGTTTATCCCATAGTTTATTCCCAAGAGGATCCGTTTTTACTATCCAGTAATCATGAGTTGGAGTTGATGAACTTGCATCCCAGTTTGGTTCAGTTTTGTCTCCTCCAATTCCCGATCTGGAAGATCCGCCTAGAACAAATCCTCCATCTGATGTTTCAATTACTTCTTTTAAGTCGTCGAAGTGAGGACCGCCGAATGTTTTATTCCATTGCATTACACCTACAGAGTCAGTCTTAACTACCCAATAATCTGATCCACCACGGTTGTAATCGTTCTTGTCGCCGGAAGAGTCTGAATAAGATGTTCCGCCTAGAATAAAACCTTTATCTGAGGTCTGATGAAATGTTTCCAGTTTATCATCTGCATTTCCACCATAACGATGGTCCCAGTCTTTTACATATTTGAATTGAGAAAATGCATTGCCCGAAATAAGCAGCGTGATAAATGTAAATTGTACGATATGTTTCAAATCGCTAAGTTTTAGTTGAACTTCAAACTAACCCAAGCATGAAAAAACTCCAATAAAAAAGGGTAAAGAGGGTGTAATATTGGGTAAAAGGAGAAGTAATCCTTATTCTTGAAAAATAATCGTTCTATCAAGAGCTTAAAAAATAGGGTAAGAATCTATCCTTGTTTCTTACAGTTTTATTATGACTGGTTTTAGCACTTTATATGTGCAGTATTGGTTTACATGAATGTTTCCACCTTATGAAATAAATTTTTAATTGTGTTCTTACTGTTTTCGTAAAAAATTTATTAGTGATGGTTTTGAACTTTAATAGTGAAAACAGGTATCACCTTAAGAATATTTATTTACTAAACTGAAAAAAAAATTAATTAAAAAAATATGAAAAAATTATTACTACTTGTATTTACATTTTCATTTATTCATTCAATAATCAATGCACAGGTATTGAATGGAACATTTGAAGCATGGAATTCCACTTCATACAGTGAGCCTATTGGCTGGTCAACAGGAAATCAAGAGGCCATAAGTAAATTAGGTATTGTTCCTGTGACTGAGGTAAACGGTTTGACCGGTTCTGCCGTTCGAATGGAAACTATGGTCATCGGAAACGACACAGCACAGGCATATATTGCCAATGGTGATCCGGGGAGTGCCACAGGCGGTGTTCCCTGTTCGCAGCAGCCAACAGCTATTGCTGGTTATTATAGATATAATCTGCCTCAGAATGATACAGCAATAATCCTCGTAATATTTAAAAGCGGTGGAAATGTTATAAGCATGGACGTTTTCAAAATAAAGGGTTCGGGTTCACAAAATACATTCATACCATTCTCATTCCCCTTATCACTTTCTTCAACTCCTGATACTGTAATTATTGCTGCGGCTTGTAGTAATCTGATTGACAATGTAGGAGTGGAAGCCGGAAGCTGGATGGAATTGGATGGCCTTGGATTTACAGGACCTACAGTTGCCATTCCGGGAAGTTCATTTGATGCATGGATAAATGAATCTTTCGATCAGACTTTAAGCTGGTCGGCTAATGGGGACGTTACAAAAACTAATGACAGCTACCAGGGAAATTATGCGATCAAGTTGACTACTGTTGATTATGGTAATGGAAATATTGGTTCAGGAAGTATTACGAATGGGATATATTCAAATAACGGTCCTGCTACTGGTGGAATGCCATTTTCGCAAACTGCCGATACGTTGGTTGGTTATTATAAATATATTACATCATCAACTGATTCAGCTAATATTAGTATATCATTAACAAATAATGGAAATTGGATTTCCGGATACGGAATTCAACTTCCGGCGGCAGCTAACTATACATATTTCGAAATTCCTATCAATTCTTCTTCCGCTCATGATACTATGCGTATTGATGTAAATTCTTCAAGCTGGCCATACACACAATCGTCTGCAGGTAGTGTTCTTTATCTGGACAACATTGTACTTAAGTCAGCGTTAACCCTCGGAGTTAAGAATATCGATTTAAGTCAGTCGGTTTTCGTTTATCCGAATCCAGTGTCTGATCTATTCAACATTCATTTTAATGAAATGACAGGAGTAAATACTTCAATAAATATTTATGATGTATCAGGTCGCCTGATTTTATCTGATAAGTTTTCAACCCCAGGGAAAAACTTTCAAATAAATATTTCCGCTTTAAAAGAAGGAATTTATTATTGTAATATTTACAATGGTGAAAATATTGTAAAGAAAATGTTTGCTAAAAATTAACCTCGGATTAAAATTTTATTAAAAGGAATCCTGCATCAGCGGGATTTTTTTTTGTTTAATAAATGCAAGAATGTGGAATTACTTGTAATATTGCTCTTAAAAACCGGTATTTTGTGCCGATGAATGCAATAACAATTCTTAATAAATATTTTGGTTTCGAAAATTTCAGACTAGATCAACAGGAAATTATCGATGAGGTAATTTCAGGAAGAGATTGTCTAGTTCTAATGCCAACAGGAGGAGGGAAGTCTGTTTGCTATCAGATTCCTGCACTGATCTTCAAAGGAACAACAATCATCATTTCTCCATTGATAGCACTGATGAAAGATCAGGTTGATGCGCTCCGTCAAAATGGAATTAATGCCGCATTTCTGAATTCATCAATGGACATAAATTCTCAAAATCAGCTTTTGGTGGATCTGAAAAATGGTGTAATAAAACTTCTTTATATCGCTCCGGAACGTCTTGCCGTAAACGGTTTTATTGATTTGCTTAAAACAATAAATGTCACTTTGTTTGCTATTGATGAAGCTCATTGTATTTCACACTGGGGACATGATTTTCGTCCGGATTATCTTCTTCTTTCAAGACTTAAAAATAATTTCCCAAATGTCCCTGTAATCGCATTAACGGCCACAGCTGATAATGTTACACGGAAAGATATTGTTCAAAAGCTTAATCTCAGTGCACCAAAGGTTTTTATATCAAGTTTTAACAGAAGCAATATTCGCTACCTTATTGAAGGTAAAGAGGATCATTTTAATAGAATACTGGATTTTCTGTCTGCTCATAAAGACGAATCCGGAATAATTTATTGTTTGTCCCGAAGCAATACAGAGGAGCTCACTTCAAAGTTAAAGGACAAAGGTATTAATGCTCTTTCTTATCATGCAGGATTGGATTCTAAAACCAGGTCACTTCGTCAGGAACAATTCAAAAAGGATGAAGTTCAGATTATGGTGGCGACCATTGCATTTGGAATGGGTATCGACAAGCCAAATGTTCGTTTTGTAATACATACTTGTATCCCGAAAAACATTGAAAGTTATTATCAGGAGACCGGACGTGCAGGACGAGATGGTCTTCCTTCTCAGGCATTATTATTTTATAGTGTTGCCGATCTTATAAAGTTGAAAAGCTTTGTGTCAGTTGAAGGAAATGTAGAGCAAACAAAAATCGGGATAAGCAAGCTTAACAAGATGGCAGATTTCTGTTCATCATATCTATGCAGAAGAAAATATCTTCTCAATTATTTTGATGAATTATACAATGCTCCTTGCGGGAACTGTGATATTTGCCTAGGTAAAAAGGTTGAAAATCGTTTCGATGGAACAATTATAGCACAAATGGCGCTATCTGCTGTGATGCGTCTACAGCAAAAATATGGAGTGGGTTATGTTATTAATTTTTTAAAGGGTTCTGAATCGCAGAAGATTTATGAACACCATCGTTTACTTCCAACATTTGGAAAAGGCAGAGAACATTCCGCAGATGAATGGAGATTGTATTTCAGACAAATGATGGATAATGGTTATTTGCAACAGCATGGCGAATATTCCATTTTGAAAATTACGGAAAAAGGAAAGGATGTTTTATATAATAATGGAATAGTGATGTTTGTAGAAGCTGAAAAGAAAAAAGTAGCAAAAACGGAAAGAAGAAAAAAATATGCTCCGTCAGGAGAAAGAGGAAATTATATTCAAGAGCTTTTCGATGAACTTAAAAAATTACGTTTAACAATCGCTCAACAGGAAAATGTTCCACCTTACATTATTTTTAATGATAACACGCTTATTGAATTATCAACGTACCTGCCATTAAAAATTGAAGATCTGACGCACATATCTGGATTCGGAAGCGTTAAAATTGCGAAATACGGAAAAGAGTTTTTGTCAAACGTTAACGAATTCTGCTCGAAAAATAACAATACGACTAGAATGGGAGAAAAGGTTAGTTTGAATTCATCAGTAAAAAGCATTGACAAAAGCATTTCCACAAGTGATACAAAGATGAAATCATTTGAACTATTTTCTGAAGGTGTTCCCATTCATGAAATTGCAAAACAAAGAAGATTAACCGAAGGAACTGTAACCGATCATCTTCTTCATTTTATAATGACAGGAAAATTAAATGTATTAAAATTTGTCTCCCGTGAAAAACTGGATGTTATTACTAAATCAATTGGCGAACATGGAGATCAAAATCTTTCTACTCTCAAAGAATCTCTCGGTAGCATCTATTCTTATTCTGAAATTAAAGCAGTAATCAATTATCTTAAACGAAATGCTGATTACTTTATTAAGGGGTAAGGGTACTAAGACCTGATTTGAATAGGTGTGTAGTATGCCTTATCTTAAACTTTAAGAAAACATATTGAGTGAATATAACGTAATTTATATAGGTGATAAATTTTCACCTATATAAATGTGTGTATAAGAATTGTCGGAAATTTACAAGGGTATTATAATCAATGTAATTAGCTGTTTATTTTTCGTTTACTTACCTATCTTTGAACCATTGAGAAAAACAGGCATTATGAAGGTTCTATAATTATGTGGTGGCAATATTTTTTGGTTTTTATCGGTGCTTTACTTGTTGATGTATTTCCACTGCCATTACCTCCTGCTTTTACTATAATGATTTTTCTTCAGATTAGATTTAATCTTGATATCTGGTTAGTCCTGTTTATAGGCGTTGCAGGCTCTGTGCTTGGTCGGTTTATACTTACCTTATATATTCAATTTTTTTCTGCCAAGGTATTCAGCGAGGTTAAGAATTTAGATATTCAATTTCTCGGAAATAAAATGAATGAAAGAGGATTGAAAGGTCAGTTATTTATTTTTGTGTATTCACTCATGCCTCTTCCTACTACTCCCTTATTTATTGCTGGTGGTATGGCGCGGATAAAATCAGCATTTATTATTCCACCTTTTATTTTCGGCAAATTAATAAGCGATATGGTTGCTGTTATGCTTGGGAAGTATGCAGCAGATAATACTTCCGCACTTGTTAGTGGTTTTATATCCTGGAAAAGTATATCAGGCCTTATCCTTGGTGTATTGTTTGTTTTTATTTTAATTTTTATCGATTGGCATTCGCTTTTAATCAGAAAAAAATTAGTTCTGAATTTCAATGTTTTTGGAAGGGACGTTCCTAAATCAGGAATTAGATAAAGCTGTATCAGAAACCGATATGGGTTTCTGATAGGATTAAATCAAAAAATAAAAAGTGATTAAAATAGTTCTGCCGTAAACTTATTATTTAACAAGCGATACGGATCCGATATAAATATGATCTTTCTCGTGAGTATCGGTTACTCGTATCCTGTAAACATAGGTGTCATTTTGCACAATAGAATGCATTCGGCCGTCCCATGGCTTGTTATAATCTTCTGTATGATAGATTATTTTTCCCCAGCGATCATAAATCCACATTTCATAAGCATGAATAAATGTTCCGTAGCCCTGAAAGGAATCATTCACTCCATCATCATTGGGCGTAAAGGCATTTGGTACGTAGAAGGAAAAACCGTCTTCAATTCTTACTCTGCCATAAGCTGTATCCATACATCCATGATTGGAAGTTACGATAAGTGCTATTACAAATGAACCTGTATCGCCATAAATATGATTTCCATCAAAAAAATCTGCAGTATTTCCATCGCCGAAATTCCAATCATATTGAACTGCTCCTACTGAATTATTTTGGAATTCAATTAGTGATTCGTACATCCTTCCATATTCAGGAGTGTTAGTGAAAGCTGCCGTAGGTATATTATAGATATTGATAGGAATTATAAACGGATCAGCTGAACATCCATGTTCATTCATAACATCAAGTCTTACTCTATAACTTCCGGGAGTATCAAAAGTATGTGCCGGACTTATCTCATGTGTGGAATTGCCATCAATAGTCCATGTATAATTATTTGCATTCTGCGGATAAGCATTATAGAATGTAACTGTTAGCGGTGCACAACCTTCATAAGAGGTAGGTAAAAATCCTGATTGAGGATTTTGCCATACGATAGCTGTATCAATAACTGGTTTGCCCGGACATTGACCATAAGAGTAGTACAATACGACAGGATGATTTCCTGTGGTTGAATAAGAAACAGGAGGGGGGATAAATGAATACGAAGTGGATGGATTTGCATCATTCGTAAAAGTCCACAGGATCGTTGAATTTATATCTACATAACCTGACGGCAAAAAGTTAAATGAGTTTCCATCCAGACATTGTGCATTCGGAGTCTGGAAGGTCAACTCCGGTACTGGAAGGACATTTACAGTAACTTCATCACTGGTTGAGCAGCCGTATTGATTAGTTGCAGTTACCTGATAAGTATATTGCTGACTAATATGAGAATTATTATATCCTGAGAAATTAGCGGTAGCGAGATTTGTATGGTTTAAATTTGTTCCCGGCGTCCACTGATAATAAATATTGTTTTGTGGTTGCGACCCAAGTAAAATATTGTTGCCCGAACAAATCGTTGAATCGCGTCCTGCATTAACGACAGGTAATGGATGCACCGTGGCAACACTCGTAATAGTATCGTAACATCCGTTATTGGTACTTACAATTAATTGCACAGGGAAATTTCCATCAACCGAATATTGGTGACTTGGATTATTAGTATTTCCAACAGTGCCATCTCCAAAATTCCATTGCCATGAATTTATTGTGTCGTTGGCAGCAATGCTTAAGTCAGAAAACTGTGTAGCATTACCATAACAAACAGGGACTGAATTAAAGGCAGCGGCAGGAATAGAATTAACAGTAGTAATAGTTGTGTAGTTGGCAATACATCCGCTATCTGATGTCACCGTTAGCTTGAGAGAATATCCACCTGGGGCACCATAATAATGTGTAGGACTGACCTGATATGAAACACCTCCATCACCAAAATACCATAAATAATGGGAAATAGTTCCGGATGAAATTGAAGTGATTGCAGTAAATGTAACAGTATCGTATGCGCAAATAGGTGGATGGTTATAGGTTACAGTAGGGATCGGATTTACAATTAATGTAGACGTGAATGATGTAGTACACCCATCTGCATCAGTAACAGTAACTGAATAATTTCCGGCATTAACAACTCTGATATCCTGAGTTGTATCACCACTAGACCATGAAAAATGATTTCCCGGATTTCCTGCATCCAATGTTGCATAATGCCCGTCGCATGTTCCTACTGTCGTAGGATTGTTATATAATCCGCCACCACCCATGGTTACTGTTGTAGCAGCTGTTCCTGTACAACCATTTGCATCAGTTACCATGACCGTGTAATTACCCGAAAGCGACGTAGAAATAGTTTGTGATTGTTGTCCTGTTGACCATGCAAAGGATGAGCCCGGATATCCGGCATCAAGAATTGCAGTACCGCCCGGACAAATTAACCTGTCAGGAATTGTTACAACAAGATTAGGGTTGACAGATACTTGTACGGTGTCTGATGATGTACATCCATTATTATCTGTTCCTGTTACTATATAGTCAGTCGTTGATGATGGAGTAACTAATATGCCTTGTGTGTTTGATCCATTCGACCATTGATAGCTGTTGACTCCACTTGCGGTTAATTGCGTAGATACGCCAAGACAAATAGCTTTATCATTGCCGGCATTTACAGGCGACGGAGCATAAATTGTTACAGCAACTTGAGCGGTTGCAATACATCCATTAGCATCTGTAACACTTACAACATATTGGGAAGATGATGTTGGGTTTACTGTTATAGACGAACCGGAAAGCCCATTGTTCCATGCATATGATACGCCGCCCGATGCAGTAAGTGTAGTTGACCCGCCAGGACAAATACTTTGTGGCGGTCCGATACCTGCAACAAATGCAGGGTTAACATTTACTGGTTGTGCAATCGTGGCCGTACAACCATTCGCATCTGTAACAATTAGCTGAGTAGAATAATTTCCCGGTGCAAAAGTAATATCAGGATTTTGGTTGTTTGATGTTTGTCCGTTTCCGAAGTTCCAGCTCCACGAAACAATATTTTGTAAAGAATTATCAGTGAAATAAACATGATCGCCCGGACAAGGATTTAAAATTGCTTGAGAAAAAGCAGGTTGTGGCGGCGCATAAACATTTAGAACTTGCTGTATTGAATTGGAGCATCCGATTGCATCGGTAATTACAAGCGATACATTATAAGCTCCGGGATTGGAATAAGTAACTAATGGAGAAGCAGCAGTAGAAGTTGTGCCATTTCCGAAATTCCAGAAAGATCCGACAGTGGCAGGTGTACTTGAATTAGCAAAGGAGATAGATGTTCCTAAGCAGGCATTGTTAAAATTAAATGCAGGAACAGGAATTGGATTGACAACAACTGTTTGAATGACGGTATCAGAACAATTTACACTGGATGTAACAATAAGACTGGCTGTAAATGAACCCGGGCCAGAATATAGATGTGTCGGATTCTGACTGCTGGATGTTGCTCCATCACCAAAGTTCCAACTCCAGGAAGTAATATTTCCGGATGCTATCGAACTCATGTCTGTAAATGAAACAGCCGAACCAACACAGACAGGAGGAGCATTAAAGGCTGCCAGTGGTCCAGTTGTTGGTGAAACCAGAACAGTATCAGATGCAGTGCATCCTCCATTAGACGCCGTTACTATGTATGTTCCGGGCCCTACATTCTGGTTTGCTGAGGTCGAACCATTATTCCATTGGTAAGTAAGGTTTCCATAAGCTGTACTTCCCGCAGCACTTAAGTTAACGAGACCGGCGCAATTAACGGAAAGATCAGGACCTGCATTCACTTGCGCATTTAACACCGTTAGACAATATGAAAATGTTTGTGAACCGAAAAACGGACAAGCATTGTCGGTTACAGTAGCGGTAAAACAATGAGGTGTTCCACCAGCATCGGCCTGAGTTGGAGTCCAACAGAAAGTTCCATTTGGATGCGGAGCACCAACAGTATTCAGACTACCAGCCGGAATTCCTTGATCCCATGTTACCGTTACTGTTTGTCCGGGATCAACATCGTTGGAGAATACATTAAAGCAATATGGAACATCGGCGCAAATAGTGGCTGTAAAATTATTTGTACCATTTATACCGGTTAGATCAGGCAAAATGTTGTTACAGTTTATGACAGTTATCTGAATATCTCTTTCAACATTGCCAATTAGAATGCCGTTTCTGTATTCACTCACAACTACAGCCATTACTGTTACTTCAAGCGATTGAGGAGTAATGCAAAAATCTCCTGTCTGATAATCAAATGTCATAGCAGGAACAGAATTCAGTGGCTGCAAAGGACTATAACCTGGATAATATTGAACAGGCATACCAAAATTACCTTTTGGATTAATAAGAGTGTAGGCAAGAGAGTCGCCATCTGCATCAAATGCACCGTGATTAAAACAAAACTGTTGTCCCATACATACAAATGGAACTGGTTTGTTGGTGAATGTTGGAGAGTTGTTACAAATAGTATTATTTAACGTTGAAAATATATTTATATCCTCCCAGTCGGGGTTGACAATGGTAGTAATAGCTGCATTGCGACAACAGAAGGAATATGTCAGATTCCAATCAGTACACTGTGCAGGGAAGGTAAAGACTCCCTCATAAACCCATTCCTGAATTCCTGTAAACGTTCCGCCATTACATGTTGAAGTAGCGCTTGGACATAAAGGAGTAATTTCTTGTCCTGTTCCCGGAATTGGATCTAGAATGACAAAGGTGTCAATATTGCAATTGGTTGAGTGTAAATCAACTACAGCATATGGTGAAGCGGGAATTCCAAAACAGTCACGATAAAAAGAAAGACGAATCTTATAAGTATTACCTCCAAGGCATTGGTAGGTCATATCTGCCCCCATACTGTGTGAGGCAAAAGTGCCTTCAGACTTGGTAAAAATTATCAGCAGGAAAAAAAAAGCGCGAAGTATTTTTTTATGAATGCGTAGACTTGGCCACAGAACGGCGTTTCCGCCTTTCTGAAAAATTGAGTGGTACTTATTTAAAGTCGAGTAGAAATAATACATCAGTTTGTTCTAAAGTCTTAAAAACAAAAATAGAAAAATGCACCATCATCCAAAGTAATTTTGATAAAAGATTTATTAATAAAAGCGCGAAATGGTTATTTTTTAAAGGTTACCCAACCCTTTTTGACGATAAAGTGTCTTATCGATTTTTTTATTTTTTTATATCTTTTATGGTCAGTCATCGATTTATAGTGGCTAATGCACGCTTGCTTTTTTTCAAAACAAAGAAAAAGGATAAACTAGATTTTGCATACTCGGCCGGCAACAATAAACCCATCTGATCCTGGATAATTTCCCTATTTGCGATAATTTTTGAGAAGAAGTCGTTCTTTTCTTTAATAATGATATTAATCATTGTAGAAATGATGAATTTTTCAATATTTTGTATAAAATTTAAAGCCATGAATTATGTTCAACGTATTGATAATTGGTCGGAAAGTCACCAGGCGAAATGGTTGGCATTCCTTCGTATAGCTCTAGGGCTAACCATATTCATTAAAGGATTATTATTTATTATGAATAGGGATGCATTGTTGACAATGATTACTAACAGTGCAGTCGAACTTTATGCAGTAGTATTGGTTCACCTCGTTGCAAGTGCACACCTTCTGGGAGGCATTCTTATCACAATGGGTTTAGTAACACGCCTTGCAATACTTTTTCAAATTCCCATCCTCGCCGGAGCAATTTTATTCATAAATGCTCCCAAAGGATTTTATAGCATTGAGTCTGAACTAAGTTTATCAATTGTCGTACTGGCATTGCTGATCTTTTTTCTGATTTTTGGTTCAGGAAAATTTTCTGTTGATGAGTGGATGAAGGTTAACAAAGGCAACGATCACTAGATAATCCGGATTTTCTCTTTTTCTAATTATATTATATTTGGGGTCTTTAATTTCCCAACCCCAATTTATTACCCCGAATGAATCAATTACCACTCGCTGAAAGCAATATTAGTTCAGTTTATCAGAAAAATTACGATTGCCATAAAGATCAGGTTCAGGATCTTCTCGATGAAGTATACCAGTACATCGATCCCACTTCAAGGTATATGCACAGACTCAGGATTAATCTTTTTTATGACCTGATGAAGAAGCTTATTGCCGATAAAACCATTAAGAAATTTGAGAAAGCACTTGACATTGGATGTAACTGCGGGTTTTATTCTAAACTCCTTTCCGATATGGGTTTTAAAAGTGTCAGGGGAATTGATATTGACACGCCTCTTCTTAAGCGGGCGAATGAATTTTTTAAAAGCGATGTGAAGGCAGGAAAAGTGAAATATGAAAACATCAATGCGGAAGAACTGCCTGATGAACAATTCGATTTTATTTTGTGTACAGAAGTTATTGAACATACGCAAAACCCTCAGAAGGTAATTAACTACATTAAAAGAAATCTTAGTCCCGGCGGAATAGCACTCATTACTCTTCCCAATGTATTATCTTATTCTTTTTTTTTAACATGGCTTTCTTATAAATTACATCGAAGAAAAATTGATGGAGAATTAAAAGATCATCTTAAATATCCATCATTCCGCGCGATGTCTTTATTTAAAGATCCATCAATAGAAATCGTTACTACCAGTGGCACTAATCTATTTCATTGGTATTTCCTTCAGAAGGTTCCCGGCTTCAAATTTTTAAGTCGTTTAAATTTTGAGTTAAGTAGAATCAAACCGATAAATTATTTTTCCCAATTTTTCTTTATCGTGATAAGAAAATCAGAATAATTTATTTTGAAAGTGTGCTAAACTTGATAAGTTCAATAGCCTCAATGAAGTGCCCCGTATGCAGAAAGGGTATGGTGTTTATTCATCCAGTCTCATACAATATTAAGGAAGTAGGAGAAATGTTCAATACCTGCGAAGTTTGTGGTCAGTCATTTCGTCCCGAACCTGGATTCTATTTCGGTGCTGCCATTGTAAGTTATCCGCTTACAGTCTTTTTTAATTTACTTTTAGCAACGCTCTTTTATTTAATCGTTGGAGATATATTTAATCATGTAGTTGAATTATTAATTACCATGGTGGTTTCTTCACTTATAATTCTTCCACTTGCATTCAGGTATGCACGCATAATCTGGCTACATATTGTCTTTAAGTATAAATACTGACATAGTCGTGAATGGCAATTTTTACTATTTTTCCGGATCGCTCAAAAATTGGTTTTGATGAATTCGTCAAGGGGTAATTTATAATTTTTGAAGTCTTTTAATAGATCAATTTTAGTATTTTAGCCATCATAATAAAAACTATATGTTCCGATATTTATATATTTTTCTTTTATCTATTTTTTGCAGTAACATATTTGCCCAGGATTCTCAAATTGACAGTTTGACAAAAAAAATAGAAGCCAGTAGTGAGGATTCTGTAAAAGTTGATTTACTGATTGAACTGGGACGTAAGTATGTAAATAAATCTACTCAAAGCGCTATCCACTTTTATACGGATGCAAGAAATCTTGCTGTGAAAATTAAATACAGAAAAGGAGAAGGAACAGCAATAAAAAATATAGGTAATGTTTACTTTAATAAATCTACATACTTCGACGCTATAAATTACTGGCAGCAGGCAATGGCAATTTTTGACTCTATAGGTTATAAAGTAGGGGTTGCAAATATTCAAAGT
>JANPNV010000090.1:0-10180 GCA_031427625.1 Bacteroidota bacterium
CGAGTCCTGTAGCGTGCACGAACACAGAGTGAGTGAACAGAGTGGGTGAGCAGAATCTGTCTGTTCACTCACTCTGCTACTGAAACTCAGACTAAAACTTTCACCTACAACATTTCTTTTTTTCATTCCTCTATTTCCCCAATATAAAATCCACATTTTCCGCAGTTCTTCTGTAAGATTCAATTTTAGAATTTTGTCCAAAAATTAGTATGGACTTTGAAAAACTTATTGTTTAACAAAAAGTTGGGAAATTTAATTTAATGATAGAGGAGGATGTACTTGCAATTTCGTCGTTAGACCAAATATTAAAGGATCAACTAAGCCGGGCATCGTAAAGAATTATAATAATCCGATCCTTCCAATTGAATGTGTGTTAGATAATTTTCAGGGAGAGCAAATTATTAAAAAAAATAATAGATGATAAAAGGTCCTCTATTGATTTAGTCGCAGATTTTATTTTATATCTGCTTTTGAAAACGTGCTAATTGTATTCAGAAAAAAATAATTAAAAAAAGCTCTGTAAAGGAATAAATAGATTTATTCCTTTACAGAGCTTTAGTAAAAATTACTTCATCAAAGATGGCATTCCATGATAGATTGCATCCTTATGATACGTAAAGTAACTGTTCATTTTTTTCATAAAATCTTTACGCTTTTGCTCATCAGGCCATGCTTGTTTTTCAAGTTGTCCATCACGATCAAATGCCTTTTCGATATCACCAAAATTTGCGTATTCGGTGATAGTTACAAATTCACGGCTGTCTTCTGTGAAAAAGTGTGTCATCATTGTCTGGTGAATGACTAACTCGTTTTTCATCGTGACTTTCGTGAGATACTCTTTAAGTACGACATCTCGCTCGGCTCTCGCCATGCTATCAAGGCCAGTTACCATATACCAAGTGTTAACGTGGTAAATGTGAGAAGGGCTCGTTTGCGCGTTTGTGACATTTGTATTGATAAATAATAATACAAATAATGTCAATGCGGATAAAAGGTGTGTTGTTTTTTTCATAGTGTGATTTTTATTGGTTTGCCTTATTATACTGTTTAAAAATAAACTTCTAACTCGATCACTTAAAAAATTCACTTTAATGAAAATGTTCTCCCGGTTCTGCCATTAAAAAGTGACCGTCAAAAAAATAAATTAAGTTTTTAAAAGTAATAACTATTTATTTAATTACAAGAATTTTTTATTACCGTTGAATTACAATGGTTTGAGTTGTTGCAGAATTACTCTTGTGTCCGGCTCTGTCAACAACATACAAAGAATAATTAACGCTTTGCTGAACAGTGCTGTCTGTAATGATCTGTGATCCAATATCGATATTTAGTTTTCCTGAAATCGGAATCGATGCGCCATCAGGAGCCAGTTGTTTAATTCTGAATTCATAGGTAATTCCAAGGCGGTTGTCGGTAACAAAACAATTTTTAACTCCATCTTTATTCTCTCCAAGATCTCCATCACCATCATTATATTTAATTGTGATGATAACAGGATCTGAATATTGATGTGCAGATAGAGGCGAAATGGAAACTATCTCTATGGATGGTTCTATCGGAAACTCAATGTCGTCTTTTTTACATCCTGCGACGGAGAAAAGAAGAGCTAAACAGAAATATAATCGCTTACTGAACATAGAATGCATAAAGTGTTTTGTAATAATCATTGGATTCATACCTGGGGAAAACGGAATCGCTTGTATGATGACCATCATTCACATAAATTCTGAAGTAAACTGTTGTTCCTGTCGGCCATGTGCTTACCGGAACAGAAACGGCCCAGGCATTGAATTGCGCTATATATAAAAGTGCGGGAATCGAGGGCGATCCGGTGAAATTGTTTTTGTCGAGTGAAAAATGAATTTCTTTTTTTGTAAACATAGATGGATCTGTTGCATCAGCTCCATCAGCTGTGTCCGTAGCGACAAATAGTATCGTCATCGTTGATCCTGCCTGTACAATAAATGGGTTCAATGGAAATCCATTAACTCTGTTTGTGTCAATTCTGTTATTTGATGCATCGATTGCTACGTATCCGACAACATTGGGTTGAAGATTAGGTTTGACAGGAAGCACTCCGTTAATATCCGGGCATCCTGCATTGATCCAGTTTTTTACATGATCAATTTCTGCTGTACTAAGTCGAACACTATTTGAAGGCATGTAATCAGAAGTCGAAGTTGTAAGCCTTTCGATGAGCCATGAATCGGATGTGTTATGTGGGATAACTCTCAGTGTAAATATTTTGGCGGAGTCGAGTGTGACAAGATTGACTGGTTGATAAACCAGTGTGTAAAAAGTAGACTCTATCGTTCTGTAATCAGGCTCGAAAGTTCCATCATGACATCCGGGATTTGCGCACTTTGGGAAAAAAATATTTTTATGCAGACCCGCAATAGTGTTCGGGTCAGGATCAGTAGGTTGATTAATTGTTATCGTCCTGTCAATATTGTCATACGGATTCTCCGGAGCATTATCATCTTTCTTACAAGCCTGGAATATTGCAGTAATGATGAATAATAAATAAATTCCGGATAATATTTTTTTTCTCATATGAATGCGGCCTGCATCTGACAAAGCGACCAGTCTTTTATATTTCCTGATGGTATACCACTGTCAAAGCCCAGCAGATTTGCAATGGCGGGAACGATTTCTGTGCTCTCACCCATAATTGTATTTATTACTTGATTTTGAACGACAACGTTAGGCGGACCGACTACGAGACAAAATATTTCTCTTGCCATCTGTAAATTCGGATCCCCTGTAAAACCCGGATCGTTCGGAGCGGTATGATCTAACGCTCTTCTTCCGAATGAATCAACAGATGTATTGCCATAAAAATTTCTTCCATGCTCAGGAGCAACAATCAATACCGTATCATTCGCCATTCCCGGCGTTGACTGAATAGTATTCCATAATTGAGCCACGGCATAATCTGCCTTGCGCAGATTGTTCGCATAGTTAGTATAGTTGAAATGACAAACGTCTACATCCTGCATATTAACGACGAGTAATTCAGGCGTGAATGTCTTGATGATTTCATTTGCGAAAAGAATGTTGTACATGTCATTATTCATGACAGATAATCCAGCATTCCACGAGTTCAGGAAGGATGAATTTTGTGCCTGCGCAAACATGTCTGTAATAAATTGCTGCAATCTTGCTTTATCCGCCGGCGTATTGACGACGCCGGAAGATCCATCAGAATAAGTATGATTAAAAATTCCATTGGTAAAACTGCGGATGTTGTTAATGGCTGCTTGTTCCTGACTTGGAAAGACATGAGGATTTCCAAGTACATCGAAACCCTGAGGACTGATCAGGCTTGTAGGTGAAATAAAGTTTGCACCGTAGATTGGACCGTAATCACCCGACTGTGAATAGTTAAGTGCAGGGTATGGCCCTAATGAATTAGCAACCCACCAGCAATTCATCGCTGTTTGTTGCGGACTATTATGTTTTCTGTAGTACTCAAAAATTGTCGGGTTGCGCGGATGCTCCCGGATGTTTAAATCTGTAGCGACATAATTTCCTGTAAGTGCAACTGTATGTCCGTTATAATGTCCGGTGGGTCCTTCGTAATAACGAAATTCTTTGAAGAGTGTACCGAATGTCTGTAAAGTTTGCGGTAAAGGTGATGCGGGCAGAGCTTGCATTCCTCCGGCAATATCTGAAGCAACAGGAAGATTTCCGTTTAGAATGTTTGTCATAAGGTTGCCATCGTTCATATGAATCGACTCAAGGTTACGAACGCCACCGGCATAGAGACAAAAGACGACATGATTCACACGACGTAATCCTGTTGCAGCGAAGAGCCTTCCTGATGGAAGTATGTAAGGTGCAACAAAAGCACCGGCAGTTGCATAAGCAGTTTTTTTAAGAAAGTCGCGGCGCTTCATATTTATGATTTAATAGAATCTGTATTCATCGGATGTCATCATTGCGAAGTAAATTGTTGCGGGTGTTACAGAAGAGTTGGTACGGATAAGTTCCTTCCAATAATGTTTTTCAAGCTCATTAGGTGTGCGGTTGAAGAATTTCCTGTAACTGTTATTGATAAATTCTGTTGTGTCTCCATTAACAGAAGGTGCTGATGGAATAATTACAGCAGAGTCATTCAGGAAATTACTGATAATTCTTTCTTCTATAACTTCTAAATCGCTAAAGGAGGAGTACGCAACACTAAGATTAATAAGTTTACTCTGAGGAATGCTCGTTCCGAATAAGTCTGAATAAGCAATCGATATAAATTCAGTTGTTGATTTACGCGTGTTTTTCTCGCCGCCTTCCTGAACAACAGTTACATCGTTAACATTATATTGATATTTTTTTTCTTTCGTGCAGCCGGCAACTGAAACGATGAAAATTATAATAAGTATATGTGCTTTTATTTTCATTGTATTCCAATAAATTCGTTGGACGAAAGAATATCCTTCTGGACAATAGAGTAGTCATTGGTGGATGAATATTTAGCAGTGCCATTAGCCATTTCAGTGGTAATGGGAATTCTGTTAAGATATTTTATGTACATCAGAATAACCTGACCTTCAAAATAATTATCGTTGCCTGTCATGATATTCAGATAATCCGTTTTAGAAGAACCGGCTTGTAAAAAAAGAATTGCATTATTCCCCTCAACCATAGAAATGCCCGATTGTTGTTCTGCGTTTGTGGCATTCCTGTTTAACATATTCTGAAATGAAGAGATTACGAAGTTGGCTGATCCCATGTTAATCTGATCATAAAAATAGTTATCGCACATCCTTCGTTGCAGCTCGGAAATATTTATGACGCTATCAGTAAATTCCCTATAGGCGTTTTTTAATGCTGTCAGCCTATCTGATTCATACTGTAAATACGGCCACTGCAACTGATATGTGGTGTCGTTCAGGTACAATTGAAAAAGGAAAATATAGTTTTCGAATTCCGTACTGTCAGTATTATTCAGATATCGAATATTATTTTCTACGTAAAGGTGTGACAAGTAATCCGGTTTTGTGAAAATACTTTGGAGGAAATTTCGTCGTGAGGTACTGTCTATATTTGCAAAAAGCAGACTGTTCAAAGCGGAATTATATTCAATACTATCTGGTTCGCGGCCAAGAGTGAGAATGTAAGTTCGTGTTATGTAGTTTCCAATTTTAACTGAAGAAATTGTATGATCCGGTGGCGGCTCGTTCGAAGGAATCTGTTCCAGTTCTGATTTACGACAGGCCGTAAATGCAATGATAAGTATGAATAGGTATATAATCCGCATGATGGTGTGGATAAATATAACAATTATTATTAAAAGGCTGAGTCAAATATTAATTTTTAACTCAGTTAATAATCATATTTATTCCAAATGCAATAAGTACAATTCCCGTAATGCGGTTTATCCAAAGCATTACTTCCGGGCGAAGAATTCTTTTTATTCGAAGTGCGATATAGCATTTAAGCAAATCTGTCGTGAAAACCGTTGTTAGTGTGGCAACGAAAAAAGTAATTTCATGTGCACTTGTATAGTGTTCTTTAACACTGACTAGTCCGACGATGCCCAGCCAGAAAAAAAGAACAGCGGGGTTGAGTATATTCAGCAAAAACCCTTTCAGTACGAAATGTGCATGTACAGTTTTCTTGTTGTCATCAACTTCTTTTAATTTAATCTTATGAAAAAAATTATAAACGCCGAAACTTATTAATAAAATTCCGCCAATCAAACTCATTGCTTTATGATGATTATCGATTACTTTTATCAGAGAGGCAAATGAATAACAAACTGTTATCAACACCGTGTCGCTGATTAAAACACCGAAGGCCAGATGAAATCCGGCTTTGAAACCTTCGTGAAGACTTGTCTGAAGCAGAGTAAAAAAAACAGGCCCGAGCATAACAGCAAGGACGAGTCCAAACGTCATTCCATTTAAAACTGGATCAAGCCATTCGGTTATATTCATTTACTGATAAAAGATTTCCACTCTTCATATTGTGAAGCCTTCATTACACGCGGAAATTTATTCTGACCACCCATACGGCCTTTGCTGTTCATGAAGTCATAAAATTTTTCTACAGGAAGTGCATGTACGATAATATCTTTCAATGCTGATTGTCGCTCGACATTATAATCATCGTTAATCTCGCAAAGTTTTTCATCGATGAGTTTTTTTATAGTTGTTACATCGACTTCGTTTCTGGTGCCAATGAACCATTCGTGAGCAAATGTTCCTTCGAAGGGAATTCCGGCAACTGTATATTCAGGTATTTCTATGTTGAGGGCAGCAGATACAGATTCAATAGCTTTGTTCATGTTATCGACTGATAGATGTTCACCAGTCAAACTTAGAAAATGTTTCGTGCGTCCGCTAATTATGATATTCCCGACTTTTATATCAGTGAATTTAATCACATCTCCGATGATATACCTCCAGGCGCCCGCACATGAGCTAAGCACTAAAGCATAATCTGTTTTTAATTCCACCTGGTCGATGTTCAGTGCCGTTGCACCTGAAATCAGTTCGCCTGATGAGTCAAAATTTTTCTCGTTGAAGGGGATGAATTCATAATAAATTCCATTGTCAGAAATCAGCTTCATGTCAGTCGCATCCGGCTTTGTTTGAAATGCAATAAATCCTTCCGAAGCTGGATACATTTCTATGAAATGAACTTTCTTTGAAAAAAATTTTTCGAAACTTTTTCTGTATGGTTCAAAAGATACTCCGCCATGCGCATAAACATGCAGGTTAGGCCAAATTTCATGGATGTTCGAAAGCTTGTAATGCGCTATCACTTTTTCAATAAGTAATTGAACCCATGCAGGAACTCCTGTGATAATACCTATATCCCACTTGTCTGCTTGTCTTGTAATTTCTTCCAGTTTTATGTTCCAGTCTTTTTCCTTCGATATTTTCTTCCCGGGTTTATAAAAATGCTGAAACCAGATGGGAACTTGCTTAGCCGATATACCGCTGACATCACCTTCGAAATACCCACCTTGTTTTTTAAGATCTGTACTGCCGCCGAGCCAAAGGATACCTTTTTCGAAAACGGATGCCGGCAAGTCGTATCTGCCCAAAGTTGTAATCTGTCTGATACTGGCTTTACGCAATGCGCGAATCATCTCCCTTGTAACGGGAATATGTTTGCTGGCTGATCCTGCTGTCCCTGAACTGAGAGCGAAATATTTTATCTGGCCTGGCCAGCAAACGTCTTTTTCTTCGTTAAGACAACGGTGCCACCATTGTTCGAATATTTTATCGTAATCCGTTAGTGGTACTGTTTCGCTGAAGGCTTTCTGTGGATTATCGGAATTTAATATTGAGGCAAAACTATGATGTTTTCCGAAGGACGTATCCTGTGCTTTTTTAAGTAAGCGAATTAGTTCACGGCGCTGATAATACCCCGGGCTATTATGGCGCAGGCGAACACGAGTGCTTAGTATTAATCCTTGTTTTATTAATGATCCCAACAACGGCATGGCACAAAATAAGAATTTTAGCCAATCACAGTCAAGGTGATTGAGCTAATTTTCCAACTATACAGTTGCAACTAAAAGCTTTTTCTTTAGCGTCGCTGAAATTGCATCGAGGAATTCTTCCGTATACACATAATGTTTACCGTGTTCAACCTTATTGCCGTGAATATTAACAGCAAGATCTTTAGTCATAATTCCGCTTTCAACAGTTTCGATGCAGGCTTCTTCGAGTGTTGAGCAAAAGCGTATAAGTTCTTTGTTGTTGTCGATTCGTCCGCGGAATTCAAGGCCGCGAGTCCAAGCAAAAATACTTGCGATTGGGTTGGTCGATGTTGGTTTGCCTTTTTGATGATCGCGATAGTGGCGTGTGACAGTTCCATGTGCAGCTTCAGCTTCAAGGGTTTTTCCATCCGGAGTTACAAGAACGGATGTCATAAGTCCTAAAGATCCAAATCCCTGAGCAATTGAGTCAGACTGGACATCGCCGTCGTAATTTTTACATGCCCAAACAAAATTTCCATTCCATTTTAATGCTGATGCAACCATGTCGTCGATCAGTCTGTGCTCGTAAGTAATTCCGGCAGCTTCGAACTTTGCTGAATAATCTTTTTCAAAAATCTCCTGGAAGATATCTTTAAAACGACCATCATATTTTTTGAGAATTGTATTTTTAGTTGACAGATACAGAGGCCATTTTTTGATTAATGCCTGATTAAAACAGGCATGCGCAAATCCGCGAATAGACTCATCAGTATTATACATGGCCAGAGCAACACCGTCACCCTTAAAGTTATATACTTCAAATACCTGTGGTTCTCCATTCTCGGGTGTAAATGTCATAGTAAGTTTTCCTTTCCCTTTGATGACAGTATCAGTAGCACGATACTGATCGCCAAATGCATGACGGCCTATACATATCGGAGCAGTCCAGTTTGGAACAAGTCGCGGCACATTGCTGATGACGATTGGCTCACGAAATACAGTTCCATCAAGAATATTCCTGATAGTTCCGTTCGGCGACTTCCACATCTGCTTAAGAGAGAACTCTTTTACACGGGCTTCATCGGGAGTAATGGTTGCACATTTAATTCCTACACTATATTTTAAAATAGCTTCAGCAGAATCTACAGTAACCTGGTCATTCGTTTTATCGCGGTTTTCAATACCAAGATCGAAGTATTTAATATCCAGATCGAGGTAAGGAAAAATAAAACGGTCTTTAATATATTGCCAGATAACTCTTGTCATTTCATCACCATCGATTTCAACAACTGGTTTTTCTACTTTAATTTTCATTTAGGTCAATTTTTTAGAAGAGGGCAAATTTAACAAAATGTTTCGTGGAAAATAGCACTGAATCAACCGGTATTTTCTTAAAACATAAATTCCCTATAAGATTTTTCAATAACTATCTTTGCCCACAATGAAGGTTTACCAATCTGTTTCAGAATTTCCGGGAATAAAAAATGCTGTCGTGACCATTGGCACATTCGATGGTGTCCATGCAGGTCATCGTGAAATTATTCATCGGCTGTCAGAATTGGCCAAAGAGGTAAATGGCGAGACAGTCCTATTAACTTTTTTTCCTCATCCTCGAATGGTGCTTCAGCCTGAAGACAATGATCTCAAGCTGATTACAACAATGAAAGAGCGGGAGCATTTGTTGCGGAATCTGGGAATCGATCACCTGATCATTCAGCCATTCAGCAAGGAATTTTCCAGAATCAGCGCTACTGAATTCGTGAGGGATGTGCTAATCAAAAAAATTGGAACAAAAATTCTTGTTATCGGGCACGATCACCATTTCGGCAGAAACAGGGAAGGATCATTTAAAGATCTTGAGGAAATGTCGTCAATATATAAATTCCGTCTCGAAGAAATTCATGAACAGGTCATCAATCATATTGCAGTAAGCAGTACTAAGATCCGTGTCGCATTATTGGATGGCGATATAAGAACTTCAAACATACTTCTTGGTCATGATTTTTCGATTGAAGGAAAAGTAATAACAGGAGAGCGCATGGGCTCTCAACTTGGTTTCCCCACAGCTAATATCGAAATTACCGAGCCCTACAAACTAATACCTGCCGACGGAATTTATGCCGTTCATGTTGATCTAGGAGGGGAAATATTTAAAGGCATGCTATACATCGGAAACCGTCCGGCATTGAACGGAAAATCGAGAAGCATTGAAGTGAATATTTTCGATTTTAATAATGATATTTATGGAAGGGATATTAAAATAAACTTCATTGATAAAATACGGGATGATATGAACTTTGAAAATCTGGAACAATTGAAAGAAAAGATGAAAGAAGATAAAGTTAATGCAACAAAAATTCTTTCCTGACGTTTCTTTATGATTATCTGTGTTCATTCTAATGAAGCAAACTCTCATCGTACTTCTTTTCCTGGTTGCCTTACGCACGAATGCGCAGGAGACTGAATTGGTTTATGACGATACCAATTACATTTACAGGTCTCTCACAGAGGCGCTGGTAAATCCTGAAAAAGTTTATAGACTCAATCTGAGCCGCCAGAAACTTGACAGTTTTCCCGATAAAATTTTTCTCTTTAAAAATCTTCTGGAACTCGATCTGAGCAGAAACAGGTTAGAAGAAATCCCCCCTGAAATCGGAACGTTAGTTCATCTTACAAAACTTAATCTGGCCAATAATAAGCTAGTTCATCTTCCAAAGGAAATCGGTGAACTCAGAGATCTTGTTAATT
>JANPNV010000091.1:0-40321 GCA_031427625.1 Bacteroidota bacterium
CGCCACCATTGAAATAAAAGACGCAGTCACAAAAAAACTCAATAAAGTTGATGTAGATTCCATTACCGGCGAATATGCATTCATTGTAAATTTCGATAATGATCTGCTTCTATCAGTAAAAAAAGAAGGGTATGCTTTCGAATCTCAATATATTTCATCTAAGGATACGAGTAATTATCAGCCGAAAAAAATCGATATGGAATTGAAGAAACTTGTAATAGGCGAGCCTTATACGATTAATGATATAAGATTTGCCACAAACAGTTTTGAGATTAACGATACGATAAAAACAGTTATGAGTGAATTTGCAGAATACCTGAAGGAAAATCCACATCTACATGTAAATCTTCAGGGTTATACAGATAATGTCGGTAGTCCTTCAGCTAACATTGTTTTATCAGAAAATCGCGCAAAAACAATTGCTGATTTTCTTATTTACAATGGTATAGATAAATATAGAATTAGTTATAAAGGGTTTGGTGAGACAAAACCTGTTGCTAGTAATACGACAGAAGATGGAAGAGCAAAAAACCGTAGGACAGTTTTTGTCGTCCTATCTAAATGAACTAATTGCAAAGTATAACATCTTTATTCTATATTACTTTCTTTGGTACAATTTATGGAATTCAACTCTCCATTAACTCTCAACCCAAATCCAAAACATTATGAAAAAAATAATTGTTGCATTCATGCTTTTTTGTACTCATACTGTATTAGCACAATCCGAAAAGAGTATTTCGAATACTGACATTAAAGATGTAAAAATTTTCCTTTCTGGTGCTGAAATTAACCGCTCCTTTAAAACAACAGTTGATGCTGGCATAACACAACTGGTCGTAGAGAATCTTTCCCCAGAAATTAACAGAAATTCTATCAGTGCAATATTAAGCGGTGATGCAATGGTACTTTCAACTTCTTTTTCACTGAACTATTTAAAAGAGAATAAAACATCTCCCGTTTTGAAGAAACTACGCGATTCACTGGATGTACTTAATGATAACATTGGAGAATTGAATATTCTGAAATCTGTTTATACGGATGAGGCAGCGATGCTCAATGCAAATAAGCAAGTTGGAGGCAGTAACGTTGGACTCACTGCTGAAAATCTTCAAAAAGTAATTGATTTTTTCCGGACGCGTATGATTGACATAAAAGGTAAGCTGTCCGACGTTGATAAAAAAATGATGAAGCTGAATGAGAAAATAAAAAAAGTAAACGATCAGATAAATGAAGAGAATGGAAAACTCAATCAACCATCAGGAGCAATTTTTGTAACCATATCTTCAAAACAGAAAGCAAATATATCAATCGACTTATCGTATTACGCAAATGGAGCTTCCTGGAAACCTTCATACGATTTACGCGCAACCGATGTTAATAGTCCGGTTAGTTTGATGTATAAAGCCAGCGTCTCTCAAAATACAGGAGAGAATTGGGATAATGTTCGAGTATCTTTATCAACCGGAAATCCTTCCCTTACCGGAATTAAACCTGAGCTGAACAAATGGTATCTGAGATTTATGACACCGCAATATAAAAACAGGATGAGTGCAGCCCCATCGGCTGTGCAAGAGTCAGTGATTGCTTACGATGCAATTGAATCTAGTGGAAAAATGGAAGATAATAGTCTGGCATCTTCTGTACAAATTCAGGAAAGCCAGATTGTAACAGAGTTTATTATTCAAATTCCATATACTGTTAAATCAGATGGTAAAGAAGTACAGATGGATATTCAATCCTATTCTTTGCCGGCCACCTATGCCTATTATGCAGCACCGAAACTTGATAAAGATGCATTCCTGGTAGCAAGCATTACGGGTTGGGAAAAATTAAATCTACTACCGGGACCATCCAATGTTTACCTCGAAAATAGTTATGTGGGACAATCATTTATCAATCCTTTAGAAACAGAAGACACATTAAAGCTATCCTTCGGTCGAGATAAACGAATTGTCATCAAGCGCGAAAAGGTGAAGGATATGAATACAACAAAATTCTTTGGCAATAATGTAGAAAAAGAATTCTTATACGAAATCACGGTACGAAATACTAAGAAGGAAAATATTACAATCACTTTGCAGGATCAACTTCCTCTTACTACTGATGAAGCAATAAAAATTACTAACGGAGAATTGTCGAACGGAAATTATATTTCTGAAACAGGAATGATCAACTGGAAACTAGATGTTAAAACGGGTGAAACTAAGAAGGTTCGTCTTGGTTATAAAGTAAAGTATCCTAAGGATAAAGTAATTCCCGGATTATAATATTTATTTCGAATGACAACGCAGTTTAGGCTGCGTTTGTCATTCGAAATCATTGTTGCCTAAGACCTTTTTATTCCTTTGCTTTGCATATTCCCGATGCACTTGCGAACCCTCATAATATGCTTTTTTGGAGTATTTATACTGAATTGCTGTCAGGTACAAGCTCAGTGTACAGCAACTATAAGCACCTTTCCTTATCAGGAGAGTTTTGAAACAGGTACATCGAACTGGGTAACTGCCGGAATTAATAATGACTGGGCATGGGGAACTCCTTCAAAACCTACAATTAATTCTGCCGGAGCCGGTACAAAGTGTTGGATTACCGGAGGACTAACGGCATCTTTTTATAGTCTTGGTGAACGATCATGGGTAGAGAGTCCATGTTTCGATTTTACAAACCTTGACAGGCCTTATGTATCTTTTCTGATATTTTGGGAACTCGAACGTGTCTATGACGGTGGAAATCTGCAATACACAACGGATGGTGGTTCTACCTGGAAAATAGTTGGTGGCTATAATGATCCAGTACAATGCAACACAAGTAATTGGTATAATACATCAAACATTGTTAACCTCAGTTTTCTAAATAACACACAGGGATGGTCGGGAACTATTCAGCCTTCAGGTTCTGGGTGTAATGGAGGAGGAGGAAGCGCTCAGTGGAAGCTTGCAACTCACTGCATGGGCAATCTCGCACATTTACCACAGGTAAAATTTCGTTTTACATTTGGCAGCGGAACAACGTGCAACGATTATGACGGACTTGCTTTCGATGATTTTTATATTGGTTCTGCACCACCCATACAAAATGATTTTGTCTTCACTTGCGTAGATGGAAATACCCTTCATTTTAATGATGTAACTACAACATGTTTTAATCAATGGAGCTGGGATTTCGGAGAACCCTCATCAACATCAAATACGGCATTGACCAGCGCAGCAAATCATCAGTATGCTTTCGGTGGATTATATACTGTTTCACTCACTACGAGTGGACTTTGCACATTTGACACGGTAATCACAAAGCAGGTTAAAATACTCGAGGTGCAAAAACAAAACAAATTACTTCTGTAAGTTGTGTTGGTGTGAATGATGGTATTGCTACTGTCAATGTTATCAATGCTGGCCCAGGTGTATCTTATTCATGGTCGCATGACGGAAGTCTTTCAACTCCTGTTGCTGCAGGACTTTCTCCAGGTAATTATAGCGTTCTTGTTTCTGATCCGGGTGCATGTTCGGTTACAGCTGTTTTTAATATCGATTATGGTCAAGATGCAAGCCCTGAAGTTTCATTAGGAAGGGATACATTTTTTTGTCCGCCGTCGGTATTAATAATAAGACCTGGCAAATACTCAACTTATCGATGGCAGGATAATTCCACTGATTCCGTTTTTCCAGTTACTCAAGATGGAAATTACTTCGTGAGAGTAACCAACGCTTCCGGATGCCCGGCTGTTGATTCCATTTTGGTCGGATTGGATTGCATCAATGATATTATTATTCCCAATTCGTTTACTCCCAATGGTGATGGTAGAAATGATGTTTTCGAGATCAAAGGCTCTGTAACTTTTGATTTTGAACTTCGAATCTTTAATAGGTGGGGAGAAGTTGTATTTTTGTCAGACAATAAAAATCAGGGATGGGATGGTTCTCTTAAGGGAAATCCCGTGCAGGAAGGATTTTATAATTATCTGGTAAATTATTCAATCGGGAAAGAGGAAAAAATAAAGAAAGGAAGCATTTATTTATATCGGTAACTGATAGTCGCTTTGATCATTTGGAAAACTATTTGATTCTGTTTTCGGTTATTGTTATTTATTACTTGAAAATTATTTAATATTTATCTGACAAAGAAACAGTTCAGTTTTTATGCTCTTCAAAAGAAAAATTATTTTAATTATTTTTTTTTCAAGCATATCAACTATATCAATAGCTCAGCAAAAAAAAGATTCCCTGCCTTTTTTTGAAAGCTCACCGAATCCACATCCTCCAAGAATTCATGCACTGAATTATTCAATTGTAGGTATGTATGGGTTGAGCATGTCCTGGCTTTATACACAGTGGTATAAAGATTACCCAAGAAGTAGTTTTCATTTTTTTAACGACAATAGTGAATGGGAGCAAATGGACAAATATGCCCATGCTTGGGATGCTTACAACATTGCTAAGCCACTATTTCGCTGTTACCGTTGGGCTGGCTATGACAATACGAAGGCAACATTGTATGGGGCTGGTGTTGCATATCTTTTTCAGACTACCGTTGAGATCTTCGATGGATTTTCTTCTGAATGGGGATTTAGTGGCGGCGATATCCTTGCAAATACAGGAGGTGTAGCTCTCTTTACATTTCAACAGCTTAAATGGCAAGAGCAACGGATAGTTTTAAAATATTCTTTTCATGAAACATCATATTCTCAATTCAGGCCAAAGCTTTTAGGTAGCAATTTGCCTGAAAGAATTCTGAAAGATTATAATGGTCAGACTTACTGGTTAGCAATTAATCCCAAATCTTTTTTTAAAAACACTTCAATACCCTCCTGGTTAAGTTTGGCGATAGGATATGGCGCAGAGGGAATGACAGGCGGGAAAAATAATTCGGAATTTGTTGATGGTATAGAATTACCAAAATTTGATCGATATAGACAATTTTACTTATCTGTTGATTTTGACTTGGCAAGAATTAATACTAAATCCAAATTTTTATCAAGTGCGTTCAAGCTTATTAATATTATTCATCTGCCTGCACCTGCTATAGAGTGGAGTAGTGGCAGGAAGCCTGTATACAGAGCTTTGTTTTTCTAAATTGAGTATGACGTTTTGTTCATTTTAATAAATGGTCAGGCTTGGATCGATCTCCCTTGCATATCTTAGAATCCCGCCTTTTAAATTGTAAAGATTATTGTATCCAAATCTTTTTTCGAGTTCGTTAATTATTGCGCCACTACGTCCACCCGATTTGCAATGTATTACTACAGTTTTGTCCTTTGATATTTCATCAACTCTGTCAAGTACCGAACCCATAGGAATTAGTTCCCCATTCAGATTACAAATTTCATATTCATGTTCTTCTCTTACATCAATAAGCTGAAAATCTTCCTTACTATCTATTTTTTGTTTTAATTCTTTAGCGGTAATTTCTTTCATGGATAAATATTTTTTGATTTTGGTGTTTTTCAGCTAACAAGTTTTTCCAGGGCATACATCTCATCTCTCAATCGTGCAGCTTCCATAAAGTCCAGTTCTTTCGCAGCTTTCTCCATTGATTTTTTCGTTTGACTGATAAGTTTTTTAAGTTCCTCTTGTCCCATGTATTTTACCACAGGGTCAGCAGCAAGATTTAAGTATTCGCTTTCAACATATGCCTTCGGTTCTGCAAATTTGCTATCAGCTACCTTTGTCTGTTTCATGATACTCTCTGTCGATCTCATAATTTGAGTTGGAGTTATTCCATGTTCAAGATTGTATTCTTTTTGTTTTTCTCTGCGTCTATTCGTTTCATCAATTGTTTTCTGCATGCTATCAGTCATCTTATCAGCGTAGAAAATTACTCTGCCATTTACATTTCTTGCAGCTCTTCCTGCAGTTTGTGTAAGAGATCGGTTGCTTCGTAAAAATCCTTCCTTATCAGCGTCAAGAATTGCAACCAGGGAAACTTCGGGAAGATCCAATCCTTCGCGTAGTAGATTTATACCTACGAGCACATCGAAATTGCCAAGTCTTAGATCACGAAGAATTTCTACTCTGTCAAGCGTAACAACTTCAGAATGGATGTATCTGCATTTGATGTTCAGTTTCGTCATGTACTTCGTGAGTTCCTCTGCCATCCTTTTTGTAAGTGTTGTAACTAATACTCGGCAACCTGTTTTTATTGTTTTATCTATTTCTTCCAGCAAATCATCAACCTGATTTTTACTTGGTCTTACTTCAATCATGGGATCGAGCAGTCCTGTTGGACGGATTACCTGTTCGACAAGTATACCTTCGCTTTGCTGCAATTCATATTCTGAGGGCGTTGCACTTACATAGATTACTTGTTTAACGATAGACTCAAATTCATCAAACTTTAATGGTCTGTTATCCATTGCGGCAGGAAGTCTGAAACCATATTCAACCAGATTTTGCTTCCGGGAACGGTCTCCGCCATACATGGCTTTTACTTGTGGCAAGGTGGCATGACTTTCATCAATAACCATCAGGAAATTATCTGGAAAATAATCCATCAGGCAGAATGGTCGTTGACCGGGTTCACGTCCATCGAAGTAACGTGAATAATTCTCTATTCCTGAACAATAGCCAAGTTCACGAATCATTTCAAGATCATAAGTAACCCGATCCTCCAATCGTTTAGCTTCGAGATGCTGTCCGAGCGATTTCATATATTCTACCTGCTTAACCATATCTTCCTGAATTGCCCAGATGGCAGCCAGCTGTCTATCGGGATTGGTTACGAAAATGTTCGCCGGGTAAATAATAACTTCTGAATTTCTTTCTATGCTCTTTCCGCTTATCGGATCGATGGTATCAATTTCTTCAATCACATCACCGAAAAAATTAAAGCGATATGCTATATCACCATAAGCAATGAATACATCAACGGTATCTCCTTTTACTCTGAAAGTACCACGCGTAAATTCCAGTTCAGTCCGGGAGTATAACGATGTTACGAGCTTATGTAAAAAAGCATTTCTACTCACTCGCAGTCCTTCTTTAACAGAAATAGTATTCTCCTTAAAGTCTGCAGGATTTCCAATACCATAAATGCAGGAAACAGAACTGACGACTATAACATCTGTACGGCCAGAAAGAAGTGAGGTAGTCGTGCTTAGTCTTAATTTTTCTATTTCATCATTTATAGAAAGGTCTTTTTCTATGTACGTGTTTGTTGTAGGAATAAATGCTTCAGGCTGATAGTAGTCGTAATAGGATACGAAATATTCGATTGCATTTTCCGGAAAAAATTGTTTGAATTCGCCATACAACTGAGCAGCCAGAGTCTTGTTGTGACTGAGGACAAGCGTTGGTCGTTGAACTCTTTCAATGACATTGGCAATCGTGAATGTTTTCCCCGATCCCGTAACACCCAATAAAGTCTGAGCATGATCTCCACGCAGAAGTCCTTCTGTCAACTGATTTATGGCAGTCGGCTGATCTCCTGTTGGCTGAAATTCTGATGTCAGTTTAAAAGGCAAAGCAGGTAGTAGATAAACTGTACAATGAGTGAGGTGAAATGTTAATGACAAGAAGCAATAAAATCTTCAATCCTACTTCTTACATCCTGCTTCTCGTCTTTTTCTACTGCACAAAAATCGGTTCATTCCAGATTTCCCAGGCTTTTTCTGCTTGTAGACGAAGCATTCGGAAGCCGTTATGGATGAAGGCGCCAGACTCTTTTGCTTTTTCTAAAAACTTTGTTTGAGCGGGATTGTAGACCAGATCAAAACAGAGATTTTTATGTGTCAGAAATTCATAGGGGATGTTAGGGCACTCATTAATATTTGGATACATTCCGAGAGGTGTTGTATTTACAATAACCTGAAATGCACGCATTGTATTTGAGTTTAAATCTGCATATGAATAGTGAAAGCGCGACTCTTCTCTTGTAACGAAGAAGTGTTCAATATTTAATTTCCTGAACACGTAACTAACGGCTTTTGCAGATCCACCAGTACCAAGAATAAGGGCACGACGATGATGTGGACGAAGAATAGGACGAATTGCAAGTTCAAATCCCCAGGCATCTGTATTGTATCCAAATAGCTCAAACTTTGTAGGATCCTGTCTTACAATTTTGATCGTGTTTACAGCACCAATTTTTTGGGAAATATCATCCAGATTATCCAACATCGGGATAATGTCCTGTTTAAATGGAATTGTAATATTCAAACCCATGAGGTCAGGGTTTTCACGAACTATTTTTTTTAAATCGTAAATATTTTCTGTGTCAAAATTTTCATACTCACAGTCATTCTTTCCTTCCCGCTGAAATTTCTCCGTGAAAAATTTTTTTGAATAGGAATGCTCCAGTGGATGACCAAACAAGCCAAATCGTCTCATATCTTCCTTTTTTTTAAGAGTTAATTATTATTTTTTCGTACTTATACTTCTTCCCAATTTCGTCTTAATAAATCCAATAATTATTGGTACAACTGATAGTCCAATAATCCCAAGTGTTACGAGTGTAAAATGTTCTCTTACCCATTGATTATTACCGAGTGCGTATCCGGCAAGCGTAAAAATTAATATCCAGCTAATATTGCCTATTACACAGAAAATAATAAAACGTCTGTAGAGCATACTTCCTAATCCGGCAACAAAGGGTGCAAATGTTCGGATTATTGGTACGAAACGGGCAATAATAACAGTCTTTCCACCATGCTTTTCATAAAAGGCATGAGTTCTGTCAAGATATTTTTTCTTAATCAGTTTCCTTTTCGAATTGATTAACAGATGACCGATTTTATTGCCAACGGCAAAATTCAGGTTATCACCAATAAATGCAGCGGAGAACAAAATAATTAACAACAGACCTAAACTTAGTAGTCCTGCTCCGGCAAGTGCTCCGGCGGCAAACAGAAGTGAGTCGCCGGGTAGAAATGGCATAAACACCAAACCTGTTTCGCAAAAGATAATTAATGCGAGAATCAAGTAGGTAACTTTATCATATCGATTAACAATCTCAAACAAGTGTTTATCAATATGTAATACAAAATCAATCAACTGGTGAATGAACTCCATTTCAGGCTACAAAGCTTACTAATAAAATAAAATTATAACGGGCACTAATTCGAGACAAATATAATGATAAAATGAAGTAAATCTGAGAAATTTCTTAATAATATTGCACTATCCAAAGTAAAGAAAACATCGTACAACTTGCAATAAATTATCAATTAATTCATAAAAGTGAAGCTAAAAACAGGAGATCAGGTTCGATTCTTAAATGAAGCGATAGAAGGCGTCATTACACGGTTGTTGACAAATGGGAAAGTAGAGGTTACTGATTCACATGGATTTACTCATATCAATGATGAGAAACACCTTGTACTCGTTGAGCTTGTTTTGGATGAAAGCAGATTGACGGCTCTCGATAAGCCTGAACCTGAGCCAGAACATCGCATTGTCTTTAAACAACAGCCGGCTACAGAACTTGTCCATTCACTTGAAATTGATCATACGGTTTATGCGGCAGTAAGACTCATGAATGAAAAAAGTCCACTAACAACTGACATCGAACTTCATCTCATAAACAATTCATTGTATTCATTAGGTTTCACGGTAAGTAGAAAGCATGAAGATATTCGTTCCGGTCTCAGCTCAGGTCAAATCAAGCCAAGGAGTGAACAACTTATTGGAATCTTTTCTCAGGATGAATTGCACCGATTTGATGGTTTTGAATTTCAGTTTTTGTTTTTCGGAAACAACGAATATAAACCCCGACCACCGGCTGTAAAATCATTTCAGTTTACATCATCTGATTTTCTAAATACAGAATACAGAAAACTTTTTTATAAGAAAGATGATACTGTACTATTAATGCCCTTATATGTTTCAGGTTCTGATGAAAGCATCGACATGTCTAAGCTGCTCGAAAAATTCAATCGGGGAAAAATTGAAGAAGAAAAAAGAAATGTTCCAGCCAAAGGAAAAGGCAAAAGCGAAAAATTTACAGTACTGACACGTCAAAAAGTTGTAGATCTTCACATTGAAGAACTTGTAAAGGACCATTCGACAATGAATAATTCTCAAATTATCTCTTATCAGATAAATTATTTTATGTATGAAATGGATCAGGCCCTCCTAAACAAGCTTCATAAAATTACATTTATCCATGGAGTAGGGAATGGTGTTTTGCGGAGTTCAATCAGGGAAGAATTGAAACGATTCCCCAATGTAAAATTCGCAGAAGCTCCTCGCGAAAAATTTGGATATGGTGCTACAGAAGTTGAATTTGTCTAATCTTATTTCAATAAAACCGGTTCCCACAATTCAATTTTATTACCATCAGGATCTAACAGCCAGCAAAATCTTCCGTGATTTAGTTCTTCAATCTTGTCGCCAACCTCTATGTCTGACGATCTTAATGATTTTAGTAATTCATCCAGATTTTTTACATGAAAACTTATCATGTATGATTTTTTTGAAGGATTGAAATAGCTACTGTCTTCAGGATAAAACGCTAATAAGGTGCTGCCCTTTTTTTCTTTGATAGAAAAATCAGCCCAATGAAAAGTGTGACCGCTGCCGCTGAAGAATAATCCGAAATGCTTAGCATACCAGTTCATAAGCGATTCTGGATTCGTGCATTTCAGAAAAACACCACTCAGTCCTGAAATATCTCCAAGGTTCATTGGCTGATCCCTGTCATCAAAGCCAGCATCAATGGGTTCCCACAATTCTATTTTATTTCCTGCTGGATCCACCACCCAAGCAAACCGTCCATATTCTAATGATTCAACCTTGTCAATTACAAAGGCACCATCGTTTTTTAGTTTTATACGAAGAGTATCCAAATCATTCACCCGCAGATTCAGCATGATGTCATTATTAGCCGGATAAAAATAGGTTGTATCTTCTTTGAATAAACTGAAAACGGTATATGAAACATCATCCGTGTTTTTTAGTTCACGCCACTTAAAACTAAAGTACAGTGTGTTGCCAAATCGTATTCCTAAATTATCTTCATACCATCTGGCTAAAAACCGCGGATCGGCAGATTTAATAAATATTCCCCCTAAACCAGTTACCATAGCTGAATATTCTAATATCCTAGTATCTTCAACATACTCTTGGCACTTTGTTCCTTCGCAAAAAGTCGGGTAACAATTTCTCCGTCTTCATCGCGATCGATAATAACAACTTTCGGAGCCGGAACCAGGCAATGTTGGATGCCACCATAACCTCCAATACTTTCCTGGTATGCTCCTGTATGAAAGAATCCAATATATAGTGGTTCTTTTTCGAGATTCTCCTCATCGGGAAGATAAACCTGATTCACATGTGATTCCGTATTGTAATAATCATCGCTATCGCATGTAAGTCCACCGATGTTTACTCTTGAGTATTCTTTTTCCCAGTGATTAACGGCAAGAAGGATGAACTTTTGTTTTATCCCCCATGTGTCAGGAAGTGTGGTTATGAAAGAACTGTCGATCATATACCATAACTCATTGTCGTTTTGTTGTTTCTTATCTACAACGGAGAAAAGAGAGGCGCCGCTTTCAGCAACAGTAAAGCTGCCGAATTCTGTAAATATATTTGGTTCATCGACTCCCTGCGCGCGACAAGCTGACTTAATTTGTTTTACGATCTGTTCGGCCATGTACTCGTAATCATATTCAAAACCGAGAGTCTTTCGTATAGGCCAACCGCCACCAATGTCGAGTGAATCCAGCGTGGGACATACCTTTTTTAATTCACAATACACGTCTACACACTTATGAAGTTCACTCCAGTAATAGGCCGTATCTTTTATACCTGTATTAATGAAAAAGTGAAGCATCTTTAACTGAAAGCGGGAGTTTTTCTTAAGGTTTTTCATGTAATAATCCTTAATCTCATCGTACCTGATTCCCAAACGAGAGGTATAGAATTCGAAATTCGGCTCTTCTTCGGCTGCAATACGAATGCCTACTTTAACCTTCTTTTTTCCCTTGATCTTCTTTTCGTAATGCTGAAGCTCGTTCATACTATCGAGCACAGGAATTACATTTTCGAATCCGTCGTTTATCAGATCAACTATGTTCTCGATATATTGTGGTCTTTTATAGCCGTTACAGATAATAAATATGCTTTTATCAAATTTCTTTTCAGCATAAAGTGATCTAATAAGCGGAATATCAAATGCTGATGATGTTTCGAGATGAATATCATGCTTCAATGCCTCATTTAATACATAACTGAAATGAGAACTCTTCGTACAATAACAATAGGTGTACGTTCCTTTGTAATCGGCCTTCGCAATTGCTACATTGAAAATCCGTTTAGCTTTCTTAATTTGCGATCCTATTTTAGGAAGGTAGGCGATTCTTAATGGGGTACCGTACTGTTTGATAATATCCATCAGGTCGATACCGTAGAAATGTAATTGATTGTCGATTACTTCGAAGCCTTCCTGTGGAAAATAGAAGGTCTGTTCGATCAGATCACGATATGTGTTCTTCATCTAATTAAGTTAAATGGTTAAGTAAAAACCCGTTAATGTAAGTGAGTCGGATCATTAGTTTGGTGCTAATGTAAGTAACTTACTTTTATCGTATGCGTTACATAATTTTTTTTTCTCTTAAAATAATTCCAATAGTCAAATGAAAAAGATCAGGTTCATAGAGGTAAAATCCGAAATAGGGGCAGGAACACGAGGCGCCAGCATGGGACCGGATGCCATCAAAATAGCCGCCCTAGATTACGGAAGCAATCTATTCCGCAAAGTTGAATCTACGGAGGTAGTTGTTGAGAACCAGCTTTTGTTCGAATCAACCGGTAGTCCTTATGCCAAACGGATCAAAGGAATTTTAGCTGTTCTTGAACGAGTTGCAAACTCAGTCAGAAATTCTCTTAAGAATAATGAATTCCCGATTGTACTTGCCGGAGACCATAGTACCTCTGCAGGAACGATTTCCGGAATTCGTATGGCTTATCCAAAACAACGTCTCGGAGTAATATGGATCGATGCACATGCCGACTTACATTCCCCTTGGACGAGTCCTTCAGGAAACATGCATGGAATGCCTCTGGCAGCCGTACTATCTGAAGACAATTCACAGAATAAAATGAATAAACCAGATAAGGAGACGTTGGAATTCTGGTCGAAAATTAAAAAAATCGGAAATATCAATCCCAAAATTGAATACAGCGATGTAGTGTATATCGCCTTGCGTGACGTAGAACCTGAAGAATCGTATCTTCTGAAAAAACATAAAGTAAAAACATTCAGCACAAATGAAGTGAAACGGAATGGGGTAGAAAAAATAGCCCGCGACACTCTTGCTCATTTGAACCGCTGTCATAGCATCTATATTTCTTTCGACGTCGATTCAATGGATTCATCCATTAGCAAAGGAACAGGAACCCCTGTTAGAAACGGAATAACCGAAAAGGAAGCAGGTAGCTTACTCGTTCGACTTATCCAAAATGAAAGAGTGATCTGCTTCGAAATCGCCGAAGTAAATCCGACTTTGGATAAGGAAAATCTGATGGCGGAAAACACTTTCGAAATTCTTCAACGCGTCGTAAGCCAGCTTACCACATAACTATGGAAGTATCACAAAGTCTTCAGTATGAAGAATTACTTAAAAGTCTTATTGCACAGGCATTAAGGAATTTATACAATGCCGACATCTTACCACATTCAGTTTCGTTTCAGGATACCAAAAAGGAATTCGAAGGCGATATTACGCTTGTGGTTTTTCCGTTTACACAATCATCAAAAAAATCGCCCGAGCAAACTGCAAATGATATAGGGGATTTTATTCTGGCATCTTCCTTTCCACTTAAAAGTTTCAATGTTGTAAAGGGTTTTTTAAATCTTGTCATCGATAATTCTTTCTGGATTAATTATTTTGAAAAAATTTGTTCCGATAACAATTTTTTATTTTCTCCACAAATAATCGGCAAGGGAAAGTCCGGATATATGATGGTCGAGTACTCTTCCCCGAATACGAATAAGCCTCTTCATCTCGGACATATCAGAAATAATCTTCTCGGTTATTCAATTTCCCGGATTCTTAAGGCAACCGGAAATAGGGTTGTCATGGTTAATTTGGTTAATGACAGGGGTATTCATATTTGTAAGTCGATGCTTGCCTGGGAAAAATTCGGTAACAATGAAACACCCGATTCATCAAAGATGAAAGGCGATCACCTCGTTGGAAAGTATTATGTCCTCTTCGATAAGAAATATCGTGAACAAGTCGAACATCTTGTAAAGGAAGGGATGAACAGAGAAGAAGCAGAAAAGAATGCACCGCTCCAGAAGGAAATTGAAGAGATGCTGCGACAATGGGAAACAGGAGACCCTCATACTATCAGCCTTTGGAAAACAATGAATGGCTGGGTATACAAGGGCTTCGAAGAGTCCTATAAAAAATTAGGAGTAACATTCGACAAGATATATTATGAATCTGAAACGTACTTGCTCGGAAAAAAAATAGTAGAAGCCGGACTTGAGGAGAATGTTTTTTTTCGTTCGCCTGATGGCTCTATACGGGTTGATCTGACTGATGTAGGACTCGATCAAAAAGTAATCTTGAGAAGCGATGGTACAAGTGTATACATTACACAAGATATTGCAACCGCTAAACTCCGTTTTGAAGACCATTTTCCGGGACTCGAGAAACTCATTTATGTAGTAGGCAACGAACAGGAATATCACTTCAAGGTATTGAAAGAAATAATCCGAAAGCTTGGGAAACCCTGGGCTGATAGTTTATTTCATCTTTCGTATGGAATGGTTGATTTGCCTTCTGGAAAAATGAAATCGCGGGAAGGTTCTGTTGTTGATGCAGATGATCTTATCGATGAGATCACTGAGCAGGCAGAGATGACAACTAAGGCTCAGGGAAAGCTCGACGATTACGATTCAGCTGAAGCGAAAGAATTGTACCACATGATTGCTATGGGTGCGCTTAAATATTTTATTCTCAAAGTTGATCCGAAAAAACGGATGTTATTTAATCCAACAGAGAGCATCGACCTTAACGGGAATACCGGACCATTTATACAATATACATATGCCCGCATCCGATCTGTTTTGAGAAAGGGAGCAACTTTAAAAATGAAGGCATCTGGAGGAAATCGAATACTTACAACAGAAGAGAAATTTCTAATCAAGTTAATTTACAAGTATCCTGATACAGTTCTCGAAGCGGGCGAAAGTCATAGTCCTGCTATCGTTGCAAACTATGTATATGACGTGGCAAAGGCTTATAATCACTTCTATCATGAAAACGTAATTGTTGATGAGAATGATTCTGAGACTTCATCTTTTCGCCTTAACCTAAGCGAAATTACGTCTGAAGTGATTCGTGAAGCATTAAGTCTTCTCGGAATTGGTGTTCCCGAAAGAATGTAGATGAAAAAGAAATCGGTTTATTTACTTGTCCTGATGAGTTTGATTGGGATGATGCTATACGCCTTTAGACTAAAGAATCATGATTCAAATACTACTATCATAAATCAAAAAAGATTTCCCGATTCATTATTCAGGTCAGGGGATATAATTTTTCGTGATGGCAGAGGATTTTTAAGCATGGCCTTTCGCAAGATGTCTTTGATCAGTCCGGAATATTCGCATGCAGGAATTATACATAGAGAAGGTGAAAAAGTATTTGTTTATCATGTAATAGGAGGAGAGGGCAATCAAACTAACCTGATGCGAAAAGAGCCCCTTAATAATTTCTGCAGTCCACAGGAATCAAATTCATTTGGCGTTTATCGTTCCGATCTGAATGGAAAACAAATAGATTCGCTGGCAGGTTATTACTTTAGTAAAAAATTAAACTTTGACACTAAATTTGACTTAAGTAGCGATGATAAAATGTATTGTACAGAATTGGTTTATAAGATTTTAATAAATATATCGGGAATAAATAATTTTATATCTTTAACAACCCTTTCGGGTGTTGATTATGTGGCATGTGATAATATATTCCTGTCGCCACACATGACTAAAATATTCTCAAGCATTAATAAATTATCAGATGAAAATTAATATATCTAAAGTATTCTTGTTTTTATTAATTGTTTTCATAGTAGCCTGCAAAGGAAATGATTCACCTAAGTCAGTCGCCGAAAAATTTCTGAAAGCCATGAGCTCTCAGGATTATGAGACGGCTAAAAAATATGGTACTGAGGAAACTGAAAAATTACTCGATATGCTCAGTGGATTTTCGAAGATGAGCCCCGACTCTTCGTCGAATAATCTGAAGTTTGAAATTACACGAGAAAAGCTAAGCGGTGAAAATGCAACGATATATTATAAGGAAGAAGGCAGAGAGGGTGAATTACAATTGCCAATGGTTAAAATGGAAGGTAAATGGAAAGTGTTATTAAGTAAAGAATCGATTAATAGCAGTGAGGCAGGAAATTCAATGGACATAGGCGCGACAAGCACCGATACCATCAAATAATAATATTATTTAATCTCAACGCTTAAAAGATTTTTATCTCCGAGAAACCCTTCCAGAATATCGCCTTCTTTTACGGGTCCGACTCCTTCAGGAGTTCCGGTAAAAATCAAATCTCCTTTTCTCAGAGTAATATAAGTTGATACAAAGCTGATGATTTTGGAAAATGAATGAATCATCAGATTGTTATTTCCCTTTTGCACAGTACTCCCATTTATATCCAGATGGAAGTTAATGTTGTCCATGTCCTGAATGTCAGCAATGGGAATAAATGAGCCTACAGGAGCTGAACTATCAAACGCCTTTGCCGGTTCCCATGGCAAGCCTTTCTTTTTCTGATTATCCTGAATATCACGCGCAGTAAAATCAATACCTACTGTAATTGAATCGAAGTAACGCGAAGCAAATTTTTCTGAAATACTTTTCCCTTCTTTACAAATGCGTAGCACGATTTCAATCTCATGATGTATTTCACGAGAGAAGGAAGGCAGATAAAAAGGCTGACTTTTCGGTAGTAATGCAGTATCAGGTTTAAGAAAAAAAACGGGCTCTCCGGGAATTTCATTATTCAATTCCTGAATATGCTTTACAAAGTTGCGGCCAATACAAATAATCTTCATAATATAAAGTTGTATTATTTTTTCTTGCCACGTAATCGTAACTGAGTAATAACGGTTTTGGTGTTGGTCGCAAAATCACCTTTCATCATCCAGTCATAGTAAGAACTGTCTGTAGTGAAAACATCATCGACCATTTTTCCTTTATGTTTTCCGAAATTAAAAACTTCTTCGCCTTTATCATTCAGGATAATTCTCCCGGCAAGGTCTACATTTTTATTCGTAGTACTGAATTCTGCTAAGAAATCTACATCAGATTTTATTGAATCATATTTTTCAATTTGTGCATTTAGAACTTCATAAGTCGCCAATGTGTCTGCTTCGGCAGAATGGGCATTGATAAGACTTTTATTACAATAGAACTGGTATGCTGCCGCTAATGTTCGTTGCTCCATCTTATGAAAGATATTCTGAACGTCAATTAATTTTCGTGTTGTTATATCGAAATGAATATCCACACGCGTAAATTCTTCAATCAGCATTGGTATGTCAAATTTGTTCGAATTGTAACCGGCAAGATCGCATCCTCCAAGGAAAGCGTTTATTTCGACAGCTATTTCTGCAAAAGTAGGACTGCCGGCTATATCTTTATCATAGATACCATGAATCTTAGATGTTTCGGAAGGAATAGGAATAGTCGGATTTACTCTATACGTCTTTGAATCTTTATTTCCAGTAGGATGAACTTTTATCAAAGATATTTCAACAATGCGGTCGCTTCCAACATTAAGTCCTGTCGCTTCCAGATCAAGAAAAACAAGCGGCCTTTTCAGGTTTAAATTCATAGTTATTTAGTTAATTGTACCTGTACAATCTTAATGATTTCCAATGGTGGAAATTCAGTACCGATACTGATTTCTTCTGTATATGGAGCAAATTTATAACCCTCAACTTTCAAAACGTATTCGCCGGGTTTTACCGAAAATGCAAATTGATTGTTTAGTGAAGGTTGATATAAATTTACTTCGCCTGTTATTTTATTTTCCAGTTGAATCTTCGTTAACTCAACTCTTCCTGCAACAGAACCAATAATTAGTTTCTTAAATGGATGGTGTATCGTATCGTTAAATTCGATTTGATATATATCTTCATTACCGAGTCCTCCTGGCCGAACAGCAGATATGTAGGCATATCTTTCGTCACCAGTGAATGAAATAAATTTATTATCCAGTGCATCGTTGATCGGATATCCAAGGTTGACTGGTTTTCCCCATGCCTTTTCAGCCTCATTCCATTCTGAGTAAAATATATCAAACCCACCCATACTGTTCCATCCATTTGAACTGAAATATAATTTTTTCCCATCTACACTTAGGTATGGACTTATTTCATCATACTGAGTATTGATTGTATTCCCTAAGTTTATTGCCTGGCTCCATACTCCGTTTTCTTTTTTTGCCATCCAGATGTCTTTTCCTCCTGATCCGTCTTTTTTGTTGCTTGAAAAATACAGAGTAGAACCATCAGGCGACTGACAAGCGCCAACTTCTTCCTGTTTTGTATTGATTTCTTGTGGGAGCAATTCAGTCTTTTGCCACATTTTGCCCTTCAGTGATGTTACCGCCAGATCTGCATAAGCTGTGGAATTATCAAAGTATACATATAGCATATCTGCTGTTGCATTCATACCAACAGATTCTTCATCCCATTCTGTATTAACGTTAGCTCCGACACTTCTTGGTTTACTCCAGATTGTATCTCTCCAAAATGCAGCGAATATATCTGAAGTGTAGATGCCCAAATCTTCAATAAAGCCTCCCATGTTTCCTTTTCTGCGCGATGTAAAAATTAGTGTATTACCGTCGGCAGAGATAAATGGATTATACTCTTCGAAAGTGGAATTTATATTTTTCCCTAAATTGGTAAACGTACAATTAACAGGTTTAGATGAAAGTTCTTTTCCATTATAGCACATCTCTATTAAACGTTCTGGCATCAATAAATCCTTCGTCGTTTTCATCTTCACAGATTCTTTAAAACTCTGAAAGGAGCTAATTGCTTCATCCCACTTTTCATTGTACATGTAAGCAAGACCAAGAAAATATAGCCATTCTTTTTTAGAATCTTTCGCATCAAGTGCAAAAACAAGATGTTTTAATGCCGCTCTCTTATTCGTTGAAGTCATTAAATAACAATACGCCAGACGGTAATTGTAATCCACATTTTTTGGATCAGTGTTATACAGATCAAGATAGGCGGGAAGTGCTCCGTAATAATCTTCTATTGCATACATCGTTGCTGCATCTTTCTTTACCGCTTTTGCTTCCTCACCTGAAAGAACATGCATCTTTGATTTCTGTGCATCGCTGAATTTACAAATGAGAAAAAATAAAACTGTCAGATAGAGGTGGAGTCTTCTTACCATTGGAGAAAAATAATTATTTACGCCTTACGATTACCATCAAAGTTTTCTAGATAATCAGCTATCCGCCTTAAAAAGCTGCCGCCCAGACTACCATCAACTACGCGGTGATCATATGAAAGAGAAAGGAACATCATATGTCTGATACCAATTGTATCTCCTTCGGGAGTTTCAATAACGGCAGGTTTCTTTCGTATCGCACCAAGTGCAAGAATAGCCACTTGAGGCTGATTAATAATTGGTGTACCCATCACGTTTCCAAATGTACCAACATTCGTAACTGTAAATGTACCATCCTGAATTTCCTCCGGTTTCAGTTTGTTATTCCGCGCACGAAAAGCGAGATCGTTTACAACTTTCGTAATCCCAACCAGATTTAGATAATCTGCATTTTTAATAACAGGAACAATAAGATTTCCCGATGGCAATGATGTTGCCATACCAATGTTAATATTTTTCTTGACGAGGATACGCGTTCCATCGACTGAAACATTAATCATCGGATAGTCTTTTATCGCTTTACAAACTGCTTCTATAAAGAGTGGAGTATAGGTAATCTTTTCTTTTTCTCTGACTTCAAAATCTTTCTTAATTCGTTCTCTCCATTTGACCATATTCGTAACATCAGCTTCTACGAATGATGTGACGTGAGGCGAAGTATGTTTCGACATTACCATATGATCAGCAATGAGCTTACGCATACGATCCATTTCAATAATTTCTACATTACCCGATACAGATACTGAAGGTGTACTTTGTGTAAGAGCTGAAGGCGCAGGCTGTTCCTGATTTTTTTGTACGCTTGGAATAGATGTAGTTGTTTTTCCGCCTTGCTCATCAATATGCCTGAACAAATCCTGTTTCGTTAATCTATTGTTTGCCCCGCTTCCCTTAATCGTTTCCAATTCTAACATGGATATTCCCCGTTCTTTGGCAATATTTCTCACAAGCGGTGAATAAAACCTTCCTGATGAAGAATGTTTTTCCAATTCAACATTTATTGCTTTTGAAGGCTCTGTCTGTTTTCCATTGCTTGATGCATTTTGTTTTTGAATAGCTGGAGCCGGATTCGGCGAGGGAACTGATTTCTTTTCTTCAGTATCTGATTCAATCATTGCAATGACTTCACCAACTTTCACTACCTGACCTTCGGCAAAAAGACATTTGGAAAGTATACCGGACGTAGGTGCAGGAACTTCAGAATCAACTTTATCTGTCGCTATTTCAAGAACGGGTTCATCGGCTTCAATGCGATCACCTTCTTTTTTCAACCACTTCAATATCGTTGCTTCCGCAACGCTTTCGCCCATCTTAGGCATTATCATATTAACCATTTAGAATATTTTAAAATGATACTGGAAGAATACAAATTTAGAAATAATAAGCGACCTCAGACCGATCTTCGATCCAATTTTCTCCATCCTTTTCTAATGATATTGAGGTCAGTATATACTCTGTAATCTTTTGCATATAATGAATTCAACCTGTTAATCGTGAGGGCATCATCGACAGAATTGTTAAGCCGGTCGAGCGGATTCAACACACCTGACTTAATTCTGGGTAGCATTGAAGCTTTTCCGGCATAACCAACCCATGATAATTTGCCGCTCAGAACATGAAATATGTTCGTGAAAAAATCGCTGATATTTTTTTGAGTAAATATCAGTAAAGGTGAAAAAATAAACAGAACAATACTGATCATAATATCAATTAATCGTTTGTTTCTTTTATTGATTCTGTTATTGATGCTGTTTATATCAATAATGTAAAGTTCTCCAGGATCATCAACACTATTACTTCCAATTATAAACATACTTTCCGGAGGCGCAATTTTATATTCAACGTTTTGTCCTGAAGTCAAAGACATTAAGCTGATGATTTCCTGTGAAGGAACATCCTTTCCACAGAAAATTATTTCATCGATACCATAAACTTCAATTAATTCCCTCAACCTGTCTGCATTTCCAATATAATATTTTGAGAATTCAGAATCCGGATGAACAGTTTTAATTATGGATGATGGTTCAACCAAACCAATGAAATTATGAGAAGTTTCTGAGAGTTTTAATAAAGAAAGAATTCGGTTTCCTTCATCACTGTGTCCAACTATGACAAGTTTTTTTCTCGCCTCTTCCGCCAGCGAAAATCTTCCGGTAAAAAGGTTGATGATAAGTCGAGCTGTTATCATTACTGCAGAAGCCCAAAATCCTCCGAGAAGAATTAATGCACGGGAGAAACGGAGCGCTTCAGGAAGCAATGCATATATAATTAGTATGAGCAGAGTGCCTAAAAATATACCGCGGATAATTCTGGATGGTTTTATCGGAAGATCATAGCCACCACTAACAAAAACCGAGGTAATCCATGCAGTGCAGTATACCGGTACCATAATCATTAAAAATGTATCCGGGTAACGAATAGAGAAGTTATGGCTCCAGTAAAGTTGCATCAAATACATGCCGGCATACAGAAGTACGAAGTCGAGTAGGGGCATAAAAGCATGTTTCATAAATCTTGAAAAAAGAGCAGTACCTGCTCTCAGATATATAGCCAGTCGAATAAAAAAAGAAAATAGTTTAGCATTTGATTTCGAAAAATGTTTACGCGCGAAAATGATCATCGCATTATAAAATACAAACACATAATTTATACTGCTTCGCTTCGTGCTTTCACCTTTGTAGTGAATGATTCTTGTCTCCGGGAAATAATAATTTTTATAACCGGCTTTCTGAATCCTGTACGACAAATCAATGTCCTCCCCATACATGAAAAAATTTTCATCCAATAATCCGGTTTTTTCCAGAGCCTCTTTCTTAAGTAGCATAAATGCTCCTGCCAGAATATCAACTTCATTGATCTCGTTTTCGTCGAGAAATCCCAGATGATATTTACCAAAAGTTTTAGATTTAGGAAAGAGTGCCGACAAACCGAAGATCTTGTAAAAGGCTACATCATAAGTAGGCAATCCGCGCTTCGATTCAGGCAAAAATTTTCCGCTTCCATCTATCATCTTCACGCCAAGTCCTCCGGCATCGGGATGCCTATCCATGAAGTTGATGATTTTAGCAAAAGTATCTTCCTCAACGACTGTATCAGGATTTAAAAGCAAAACATAATCACCTGAAGATGCCCGTATAGCCTGATTGTTAGCACTTGAAAACCCTTTATTATCTACATTGGCAATAATCGTAACTGTGGGGAATTTTTTTTGAACCATTTCTACCGAACCGTCGACAGAATTATTGTCGACAACAAAAATTTCAGCATCAATGCCTGAACATGCCTTCATGACGGATTGAAGACATTGCTCTAAAAAATACTTAACGTTATAATTAACTATTACTACAGATAATTTCACAGCTTGTAATGGCCGGTTAGCCACCTATTTTATCAAAGAATTTTCATAAGGAACCCTGTTAAGAATGGATCTGCCAAGAGTGACCTCATCAGCATACTCTAATTCATCACCAACAGAAACACCTCTTGCAATGGTAGAAAATTTGAAACCGGAAAATCCCGATTGAGTAATTTTCTTAAACAAATAAAATGCTGTTGTATCTCCTTCCATTGTTGCACTTAAAGCGATAATGATCTCCTTTACTTCCGGATTTTTTAATCTCTCCATCAGTGATGTAATATTCAGCTCATTCGGTCCTATACCATCAATGGGTGAGATTATTCCACCCAATACATGGTATTTTCCAGTAAACTGATTGGTGTTTTCAATGGCAATAATATCACGTATGTCCTCAACAATGCATATTACGGAATTATCGCGACGCCGATTCCCACATATGCCACAAACATCAGAATCGGATATGTTCTTGCATATCCGGCAATACCTGATATCCTGACGGAGACGCTGTATGGCCATTCCCAATCGGCCGGCATCCTCTGCCGGCATTTTAAGAAGATGCAGAACCATACGAAGAGCTGATCGTTTGCCTATTCCCGGCAAGCGACTAAACTCACTTACTGCATCATCTAGAATTTTAGAAGAAAAACTACTCAAAATATGTTGTTGATAAATATGAATTGTACCAATCTGTGCTGTGGCGCTAAATTACTTACTTCGGTTCTCATTCACAACCAAATGTCACCTTCTCTGATTCTTATTTGTGTTATCGCATATTCTGCACTTTTATTCTATGTAGTCTGGCGAACAAGCAGAAACGCTGATAATGAATCCTATTTTATCGGCAACAAGTCGTCAAAATGGTATCTGGTTGCATACGGTATGATTGGCGCTTCGCTGTCGGGCGTTACTTTTATGTCTGTCCCCGGACTAGTCGGGACTACTCACTTCTCCTATATGATGGTAGTTTTCGGCTACCTTTTCGGATATGCCGTAATCGCACAGGTGCTTTTGCCGACTTATTATAAAATGAACCTGACATCCATCTATACGTATCTCGAAAAGAGACTGGGTTTTTGGAGTTATAAGACGGGTGCATTTTACTTTCTGGTATCGAGAGCAATCGGAGCCTCCTTCAGATTATATATCGTTGTTAACGTCTTGCAGATTTTTGTCTTCGAGGGTTGGGGTATTCCATTCTGGGTAACAGTAGCCACATTCATTGTCCTTATTCTGCTGTATACTTATAAGGGCGGAGTAAAAACAATCGTTTGGACTGATACGTTGCAGACTTCCTTTATGCTTATTGCTGTTGTCATTTCAGTAATTCTGATTATTCGTGAAAGCGGATTATCTATGGGAAGTATTATAAATAAAATTCAACTGAATGATTACGCCCAGCTTATCAATAACGACTGGCGGGCTAAATCATATTTTCTGAAGCAATTTTTTGGTGGAATGTTTATTGCCATTGCGATGACAGGACTTGATCAGGAAATGATGCAGAAAAATATAAGCGTAAAGACATTAAAGGATTCACAGAAGAACATGTATACTTTCAGTATCGTGTTGGTTTTTATTAATTTACTTTTCCTTTTTCTCGGAGCGCTTTTATATGTTTTTGCAGGGTCTAAAGGAATTGTATTTCCAGAGAAAACGGATGACTTATTTCCCATCATCGCTCTAAATTACCTTGGAGTTTTTGCTGCTGTGTTTTTTATCATTGGTCTCATCTCTGCTGCATATCCAAGCGCAGATGGAGCATTAACAGCACTTACATCTTCCTTTTGTATTGACTTTCTCGGCATAAAGAAGAAAAACTGGACGGATATAAAACAGAGAAATGTGCGTTATATGGTACATATTAGTTTCGCACTCTTATTACTTCTTCTCATTGTAATTTTCAGAATTATTAATGATGATGCTGTTATTAGCAAGCTATTTACAGTCGCAGGATATACGTATGGTCCTTTACTTGGACTTTTTTCTTTCGGACTTATTACAAAAAGAAGTCTCCACGACAGAGTAGTCCCTTTTATCTGCATTCTTAGTCCGATGATTTGTTATTATATTAATGAACATTCGGTTCAATGGCTAAATGGATATAAATTTGGATTCGAATTGTTAATACTCAATGGCTTTCTAACTTTTTGCGGACTTTATTTTATTTCTGGCAAGTTGAAAACGTTAAAATAAAATGTGTTATTATTCTAATAAGTAGATTAATTTAGTGTTATGAAAAAGACGATAATATTTTTTTTGATTCTATCATCTGTCAATTGTTTAGCGCAGACTAATAATCAGGATGTCAGAATTATTGATGGTAAAGACTATTTCAATAAATCAAATGAGAAAAAGCAGGATGATCCTGGCTTGAAAACGATTGATGGAAAGAAATATCATATATACAAAGTTGTGACGGGTGATGGCTGGTATTCTATAGCCAGAAAATTTAATATTACCATTGCAGAACTTCGTCTGGCAAATAAAAATGCTGATGATAAATTATTTCCGGGAAAAGAGATTCTTATTCCTGCCGATAAATTGAAATCGAACGATCCGTATTACGAGAAAAATTATACAGATACCAAGGTAAATACCCCGAAAAGTACGGTGAAAAGTGAGGAGGTAAAATATCATACAGTGGCTGTTTCTCAAACACTTTACAGCATTTCCAAAATGTATAGTACTTCAGTCGAACTCATCAAGGAGTGGAATAATTTAAGCACGAACGAAATTCATATCGGACAGAAACTCATTGTTGCTAAGATATCTGATGCAGTTAAGACTGAACCGACAATTCAAACAACAGAACATGCACTTGAGTCAGTAGCTGTAACTGTTACCACAACAAAACAGGAAGAAGTTGCTGCGAAGGTTGATTCAGCCTTTTTAGAACCTGATGTAGAAAAGATGACATCGTCGTCAGACAGATCACCAGCTATGGCTACAGACATTAATATTCCCGCTAATCCATCACCGGCCAGTGAAGGAAATATTGACGTCAAAAATTCAGGTGCCGAATCCTCCGGCGATTCTACGGAAAATGTAGTTTTTGCTAATGATCGAAAACAAATTAGCGAAAATGGTACTGCTTCAATTTTAGATTCCGAAGAGCAAGGGACTGATAAATATTTTGCATTGCATCGTACTGCGCCTATTGGTACAATTATCAGAGTTCTTAATATGGCAAACTCAAGAAAAGTCTATGTTAAAGTAACAGGAGTGATTTATGATTCTTCAGAGAATGATGGTATATTGATAAAACTATCTAAAGCAAGTGCCGATAAAATTGAAGTAGAAGGAAAAAGTGCAAATGTGAATTTGCTTTATGGTATAAGTGAACAGTAATTATCTTTTTTAACAGAGGATTAATTTCTTTTTTTTTCAATTGAACTAAAAAAATAAAGCCGTTAGAATAACAAAAAAATTAAGTAATGACAGGATCAATGAAGCAAGGGCTCTTTACGAAATCATCAATAGTTCCATCTTCATATTCAACTTTTACGTGAACCTTTGAGCCGCTTTTGTAATTTTTAATTATGATAGATTTTTTATCTTCTGAAATAATTCCTTGAATAGGAGTAAAGTCTTTTTCATACATCAATAACCGGATTGCCTTTGCTGGTTTTACAAGATGTATCTGGTAATCTTTAATAATAGTTTTCTCCTGATTTTGCCCGGAAACATAGTGTGAACAGGCTAAAAGTATTGCGATCAGGTAAATATTCTTTGTGATATTTTTCATTCTTTCAAATATACAAAAAAAGGAAGCCGCTTTGACTTCCTTTTAACTTGAGATTAATATTATATGTTATTGTTTTACTTTGTTGTCATACTACTTTGATGAATCCGATGAATTAGTAAACAAGAAATCCAAGCGAATATTTTTACTTCATTTTTGATTTCTTGCTTTTTACAAAAGGTGCGAAAGAAGAACATGAAAAATTAACGAAGATCAATTACTTCTGATCCCGGGTATTTGTTAGTGTTGAATACATAGATAGATTCATCACCGGCAGCATCTGGAATAAATTTTTCCAATGAAATGGTTTGAATGGAGCCGTTTTTATCAAAGATTTTCGCTGAGGAAATCGTTTTCTGATTTTTATTTATCACCAACCTGACTTTAATGATGTTTTTCGAACCTCCTTCTGTTGGAACAAGCTCAACAATCTGATAAACGATACCCTTCAGTTTCTGATCTCCATCATATTTCGACAACCATCCTTTTTCATAAATGGTAAAAATATTTGATGGTGTAATAAGGTTATCGTTGCTCTTTTGATTGTCTATCTGAACTTCATTGGCATCCTTCAAGAATGTCCAGCGTGTCGTTCCATCACTTATTATATCCTGACCAGCAATCTGCAGTTTATACTTATGACCTTTCAGATAAAGGGTTCCTTTTTGCTCCTGTTTTGTTTTATCCTTTGTATTTTCAATGACTATTGAAAAATCAGCCATAATTGACTTATAGGATTTGTATTTTGTACTAAGGCCAGAAAGTATTTGCTGGGCTTTTTTATCCGTTTGTGCTAAAGTTAGAGCTGAAACAGAAATTAACAACATCATAATCCCTATTCGGATATTCATCAGGTTCATTATTTAAGTGGCAAAATTAATTTTAATATTAAAGTCAATAACCATTCCAATTAATTTTGTTTAAGAAGACAGCGTAAGATGTTATTTTAAAGGAGATTATGAAAGATATTTATTTATTAATCTTTAAATTGAATGTAATAATTCCTAACGATTCAATATTTGATCCAGGCTAATGGGATCTTTGATTAATACTTCACGTGCTTTGCTTCCTTCAAAAGGGCCGATAATTTTTGCGGCTTCGAGCTGATCAATGATTCTACCCGCTCTGTTATATCCTAATTTTAATCTTCGCTGGAGTAGGGAAGCAGAACCCTGTTGATGCTGCACGATAAGCTGTGCTGCCTCTTTAAATAAAGGGTCTCTATCGTCTGGATCAATCTCTCTGCTGGTATTATCTGCTGTTTCATCTATGTATTCAGGAAGCAAGTGTGCATCAGAATAACCACGTTGTGAACCGATGTATTCAGTTATCTTATCAACTTCAGGGGTATCTACAAAGGCACATTGGAGACGAATGAGGTCAGCTCCGGTTGAGAAAAGCATATCACCGCGCCCAATAAGCTGGTCGGCTCCTCCCGAATCAAGAATCGTTCGTGAATCAATTTTGGAGGTGACTCGGAAAGCTATTCTGGCAGGGAAGTTAGCCTTGATGGTTCCGGTAATAATGTTGACAGAAGGCCTTTGTGTAGCGATGATGAGGTGAATTCCAATGGCACGAGCTAACTGAGCAAGCCTGGCGATAGGCATTTCAATTTCCTTTCCGGCTGTCATAATCAAGTCGGCAAATTCATCCACAACCAAAATGATGTATGGAAGATATTTGTGTCCGTTATTCGGATTCAATTTACGTGCTATGAATTTACTGTTGTATTCTTTTATGTTTCTCACCTGTGCATCCTTCAGCAATTCATAGCGCTGATCCATTTCAATGCAGAGAGAATTAAGAGTATGAATAACCTTTTTAGTATCGGTAATAATAGCATCCGCTTCTCCGGGAAGTTTGGCGAGAAAATGTCTTTCGATTGTTTTGAAAAGTGTTAGTTCAACTTTCTTCGGATCGACAAGGATAAACTTTACCTGTGAAGGATGTTTCTTATAAAGTAATGAAACTAAAATGGCATTTAGTCCAACTGATTTTCCTTGTCCTGTGGCACCTGCCATTAACAAATGGGGCATCTTGGTCAAATCTGCTACAAATACTTCATTGCTGATTGTTTTGCCAAGGCCAATCGGAAGTTCAAAATCAGAATTAACAAACTTCTCGGATCCCAGAATGCTTTTCATTGGAACCACTTCAGGCTTCTGATTGGGAACTTCAATTCCTATTGTTCCCTTCCCGGGAATAGGTGCAATGATTCTTATACCAAGAGCCGCTAAACTTAATGCAATATCGTCTTCAAGATTTTTGATTTTTGAAATTCGTACACCTGCCTGAGGCACAATTTCAAAAAGGGTAACTGTCGGGCCGATTGTGGCCTTAATCTTTTCAATGGAAATATTATAATGACTCAGCGTCTCTACAATTCTGTTTTTATTTGCCTCCAGTTCCTCTTTATTTACTTCAATTTTTTTATCTCCATAATTTTCCAGAAGATCTAATGTGGGATATTTATAAGATGAGAGGTCGAGCGTTGGATCGTAATCTCCCTGCACATGAGGTAATTCTTCTGAATCGTCTACTATCAGTTCCTCATTGGTAATTTCCTCAACTTCCAAATGCACTTCACCATCTTCAGATACAAAAGATGGTGTTGGCGGAAGAATTTCCAACTCTTTTTCATTGGTAATACTTATCTCTTCAGTCTCTTCAACCGGTGAAGCCTCGTCTTCGTCAAGATTAATAAACTCACCTTCGTCTTCTTCCTCCTCATTCTCCTCTTCTTGCCCCAAATCCAATTCTACAATTCTTGAATTGCCTTCCCGGATTACATTTTCTCCTGCTGGCAATTTTACTTCTGTAATGGAGCCTCCCTCAGTTATCGTATTTTCTTCTTCCTCAATCCTCATTCGCTTTAATGGAATATTAAATGCAACAACAAGAAGGCCGACAAAAGAAAATACCAGTAAAGCACCTGTTCCGATAAATCCTACAATTGTATTCAGTGTCTGACTTATACGGTATCCATAACCACCAGCAAGTATTAACATAGAGGAGGAATTATGGAAAATATATCCCAGAAAAGTAGATAGCCAAACGAGCGTAAATAATGAATATCCCAATGTTTTACTAACTGGTAAGAGTGTGGTATTCCAAAGAATTTTAATGCCTGCAAGTAGTATCAGAAAAGGAAAAATAAATGAACAAATCCCAAACCAATCATTTTGAAATCGCAGACCGGTAATAGCGCCAAGTTTTCCAAGCCAGTTGTCAACATTGACGTCGGTTCTGCTTAATAGCATCCAGGCTGAATCTGCGCCTGCAATGGCCTGATCTGTTTTCCATGTAAACAAATTGGAAACAAAGGCAACGAACATGAAAAAAGCCAATAGAATTAGAAGGAGTCCGCCCACCTTATGCGTGCGTTCATCGCTGATAAACCTGCGGAAAGATTGAATTCTATCTCCCGTTGATGCCTTCTTTTTTTTAATTCGTTCTTTCTTTTCAGGAGTTCCCTCTAAATCCTCACTCTTTAGCTTATTTGCCATGAATTACTGTGTTAATAGTGGTTTTAAAGATAGACAGGTCAAAAACGTCAGGTCTGATTCTTCATAAAAGATATGAACAGTGTTTTCCAATAAATATTGAGTAGATTATGCTTGAAAGTATATTCTAAATCTTGCAGTTTTAACCAATTAAAATAAATAGTTTGATCAGGAGCTATAACCTGAATTACTTATTCAAATTTCTATCTTAGCCGTATAATAAAAACACTTAACAAGCATGAAAACCAAAAGTTTATTAACCGTTATTTTATTTTTTATTTCTATTCAGACTTTTTCTCAAGCATCAAAACATCAACTTTCTTCAGGTAAAATCACCTTTGATATTTCATACCCTGACTCTAAGTTAGATGAAGAGACTTTGGCAAATCTTCCGGTAGAAGCAATAATGAAATTTAAAGATGATTTAATAAGAGTGGAAGTAAGTATGGCTATGGGGAAGACAACTATCATATCAAATAATAAAACAGGAAATGGTACTATGTTAATGGATATGATGGGAAATAAAATAGCGATGGAAATGAACAAAGAGGATATGATGAAGGATAAAGGGAATTCCCCAAAACCTAAAGTAGAGTTAACCCGCGAATCGAAAGATATTGCTGGTTACAGTTGCAAAAAAGCTATCGTTACAGTTGGCACATCGGATGGCGATAAATCATTTGATGCATGGTTTACGAATGATCTCAAAGTTCGTAATAGCTTTTCTTCCCAGATTGAAGGGATTGACGGATTCCTGATGGAGTTCCAAACTGTTCAAAATGGAATGAGTATGAAAATGAAAGCCAATCATGTAGATCCATTGGCCATTGATGATTCTGAATTTATTATACCTGATGGTTATAAGAAATTATCGAAAGAAGACCTTAAAAAGATGACTGGACAATAATAATTGTATCGAACAAATTGAAAACAGCAATTATTTTTTATCAACCGGCCTGCAGAAAAAATGTATTATATGAGATTTATTTCCTGATAAGGTTTTTTAACTTCGCTGCATGCTAAAGAATCTGACAGTACAGAATTATGCATTGATTGATGAGCTTCAATTACAATTCGGGAAAGGATTGAATATTATCACGGGTGAAACTGGCGCTGGAAAATCTGTTTTAATGGGAGCGCTGGGTCTCCTGCTTGGTGACAGAACCGATTCAGCTTCTTTACTCGATAAAACAAAGAAGTGTTTGATCAAAGGAGAGTTTCATGCTTCTGAAAAAGTAAAATTATTTTTAGAAAAAATGGAGCTCGATGCTGATATCGATCTCTATATTCATCGTGAAATAAACAAGGATGGAAAATCGAGGTCTTTTATCAATGATACACCTGTTTCGCTTTCTGTTTTGAAAGAACTTGGCAATCTTCTCGTCGACATTCACTCTCAGCATGAAACACTGCTTCTGAACCAATCAGAATTTCAGTTATCAGTGGTCGATGCTTTTGCAAGTAATGAAGAAAAGCTAAATGAGTATCAAATTATCTATCGTCAATACAGAGCAGCTAAACAAACTTTGATTGATCTGAAAGAGGAAGAAAAAAGAATAAAAGCTGACCAGGACTATCTGCAGTTTCAGTTTGATGAATTAAGTGAAGCCGCAATAGTACCCGGCGAGCAACTTCAGCTTGAAGAGGAGTTGTCAGCTCTTAGCCATTCTGAAGAAATTAAAAGTGGGATCGATCGGTTTACTCAATCTGTCAGCGGATCTGATAGCAATATAATTTCAGGTTTGTCGTCGGCATCAAATATTATTTCGGGACTTTCAATTTATCTGGCATCCTTGGATGATTTATCCAAACGACTTAAAGCGCTTGAAATTGAATTGAAGGATATTGAATATGAAGTCGAACAGGTATCAGAGAAAATAAGTTTTAATCCCCAACGACTTGAAATCATCAACGAGCGATTAAATTTAATTTATCGGTTAGAACAAAAACACAGAGTGACAAATGTCGAAGAGTTGTTGCAAATTCTGGATAATGTGAATGAAAAACTTTCCTCATTCAATTCACTCGAAGAGCGTATTCTGGCAACTACAAAGCAGACTGAACTACTTCTGGAAAAAGTAAAAACGATGGCAATAAAATTGTCGGACAAGCGTAAAAAGTCAATTCCTTCTATTGAATTAAAAATCAAAAAACTTCTTTCAGAACTTGCTATGCCTGATGCCGTTTTGAAAATAGAATTAACTGAACTGAATGAGGATGCAATTAATCAGTCAGGTTGCGATAAAGTGAGGTTTCTTTTTTCTGCGAACAAAGGAATTCCATATTCAGATATTAGCAAGGTTGCTTCCGGAGGTGAACTCAGCCGTCTTATGTTATGTCTTAAATCCAGTGTAGCCACACTTATCGAATTGCCGACGATTGTCTTTGATGAAATAGATACAGGAGTTAGTGGTGAAACGGCATTCAAAATTGGAAAAGTAATGCAAGAGCTTTCTGTTGCTCATCAATTAATTGCCATTACCCATCTTCCTCAAATAGCCAGCAGGGGAGAGGATCATTTTTTCGTTTATAAAGAGGTGAGTGGGAAAAAGACATTTACTAAAGTCAGAAAATTATCTACCGACGAAAGGATTGTAGAAGTAGCCCGAATGCTAAGTGGTGATAAACCTACAGCTGTAGCGATGGAAAATGCGAAGGAACTTTTAAGTTTTTAAGGGTAAAAAGTTGATAGACAGAGCGTTTTTTAAAATATCCAGTTTTCCATATTATTTTTACGATTTCCCGAAAATTTAGGATTATCCTGAATTAATAGAATAGGTTAATATATTTGTCGAAAATTAGAAAATGGCACATAATCTTTTAAAAGGAAAAAGAGGCATTATTTCGGGTGCACTCGATTCAAATTCAATTGCATGGAAAGTTGCTCAGCGCTGTCATCAGGAAGGCGCAACAATAGTTCTTACGAATGCGCCTATAGCAATGCGTATGGGAGAAATTAAAAAACTTGCAGACGAAACAAAATCAGAAATCATTCCTGCTGACGCAACATCAATTGAGGATCTGACTAATCTATACAATTTATCGACACAAAAACTTGGCGGGAAGATCGATTTTGTTCTTCATTCCATAGGTATGTCTGTCAACATCAGAAAGAATATATCTTATGTTGAGAGTAATTACGAGTATTTCCTAAAGGGTATTGATGTTTCCGCTTTGTCACTACATAAAATGCTTAGTGTCGGCATGAAACTGGATGCAATTAACGACTGGGGAAGTGTTGTAGCACTTACCTATATAGCTGCTCAGCGTACTTATCCATTTTATACAGACATGGCTGATATTAAAGCGATGCTGGAATCCATTACACGTAGCTTCGGATATCATTATGGAAAATTAAAGAATGTCAGGATTAATACTGTATCGCAGTCGCCAACTCGTACAACAGCCGGTTCCGGGATAAAAGGATTCGATGAATTTTTTAATTATGCCGATACTGTTTCCCCGTTAGGAAATGCAAGTGCTGATGCATGTGCGGATTACTGCGTGTCGCTTTTTTCAGATTTGACAAAAATGGTAACGATGCAAAATTTGTATCACGATGGAGGTTATTCAAATACAGGAATTAGCAGCGAGGTAATGGAAATGTTTTCGAAATAACAAGACATAAAAAAAGCGGGGATGACCCGCTTTTTTTATTTGTTTATTCTTCTTTCTTCTTTCTGGAAGACCCCGATTTGGCCGGAGGAGGAACTACAGCTTTTACTACTGAAATCTTAAGGGTGCTTGTTTCAGCATCCAAACTTACTTCAAGGATATCACCTTCACCTAATTCAGCTTTAATTATTTCTTCGGCAAGAGGATCTTCAAGATATTTCTGTATCGCTCTTTTTAAAGGACGCGCTCCATAATTTGAATCATACCCTTTATCAGAAATAAAGTCTTTCGCTTCAGTACTTAGCTGAATCTTATATCCTAGTTCAGTAACACGTTTGTAAAGATGCATTAACTCTATGTCAATGATTTTATGAATATGGCCTTTGTCGAGTGCATTAAACATGATCACATCGTCAATACGGTTCAGGAATTCAGGAGCAAAAGCTTTTTTTAATGCGCTTTCAATTACTCCGCGAGTATGTTCATCGGCTGAACTAAGTTTGGATTCTGTTGAAAATCCAACGCCTTGACCAAAGTCCTTCAATTGTCTTGAACCAATATTTGAAGTCATGATCATAATCGTATTCTTGAAATCTACCTTACGGCCCAGACTGTCAGTAAGTATACCTTCGTCAAGGACCTGAAGAAGTAAGTTGAAAATATCCGGATGAGCTTTCTCTATTTCATCAAGCAGTACTACAGAGTATGGTTTACGTCTTACTTTTTCAGTCAACTGTCCACCTTCTTCATAACCAACATATCCCGGAGGCGCACCAATCAATCTGGAAATTGCAAATTTCTCCATGTATTCACTCATGTCAATGCGGATAAGTGCATCGTCGGAATCAAAAAGATATCTGGCAATAACTTTTGCTAATTCAGTTTTTCCAACACCGGTAGGACCAAGGAAAATAAAAGTTCCGATTGGTTTATTAGGGTCTTTCAGTCCGGCACGATTTCTTTGAATTGCTTTAACAACTTTAGATATCGCTTCGTCCTGGCCAATTACTTTTCCCTTGAGTTCATCTGCCATTTTTACAAGCCTGCTGCCTTCAGACTGAGCTACACGGGTAACAGGAATTCCTGTCATCATAGCTACCACTTCAGCAACATCTTGTTCATTTACTGTATAGCGATGAGATTTTGTTTCATCTTCCCACAGCTTCTTGGCAACTTCAAGTTGTTCGAGTAATTGTTTTTCTGTATCTCGGAGTTTGGCAGCCTCTTCATATTTCTGACTACGGACTACACGGTTTTTTTCATTCTTAATTTCCTGAACTTTATTTTCGAGTTCGAGAATATTTTTAGGAACGTGGATGTTAGTAATATGTACACGTGATCCTGATTCATCAAGAGCATCGATTGCCTTATCTGGTAAAAAACGATCAGTAATATATCTGGAGGTAAGACTTACACAAGCCTTAATTGCTTCAGGAGTATAGTTTACATTATGATGTTCTTCGTAACGCTCTTTAATGTTGTTTAGTATCTCAATCGATTCATCAATAGATGCAGGTTCAATTAGTACGCGCTGGAAACGTCTGTCAAGAGCACCGTCTTTTTCAATATACTGACGGTATTCATCAAGTGTGGTGGCACCAATACATTGTATTTCGCCGCGAGCAAGTGCCGGTTTAAACATATTTGATGCATCCAGACTTCCCGAAGCTCCACCAGCACCGATGATCGTATGGATTTCATCAATAAACAGAATGACATCTGGTGATTTTTCCAGTTCATTCATGACAGCTTTCATTCTTTCTTCAAATTGACCGCGATATTTTGTTCCGGCAACCAATGAAGCAAGATCAAGTGTTACAATTCTTTTATTGAAAAGAACTCTGGAAACTTTACGTTGAATAATCCTCAATGCAAGTCCTTCCGCAATTGCCGATTTACCTACACCAGGTTCACCGATAAGAATGGGATTGTTTTTTTTGCGTCGGGAAAGAATCTGCGATACTCTTTCAATTTCCTTTTCACGGCCGACGATTGGATCGAGACGACCTTCTTCAGCTGCTTTTGTAAGGTCACGACCAAAATTGTCCAGTACTGGCGTTTTAGATTTGGAATCGGATCCTTTCTTTCCTGTAACTCCGCTACCACCCTCATCATCTTTTGCATAAGGATCATCCTCTGAAGGATTCTGTGGCGCTTCTGATTTAAAATTTGATTTTATCACGTCTAGTTCTTCTTTAACGATATCATAATTAATACCATATTGGTTTAAAATCTGTGTGGCAATATTGTCCTCATCTTTTAGGATAGAAAGTAGGAGATGCTCAGTTCCAATAACTTCACTTTTAAAAACCTTGGCTTCCAGATAAGTGATCTTTAAAGCCTTCTCAGCTTGTTTGGTAAGGGGGATATTACTCAGGTTAGCCATCGAAGAGGAACTGCCTCTTACTGAATTCTCAACTGACTTACGTAATTCTCCAAGATTGATTCCTAGTGACTTAAGGATTTTTATAGCCATTCCTTCGCCTTCACGAATTAAGCCGAGTAAGAGATGTTCAGTGCCTATATAATCGTGCCCCAATCGCAATGCCTCTTCACGGCTAAAAGTGATGACGTCTTTTACACGGGGTGAAAATTTTGCTTCCATACTTTTGATTTTATTTAATTTGTATAACGGTAGTATTACTTATTAGGTTCTATAAGGCTTGTGTAAGATATTAACAATATTACAGAATAGGAAAATTGTACTGTGCAATTAACATGCAATTCGATATAATCTGTCATTCGGGCAGGTAGATTTTTCAACAAAATTCTGTTTACTAAAGAGGCTAAAGTTCAAGGTTATTTTTGTAAATTGGGGCCTCATTCCGCAGTGGCAATTTTTGCCCTGCTTTTAGCATTTAATCATATAAAACCTAACCTGTTAATTATAACGATTAGTTATCAGATCAATTGTATTTGATTACCCTGAAAGAAATTACAAAACGAATTTACTATAACCAAAAATGGCTGAAGGCGAGAAAATAATACCAATAAATATCGATGAGGAAATGAAGACAGCATACATCGATTATTCGATGTCTGTTATTGTTTCCCGCGCATTACCCGATGTCAGAGACGGACTCAAGCCGGTTCACCGTCGTGTATTATTTGGAATGCTCGATTTGGGAGTGGCAAGTAATCGTCCTCATAAAAAATCTGCGCGTATTGTCGGTGAGGTTCTCGGTAAATATCACCCGCATGGAGATACATCAGTTTATGATGCAATGGTGAGAATGGCGCAAGATTGGAGTTTACGCTATCCACTTATCGATGGTCAGGGAAATTTTGGATCCATGGACGGTGATAGTCCTGCAGCAATGCGATATACAGAAGCCCGTCTTAAAAAACTGGCTGAAGAAATGTTGGCTGATATTGATAAAGATACTGTAGACTTTACATTCAATTTTGATGACAGTCTGAAAGAACCAACTGTCCTTCCGTCGAAAGTTCCTAACTTATTAATTAATGGGGCCTCAGGAATCGCAGTGGGAATGGCTACGAACATGGCACCACATAATCTCACCGAAGTAATAGACGGTACGATTGCCTATATAAATAACAAAGAAATTACCATAGAGGAAATTATAAAGATTATCAAGGCTCCTGATTTTCCAACTGCAGGAATTATTTACGGTTATGCAGGAGTGAAAGAGGCTTTATTAACTGGCAGAGGAAAAGTCGTTATGCGCGCACGCGCAACAATTGAAACGACAGCCAATGGTAAAGAACGAATTATTGTTACAGAAGTCCCTTACCAGGTGAATAAAGCTGAAATGATAAAGAAGACAGCTGATCTTGTAAATGACAAAAAAATAGAAGGAATCTCTGATATCAGAGACGAAAGCGACAGAGATGGAATTCGTATTGTTTATGAACTCCGCAGAGATGCCATTTCAAATGTTGTTCTAAATAACTTATACAAATACACTTCGCTTCAGTCTTCTTTCAGTGTAAACAATGTGGCCCTCGTTCATGGTAGGCCAATGACATTAAATGTGAAAGATCTGATTGTTCATTTTGTCAATCACAGACATGAAGTAGTTGTCAGAAGGACGCAATATGAACTTGCTGAAGCCGAAAAACGAGCTCATATATTAGAAGGATTGATGATTGCGCTCGATCATCTGGATGAGGTAATTGCACTGATTCGCGCATCACAAACTCCGAACATTGCGCAGACCGGTTTGATGGAACAGTTTAAACTTTCCGAAATTCAGTCGAAGGCTATTCTTGAAATGAGACTTCAACGATTAACCGGTCTTGAAAGAGATAAAATTCGTGATGAATACAATGAGATTATGAAACTCATCGAATATTATCGCGATATTCTTTCGAATGAAGAATTAAGGATGGAGATTATTAAAGATGAACTATCGGATATCCGTGCTAAGTATGGTGATGAAAGAAGAACAGAAATAGTTCACTCAGGCGATGACATTTCGATGGAAGATATGATTGCCGATGAAGAGGTGGTTATAACAATTTCGCATCTGGGATATATTAAGCGTACCGCACTCAGCGAATACAGAACACAAGGACGGGGTGGAAGAGGAGCAAAAGGAAGTTCAACACGTGACGAGGATTTTGTCGAGCATATTTATGTTGCAACGAATCATAATTACATGCTCTTCTTCACAGAAAAAGGCCGATGCTACTGGTTGAAAGTTTATAATATTCCTGAAGGAAATAAAACATCCAAAGGCAGAGCGATTCAAAATCTGATAAGTCTGACACCTGATGATAAGGTTAAGGCATTTATCAATATTAAGGATCTTGAAAACGAAGAGTACATAAACAATAATTTCATTGTGATGTGTACGAAAAACGGAACTATTAAAAAGACAACTCTTGAAGCTTATTCAAGACCACGATTGAGCGGAATCAATGCAATCAATATTGAAGATAATGATAATCTTCTTGAGGCACGTTTAACAAATGGGAGTAATGAAATAATGCTCGCAACGAAAAAGGGAAAGCTTGTTCGTTTCAATGAGGAGAATGTACGTCCTATGGGCCGGAATTCTATTGGTGTGATTGGAGTAAAACTCGATGGCGCCGATGATGAGGTTATTGGAATGGTTTGCGTGAACAATGTACTAACAGATTCTATTCTCGTTGTATCTGAAAAGGGCTATGGAAAACGATCCGAAGTTGAAGAATATAGAAAAACAAATCGTGGTGCTAAAGGTGTAAAGACCATGAATATTACGGAGAAAACCGGAAATCTGATTGCTGTTAAAGTCGTGAAAGACGACGATGATCTGATGATCATTAACAAGTCAGGAGTAACCATCAGAATGAATGTAAATGAATTACGTGTAATGGGTCGTGCAACACAAGGTGTAAGAGTAATACGACTTGATGACGATGATGAAATTGCATCAGTGGCAAAAGTAGAAGTTGACGAAGCGGAAAAACAAGTTCAGATTCCAGATGTAACTGCTGAAAATACTTCTCCAGACAATTCCGATTCATCCGATGAACAAGGTTCTGCCGGTGAGGAAACGAATAACGACTTAACATAATAATTAGCCATTTAAAAATATGAGAAAAACAATTCTGCTATTCTTAATTTGTTCATTCACTGCGTTTTTTGCTTCAGGACAAAAAGCAAAGGTTCAGACAGCTTATAATTTTTATAAGGAACCATATAGACAATTTGATAAAGCGAAAGAAGCTATTGATGAAGCCATATTAAATGAACAATCGGCTGGAATGGCTAAAACCTGGTATTACCGGGGGCTAATCTATCAGGCATTATATAAAAATGAGAAGTATGGAAGTTTATGTAATGAATGTCTGAAAACGGCTTATGAGGCATTTGAAAGAGCTATCCTAATTGAACCTGATAATGACTGGGTTGTTGAGATAAGAGAAGTACATATGAGGAATCTGGCTAATTCAGTCTTTGTAATCGCCAGTGATGCATTTAAGGCGAAAGATTTTAAAGTTGCATTATCAAATTTTGAATTAATGCAGAAAATGGTTCCGGCTGATACTGCAGTAATCTTATACAGTGCATATGCAGCCGAAGGCGGCGGAAATTTTTCAAAAGCAAAAGAATACTATAAGAAGGTGATGGATTTGAAATATTCAGATGATAATATGTATCAGAATTTATCAAATATATATTTGAATGAAGATAAGGATACCGCCAATGCACTAAGTATTATTCGCCAAGGGCGGACTATTTTTCCTGATAGTATGGGTTTGCTGGTCGCTGAGATTAACTTGTTATTATCAACCGGACAAAATGAAGAGGCCACACGCCAATTAAATACTGCGACTCAAAAAGATCCGAATAATGAAAAGCTTTATTATGTACTAGGAAGTACATTCGACAATCTGGCAAATCCCAAAGACAAGAATGGAAAAGAACTTCCGAAGTCAAAGAATTATGATGAATATATTGCAAAAGCAATTGAAGCCTATACAAAAGGGCTAAGTATAAATGCTGACAACTATCTGATCAATTATAATTTAGGTGCATTATACTACAATCAGGCAGCAGCAATAAAAAATGAAGCCAATAAACTTCAATCAACAGAACAGTACAATAAGGAAAAAGTAAAGTTTGATAAGAAATTCAGAGAAGCTCAGCCATATTTTGAAAATGCACTGTATAAGAATCCGAAAATAACTAAAGAGGATAAGGATACTTATTTTGATACAGCAAATCTTCTCAAACAGTTGTATGCCCAAACAGGGGATACAGAGAAGTATGAAAAAATAAAAGC
>JANPNV010000092.1:0-1712 GCA_031427625.1 Bacteroidota bacterium
GGACCATCTGGGGGTCAAATGAGGGACGATAGACGAGCAAGTCACGATCCAGCTAGAGGAGGCACCATCGGTGGTGGGGCTTTGGTAGCCAGACGTCCTCCATACAGACCTTCCGCCGATAAAAAAGGGGATGAATCTGCTCCAATTATAAGCGGTACTAAATAAAAATTATCTTACTTCTAGCTGGTAATTATTTGAAATAAGTCGTAGTCCGCGCGAACGAAGTTCTTGTCTTTGATGTTTGGATATTACACGCGCTTAGACTACTTCTAGCTGAGTGTTTTAATATTTTATTCTACTATATTTACTAACTTTCTTTGCTTTATTATATTAACTATACTGTCGTTGGAATTTAATTGAAAAATTAAATAGGTACAATCATACCCATTTTTTTCGTATTTAGAACACGGAGGTGTAATAAGATATTTTATGGATTTTATATACATTGAATACTCGGGATCAATTGAAATTTGATTAGGTTTCCCGAAATAAACAATAATATCGCGTTCGCTAAAATGCGATAAACATAAATGATACCTAAAGGTTATTGAATCAATGAAATTTAAATTTGTTTTATAATATTTCAAATCCTCCAGTAATTTCCAATTATTTATTATTTCTTTTTTTAACTTGTTCTCGCATTCAATAACCGATTTCTTATCTACTGATTGCGGTAATTTACAAGCTGTGAAAAGTAAAAGAATAAAAAGAAATTTGTTCGCGGATTTATTATTTTGTAGTGTACTATTTCTCACTGTCATAGCTTTTAATGCTTTTGTTTAAATGTCACTGTATTATGCTGGGCTTACCTTTTGTGATAATTAGATAGTTCCGCACAATACCGGAATCATTCAAAAAAATTAACAATGATGTTAATTCGATAGTACTCTCTGGATTGAGAAAATATTCATAACTTCTAATTCTTTTTTTTGATGGCGATCCGAAAAGTTTGATTATTTGTTCGCTTGTTATATTTGTAAGACACCTTCTATAATCTGTGTCGATACGGTAAAGAAATGCACCATTTGATTTGTAATACAAACTATCCACATTGTATTTCCAATTCTCAGCAATATCGTTTTGTAAAATGCCCCTACATAGATTCTTGTACACTTTGTGCTGTGAAGAACAGGAAATAAGAAGGATTGAAATTGTTATTACAATAACATATTTGAACATTGTCGAATTCATAACCTTCCCGCGTTTGTAAGTATAGGTAGCCATCACAATTGAAATGTAGTATGTCCAATCTTCAATCTTCAATTAAAAAATTTTCAATAAAAGTGATCCCGACGAGTCCCGATAAATATCGGGAGAACTCATAACCTTCCCGCGCTTTGCGGCGCGGGATGCTCTATCAAAATTGATATTATTCTTGTCTCAAATCTTCAATCTTCAATTAAAAAATTTTCAATAAAAGTGATCCCGACGAGATCGTTGTGTAATAGCTTAAGCGCTTGGATTCTAACTCGATAATTTTTCTTGCCGACTTCATAGCTGACGTGCTTACACAGACTCACCTACACTTGCAGTTAAGTCTTATGCTGCTGGATTTCAAGAGGGCTTGCTCAAACCAAGCCCTCATCACCAAATGAAAAATATCCGTTGTCTTGTGTGATAATGATGTGATCCAAGATTGGGATTTCGAGGATCTTTCCCGCCGCACAGATTTTAGAAGTTAATTGTCTATCCGATTCTGAGGGCTGTGTATT
>JANPNV010000093.1:0-3020 GCA_031427625.1 Bacteroidota bacterium
GTCTTCGCCTTTGAAGTTATCAAAGTGTCCAATGCGTATATGTCGTTTTTCTGTCGTCATTAAAATGCCCTATAACGTTTGGCTAGACGCAATAGGTTGCGTCTATATCTTCTATTGGGGGGTTGACGCAACCTATTGCGGGTAAAATTTTATTGTGTGTTGTTATGTAAAGCGATTTTTTTGATGCTTTAAGTTTCCCAGCTATCATATATTCCTTTATAAAGGTCATCTGATTTTTTAAAGTTTTGTATAAAATATTGTAAAAAAAATCTCTTAGCTCCTTATAATTCAAAGCAATCTTAACAAATACTATAACATAAACTAGATAGGTAACATCCATACCTTATCTTCATGTCAAATTTAATTTATTTTTGGTTTAATGAAAATTATTTCTTTCAAAGATCCAGCTTGTCCAAGGGACTTATTATCTGATCGAAGCCTTTGGTCGTAATATGAGTATAAACCTCCGTTGTTTTACTGCTTTCATGCCCCAGCAAGCTTTGGATATAACGCAAATCTGTTCCGTTTTCAAGTAAATGTGTGGCAAAACTATGTCGCAGAGAATGAACGCTGACCTTCTTTTTAATGCCTGCCATCTTTGTCGCCTTCTGCATTATTGATTGTATGCTGCGTGGCGAATATTGTTTACCTGATGCCCCTTCAAATAGCCATACTTTAGGCTTGTACTCAACATAATATTTCCTCAGTTTCTCAAGTAATTTTGTAGATAACAAGCTATAACGATCTTTCTTTCCCTTTCCTTGCTCGACTCTTATTTGCATGCGGTTGGAATCTATGTCTTTTATTTTCACATTGATTAATTCACCAAGCCTTAATCCTGCTGAATAGGCAAGCATCAATATCACTTTATGCTTTATATTAGCAACCACATTGAATAAGTCGCAAACTTCTTTTTCACTTAATACAGTCGGAAGTGTCTTCTCTTTTATCGGTCTGTCAATTAAATATATTTTACGTTCATGCCTTAACACTTTTTCAAAATAAAATTTAACTGCATTTATTGCCTGATTCTGGTAGGATACCGATACCTTTCTTTCTGTTACAAGATATCTTAAAAACGAGACAATCATTTCATCCGTGATATTTTCAAAATCTTGATTATTATAATAATTAATAAATTCTTCGAATGCATTCTTATAGGTCTTTAATGTTTTTTCACTGTACCTTAACTCTTTTAATTTATTAATGTATTCTTCCGGACATTTCTTATAATTAACTAAATCGTAGCGTGAAGTTCTGCTTATACCTTTAACTTCCGCTTGTTCTTCTTCATAAATAATTTTTAGGTTCAATTCTGTTGCTTTATTTTTAATTTCTTGAAAATATTTTGCTGAAAAGGGTATACTCCATGCTTTATTTTTGCCATTCCAGCTGCTATATGGGATTGCTTTAATTGCTTTCGTTAAAGGTTGATTAAATCCAAAATATAATTTTAGTCTTTCTGATTTTGTTTTAACCAACAGCAAATCGTTTTTACCAATATTCCTGACAGCCGTTGTGCTGTCATCGATTTCAATCTCTTCGTGAATCGAAAGTTCATAAATGCGATCCTTGAAGTAGTCCTTTAATAAATCTAGATTTCCAGGATAATTTGGAATAATCCAGCAATATTGTTTCTTATCCCATCGACTATACTTGAATGAAAGGAGAAATTGCACGTCTTCTTTTTTCCTTGGCAACTTTATAATTATTCTTCTTCCCGTCACCGCAATTGAAACATCTGTATTTTTACCGTTAGTAATATTTATGCTTTTTTTACTTTGTAAGTTTTCGTTTTTCTGATTTGAATTTTCCTTATTATTTTTCGTCGATTCATATTCTAATTCCGGAAAAATTGTTTTTAATTGCTCAAATGCTTCCTTCGTATAGGGAATATGCCAAGCGTTTAATGTTTTACTCCAACGTAAATCAGAAATTTGTTTTAATTTATCAGTTGTTTCAATGTTATAAGGAAAATCTACTTTGATCCTTTTTGTATTTGCATGATTTACTGCGGTTGCCTTAATTATTGATATATGTTTTTCCATCCTATTTTGTTCATTTGGATTTGTATCCGATCGAAATTTTGATCAGAAAATTGGTCTTAATAATTCATTTTGTTATAATGTCAATTGCAGTTTATTTCTACAATCAAATATCCTGAATATTGATAATTCAAACGAATTATTTATGAAGGAACTTAAATGCAACCTAAGGCAACTATTTTAAATCGCATTTTGTACTTTCGCATTGCTTATAAATACATCATCATGGGTTACAGAACAGAAAAGGATACAATGGGAACCGTAGAAGTTCCCGCAAACGTTTATTGGGGCGCACAGACGCAACGGTCAATAGAAAATTTTAAAATCGCCCAAGACATCAATAAAATGCCCCGCGAAATTATTATGGCTTTTGCCACCCTGAAAAAAGCAGCGGCACTCACTAATCTCGATGCCGGCATTCTTCCCAAAGAGAAATGCGATTTAATCTGTACTGTGTGTGACGAAATTCTCGACGGCAAACTCAACGATCAATTCCCTCTCGTCGTTTGGCAAACAGGGTCAGGGACACAATCAAATATGAATGTGAATGAAGTTATCGCCTATCGCGCACATGTCATCAGCGGCGGAAAACTTACTGACGAAAAGAAGATCATCCACCCAAACGACGATGTGAATAAGTCGCAGTCATCGAACGATACATTTCCTACTGCCATGCACATTGCCGCATATCAGTCGCTCAGCGAATGCACGCTTCCCGGACTAAAGGCTTTGCGCGATACGCTGAAAGAGAAATCAAAGGCATTCATGCACATCGTCAAAATCGGTCGTACTCACCTCATGGATGCCACACCGCTCACACTCGGACAGGAGATTAGCGGTTATGCCTCACAGCTCGATCATGGCATTCGCGCCATCGAACATACACTGGCTCATCTCTCCGAACTCGCTCTCGGTGGTACAGCCGTCGGCACAGGAATAAATACTCCTCCCGGTTATTCTGAAAATGTCGCTAAG
>JANPNV010000094.1:0-10850 GCA_031427625.1 Bacteroidota bacterium
ATTCTCCAATTCTCTTTATTTCTTCCCTGTTACAAAGAAGATCATAACAGTTTCAGCAGAAAATAAGATTAAAAAATACGGCGAGACATTGCCGGCATTTACGTCAAACATTTTGGTGGATGGTGATCCGATCGCAAATACTACACTTACACCTTCCGATCTCCGTTTGAATAATATTATTTATTCTACGAATGCATCAAGCACCAGTTCTGTTGGATTTTATTTTATTCATCCTTCAATGACGGCATTAAATCCGACTGATCCGGCTGATACTGCCTTATTACATAATTATGATTTTATATTTAATGATGGTGCTTTAAGAATCGATAAACTTCCGTTAAAGATCGTACCGCGTGATACTACGGTTGTTTACGGCGATAAGATTGCAGGCATTGGTTACCATTTTATATATGATCAATCTAAAATTAATGTAGTTGACAAAGCATCCTTTTTCAACAATATAGAATCAGACTATCACGTGGATCTTGATGATGGTATTGCAATTGTCGATGGAAAAGCCGTGGTTAATGGCAGAACGATTCAAGCAAGCGATCTTACCACACTTGGAATACTTGTCAGTGGTAAAGCAGTAGTTAACGGACATCCGGTTGTTAACGGACATCCAGTTGTTAACTCAATCGTATTTGACACAACAAATGTTGTTGAAATATCACCTGAGTCTTTCTTCAAATATCAGATTAATTCAGATACTACAACACTTGTAAACGGCAAAGCTGTTGTTAATGGAAAAGCTGTCGTTAATGGAAAAGCTGTCGTTAACGGACACCCAGTTGTAAATGGGAAAGCTGTCGTTAACGGACATCCTGTTGTGAATAGTAATACCGTAGATGAAAACAGTAATGAAAAGCTTGTCGTCATACTTCATTCCGGTGATATAAACGGATCAACTTCTGATTCAGTCACATTTAAATCAATGAATCTGATTACAGGATTATATGTTGGAACACACTTTATTGTTCCCGGTGGATTTGCTTCTGAGAATTTCGATATCTCTTATGATATCGGTATATTAAATATTCTTCCTGCAACGCTTGAAGTAAAAGCTAACGATGATAAATCTGTTTGCGGCGCACAGCCACAATATAAAGCGACCGTAAGTGGATTAATGTACAATGATTCAATTGGAAACACTCTTGTTTCTCCTGTATCGTTCACGATACTGAATAATCAGAATAATCCGATGGGCAATGGACCATTACCTGCCGGAAATTATAAGATTGTTCCAAATGCTACATTAGCTATTCCATCAAATTATACACTGTCACGCGCAAGCGGATGGTATACATCATTACCTCCATTTGTGGCATCTGCAACTGCCGGAACAATCCAATGTTACGGTGGTACAACATGTGTGTCTGTTCAAGCAACTGGCGGAATCGGACCTTATTCCGGTGATACTGGAACGGTCTGTGGATACCCTTCAGGGAATTATGCATTTACAATAATGGATGGAGATAATTGCCCAACAACAGCATCTGTTTCAATTACTCAACCAACTAAGGTTTCTGGAAGTGTCACTTCTACAGGATCATTTTGCTATACTAATAACGGAACAGCAATAATAACTCCTTCAGGAGGAACACCGGGATATTCATATTTATGGAATCCTGGTGGACAAACTACACCGACTGCAAGTGGACTTGCAGCAGGTTCATATTCTGTAAAAATTACTGACTCACGCGGATGCACAGGAACTAAAATGATAACTGTCGATTCAACGGGATCGATTCCGGCAATTCCAAGCCCTGTTTATGGACCTGAAGGCGCATGTCAGAATTCATGTGGTATTGTATACAGTATTAATCCTGTTCCCGGAGCTACATCGTACACCTGGACACTTGCAACGGGAATGACAGGCTCTTCGACGGGCACTTCAATTACCGTTTGCTTTAGTGCCACATACCAGTCAGGATTTATTTGTGTTAAAGCAAACAATCCTTGCGGCTCCAGTTATAACTCTTGTAAGACAATTCCTTTAATCACGAAAAAACCATCGAGACCGGGATCCATTTCAGGCATCAACCCAATTTGTACAAATATTCTGCCTGCAAATCCACTCACATATTGCATATCATCTGTACCGAATGCGACCAGTTATTTATGGACAATAAACGGCAACAGTTCACAATCAATGACAATTGTATCTGGTCAGGGCACAACTTGTATTTTGGTTAATGTACCTGTTGGTTATAATGGTGCGCAAACGATAAATGTACGTGCAGTAAATTGCATGGGATCAAGTGAAATGAAATCTTTGAGCATTACTACTTTACCACCTGTAGGAACGCCTGGTTCAATAACAGGCTCTGCGTTGGTATGTAAAAGCCAGACAAAAACATATTCTGTTAGCGCTGTGAGCAATGCATCTTCTTACTCATGGTCTGTAACCGGAGGAGCAACAATAACTTCGGGACAAGGATCAAGAACCGTTTACATCAAATTTAATACGGCAACATCAGCGAAGGCAGATATAACTGTAGTCGCAGTCGGCTATTGTGGTTCATCAGCACCTTCAACAAAAACAATAGATGTAAATCTTACTTGTCGTGTGAGAAATTCCGATGATAACGCAGGAACAGAAGAAATCGTTAATTCACTTATGGCATATCCTAATCCAACTTCAGGAAAACTTGCAATAGAATTCAATGCAACAGCTTCTGAAAAATATGTTTTAAGTGTTACTGATATCTCGGGTAAACTTTTATTGGGAAGTGCATTAAATTCCGAAACAGGTTATAACCGACACGATATTGATCTCACCGGACTTGCTCAGGGAATGTATTTCATTACACTTAAAGCTGTAGATCAAAAATCAGAAACAATAAGAATAGTAATCAATTAATAAAACTTAAGTTTAATACGGGCTGCGATTTATATAAATCGCAGCCTTTTTTTATACTGCAAATAGTAAAACTACGAATGGAGAATCCGCCTCTTATCGTTAAGATCTTATTATTAATCGCCTCTATAATTATTATTCTTGCACTTATTATCTGGTTTGCAGGAAATAAATTTCCATGGATAGGAAAACTACCCGGTGATATTATAATCGGAAAAGAAAATTTTCAATTCTACATGCCAATTACAACTATGATAATCGGAAGCATTATCCTATCATTAATTGTATGGTTAGTAAAAAAGGTTTTATAAGAAAATTTCATTGACATAATGGCACTCTAAATAAGGTCATTAGATACCTTGTTGAATTATGTATGAATAATTAATCGTTCAACATGTTATCAAGTCATAAAAATATCAATGAAAGTAAATCGAGAACTCTACTCAATGATTAATCAAATGAGGATCAATATTTATTCTACAATTATCATTCTTGTGTCGGATAATCCATCAGCATTTACTTTTAGAAGATAAATTCCGGAAGTCAAATTTGAATTGCCGAAAAAAATCTTTTCACTAATCGTATTTTCAAGTATCTGCTTTTTCAGAACAGCTCCGGTAATGCTGAATAATTCAATAATCGCATTCCTGTAATTTTCTGAAAACTCAATTATAAAATTTCCATTTGATGGGTTTGGATAAATGATATAACCCAGCCTTGCATGCAATTCATCAATTCCGGTACAAGGCAAAAGAGAAACCGTACTCGTGATCGAATTGTTCGCAGGATAAACATCGTTTAATGCTGAAGTAAAACAATGAAATGTATAGGAAGATCCTCCCATTGTATTTATAACCGGACTAAGCGAAACCGTATCGAGGTCCTGAGCTGCAAGAGAGCCGCTATATATTGCATTCAGAGTTTGAGTAGTTGCCCCTGTTACCTCTACTGTTACGGGAATATTCGACACAACTCTGTTACCGAAATTTCTAATTACGACTTTTACCTGTGATGCTGTTCCTGTACATGTCGGAGAGGTTAGCGCGAATGCAGAAACATAAGTAAGTTTATTTGGTGCTACACCGCCAGAGCCAAGTTTAACTATATAGGCCTCTTCATTGTTAAATCCAAAACTACCTGAATGGCCGGCAATTATATATCCGCCATCAGAAGTTTGTATGCCGCTATATCCATGATCGTGATTATCTCCACCAAGTGGTGTCGACCAAAGCTGATTGCCTTGTGCATTTGTTTTTAAAAGCCACATATTCGGATTAGTAGGCCCGATGCTGCTTGTTGTTCCTGTTAAAATAAATCCACCATCAGAAGTTTTTTCAACGCGATGAAAATCATCCGGATAATTTCCTCCGAAAGTCTTCGACCAAATTACATTTCCGGATGTATCAGTCTTGACGAGATAACCATCATCACCAGTTAAAATAGAATTTGTACTGCCTGCCATAACATATCCATCAGAAACAATCACAATTGACTCAATATTATCAGTACCTGAAGTACCAAAATGTCTGGTCCATAATGTATCACCTGAGGAGTTCGTTCGGATCAGATATTGATCGTAGTTACTTCCGTTTATTCTTATCTGACCACCGAGAATATATCCACCATCAGGAAGAAGTTTTAATGAATTTGCATCTTCATAATCTGCACTACCAATTATTTTTGTCCATAGCACTGTGCCATTAAAGTCAAAATGCAAAATCAGCGCATCATAATACTGAGCTGGCGAGGAAGTCGTATATCCGGCAATTGTATAACCATCAATCGTCTCAACAATATCCTGACTGCGTTCCTTGCCAGACCCTCCATAGTTTTTTGCCCATTGAAAAATGCCGGCAGAGTTAAGCTTGATGTATAAAATATCATCAGAAGTTCCCGAGTTTGTATATCCACCTGCCAGAAAACCGCCATCGGATGTTTCTATTATTTTATAGAATAAGTCCTGTCTGCTTTGTGGGCCGTTATAAGTATATGTCCAGACTGTATCTCCATTTACATTCAACCTGACAACAAATGCATCAGTATCGTTGGCCGTAAAATTTGCCGTATAGCCTGCAACGATATACCCTCCAGTCGTCACTTCCTGAACTGAACGAAATACATCTGTGCTCTTTTTACTGAATAATTTTTCCCAAGTAACTTGAGAACTCGCTGAAATAGAATTTAATAGTAAGAATGCGAAACTTAAATGAATGTACTTCATAAATATTTTTGATTTACGGCCAAAACAGCAGAACTGCTATGTTTTCAGGCCTTTTAGGACTTCTGCAAAATTGCAATTATTTTATTTCTTAATTGGCAGTTATCCATAATTCGTAGGCATTTCGTGGATATCTTCATTTACGCGATAAAAACTCATTTCCTCTTTATCATAATGAAATGAAAATCACTAAAATAAGCAGAATCTTTTATTGGGAATAATGCAGCGAATGCTTGTCTTTTCTGCCTGATTTTCTTTTCTTTGCGTCCCCTAAAATACAGGGTAAAGAAATGGAGAGGGACGTAAAATTATTTGCAGGTACAGCAACCCGGTATTTAGCTGAAAATATTGCAACGGCATATGGTCAGCCACTTGGCAATGTTAATGTTGCCCGATTCAGTGATGGCGAATTTTCCCCCTCTTTTGATGAATCAGTACGTGGTTGTGATGTTTTCATCATCCAATCAACTTTTGCTCCTGCTGATAATCTGATGGAACTTCTCCTTCTGATTGATGCGGCAAGAAGAGCTTCGGCTCATTATATTACTGCAGTAATTCCATATTTCGGATATGCACGATCTGACAGAAAAGATAAGCCACGTGTTGCAATCGCATCGAAACTTGTTGCTAACCTTCTTAGTGCTGCTGGGATAACACGCATCATGACGATGGATCTTCATGCTCCTCAGATTCAGGGATTTTTCGATATTCCAGTTGATCATCTGGAACCTTCATCATTGTTTGTTCCTTATCTGGAAACATTAAAACTTCCAAATATGACAATTGCTGCGCCTGATATGGGAGGAGTCAACAGAGCGCGTGGTTATGCAAAATACTTCAATGCTGAAATGGTTATCTGCGACAAACAGAGAAAGAAGGCGAATGAAGTTGAATCGATGACTGTAATAGGAGAAGTTGAAGGAAGAGATATTATCCTTGTTGATGACATCGTTGATACTGCCGGAACACTTACGAAAGCGGCAGAGATGCTATTCGACAGGGGCGCAACCAGCGTTAGAGCAGTCTGTACACATGCAGTACTTTCCGGTAATGCCTATAGCCGCATTCGAAAATCAAGACTCACGGAACTTGTTGTAACGGATACTATTCCTCTCAAAGAAGAATGTGATAAAATAAAAGTAATTCCTACTGCTGAACTCTTCGCAAGAATTATCAGAAGAGTTTATGTGTATGAGAGTATTAGCCAGTTATTTCTTGTATAAATTCAAACGACAAAAAAATATTTTCGATTTCGGAACAAATCCGGAATGACCAACAACAAATAATAAATAACAAAAAAACAAAATGAAATCATTTTCAATTAGCGGAACAAAAAGAGCAGCCCAGACAAAACAAGAGACGAAGTCTCTGAGGGCAGAGGGCAAGGTTCCGTGTGTACTGTATGGTGGAAAAGAACAAATCCATTTCAGTGCGCCGGCGAGCTCCTTCAAAGGACTAGTGTACACCCCAGAAGTGCATACTGTTGAATTAAATATCGACGGAATGGCTTTTAAAGCCATCATGAAAGATATTCAGTTTCATGCTGTAAGTGATAAGATTCTTCATATCGATTTCCTTGAAATGGGCGACAACAAGAATGTTACAGTAGAGATTCCTGTCAAGATATCCGGTAACTCATCGGGTGTTCGCGCAGGTGGTCAGCTGATTAACAAACTTCGTAAGCTTAAAATTTCTGCATTACCAAAAAATCTTCCTGATTTTGTAGAAGTGAAAATCGACGACTTGAATATTGGTGACAGCGTTCGAGTTCGAGATATCGTTATTGAAGGTGTAATTTTTCTTGATTCTCCAAACAACGTAATCACGGCTGTGAAAACCACTCGTGCTGTTGTTGAGGAAAAACCAGTTGTTGCTGCTCCTGCTGCAACTCCAGCTGCTGCTCCTGCTGCTGCTCCTGCAAAGGATGAGAAAAAGAAAGATGAAAAGAAAAAATAATTTTTTTATTTCAATCAAAAGCCCTGTACTTTCGTGCAGGGCTTTTTTTTTAAGCATTGATCGCATATGAGTAAATTTCTAATAGCAGGACTTGGAAACATAGGAGAAGAATATTCCTATACCAGACACAACATTGGTTTCGAAGTCGCCGATGCTTTGGCAAAGGATCTGCAAAAAGAGGAAGACAATGGGAAATTGTTTACGAATGAAAAACTTGCATTCGTAAACCAATCCCGTTTTAAAGGAAAACAGATTGTGATTATCAAGCCAACTACCTACATGAATCTTAGTGGAAAGGCTGTTAATTACTGGCTACAAAACGAAAAAATTTCTGTCGAGCACTTACTCGTTGTCACCGACGATCTGGCTCTGCCATTCGGAACCCTTAGAATGAAAAAAAAAGGCAGCGATGGTGGTCATAATGGATTAGGTGATACTGCTGCAGCACTGAATTCGACAGAATATGCACGACTTAGATTCGGCATAGGCAGTGAATTTTCAAAAGGCCAGCAGGTAAATTATGTACTTAACCGATGGAATGAAACGGAACAAAAAATGCTTGATGAACGCATAAATAAAGCCGTTGAAATGATAAAGAGCTTCATAAGTATCGGAATAGACCGAACCATGACTTTGTACAATAATAAATAGAGCTTTCCTGCCTATTACTTTAATGAATGTGCCATTTGAATTGTGTTTTTATAAAAATGCAATGCACAATTGAGGTTTATCTAGTTAATTAATCCATCCTCATTCCATTTATTTACATAGATTAAGAGCCGTGGTTTACAGGCATTTAATTTAATATCCAGCATTGTTGCAGTTTAAAAAATAGAAGTATATTTGTTAAAACATTTTTAAAAAAAGACAATGAAAAAAATCTCTACTTTAATATGCCTTGTCCTGATTACCTTTTGTGCAAATAATGCATTTTCACAAACAGGACTTAAAATAAATGAATTTGATTACGATCAACCTAGCGGAGATACTGCAGAATTTATTGAAATATATAATTCATCAGCAAATGCAATTGATTTGAGTTTATATACTATCGTTCTTATAAATGGTAGCAATAATACCTCATACAACACCTTAGTCCTTCCTTCTCAAAGTCTTGCACCAAGCGGATTTTTTGTAATCTGTGGTAACGGTGGCTTCGTTCCTAATTGTGACATGGTTCTTCCTGTTTACAGTAACATCGTTCAAAACGGCGCTCCTGATGCAATGGCAATTGTCGAGGTCAGCAGTGGAAATATAGTCGATGCTGTCAGTTATGAAGGAACAGTAATTGCTCCCTATTTTGAAACAATTGGAGTTGATACAACAAAAGCTGATCCGGGCAACGTAGACTTCCTTGGATTGTCACGATTCCCCGACGGACAGGACTCTAATAACAATAACGCTGATTTTAATCTGGTATGTATTTCCCCTGGTGGCCCCAATACAAATACTGCAACTACATGTGGCGTTGGAATACCTGTCATTCAGAAAACGGCAAAACTTATCAGCGTGTTTCCTAATCCTTCAAATGGATATGTCATCGTAGATTTTTCATCAATGAAAACGAAAGATGCTACAATTACCTTAAACAATGTACTTGGTGAGCAGATTAAAACAATGAATGTCACAACTCCTAATTCATTTTGCTCATTGAGTCTGGCCGATTTTCAGGACGGTATTTATTACGTAACTGTTAAGACGAATACTGCAACCAGCACACAAAGACTAATTCTTCACCGATAAATAAATTATCAAATAATATTCAAACCCCTTTACATATTAATGTGAAGGGGTTTTTTCATAATAGCTTTATTACAATTTCAGTACCTCGGATTGTCACCAAATAGGAATGCAAGGGCTCTCTTGCAGGAGCACTTTTTACATGGCCATCCAGATCAAATACGCTTCCATGTGAAGGGCAAACAAGTAAATTATTCTCCTGTTGTAATAATACTCCTTTATGTGTGCATTGCATCGACAATGCCTTAAACGTGTTTTCAGTTTTTTTTAATACAATAATTTTCCCTTTTTTCTGCGTATCAATAATTAAAGCATTACTGTTTTTGAATTTTAATAGTGGGACTTTTATTTCACCAACGCTCTCATTTACATGAACTATTTTGCAACCGGTCATCAATAAACATGTGCCCGCCAATCCGATTCCGGCCACACAGCCCGCCCGAAGAAACTCTCTTCTCTTCATAATTCAATTGTAATAAGAATCAGGAAAGCGACTGCAGTGGCTTTCGAATATCAACCTTTTCCTTGATGATGCCTTCAATTCTGTCTACTCCTACTCTCTCCTGCTTCATGGTATCTCTGTCGCGGATGGTAACCGTATTGTCTTCGAGCGTCTGATGATCGACTGTAATACAATAAGGCGTACCGATTGCATCCTGACGACGATAGCGTTTACCTATAGAATCTTTTTCTTCAGTGCTGCAGATATGATCGAGCTTTAGACGATCGAATATTTCATTTGCTTTTTCGCCCAGTCCGTCTTTTTTTACAAGAGGCAATACTGCACATTTTACGGGAGCGAGAAATGGAGGAATCTTCATCACGACTCTGTCGCTTCCGTCTTCAAGCTTTTCTTCAGTGTAGCTCTGCGAAAGAACAGAGAGAAACATTCGGTCGAGTCCGACGGAAGTTTCCAAAACATATGGAATATAACTTTCATTTAATTCCGGATCGAAATACTGCTGCTTCTTGCCAGAGAACTGTTCGTGATTGCGAAGATCAAAATCTGTCCGTGAGTGAATTCCTTCAAGTTCCTTAAAGCCAAATGGGAATTCGAATTCGATATCGCAGGCTGCATTTGCATAATGCGCAAGCTTAAGATGATCATGAAAGCGATGTTTTTTTATTCCGAATCCCAGCGAATGATGCCATTTCATACGGGCAGCTTTCCAATACTCATACCACTCCATTTCTGTTCCCGGACGAATGAAAAATTGCATTTCCATCTGCTCAAATTCACGCATGCGGAAAATAAACTGGCGGGCAACAATTTCATTTCTGAATGCCTTTCCCGTTTGTGCGATCCCGAAAGGAATTTTCATCCGACCCGTCTTCTGAACATTTAAAAAGTTCACGAAGATTCCCTGCGCTGTTTCAGGACGTAGATATATTGTATTCGATTCATCAGTTACAGATCCAACCTGAGTGCTGAACATCAGATTAAACTGACGTACGTCAGTCCAGTTTCTTGTGCCGCTTACAGGACAAACAATTTCAAGATCGATGATGATCTGTTTCACATCTGCCAGATCATTATCTTCAAGAGCTTTTTTAAAGCGGGCATTTATCGTATCAATCTTCTGTTGATTTTCTAATACCCTCGGGTTAGTTGTGCGATATTGTTCCTCGTCGAATGAGTCTGCGAAACGTGTTCTTGCTTTTTCAACTTCCTTGTTGATCTTCCCTTCTATTTTCGCAACATGCTCCTCGATAAGCACATCAGCTCTGTATCTCTTTTTTGAATCTTTGTTGTCGATAAGCGGATCGTTGAAAGCATCCACATGTCCCGAAGCCTTCCAGGTAGTAGGATGCATGAATATGGCAGCGTCGATGCCTACGATGTTATCATGCATCTGTACCATTGATTTCCACCAATAGTCCCGGATATTTTTTTTCAGCTCAACACCATTTTGACCATAGTCGTATACAGCACTTAGGCCATCGTAAATTTCACTCGACGGGAAAATGAAACCGTATTCCTTTGAATGAGAAATGATGTTTTTAAAGAGGTCTTCGGGGGAGTTAATCATAGGACGCTAAAGTAGAAAAGATAGAAGGAAGAACCAAGAGCCAAGA
>JANPNV010000095.1:0-67327 GCA_031427625.1 Bacteroidota bacterium
AAAAAAAAAGTGCAATGGGTGTCCTATTTTCTGATTGCATAGTACTCGGGGTAAAGCAGGCAAGACTGTATCACAGGCTTATGTAAGGAACTGGAGAAGTCGCTATCGATCTGTAAAATCGCAAAGAGGAAACAGACACAAACAAGATGATGTGAGATAGCGGCGGCAGACCAAATCGTAGTAGTGAAGAAACTTTGGAAACAGAGTGGAGCGAAGGGTTTGGCTTGTTTGGTTTCATAATTATTTACAACCAATAAAAGGGGATGATTGATTATTACGAAACAAAATCACAACCAATAACCAGACTGATGGTTTGGGCTGCTTACAAAGAAGTACGCACAAACAAAGAGAGTTCGGGCATAGATAGAATGACTTGGCAATTGTTGGAAAAGAACAAAAGCAAAGAATTGTACCAACTATGGAACCGTCTTACATCAGGAAGTTATTTTCCACAGGCAGTAAAAGAAGTTTCCATTCCCAAGAAAGATGGCGGCAAACGCAAGTTGGGGATTCCTACTGTGCTAGATCGCATCGCGCAACAAGTGGTAAGAGCGCAACTTGAGAAGCAATCAGAACCACATTTTCATGAGAGCTCTTTCGGTTATCGGCCAAAACGAAGTTGTCATGATGCTGTCCGACAATCGTGCAATAATTGTTTCAATCATGATTTTGTTATTGATCTGGACATCAAAAGTTTTTTTGATACCATTGACCATGACATGTTGATCAAAGCAGTACAGCATTTTTGCAAGGACACGTGGGTTCTTCTCTACATCAAGAGGTGGCTCAAAACGGGCATCGTTCAGGAGAACGGCGAACATATCAACAGACTGACCGGCACACCGCAAGGTGGAGTAATCAGTCCTGTGTTAGCTAATATCTTTATGCATGTATGTTTTGACAAATGGATGGATAAGTACCATCCGGAAAAACCATTTGAGCGTTATGCCGATGATGTGGTAGTGCATTGCAAAACGGAGAAGCAAGCGAAATTTGTTTTACGACAAATCAGTGAACGGCTTCACAGATGCAAACTCACACTACATCAGGTGAAAACTAAGATTGTCAATTTACGAGGAGTTTCTGAAAAGAAATACAGCAAGAGTTACGACTTTCTTGGATTCACCATCAGGCCGCAATGGTGCAAGGTAAAAGCAGGCAGTATGCTTTTGCCAAGTATCTTTATCAGTCGTAAATCAGAGAGCCGTATTTTGGAGAAGTTCCAGAGAATGCAGATTCACAAGCGACGCGGCTCTATCGAAGAAATTGCCATAGAGATGAAACCGATAATTCGAGGCATCATCAATTACTATGGCAAGTTCTCGGTTGGTCACATGCGTAAAATCTGGAACGGGCTCAACGCACGATTGATCAAGTGGGTGAAATGGGAAAAGGGACTATACAAAATGGCATGTGTGAAATGGCTTAAGAAAAAGTATAAGGAAACCCCGAATCTTTTTCCACACTGGAAGTTGGTTCATCCGTAATGTATTAATACATTCGTGATTGAACAAGAAGAGCTGTATGAATCGAGAGGTTCACGTACAGTTCTGTGAGAACGTGGCGGTGAAATTCCGCTGCGTGACTCGATTAGCTTTAAGTATAAAACCGAAAGAATTAGACACTAACTTTGCATTATGCAATTAAATACATTTTTGTGCATTTAACAGAATTGAACTATCAAACACTAGAACTACCAATGACCGAGGCAAAACAGAGAATAATAGAGGCCGAAGAAAAAGCAAATTTATTATTTAAAGCTATTGAACACCGTGGGTTAATTATAGAAGGAAAAACAGAACATCAGCTTAATACTGATACCTTCAATTTAGCATTCGAACTTTTTGGCATAAAAAAATACTGGCATAAACGAATTGTAAGAGCAGGAAAAAATACATTATTCCCATATAAGGAAAATCCACTTGATTTAACTTTACAGAAAGATGATATTGTATTTTTCGATTTTGGTCCCGTTTTCGAAAACTGGGAGGCCGATATTGGTAAAACATATGTAATAGGAAATAACAGTACAAAATTACAATTGAAAAAAGATACGGAAACGGCTTGGGCTGAAGGAAAGGAATTTTATGATAAAAATAAAATTAATTTATCAGGGGCAGATTTTTATGAATACACAAAAAAATTAGCACTTAAGTTTGGCTGGGATTATGGTAATATTCATTGCGGTCATCTAATCGGAAATTTTCCACACGAAAAAATTATCGGTGAAGAAACCATTAACTACATTCATCCTCTCAATAATCAATTAATGTGTGAATTAGACAAAAATGGAAATGAACGATTCTGGATTTATGAAATACATTTTATTGATAGGAAATTGGAAATAGGTGGTTTTTTTGAACAACTATTAAATTGAATATACTAGTAGCATACATCAAATTAACGAAACGATAAGATAATCGTCCTGTTTCATAGTCTGAAGTATAAACAATGGTTTTTCGGCCGGACCTTTTTCAACTTTTCCTGTTTTGTCGAATACACTTCCATGCAGGTTACACCTGAATTCTATCCCATCAAATTTTACCGGATTATCTGCATGTGTACATTTCATAATAAATGCCTTGTATTCATCATTCGTTTTTAAAACAGCTACATCATAGGAATAATCAGAAGGTCTTACGATAAGGTAGCCGACATCAGTAAATTTTTGAAGAGGTATTTTTACCCGATGGTTTTCAGACTGTGCTCTGAAAATAGGAATAGGAGTACAAGAGTCCAGTGCCGATAAGAGAAACGTCCCTCCGGATAATGCCAGACATAAACTGCAACCATCTTTTAAAAATTCTCTACGCTTCATTTTAAAATGAAAAACCAAAGCCAATATTAATAAAAGTATTGTTAGTCTTATGCGGTGAAGCCAAAGGGTCAGGATTCACCGGCAATGCAATCGTCTCTTTACCAGTTTTGGCAAATCTCACATCGGCTTTTACTGCAATCTGCGGAATAGGGAGGTAGGAAAGCCCTAAAACAATATGTTGTTGATCCATTACCGGATCGTTAACAGCATTTTTGGGTACGGTTGCATTTAGGTCGAATTTCTCATAGCGAAGAAATCCAAAGAGAGAGCGTTTATTTTCCGAGTCATCTTTAAATAAAAAATTATAGGCAGCTTCACCATAGATTCCATAGGCTATTTCAGGAGTATTGTTTGAGAAAACATTATTTATTTTTTCAGCATCAGGAATTGATACAATTGTAGCCAATGCTTTAATAGAGAAAGCATTTATCTTGTATTGAATATTGCCTTCAGTTAACATTACGGGAGTTCCGAATGGGCCTGGCGACAAATTCAAAATGCGTGCTTCTGTCGCTGGCAATCCAACGCTTCCGCCAGCATAGGCCGAAAGTTGTAAAACCAGATTATTCTTCTGGTACTTCACAGCACCCGTAAGAGCGAGATTATTTGCAGTCGCTTCACGACCTTCTGCTCTTCCGCCCCGAATAAGATTACCATGCTCAAACCCTGCACAGTTAAGTCCGTTTATCAAAGCAAAGCTTAGCTCAACAGGGAAGTTGTTCAAGCTTGTATAAAAGCCAACTCCAAGTTCTCTCCATGTAGAAGGAATCAGAAGTGATTCTATCCGTGTTCTCTCATTTCCATTAAAAGTATTCGGAAGATGATTTTCGTTGAGAATCCCAATACGTGGCAGAAATAATCCAGCCGTCAGATATGAATTCCGGGATAATGTAAATTTTAAATAGGCCTGTTCAATGGCAACTTCTCCGCCTTCTTCTCCGCCACTCACTTTGGCATCTTCAATTTCAATTTCTGATAAAAAGGAAAATTTATCATTGAAACGATGACCGATAAATAATACGGCTCTTTCCAGATTTATTAATGCCTGCTTTTGATTGCTGTCATAATGATAGTAGGCATTGCCATAACCACCAATATAGGTTGCCGCATTTTTTCCGGAAATAGATAGTGAGTCTTCTGATGTTAGAGTTTGAGCCTGACTTTTAAATAAAATGAAAAATAAAGAGAGAATTGAAAGTGTTATTCTTTTCATGATTTGTTGATTGATTTGCAAAATAAATCATTATTTAGAATGATTCCAAATAAGAAAAACTCTTATTTTACATACTTCCATGTTTATATCTTTTGAAAATTAAAAGACCGAGACTCGCTTTAGGTAGTGACTATAAATAATTGATAGTCACTAATTAATAACAATTACAATTAGCTATTAAATTAAAATTAAAGATTAGAAATTAACTAATTACTAAAAAATAAATAAATATTCATGCCTGGTTTCAGGCATTATCAATAAGTCTGAATCCTTTTCCATGGATATTTATGATATCAAGAGATGCATCGTCTTTCAGATATTTTCTAAGTTTTGTAATAAACACATCCATACTTCTAGCATTAAAGTAATTATCATCACCCCAGATTTCTTTAAGGGCTTTTTGACGGGGGAGAAGTTCATTCTTATAAATACTTAGCATGCGCAAAAGGTCAGCTTCTTTAGGTGAAACCTTCTGAGCGACGCCGTCAAGAATTATCGTCCTGTGGTCGTAATTAAATAAATATTTTCCAATTTGAAATTCCTTCTGTGTAGGATCATGTGATTTATCGAGACTTCTTTTCAGAATAGCTTTTAGCTTATATAACAGAACTTCAGAATCGAAGGGCTTTGTTATATAATCATCGGCACCCATTTTGAATCCGGAAATCATATCTTCCTTCATGGTTTTAGCAGTTAGAAATATGATAGGCACATGTTCGTCTTTCTCCCTTATCTCACGTGCTAAAGTGAAGCCATCTTTTTTCGGCATCATCACATCAAGGAGGCAAATGTCATATTTACCTGATACAAACTGATCGTATCCGGCAAAACCATCAGCAGCGAGTTTAACTTCATAATCGTTCAGCTCCAGATAATTTTTTAGCACTGATCCGAAATTCGGATCGTCCTCAACTAAAAGTATTTTGGTTTTCTTATTCATGTGTGATTGATTTATTATTTACCGGATGGAATAAAGAATTCGAATATACTTCCTTTGCCGGGCTCACTTTCTACTTTTATCCAGCCTTTATGTTGTTCTACTATTGCTTTCACATAACTTAGTCCAAGACCAAATCCTTTTATGTCGTGAAGGTTTCCTGTTGGAACACGATAAAATTTTTCGAAAATTTTCTTCTGAGTTTCCTTTGTCATTCCGATTCCCTTATCCGCAACACGTACAATTACTCCATTCTTGAAATTTACCGTCTCCACAGTTATATTTGGTTCTTCGGGTGAATACTTATTTGCATTATCAAGCAAATTAAAAATCACACTTGAAAGGTGCATGGCATCTGCACGTACAACGGGAATCTCAGCATTTAAATTGCATTTCAATGTTCCTTGTTTGTTTTCGACCTGAAGGGAAATAAGCTCGACCGCATTTTCGATTATTGAATGAATGTTTACATCTTCGCGTTTGATAGTCAGCTCACCTTTTTCGAGCAGGGCCATTTGCAGAACATTTTCTACCTGGCCATTCATTCGTTTATTTTCTTCACGAATGATTCTTGTAAAATAATCGAACTTTTCCGGATTGGTTTTTACGCGAGGGTCCTTTATTGAGTCGACAGCAAGTGAAATTGTTGCAATAGGCGTCTTAAATTCATGTGTCATGTTGTTAATAAAATCACTCTTAATGTCCGACAATTTTTTCTGCCTGTAAATGACCTGTATCGTATAGGCAAAGCCAAATAAAATAATGAATGTAAACAGACTTGAACTTAACAACATAATCCACATGGAAGTCAGAACATATTTCATACTTCCTGGAAAATGCAGAATCAGATAGTCTGGTTTAGAAACTATGTCGTTGGGAAAAAGTAAGGTCCTGTATCTCGACTTAATCAGTTCTTCGGGAACAATAGAACTTTTTGTTATTAGAAAAGAATTATTGCTGCCATTAAAAACTCCATAATCCGGAACAAGTTCAATTCCTCTGTTTCGTAGCTCAAATTTTACAAGTGAATCGAGACGATTCGAATCAAGCCTGTTCACAATGTTGTTTTCCGGACCGGCAAACTCGATAGCCATTTTTTCCATGACATCATTCAGCTTCTCAAGCCGGGCCTTTATTTTCTCTTCATTTTGTCTGATAATTACTTCTGCTGAATCACCGAATATTCTTGTTATCCTCGAACTATGAATGGTATGCTGCGAGATTGAATCCCTTTGGACATAGTTCCTTCTTTGAACCCGGAGGAATGTCCTGTTACTACCGGGTCTGTGAAACTCAATATTAATATCGGCATTATCGAGGTCGTCGACGACTGGTGGCGGCTTCGCCGGATGATGAGGCATCTCTATACTAGTGTCCGTTATCATGATCGGACTGGTAGATGCCGTATCTCTAATCATCAATTGTGTAATTTTTACCGGATCGATCTTAAAAACTCTTTCATGAAGCATATTCATCGCTTCATTAGTCTCAATCTTGTCGACTATTTCATTCATCGACTGGTTTACGGCCTGGTCGAATTGCATTTCCTTTATTTGAATATCATGCTTTATCCAGTAAACTTGCAGACTGATAATGCCTACCAGCGCTACACTCATTAGGATAATAATTGCACGAATGTTTTTTCTGTTCATTGAACGTAAAAATAGGAAGCATTAACAGTTGAATTGAGACTTTAACCAATCTTTAACAGTGATTAACGACACATTAACCGACATCGTTATGTTTTGGGCTTTACTTTACAGCACAAATTTAAATCTATTAACCATGAAAAACAGAATAAAATTACAGGAATTTTTCGCCTGGGTCATGCTCTTTCTGGCAATAATTCTACTTAGCGTAAGTGTATCATTTGCGCAGACACGGAATGTCAACGTTGTCAATGAAAATGGCAAGGTGCATATTAAGATTGAGAGCACCGATAATGGTAAAACCACTCTGGTGGATACTACTTTTTCACTCTCTGAAAATGCCGATATCGAAAAAATAATTAATCAGTTGGGTGGCGGAAGTGATTCGAATTTAACGGTTGACAAAAAGATAGTGATTAAAGAAAAAAATGGCTCAGTCAAAAAGGGTTAACGTGGAAGCAAGACTATTATTATCGACTCAAAACACAATAAAGTATTAAGCAGTGACAAAAAAGGAAATGAATGAGGAAATAGAAAGAATAATAAATGAAGCTCAGGAAGGAACAGACAGGCTGAAGGAATCACTTTCGAAAATGCATTATTATTTTGATGATGAAGCAAATAATTTACACGCTGATTTTGAAAATGCAGATTCAATTTTATACAAAAAAATCATAGATAAGGAATTTAATTTTTCATTTTCGCATGATGATTTTGATAGTTTGAGAGACGAAAATCACATCGTAATTAACGGAGATGAAAAGGAACAACCACCTGTTCTTGAAAAAACAATAACATCTAAAAACGGCAAACAGGTTTTCATTTTCAAGAGATCGGTTTCTGATAAGCAGAAAAAGGAAAATAATCAGGTTAACGTTGGTGATTCCGACATTATCAATTTAAAGATCTATCCAAATCCATCTCATGGAAAATTCAATTTGAAATTCATTTAGCAAAAAAAACAGATCTTTCTATTGTAGTGGTTGATGAAAACAGCAGGGAGGTTTTTTCAGAAGGAATTTCCGGATTCACGGGAAGTTATTCAAATGAAATAGACTTAAGTAAATTGACAAAAGGAACTTATTTTCTGAAAATTTCTGCCAATGGAAAATCAATATCGAAATCGATTTTTATAAATTAAAAACCATTGAAGTACATAGTAATTGATTAGGTTAAGTTTCCCCTGCTAATTGGCGGTTTTTTTTTATTATCTTATTTCCTACGAAGAAATAAGGAAGATTTTAGATGTTTATCAAATATTAAAGGTGTGTCACTAGAGAAATATCCGGTTATTGAGGAAACTCAGGTTTTATTTTAACCTTTAATGCCTGGTTAATATGCCTTTGTTCATGTGCAATTATTAAATTCATTGCATCCTCCAAACGAAGGGTTATCAAACCTGCTACAGGAGAGGAAATGATGGTCTTTGAATAAATTGGATTGACCAGTTTCTCAAAAAGTGATAAAAGTATTTGTTGATGACTGATGAAGTCAGAAACAATGTGTCCTCCGACGGATGACGAAGTAGGCAAAAAGATACGAGGTGATTTATATTTCTTAACGACTACAAATCCGAGTGTGCGGATCATTTCCTTACCTGTATAATTGGTAAAAGGGTTTACTTTTTGCCAAAAAGAATTTTTATGTTTACCGTTGATTACATCCTGCAGAGCGGGAATGTACTTTTCATTGGAAACAATAAGGTGATGTAAACACTGTCCGATACTCCAGGATTGTTTATCCGGTTTCCAGTTAAGCTGAAGTTTATTCAACTTTCCGAAATCATTATCAATTGAGGTCGTAAGTATTTCTAATTGGGATGTTAACATTGATGAGTTTATACTAATAAGTCAGTAAAGGTTAAGAAAATTATGCAAAGAAACTTAAACTAGTTTTAATATCATTCAGTAAGCAATTACAAAGTCATTCTTTCATCTGATTTATGATGAATATTTCATATAAAAGCATCAACTTTACCGGATGAATTCGGTGGGAAGTATTTTTTCTGATTTTATTCTTAATCTCGACAATCAGTACGATAAGCAAGAAGCTGAACAGGTAACCCTTCTCGCTTTTGAAGATGTATTCGATTACAAAAGAATCGACATTGGAATAAATAAAGATAGAATTGCTAACCCTGATGAATTATTAAAGATCAGAAAAATTCTGGCAGAACTGAAGTCCGGAAAACCAATTCAATATATATTAGGTTATTGCTGGTTTGCAGGATTGAAAATGGCCGTTAATTCGAATGTCCTTATTCCACGACGTGAAACAGAGGAACTTGTTGACTGGATTGTTAAGGATATTAATCAAATGGAAGTTAAGCCAAAGGTCATACTCGACGTTTGTACGGGAAGCGGATGCATAGCCATTGCCCTTAAGAAAGCATTTCCACAACTCGATATATATGCCAATGACGATTCTCCTGATGCATTGATTATTGCTAAGGAAAATGCAGCAAATAATAAAACGGATATTACTTTTGTGAAGATGGATGCTCTTAAGTTGATTCTTGAAATATCGCCGGATATTATCGTAAGTAATCCGCCTTACGTAAGGGAAATGGAAAAAGAGCAGATGCATTCGCTGGTAACTGATTTCGAACCGGCGCACGCTTTATTTGTCCCTGATAATGACTCACTTATTTTTTATAGGGCAATTAGTGAATGGGCTATTGCAAATATGAATCGTAATGGAAATATTTATTTTGAAATTAATGAATTGATGGGAATTTCCATTTCTGAATTAACTTCGCGGCTTGGTTTTAAAAATCCTGTCATCAGAAAAGATTTTCAGGAAAAAGACAGAATGATTAAGGCGACAAAAGTTTAACATTACATTTTCAATGACTGAATCCGAGGCAAATAAGAGAATAGAAAAGCTAAGCAAGGAGCTAAATGAACATAATTATAATTACTATGTTCTTTCTTCTCCTGCGATTAGTGATTTTGAATTTGATAAGCTTCTGGAAGAGCTAATAAGTTTAGAGAAGAAGTTTCCTGAATTTATATCTCCTGAATCACCAAGCCAGAGAGTGGGTGGGGAGATTACTAAAGAATTTAAATCGGTGAAGCATAAATACCCAATGCTTTCGCTTGGAAATACATATTCAGAGGAAGATTTACGTGATTTTGATGAGCGTATTCGCAAAACAATTGATGGTGAATATGAATATGTATGCGAATTGAAATTTGATGGAGTTGCCATAGGACTGACCTATATAAACGGCGTTCTGGAAAAAGGAGTCACGCGTGGTGATGGAGTTCAGGGAGATGATGTGACAGCAAATGTGAGAACGATCAGAAGTATTCCGTTGCAACTTCATGGAGGTAATTTTCCTGAAGAATTGGAAATCAGGGGCGAGATTATAATGCCCAGATCATCCTTTGAAAAAATTAATGAAGACATCGCCAATCAAATGGAAGAAGATGGTTACGCTAAGGAAGAAATATGTGGTAAGCTTTTAAAAAATCCACGGAATGCTACTAGTGGAACGATTAAGATGCAGGATTCTTCAGTCGTCGCAAATCGTAACCTTGATTGTTATCTGTATGCCCTATATGTTGATAGTTTTCCGTTTGCTACACATACGGATGCGATGTATGCTGCAAAATCATGGGGCTTTAAAATAAGCGAACACACTAGTATTTGTAAAAATATTGATAGTGTATTGACATATCTGGAAAAATGGAATATCGACAGACATAATCTGCCCTATGATACGGATGGTGTAGTAATTAAAATAAATTCCATCGCACAGCAGAATGATTTAGGGTTTACTGCAAAATCGCCAAGATGGGCCATCGCATTTAAATTTCAATCGGAAAGTGTATCAACTGTTCTAAAAAATATTTTTTATCAGGTAGGACGCACGGGTGCAGTTACTCCTGTGGCTGATCTGGAGCCCGTGCTTTTAGCAGGCACTACTGTGAGACGGGCAACTTTACATAATGCCGACCAGATTGAAAAACTGGATCTGCGAATTGGTGATCATGTATTTGTCGAGAAAGGCGGAGAAGTTATTCCAAAAGTAACGGCTGTCGATCTCTACAAGAGGAAGGCAAATGCTGTTCCTGTAAAATTCATTATGAATTGCCCCGAGTGCGGAACGACTCTCGAAAGAAAGGAGGGTGAAGTACAGCATTACTGTCCGAATTCTGATGGATGTCCCCCACAAATTAAAGGACGGATCGAACATTTCATTAGTCGACGTGCCATGAATATTGACAGCCTGGGAGAAGGCAAGATTGAAATGCTTTATGAGAACGGACTTGTTAAAAATGCAGCAGATCTGTATTCACTGAAGTATGAAGATCTTCTTGGTTTGGAAAAAATATTTTCGGATGATGGAGAGAAGTCAAAAAAAATAAGTCTGCGTGAAAAATCTGTCGAAAAAATATTGAAAGGCTTGGAGGAAAGCAGAAGTGTCCCTTTTGAGCGCGTGCTTTATGCAATGGGTATCCGGTACGTCGGCGAGACAGTGGCAAAAAAATTGGCTTTGCATTTTAAGAATATGGATGCTATTATAAATGCTTCTGAAGTGGAATTGATTCAGACAGATGAAATAGGGGAGAAGATCGCTTGGAGTGTTATCGATTTTTTCAAACATGCTTCAAACAAAGCATTTTTAGATTCACTAAGAATGGCAGGTTTAAATATGGAAATAGGAAAAGATTCTATACCTGAAAGATTGAGCTCTTTATTAACTGGGAAATCGTTTGTTGTTTCGGGGACTTTCACTAATTTCAGCCGAGATGATTTGAAACTTCTGATAGAAAAACACGGTGGCAAAAACCAAAGTGGTATTTCCTCAAAAACTGATTATCTTCTTGCCGGTGAGGAAGCCGGTCCAAGTAAACTTGAAAAAGCTAAAAAACTGAAAGTTGCTTTGATTGATGAAATTGAATTTTTGAAAATGATAAATGCATAATGCTTATAAGTAAGAAAATAAGAACGAAGTTGGGTCAGCACCGTTTCCTGAAGGAGGTTAAACGGATTGAACGTCGTCCGGAAATAATTAATTTTAATGAAGCTGCGAAAATCGGAATTCTTTACGATGCTACCGATGAAAGGGATTCTGATTCTGTCAAAAATTATGTTAAAAGTATACGGACAAATTATAAAAAGGATATTCTTGCAATGGGGTATGTTGACCGGAAAATATTACCAAAGAGCCAGTTCGCCCAGTATGGTATGGATTTTTTTTGCAGGAAGGATTTAAATTTTCAGATGATACCTTCGAACCCCATTGTAAATAATTTCATCAATGAGAAGTTTGATATTTTAATCAATCTGAATTCACATAAATGTTTCCCATTGCATTATATTACAGCTATGTCAAAAGCAAGATTTCGTGTCGGAAGATATAGTTCATCAAATGGTGATAGTTACGATATGATGATTAAAATTAGCGGTGAGCCGGCAATTCGTACAGTCATTGAAGAGATAGAGCATTTCCTTCGTGTAATAAAAAAATCATGAATATAAATAAGCTAAGAGGTACAGGCGTTGCCTTAGTAACTCCATTTCATAAGGATGGAAGCATCGACTTCAAAGGTTTTAAAAAGCTTATTGAAAGATGTATCGATGGGAAAATAGAATATCTGGTTCCACTTGGCACAACTGGTGAATCGGCCACCATTTCTGTCAATGAAAAAAGAGCCATCATTGATTTTGTTGTTGAAATTGCAGATAAGCGATTACCCATTGTACTTGGTCTCGGTGGGAATAGCACTCAGGATGTATTGAATTGCATTGAAGATTGTAGGTTCGAGGGTATCGATGCAGTATTATCGGTTTCTCCGTATTATAACAGGCCATCTCAAAAAGGAATTTTTCAGCATTATAAAATGATTGGTAATGAATGTCCGGTTCCGGTTTTGCTTTATAATGTTCCATCACGAACCGGCAGTAATATCGATGCAGATACAACTATTGAACTTGCGAATGAAGTTTCGAACATCATAGGGATAAAAGAAGCATCAGGTAACCTGGAGAAAGTGATGAAAATTATTTCAAAGAAACCAAAAGATTTTCTTGTTATCAGTGGTGACGACATCCTCTCATTGCCAATAATTGCATGTGGTGGCGACGGTGTAATTTCTGTTATATCAAATGCTTTTCCGAAAGATTTTTCTGAAATGGTTCGTTTGGCATTAGCCGGTAATTATGATAAGGCAAGAAAGCTGCATTACAAACTTTTAGAGATAACTCATGCAATTTTCGTCGACGGCAACCCATCTGGCATAAAAGGGCTATTAAGTATATTAAACATTTGTTCAGAAAATGTCCGGCTGCCGCTGATGAGTGTTAATAAATCAGTGATGAATCGATTCGATGCTATTCTTAAAAACTAGTTATCAGGATTGTTATTGAACTATTGGAATCAATCCCCGAATACCCATATCTACTATTGTATCCTGTGCTGGTTCATAAAGATTATCACCGGCTGTATCTTTCCATTCAAAACTATTGTTGACAGAAAGTGACACTTGTACAACGATGTCATGAGTTTCTGTTCCTGTAATTGATAATGGAATTGGAAATTGACCCGTTACCACACATGATCCGGCAGGAACCGGTGACGTGAATGCTAAAGGATTTGGAACAGTGGTTCCTGAAGATTGTCCGCTAACGACTGTATCTAATCCTAATGTATCTATTTCAAAAGCCCAGTATCCCTGTAATCTGTTGCCATTAACTGTTACGGTGTGATGTGCAGGTTTGTAATCGGTTAAATAGGTGTTATAGCCAATAAAGGAAGCAACTGTTCCTGTCAGGTCGTATGATAAATATTTCACATGAATGTTATAATTCTGATAGGCAAGTGAAACACGCAGCCATTTATAAGTTCCTGCAGCAACTTGGGAAAGCGGAATTGAAAAGAAAGTCTGACCTTCTGATGCAACAGTTGATTGCGAAAAGTCGATCGCAGAAGCTCCACCGGCAGTCGTCTCCGGAGCACGATATAGGATAGATCCATATCCAAGAAGCGTAAGACTATCCTGAGCAAGTTCGATATAATGCGAGCTCATAAAATTAAAATCAGGAGATTGCGCACCATGGCCGGCGGGCACGGTTTCCGGTTGCCCGAAATTATTCAGTCTAACCTGATTTTTATCGAAATGATATTTGAATATAAGCTTGTAAACAGGTGGTGTCACTATGGGAGTATCCGTTTTTTCTTTTTTACAGGCAATAAAGGCCATTAGAATCAGCAGAGCAGATGTTTTGAATATTTTATATTGCATATTATATTTTTGTTAATGATTAAAGGTAGGCTTAATTTTCTAAAGGGTATTTAGAATGCTTTAAAAATCTAAAGGGTATTTAGAATGCTTTAAAAATCAAGTAAATCAAAAGTATTAGTTTAATGTATTTTTAGTATATATTTACTAATTCCACAACCTAATCTTATTTATTATCCATTCGAAGAATTACCGATCGTGCTTAAAAGGGTATTATTGTTTTTTTGTTATACGTTATCAACTTTCATCTACGCGGATTCTTTTTGTCAGGAAGTTTCTCCTTCATTCAGGCATTATTTGACAGAAGATGGTTTACCTAGCAGTGAAGTATATTTTGTCATGCAGGATAGTAGAGGTAATATGTGGTTTGGCACCGACAGAGGCATAGCCCGTTTTGATGGTTATTCTTTCCGAACATATACGTATAAGGATGGGCTTATAGACAATACTGTTTTTAAACTTCAAGAAGACAATCACGGAAGAATCTGGATGTATACATATACCGGACGACTTTTTTATCTTGAAGGTGAAAGAATATTTCCATATAAATATAACAACATATTATTTTCTGTAACCTTAAGCAGGGTTCCATTGGGTTTTTTTGTAGATAGTTTAGAGAATGTAAATGTTGCAATGCGTGATCTCGGTGAATTCATTATCGATGCAACAGGCAAGACGAAATGGAATTATAAACATGAGAGAAGTGACAAAATTCAGTATTACATGAATGAGTTACCGTCGGGTTATATTATTACATCTGCATTTTCTCCATTGGCTGAATATAAAATTTCTAAAATTCTTCATAAGAAATCAGATACTTCAGTTTTTTTTTCAGATACAATCAATGTTGTTTCGGGAATCCTTGACAGGTTTGCAGCATTAAGAATTTCTAAGGATAAATTGTTATTTTCATTGGGGAGAACGTTATATGAAACGAAGAATGGAAATATCAGAATTCTGTTTGTTGCAGATGCAAATATTTTATATCTCTATTTAGATAGAACTGAAAAAATTTGGGTTTGTACTGAAAATGGACTGCGTGTATTTGAAGATATTAATAATGATGGAAAAAGTTTTCATTTCCTTGCTAAAAATAGTATTACAGGGATTGTTCAGGATAAAGAAGGCGGGTATTGGATTACTTCGTTAGATAATGGAGTGTTTTATATGCCTGTTTATGGAGTGAACTGTATTAAGTTTAATTCAGGCCTTATACAAAAAGCGATTAGTATTGAATCAGATAGTAAATCATTCGTTTATGCGGGTTGTTGGAATGGTTCATTAGTAAGAATTAAAAATCCGGATATTCAACTTGCATATCATCCGATCCCTTATAAAGGCGATATGCCGCTTACCAATCTATCATCTTTTTTTCCGGATGATAAAATATATATGAGTCGCACTTTTCCTGGATATTATGAGAATGGGAAATTCAATAATTTAAAATACAAGGCGAAAATTGGACTAAAGACGAATTTTTTAAAGCGTCGAAATGGTGATATTTTTGCAGCAGGTACTGGGATGATTGTCGAGCTGAAAGGAGACTCTTTAATAGCTAAGGCGAATTTATTTCAGCGTATTAATTGTCTTGCAGAATTAGATAATGGCAGATTAATATTCGGAAGCAATAGAGGTGTTTTTATTCTTGAAGAGAAATCAAATGAAATTTCAGTGTTAAGAAACGAACTCAACAATATTCGGGTTGATGATATTAAATTGATGAACGATGTCATCTTTTTTGCAACGAAAGGGAAGGGTATTATGGTTTTAAATGACGGTCAAATATTTACAATAGATGAAAGCAAAGGATTGTGTAGTGATTTGGTAAATAAAATTTGTATTGAAAATAATAATGTTTGGTGTGCTACAAACAAGGGTATTAGTAAGATAACTTATAATTCGATTGATAATAAATATATTATTATTAATATCAGAAGTACCGACGGATTATTGAGCGATGAAATTAATGATATAACTTCTCTGAATGATTCAATATTTATTGCTTCAAATGCAGGTGTTTCTTTTTTTAATTCTCACGCTGATTTTATTAATCATACTGATCCGGAAATTTATATTAATTCATTACTTGTAAATAATTCCGAAATAAATGCGGGTAGTGAAATGGAATTTAAACATGATAATAATAATATTCATATTGGATTTAATGCTGTTTCGTTCAGAAGTAGAGAAAATATTTTATATAATTATAGACTGATTACAGGAAAGGACACTGTATCATCGGCAACTTTAGATCGTAAGGTTCAATTTCTTTCGTTGCAGCCGGGTAAATATCATTTTGAAGTAACTGCCCGTAATAGTTCTGGAGTATTTAGCAATGAAGCTGCAGTATTTGATTTTGTCATTATGCCGGCGTGGTGGCAAGCATGGTGGTTTCGGGTTTTATTAATTTTAAGTGTTTTTGCTACGTTTTTTTATTTTTATAAAAGCAGGATTAGGAACATCAAACGGGCATATGAGATGGAGCGAGGTTATGCTGCTATGCAACTTACCGCTTTGCGTTCCCAAATGAATCCTCATTTCATTTTCAATGTGATGAATTCAATAAGAAATTTCATGCAAAATAACGACATGAAATCAGCTGAAAAATATTTAATATCCTTTTCACGATTTGTTAGATTTACGCTCGACAATTCAGAAGTTCAGGAAATTTCACTCGAAGAAGAATTAAAGGCTATAAGGAGTTATACAGAACTTGAAATGCAACGCTTTGATAATGGATTTTTGTTTACAATAAATTGTGATAGTAATATTGATATGAGTGAAACGATGCTTCCTTCTTTGTTGCTTCAGCCATTTGTAGAAAACGCTATCAAGCATGGAATATCTACTAAATCAGAAGGAGGGGAGATTAAGATTGATATTCATAAAAAGCATGATTCGATACTCATTACAATTTCAGATAATGGAGTGGGGATTCGTCATCCGAATATCCCATCGGAAAATGGTCATCATGTATCTCATGGTAATTCATTGACATTTGAAAGGATCGAGGCCTATAATAAGGCCTATAACAGAAAAATTCAGGCGAAAATAATCCATTTAAATGATGAAAACAGTAGTATTACGGGTACAAGGGTAGAGGTAGAGATTTAGGAGTATTATTGGATTTTCTGTAAAAAGGTTTATATTTGAAATTACCTACAAGTCCATTATGAGTTCCGCCTTCATTATTGATGATGAAAAGAAGAACAGGGAATCGCTCAGAAAATTACTGAATGAATTTTGCCCTGTGATAAATGTAATTGGTGAAGCAGCTTCAGTAAGTGAAGCTCTTGAGCTATTCAGTAAAAAAAAACCGGACTTAGTATTTCTTGATGTAGAAATGCCAAATGGTACCGGGTTTGATTTGTTAAGGCAATTGGGACCCATAAATTTCAAAGTGATTTTTGTTACTGCTCACTCGCATTATGCAATTAAGGCAATAAAATATTCTGCTATTGATTACCTGCTTAAACCAATAGATACAGATGATTTAATCCTTGCAGTTAATCGAGCTTTGGAAATTTCCAAGATAGATTCAAGTATGTTATACAAAGAGTTGATAAACAATGTGGATGATAAAAGTGTAAAAAGACTTGCAATTCCTATCAGGGATGGCTTTGCATTTATTTCACCTTCGGAAATTATTCGATTGCAGGCTGATGGAACGTATACGCATATTTATACATCTGCTGAAAAATATACTGCCGCAAAAAATATACTGGAATATGAAAAGATACTCTCAGATAAAAACTTTTTCCGATCGCATAATTCTCATTTGATAAATCTCCATCATGTAAGAAAATTCAGCCGTCTGGATGGCTATTTTGTTCAGATGAGCGATGGATCAACTGCTGAGATATCAAGAAGAAGGAAAGAAGAGTTTATCGAAATCATGAGCAAACATTAATTTTTTCTATTAAGATGTACCGTTTGCCTTTTTAAAGGATATTAATTCTGAAATTTTATTTATGTATATTATTTTTTTGACAGCAATAAATAAAGGCAATACAGCTTAAAATAGTATTTCATTTAAAATTCAACTTAATTACCCGCCTTTTACCATTTATTAATTACTTTATACCAACGGTTGCTTTTTTAGCCCTCGGGTTAGGTTCCTTTTTATTTATTGAAAAAACTAAATCATCTTTAAACTGTTGAATTAGGTGAACCAAGAATCCGATAAGTGAATTTCGATAAATATTCAGTCAGTAAAAATCAGTCAAGGAAATTCTCCTCTCGCTTCAAGGCTAATGTTGTTCTTGAGGCAATAAAGGAATCAAATTCTATTTCCGAGCTGGCCGAGAAATTTGATCTGAACAGGAATCAGATAGCCGAATGGAAGAAGAAATTTATATCAAACGCTCACTTGATATTTGAAAATGAATTAAGCACAGAAAATGCATCTAAAGAAAATGCATCTAAAGAAAATGAATGATACCCTACATCATATAAATAATTACTAAAAGCTATTATCGATCGGAAAGAATTGGTTTTCCGCTATATTATTATTTTAAAACCTGCAAAAACATAATCATGAACACACTCTACGATTCTGAAAAAACAAAATATGGCAATATTTTAATCGGTAATACTAAAAATATTGCTGAGTTCAGTAAATCTTATGGTTTCCATTTTAACCACACAGCAAAAAATATTTTTAAACTTTCTATGATATTTTTTGCATTTTTATTTTTAAATGGTTTTAAAGTAAGCGCTCAAACCGCAGGAAATCATTGCAAGCTTAATTGCCGCGATACGATAGTTTGTTTCAGTTTACCCGATTCATTGGTAAAACTGCCAAAGCCAACTTATACGAGTGACGGTCTTCAGGGAGGAAGTTCTCCCTGTCTCTATGATTCTATTTGGAATACTTCACCCGGAGTATTTCCTGTTGGAACCACCGTTGTTACATGGTATGTTCGATCAATTTTTGGATTCATCGATTCCTGTACTCAAAATATTATTCGTAAAGCTCCATCTAATTACAATATAATCTTTTCTACTTTTCCTCCTATCATCGGTGGAGTAATTAACATTTGTAATGGCCAGTCTATTTTATTCACTGATAATTCTACTGGAACAACAGGAAGGCTATGGAATTTTGGTAATGGTTTTTACTCCAGCAACGCAATTCATACTGAGCCGGGCTGGCATTATCCACCGGGAACTTATTACGATACGTTGACTGTTTTCGACGATTGTGGTAATCCGCATGACACAGCCTGGCAGGTAGTAGTAGATTCTGCTTCTGGTCCTGATATTTTTTGCATCTCTGTAGTTTGTCCGGGTGATACCGTAACATATCATACTAATGCAGTTTGTACTTCTTATACATGGAGTGTTGCGGGTGGAACTTTTCTGACAATTCCTCTTTCAACCAGTGATTCGGCTACAGTTGTCTGGGGTACCGGTTCGCAAGGCACAATCTCTTTAATTGTTTCAGGGTGTACACCACCTTTAACGTGCCCTTTCGGCACAACAAAGATTATTCATATTGTTCCTGCAGCACTTCCGATTGCCGGAGATACAGTTACCTGTGCTGAATCAGAAACCTGTTATCATATTGAATGTATTCCCGGCAATACCCATACGTGGACATTGACTCCAGCTTTTGCGGGAACAATTACCGGACAAGGCACAAGTGATATTTGTATTAAGTGGGCTTCGGGATTTTTCGGGACAGTTAATCTTCAGGTGAATTATCAAAATGTACTTACAGGTTCAGGTTGTTCCTTGCCTTATGGCTGTACACATGATGAAGGTTGCGGTGGCAGTGGTCATTTAACAATTCATATCAAACCTATTTTTGGAATAACAGGACCACAGAGGGTATGCCCGAATGTTACAAGTTTACCATTCAATGGAGTGAACTTAACAAACAATACAATCGAGCCTTTAACACAATGGAAATTAGTAACACCAATTCCAACAACAATTTACTTTTCCAGTACAAGTCAGCTTAATTCATACACATGGTTTAACGGTCCCGGAAAATACCAGCTTACGGCTTACGCTCCTCCTGGAGTGTACTGCAATGATTCAGCAACCGTTTCGGTTGAAGTTATTGCTATGTTGACTCCTAATAATATTACCGGACTCGATACCGTTTGTAAAAATACACCTTCGTTCTATACTGTAGCTCCGAACATGAATGGAGTTACCTATAACTGGAATGTATCGGGTGGAACAATCATTGGACCTAATAATGGAAGCAGCGTATCCATCAGTTGGTCTTCTGGCGGTGGGACTGTTTCAGTAACACAAACACTTACTGCACCTCCGGGATGTACATCGCTTTCATCAGCAGTATTTGTTGTAAAAACATGGCCGAATTTTCCTTTACCTGTTATTACACCAAGCAGTTCAATCGTATGTTTGAAAAGCAATGTCACTTATACGATACCTCCTGCGCTTATCAGCAATGGAACTTATACATGGTCGGTAGTTCCTGCAACTGCTGGGAATATTATTACAGCAAATGGAACAAATACGATTACGATAAATTGGGTAAATGCAGCGATTACTCCGATCTGGGTGAAGTTGAAAATAACCAGATGTTATTCCGATTCTGTCATGTTTCCGATAAACCTTCTTGCATTGCCTCCTGTTCCTAACATTAATTATACACCACCATTTCCATGCGTAAACGATTTGGTGAGTTTTACTACGACGAGCACCGGGCCTGGTTGGATATGGAACTGGAGTTTTGGTGATTTAGGTGTTTCAAATAGTCAAAATCCATTTCATGCTTATGCCACGGGAGGAACCTTCCCTGTTCAGTTATATGTAACGAATGCGAATGGCTGTTCTGATACTGCTAAAACTACTATTAAAGTAAATAGTATTCCTTTAGTACCAATTATCACAGGTCCGTCGAGTGTTTGCATAAACAGTAATGCTTCTTATACTTTTTCACAGCCATTATTTATGGGTGCAAGCTATACATGGTCGCTTTCTGCGCCTGCGCTTGGAAGTATTTTAACTTTTTCAAATAATTCAGTAAATGTTCAGTGGACTTCTGCCGGAATTGATACTGTAAAACTTCATTTACAATCTACGTGTTTAGATACAACTCTGAAATTTGTTGTTACCATTAATCCGTTGCCAACACCTTCCATATCTGTTCCCTCACCATCATGCCAGGGTTCACCTTTGACTTTCACAGGTGCAGGTGGAACATCTTATTCATGGTCATTTACCGGTGGTTCTGCTAACTCAACAACTATTCAATCACCTGTTGTTACTTATTCTCTACCCGGGACGTATCCTGTAACATTAAGTGTGGTTAATGCCAACGGATGTACTGCAACTACTACCACAAGTATCACAATTAACCCTCTTCCTCTTGCATTAATTTCAGGGCCGGGTGGTGTTTGTACATATCCGACAACTGTAACTCTCAACGCAGTCGTTGCAGCCGGTTATACATATTTATGGTCACCAACTTCAGGTACTAATTCTTCATTAACTTATACTGTTTCCTCACCAACTACATTCTCTGTTATTGTTACTAACTCATTTGGTTGCAGCAAACTTTCAAATGCAATTACTATTACTGATGGAATATGTGATTTGATTCCCGGACCATGTGTTGTAAATGATACTATCGATTTCACCAGTACACCACCAATATGCCTTTCTCAGACTTATACAAAAATTGGAGGTGCTGCATTGGCCGGATGGTATTTCGGCGACGGAGGATCTGCTGGTCCAATCTCTCCGGTTACTCACACATTTCCATATCCCGGAGTTTTTCCGGTACAGGTATATGGTACTGCAACCGGGCTTGATGGAAATGGATTACCGTGTAGCAAAATCGTAGCGAAAACACATATGATGACCATTCCTTTTGATGCATTCTTTGAATATTCATTTCAATGTAATGGCGCAAATCAAATGCAAACCATTTTTAATAATACGTCTCTTTACTTAGGGTCTGCTACAAGTTATAATTGGACATGGTATGACGTATCAACGGCTTCAACAATTTCAACAGTTCCTTTCCCTTCTCCAATAAATCTTTCTGCAGGAGTCCATATTATCAACCTCTACATTTATGATCCGATAACTATGGCTACATGTACAACGAGCCATACGATTACTGTTCCTGTACCTGTGGTTGCAAGCTTTACAGTTTCTTCTCCGGTTTGTAAGGGAACCGCTGCAATATTTACGGATACATCTACACCTCTTGTCAACGTAGTATCACGATTGTTTGACAATGGCAACAGTGCCTTTTCATCCTTACCTGTATGCAGTCTGATTTATACTAGTTCCGGTTCCTTTATTGCAAAATTAAATGTCACAGATAAATATGGTTGCACAAGTTTGGCAACTAAACCAGTGAATGTAAATCCCGCAGGAACCGGTACTATAAGTATAGGAATAAACAATTGTGATTCCGTTCAGTTAACATCTTCAGGCCCCGGACCATTTACATGGAATGTTATTAATCCTCCTCCGTTTCCAACCAATCCTGTTTACGTAAAAACAAGTGGATACTATTCTGTTACTTCTTATGATGGTAATGGTTGTCCGTTTACTGTCGGACCGGTTCAGGTAACTGTGAAGCAATCTCCAAATGCGACAATAGTAGGGAAAGCACAATATTGCCAGGGAGAAAATCTAGATATTAAAACGCAGACAGCCGGTTCGTCATTTGTCTGGCAACAGATAATACCATTTGCCGGTGTTGTTGGTGGAAACACTCCGAATCTGGCCATACCACTTCCGAGTGCAGGAACATTTACTTATCAGGTAACAGTAACAGGACTTAACGGTTGTGTTTCAACGGCAACCTATACTATTATTGTTGATGCCGTCCCTTTAACTGCGACAATCTTAGGCGGGCCATTAACATTTTGTAATGGTGATTCAGTTGTACTTACTGTTTCCCCTCCGGGCGCGACGTACCTTTGGTCAAAATCACCAACACCAGCATTATCAGGACCTGCAAATACATATAGTAGTTTAACTGTAAAAGTCAGCGGTACATATTCTGTCATAGTTCAAACTGCAAGTGGTTGCGCATACCCGGCGATAGCGACAAAAACAGTAACTGTTAACCCAACACCTCCAGCAAATATTACCGGAGATACTGTTCTATGTGAAGGTGAAACGCTTGTTTTGGCCACCACAAATGTTGGCGGAGTTTCATATGCCTGGACAGGACCTGCTTCTACAGGAAATTCAAATCCATTCATATATCCGAATATACAATTAACTGATGCCGGAATTTATACGGTAGTTGTAACAGATGTAAATACAGGTTGTTCAAATACGGATACAATTAATGTTATCGTTAATCCTGTTCCTGTAACGCCATTTATAATTTCAAATCCAGGAGGAGTTTTATGTGAGGGTCAGCTATTCAACCTAAGTGTTGTTGGTCCGTTGGGACCACCAATAGTTTATACATGGAATACTGGTCAGATAGCTAATAATATCAATGCCGTACTCAAAGGAGATTACTATGTAACTGCAACGAATCAGTTTGGATGCAGTGCACAATCAAATATAATTACCATTCATCCTTTGCCTGATTTAAGTTGTGCGCCAATTGGTTGTTATGAATTTTGTAATGAATGTGATTCAGTAACGATACCCGGACCGGAAGGCATCGACACCTATAACTGGGAGATGCTTGTTGGTAACGTATTTACATTTTACAGTTCAACGCAAAATATTACTGTCTATCCTCCGGGAGGAAAGTACAGGCTCATAGCATCCAATATTTGGGGATGTACTGATTCAACAGATACATTAAAAATTAATTTCAAAGATTGTTGCCCTCCGCCTGATACTGTCAATTGTCTGAATGCCTGCAATGATTTTAATAATAATAACCTGAATGGATTTATTCCTGATCCACTCGAACCCAATGTTGGCACAAATGTTACTAATGTCAACTCACAAGGCGGTGTAACCGATTATTATATCACAGCAACTGATCTACCGGGACCATCTGCATTGCTAGCAAGTTCGCAGTTTTTGGGAAAATGGTGTTGCGGAACTTTTTGCTTCGACTATAAATTAATTGATGACAAAGGAACTGCCAGCAATGTCAATCCAAGTTTTGCAATTCATAATGGAATTCTTGGATTCAGATTTATTTCTTCTACGATAGCGAATGTCTCAAACGGATGGCATAGCATCTGTGCGCCTATATCAGATTGTAATCCGCCACCGGTTTCTAATTTGGGAATTTGGGTGCCGTTAGGAGGCACTGTTCTTTCTGACTGGACAACTGTTCTAAATAATGTGACGGAAGTTGCATTCAGGGTCGACTATATTGCTTCCACAGATTTTGAAGTTTCAGGAATTGATAATGTATGCATCAATTCTAATGTTCCAAATATTAATGCAGGTGCTGATACAACTATTTGTCAGGGCTCTGTCGTGACGCTTCATGTTGAAGGTTGTAATTCTACTCCTGAATGGTATGAAATAATTCCTAATGGCATTAATTTCTTATATGCCGGTCCTGTAATAGACGTTAGTCCACAACAGACAACTTGTTATATGGTTATTTGTTGTAATGCCGGTGCTTGTTGTTGTGATACGGATACGATTTGTATCAACGTAATTCCGCATCCGATCATAACATGGTCAGCTCAATTCGGACCACTCTGTAACAACAGCGATTCGATCTTCCTTGATCCAAATACTATTTTGGTAAACAACATACCACTTCCATTATCAGGAGGTACATGGGTATTCAGCGGACCGGGTGTAGTGGGAGGATATTTCTATCCTGGCGCACCAGGTACATATGTGATCACAGTTACGTATGTCGATCAATACGGGTGCACGGCTTCCACTTCGATTACAATCACTGTCATCTTCTGTTGTACCAACTCCTGTAATGTAGATGCAGGCCCTGATCAGACAATCTGTGAAGGTCATGTTGCCATACTTACCGCTCAGGGATGTACAGGAACAATTACGTGGTATCAGTTAGGACCAGATGGGCCAAACTATTATGGTGGCGGACCAGTCATCGACGTCATGCCACAGCAAAGTACCTGCTACATGGTTATCTGTTGTTGCATCGATCCGATTTATCAGATTGCTTGCTGTGATACGGATACAGTTTGTATCAACGTACTTCCGCATCCGATCATAACATGGTCAGCTCATTTCGGACCACTCTGTAACAACAGCGATTCGATCTTCCTGGATCCGTATACTATTTTAGTAAACAACATTCCTCTTCCATTATCAGGAGGTACATGGGTATTCAGTGGACCGGGTGTAGTGGGAGGATATTTCTATCCTGGCGCACCGGGTACATATGTGATCACAGTTACGTATGTCGATCAATATGGATGCACGGCTTCTACTTCAATTACAATCACTGTCATCTTCTGTTGTAACAATTCCTGTCAGGTCGATGCAGGTCCTGATCAGACAATCTGTGCAGGTCATGTTGCCATACTTACGTCTCAGGGTTGCACGGGAACATCTACGTGGTATCAACTGGGTGCAGAAGGACCAGTCTTCGTTGGCAGCGGACCGACAATCGATGTGACACCACAGCAGAATGCCTGTTACATGGTTATCTGTTGTTGCATCGATCCGATTTATCAGATTGCTTGTTGTGATACGGATACAGTTTGTATCACTGTTCGTCCACCAATGCATTTGGAGTGGCCTGGATTCTTTGACGACGTATGCTTAAATGGTGATTCTGTATTCTTAGATCCATACAATGTATTTGTGGATAGCAATCTCACGTTGTACATGATTCCGTTTACCGGTGGTACATGGTACTTCACAGGCGTAGGTGTTGTCGGAAATTATTTCCATCCGACAACATTAGGGCCTCATGTAATTACGGTTCATTATACCGATGCATTCGGTTGTACGGGAACAGTCAGTAAAACGATTAACGTAATTAATTGTGGAGGATGTGATCCGCAAAGTTGCAATTGCAATTCAGTTCCGCCACCGCCTGGACCGACAATTACGATAATTAGTATTACTCCGGACAATTGTAATAATAGCGGATGTATTCATGCATCGTTTACCGGTTGTTGTCTGTTGTTTAGTTATACATATTACGATCCATGTAATCCGGCAATTTCTTATAGTGTAGCACAAACATCAGATTCTGGAATATTCTGTAACCTGCGAGCGGGGACTTATACGCTTTACGTTATGGATGCATGTGGAAACCTGGTCCAACAGAATGTAATTGTTCCATCAGTTGCTGGTCCATTAACTGCTATTCTTCACTATTCGAATTGTGGTGATTCTGTTTGTGTGATTGTTGAAGGTGGATGTGCACCATATTCATATAACTGGAGTAATGGAAGTACAAGTTCATGCGTAAGCGGATTCCAGCCATGTACGAATATGTTGGTTACAATTACTGACAGTAAGGGCTGTTCGGTTACAAAAGTTGTTTCGACACCTCATGTAAATTTCTTCGGAATAATTAATCCGACTTGTTGTCAAGCAAATGGCAGAATCTGTGCAAATGTTTGTGGCGGAGTAACGGGCTATACATATTTGTGGAGCAACGGAGCAACAACTCCATGCATTTCGGGATTAGCAGCAGGTCAGTATTGCCTATATGTTTATACTCCAGATGGAGATGTAATAACCTGTTGTTATAATTTGACCGCCGGTGTAAATACTGGGCCTTCTGTTCATTTTGTATTCAATAATTGCGGACAGAGTGTAACCGCTGTTATTGAACAAACAAATTGTCAGGGATACAGTTATCATTGGGAGAATAACAGCGTTGATTTAACCCGCGGAAATATTCAGGGATGTGATTCTGTAACATTTACTGTTGTTGGATGCGATGGTAGTGTATATAATCATGGCTTCCGTATTCCTCATGTTTATCCGACTATCTCCCCGGTGAATTGCAATACTGGTAAAGGTGTCATCTGTGTTCCGGTAGAATGTTTCCGTTGTGCACCTTATACATATGTCTGGTCACCGGCCTTACCTGGACAAAACAATACGTCTTCTTGTTTTGTAACTACTCCGGGAACATATTCTGTTTGCATTACAAATGCTTGTGGTGATGTAATATGTTGTACCGTTTATTTACCGGTGCCGTTGCCTACTACTATATCATTTGTAACAGGTAATGCACCATGTTATTACAATAACACTGGATTTGTTCATCCGACAGTTAATGGTGGCACACCGGGTTATACATATAGCTGGAGTAATGGAGCCACAACTGCAAACATCGATAACCTTTATCCGGGTATATATACGTTAACTATAACAGATGCATTGGGATGTACAACGACTGCAAGTGCAACTGTAATTGGAGGAACACGATGCATCATACACATTAATGTAGATATATTCCTCGAAGGTTATTATCTGGGTGCCGGACATATGGCTCCGGTATTATTAAACCAGGGAGTGGCCGGTGTATCGGGTGTAGAAACTGACACTATTCATATAGAGTTGAGAGATTCACTCGATCCGACAATAGTTGTTGAAGCAGCCGATGGAATATTGCTTACGAATGGAACATCTGATCTTACATTCAATAATGCAGACATAGGAAGTAGCTATTGGATTGTTGTAAAGCACAGGAATAGTATACAGACATGGAGTTCCTCTCCTGTGTTGATTCAACCATTAACTGATTATAATTTTTCATTATCCTCTTCACAGGCATTTGGAGACAATATGAAGCTGGTGGATAATGGAATCTGGGCTGCCTATACCGGTGATGTAAATCAGGATGAGTTCATCGATATTTTTGATTTTCCGGAATTTGACCTAGACAATCAGAATTTCGTATCGTTCCTCTATGTAAGCACAGACTTTAACGGCGATGGCTTTGTAGATATATTCGATTTTCCTGTTTATGACAGTAATAATCAGAATTTCATATTCTCGATTCATCCATAAACTAATAAGACAAGCAAGCCGGCATGAGGAACAGTTCCTTATGCCGGCTTGACTGTTTGTGCATTTTTTGTATATTTAGCACGCGGAGTGAAATCATTTCCTCACATTGTTCACACACTTTATATTCAGCTATAATGAAAAAAATTACGGTTGTGCTATTGCTTCTAATTACATTCTACGGAGCAAAGTCACAGGATACACTTCATTCGAATGATTTTACAGCAGCGGGAGATACATTTGTTCTCAGTATTGGGACATCGTTTTCAGGAATAAATCCTGCGGCTACCGGAGCAAATTTTATCTGGGATTATGCTGCTCTTGGGCGAAGCAGTCAGCGTGTAGATACAGTTTTTAATCCGTCAAGCACAAATGCATTACTCGGATTCTTTTTTATTAATTCCCAATTCAATTCTAACAGATCGAATCAAGCAATGCGTGGCCAGAATTTTAATCTTGGATTTGTCGGCCTATCTGATGTATTTAATTATTATTATAATTCTACAACAGATTTTTCACAGCCTGGTTTCGGAGCAGTTGTAAATGGAATTCCAATTCCTGTAGCCTACACTCCGCATGATATCATTTACCGTTTTCCTCTGAAGTATGCTGATGAAGATTCAGTGGCATACAATTATCAGCTTGATCTTACTTCAACACTTGGTCTCTTTTATTCTGTTGCAAGGAAGAGACATAATCTGGTTGATGGGTGGGGATCAGTAACTACACCTTATGGCACTTATAATGTACTCCGGGTAAAATCTACCATTGTCGAACAAGACAGCGTTTATATCGATTCATTAGGTTTCGGAATAAAAACTCCGCCAATAACAACCTTTGAATATAAATGGCTGGGTGCAGGCTATGGCTTACCACTTTTACAGATAAACACAACCTCAGGAAATATTATTACACAAATTCTATATCAGGATTCGATTCATACTACAGGAATTGAAAATGTTCAGTCGATAATTTCCGAGCCTGTTGTTTTCCCAAATCCATCATCAGAATTTATTCTTATCCGTTATTCACTTTTGCAAAAATCTAATGTTGTCATCAGCTTATATTCAGTTGATGGCAAAGAAATCATTAGAGAGGTAGATAATAATCAGCAAGCAGGAGAAGCTATCAGGAAAATTAATTTTACCGGACGTACAATTTCCCGCGGAATATATCTGCTGACAATAGAGGCAGGTCACTCCAAATTCACTAAGCAGATAGAAATTCAGTAAAATAAAATTATTTTATGTCAGAGACTTCGTTTCGAAGCCACCATGCGGATCGCAGTTACTGCAGCCTCCACACCTTTGTTTCCATCTTTACCACCTGAGCGGTCATATGCCTGCTGAAGATTATTCGTTGTAAGTACTCCGAAAACTACAGGAATGGAATAATCCAATTGAAGGTTCATGATGCCTGTGGCTACAGCTCCACAAATAAAATCGAAGTGAGGTGTTTCGCCTTTAATCACACAGCCAATACAAATTACAGCATCAGGTGCTACACTGTCTAACAGCCATTGGGCACCGAGCGGCAATTCAAAACTCCCGGGAACATTATGTCTTTTTATGTCTTCTTCATTACAACCTGCATCAATTAATGTGGAATACACGCCATCGAAAAGGGATTGAGTGATTTCAGAATTCCATTCTGAAACGACTATTCCAAAACGCATATCAGTCGCTGGGGGAAGAGAAGCGGGGTCAAAGTCAGAAAGATTGGATGATACCATTTGTTTATTCAACCGGATATTAGACCGGTGAATTAATTATTTTTTTATCATCGATTCAGCGCGGGCAATGTATTTGTCTACCTGTGTAGCTTCATTTGATGTAGGATAATCTTTCTTAATCTTTTTATAAGTATCAATAGCATTGCTGAAATTGCCTTTTACTTCATAGGCAATTGCAAGTTTAAAAAGCATGATTGGAGTTGTAAAATTATTTGGTTTTTCATCAGTTGCTTTTTCGTAAAATGAAATTGCATCATCAGTACTGTTTTTTTCCATATAAGCATCACCGATAGCACCGTAAACTACTGATCCAGTAACTTTATCTTTCGCATCATAACTTCTTAAAGTCTCAATAGCGCGATCGTAATCTTTAAGTTTCATATAGGCCATTCCGAGATAATACTTTGCCAGATTTCCCGATGGACTCATTCCATACTGATCAGCAATTTCTTCAAGGCCGGGATTATTTCCGTCACCATTAATGGCAAGTTTCAAAGAGTCAGACTTAAGGTATTGCTCCGAATGAAACAAAAGTGTCTGAGCTTCTTTTTCTTTATTGGCAACATATACTTTTTGATAGATCAGATATCCACCCACAGCAAGAACTAAAGCTCCGAATATGATGCTTAAGCTTTTTCTGTTTTGACTGATAAAAGATTCTGTTTTACCTATTGCTTCAGTAACTATAAATTCCTGATCCTGTGTTGTTTCAGCCATGTCTTGGACGTGTAAATTTAATTTGAGGATGCAAAATTAACTTTTTCTGTCAAATAGCCAATTTTTTAGTTTCTTCGGTGCATTATTTCCTTGTTAATCAGGAAAGATGCTAATTTTGCAGCCGAATACAAAAAATGAAAAATATAGTAATTCCCATTTTTTCTCTCCTGATCGCATCCTGCTCCATTCAATCACAAAAAGAAGCCATTGATAAAACATTTGGCGAGGAAATAGATACTTCCAATTCCATCGGAATAGAGCAGTTAGAGTCTAAAATGAAGGCTTCCCCTAATAGTTCCATCACTATTAAAGGGAAAATTTCGGAAGTATGCCAAAGCGAAGGTTGCTGGCTTGAGCTCGAAAATACAGTTGGTCAGACTGTCATTGTTCGGATGCAAGACCACCAATTCACAGTTCCAAAGGATATTGCAGGCCGAACTGTTTATGTAAGCGGAATGACTTTTTTAGATACTACAATTGTTGAAGCCCTAAAGCATTATGCTGAAGATTTAGGAAAAAGTCAGGAAGAAATTAATGCCATTAATAAACCTACGATTGATGTTGTAATGGAAGCAAAAGGAATCGTTTTGCTCAAAAAAGATGCATCAGTTGAATAAAAAAGTAACCCTGGTTGAATGCCCACGTGATGCCATGCAGGGGTGGAAGGAGTATATCCCTACTGAAAAAAAAATCGAATACATAAACAATCTTCTGAAGGTTGGATTTCATACGATCGATTTCGGATCATTCGTTTCACATAAAGCAATCCCGCAACTGAAAGATACAGCCGAAGTACTTCAGGGACTTGATTTGTCGGTGTCAAATACAAAACTGCTGGCCATCATTGCTAATTTACGAGGAGCACAGGAGGCGGCTGATTATGATGAAATTACCTATCTGGGGTTTCCATTTTCTATTTCTGAAGAATTTCAAAAGAGAAATGCCAATTCGACAATCGCCGAATCAGTGAATCGCGTTGGGGAAATTCAGAATCTTTGTGTAGCAAAAGGCAAGAAATTGGTTATTTATATCAGTATGGGCTTCGGGAACCCATATGGAGAACCTTGGAATTCCGATACTGTCATTTATTATGTTAAACAGATTGCGGAAATGGGCATTCAAACAATTGCTCTTTCCGATACAATAGGTGTAAGCAATCCGACGAACATAACTCAATTATTTACAAACCTGATACCTGAATTTCCGTATGTAGAACTAGGCGCCCACCTGCACAGTCATCCGGACTCATGGAAACAAAAGGTAGAGGCCTGTGAAAAAAGTGGATGTCTGCGTTTCGACTCAGCCATGAAAGGTATCGGAGGTTGTCCGATGGCTGATGATGAGCTGGTCGGTAATCTTGCAACAGAAAATGTTGTAAATTATTTTGGCGGACCAGAAGCGCTGGGTTTAAATTTAAATGCGTACAAGAATTCGCTGAAAATGGCAGAGGAAATTTTTCATTGAGTAAGAATATTATTATCAGTTGTTTTTTTAAAACATCAAATACAATATTTTAAACAATAGAGTAACAGAATCATACCATAAATAATAAAGAATAAAAACGATTTAATTCCGTTAAGTTTGAGATGATAAATTTTAGAAAAAGATTTTCCCAATTTCTGTTATTGTGTTTATTTACGATTTTCACAGTGCCTTCTATAGCCCAGACTACTGGCTTCGTTCAGATAAAAGGGAAAGTCCAGAAAGATAATAAGCCATTGAGTTTAGTTACTATCCAGGTAAATAGTCCGGGTCTTCCAGAACAAGTTTATTCTTCCAAAGATAATGGCAGTTTTACCTTCAATCTCGATCTGCAGAAAAACTATACTATCAAATTTTATAAAGACGGTACTGTTACGAAGCTTATCGATTTTACAACGAAGCTCCCTTCTGATCAGGCTGATATTATTTTTCAATACGATTTTAATGTTGATCTGTTTGAAGACATAGGCGGAGTGTCGAAAACCAATGCAATGAATAAACCTGTTGCTCGTATCGCTTACAATCCCACCTATGAGAATTTCATGCATGATGAAAGTTATACGAAGTCTGTACAGTCACAGCAAGATGCTGCAAGAAAGGCAGCAGAAGAGTTGGCAAACAGACTTGAGCGTGCGCGTCTGGATTCATTAAATAAAATCTGGAATGACTCACTCTCGAAAGAAAAAGCACGTGATGCACTTAATCAGATATCAAAAGCTGAACAAGACAAGCTTAGGAAAGAACAAGAACTAGCAAGGCAGGATTCAATTAACAAAGCAAATACGGCTGCACAAGCCGCTGCCGCTGCTGCCATCGCCGATAAGGCAAGAAAAGACAGTCTTGCATTAGCTGAAGCAAAAGCAAAGGTACTTGCAGAAGCAGCGGAGAAGCATCGACAGGATAGCATTCAAAAATCAATGGCAGATGCAAGTGCCAAACTAGATGCCGACGCTAAATTACGTGAAAAGTCACGCTTGGATTCTTTAGCTAGAGTTGATGCTGAAAATAAAGCCAGAGAAAAATTTGTAGCTGACTCTACATTGAATGCAAGGGCTGATTTAAAACGCAATGAAGAAGAAGCTAGGTTGAGAGAAAAGTCGAGGGCCGATTCTCTTACAAAAGTTCTCGCACTGGGTAAGCTGAGAGAAAAAGAAATTGCTGATTCAACTTCACGTGCGCAATCAGAAAAACAAAAACAAGATGAACTTGAGCGCGCACGACTGCAGGCGAGTGCCGCCGCTATGGAAAAATCTAGACAGGATTCCGTTGCGAAGGCATCAGCACTCGCTAAACAGCGTGAAAAAGATACAGCTGATTCTTTGGCTCGCGCCCAGGCAGAAAAGCAAAAACAGGATGCGCTTGAAAAAGCAAGGCAAGATGCAAATGCCGCTGCTATGGAAAAGTCACGCAAAGACTCCATGACAAATGCTACTGCGCTTGCCAAACAACGTGAAAAGGAAACAGCAGATTCGCTGGCTCGTGCTCAGGCAGAAAAACAAAAACAAGATGCGTTTGAACGTTCACGACTTGAAATGGCTGCTACAGCAAGAGAAAAATCAAGACAGGATTCTGTCGCTTCTGCACTTGCAGCCGGAAAAGCAAGAGATAAATTCATTGCAGACTCAACTGCTCTGGCCAATGCTGAAAAATCAAGAAAGGCAGCTGAAGATAAAGTCAAAAAGGATGAAGCGGACAGACTGCAGGCAAAACAGCGTGCCGATTCAATCGAAGCTGCGACCCTTGCAGCGAAAGAAAGACTGAAGGCCATTGCTGACAGTACACAGAAAGCAACAGCAGATTTGAAACTAAAACTTGATGAGGAAGAACGCGCTAAATTAAAACGTCAGCAGGATGTTCTCGCTGAAGTACGGAATGCGGAACAAATTCGCCTCGCAAAAGTCGAAGAAAATCGTCTTCGCAAAGAACAGTCAGCCAAAGCAGAACAAGACTCAATCGCAAATGCTCAACGACTTAAAGCCGAAAAAGATGAAGCGGAACGAAAAGCAAAAGTTCTTGCCGATATAGAAGCGAAAAAGCAATTATTGGGTAAAGCGAATGCACCGGAAGAAAAAACCACGCCCGCTATTAAAACCGCACCGATTCCGAAAATTATAGATTCAGATTATAAGGAAGGTGTTACGGAAGAGAAAATTGATGAGGCTAACCGCACCATATTCCGTACAGTAGTAAAGAAAGATGGATTAGCATTCAACTACCAAAAAATTGTTTATTCATGGGGAGGAGTCTTCTACTTTAAGAATGATAACAGCATGACTCAAATAACTTTTGAGCAGGAATTGAAAAATTATCGTTTAGAAATAAAATAATTTGTTACAGTTTTTTACAGCAAAATTATTCTCGAAAAGATAATTAAGACTTCAGTAAACACTAATTCCTTATAAGCATGTCGCCTTATTTTATCTAATAGTCTAAACAACCTTTTCAGCTTTAGTCATGAAAAGTATCTTTAAATAAAAATAATTATTGAAGGAATGTTCGAAATAGTTCTCATTCCTGTCAGTTTCCGGTTTCTGTTTTTATTTAATTTATGATGAATTACCGTCATTAAACTGTTAATTTATTAAGGGTACCATAACGAAACGTTTTTTTACCTTCGCCCAAAATAAATCAATTCCAATGACTGCATCAAAAAGGCCGGTTATACTGGTTACAAACGACGATGGCATTACAGCACCCGGACTTCATGCACTCGTTGAAGCGGTAAAAAATCTCGGCGATATTACTGTAGTCGCTCCTGACAGCCCTCAATCTGGAATGGGTCATGCCATTACCATTAATAATCCGCTGAGGCTCGATAAAGTTGATCTGCATGGAGGACATAACTGGTATCAATGCAGTGGCACTCCTGTGGACTGTGTTAAGCTGGCTATCGATAAAATCCTACACAGGAAACCTGATCTCTGTGTATCAGGCATAAACCACGGAAGCAATTCATCTATTAACGTAATATATTCCGGAACGATGTCGGCTGCTATGGAAGGTGCTATCGAAGGAATTCCCTCAATAGGATTTTCACTGCTCGACTATTCGCTCGACGCAGATTTTACTGCCGCGAAAAAATATGCAGAGCTAATTGCTCAGAACGTCCTTAAAAACGGTTTACCCGGCGGAACATTATTAAACGTAAATATTCCTAACCTTCAGATAAAATCGCTTAAAGGTGTTAAGGTATGCAGGCAAGCAAATGCAAAATGGATAGAAGAGTTCGATGAAAGACTTGATCCGAATAAAAGAAAATATTACTGGTTGACCGGTAAATTCATTAACAACGACAAAGGACAGGATACGGACGAATGGGCATTGGCAAACGGATATATTTCACTCGTTCCTGTTCAATTCGATTTTACAGCACATCATGCCATTCCCTTCTTAAATGAATTTAATTATGCACTTGAAAAAGTTGATTAAGGATTCATTTGTTGTTGGAATATTTGCAGGAATTGTTTCATTGGTCTTCTTCTGTAGTCTTTTGACAGCATTTAGAACCTGGCTTCTGAATTATTCAGGAAATGAAATGCTTCTTAGACCTCCCGCAGTGCAAATGATTGCGATGGCAATTAATTTAATTATTTTCCGTCTGATTATGATTAACGTTCAGAAAGAAAAAACCGGAAAAGGATTTTTACTGGTTACCGTTTTACTCTCATTGTGTTATTTTTATTTCTTTTATAGAGCAAATAATTGAAATGAAAAAATTTCAAAATAATATTCTTACAGGAATTTTAACAGGAATTGTTAGTCCGCCGGCAGCATTTTTTATTTTTGCTCTCTTTGTATATCCTGAAGAGAGCGCCATGGATCTGATTGATGGTTATATTCGGAGAAATGTAATAACACATGTAATAAGTCTTGCTGCTATCGTTAATCTCCCACTGTTTTTTATTTTCCTTAATCGAAATTTAGATGACACTTCGCGAGGAATTATAGGAGCAACGTTGATATATGCCTTTCTAATTGTAATCTTAAAATTCGCCTGATGAAGTTTTACATTATTGCCGGGGAAGCATCAGGTGACATGCATGCTGCCGGATTAATCAGAGAACTAAAAAAAAACAATCCTGGCTCAGAATTCCGAGCATGGGGTGGAGACCTTATGCAAAAAGAAGGAGCCGTTATCGTCAAACATTTTCGTGATCTGGCATTCATGGGATTTACCGAAGTCATCGCAAACTTGTCTACTATTCTTCGAAATCTTAATTTTTGCAAGAAAGATATTTTAGAGTACAAACCTGATGCTGTAATCCTGGTCGATTATCCTGGTTTCAATCTTAGAATAGCAAGATTTGCTAAGTCGAATGGAATTAAAGTTTATTATTATATATCGCCACAAGTATGGGCATGGAAATCTTCCCGTGTGAAAATAATAAGGGAAGTAGTTGATAAAATGTTCGTCATACTTCCTTTCGAAAAAGAGTTTTACAAAAAGTTTAATTACGATGTAGAATATGTAGGACATCCGCTTCCTGAGGTAATAAGTAATAAACAAAAGGAGTTCGTTGGACAGGAAAAATTCCGGGAGATGTTCGGACTTTCAACGAAACCAATCATTGCTCTCCTTCCCGGCAGCCGCAAGCAGGAAATTGAAGTTATGCTTCCACTAATGTTGTCAGTGAAAAGTGAATTCTCAAATTACCAGTTTGTTATTGCCGCAGCACCGTCGCTCCCAGCTATGTTCTATGATAAATTTACTGATAACGACGCTGTAAAACTAGTCAATGATGCGACTTATGAATTACTTTCTAATTCACAGGCTGCACTTGTTACATCGGGAACAGCTACTCTTGAAACCGCTCTGTTAAACGTGCCTGAAGTGGTCTGTTATAAAGGTAGTTCTATCAGTTATTTTATTGCAAGAATGCTTGTAAAGATTAAATATATTTCGCTAGTCAATCTGATCATGGATAAGGAAGTCGTAAAGGAGCTTATTCAATCAGACCTTAATACAAAAACAATTTCACTGGAATTAAATAAAATTCTTCAACCTGAAATAAGAAAGCATGTATTTTCATATTATCAGGAACTTAAAAGTAAATTAAGTGCCGGTGGTGCGGCAGCCAAGACTGCATTTTTCATTACTGAAGATATTAAAAAAAAATATTAGCGAGTTTTCATACTATAATAAGTATTGTTTTTTGGTGAAAATGATTTAATGGAGTTTTGAATCATTCTTACTTGATATTTTTATGGAATGAATTCTATCAGCAGTAATCCGTTTCTGAGGATACTGCCAGCTTTTTGCATCGGTATTCTTTTTTCATTTTATCATGTTATCGATAACAGGATATCCATAGTATTGTTATTTCTGGCTTTGCTATCTTTTTTTATTGTTTCTAGAATCTCTAAATCAAATTTCAGAAACAGATTCTTGTGGGGAATTTCAATACAGCTTATATTTATTTCTGTGGGTTTTTTTATTACAGAGATCAGAGATGTTTCTAAAAACAAATATTATTTTTCAAATTATTCCAATGTCAGCATGTATTGTGCTGAAATTTCAGACGCACCAGAAGCAAGAAATGGACGATTAAGATTATTTGTTAAAGTAAAGTCTGTTTTGCAATATGGATGCTGGAAGAAAACTGACGGTAATTGTTATTTATATATTGCTGATACGGATTCACTAAAAGTTTATGCCGGCGATAAGATCCTTTTTAAAAAAGCGCCGGATTTAATTTTAGAACCACTTAACCCGGGTCAATTTAATTTCAAAAATTATTGCTTATTTAAACGCATACATCACCAGCTTTTTCTCAGAGATGGCGGATGGCTGATAATAAAATCAATTGATAAAATAAATGTTAAAGCAATCGCAGCTCAAATACGTGGGAAATTACTTTCTGCTTTTCGTTTTTCAGGAATAAGCGGACAAGAATATGCTGTACTTTCAGCATTAGTGCTCGGTTACGATGATGAAATTGATAACGAGACATTAAATGCGTTCTCTGCTTCCGGAACATTACACGTATTATCAGTTTCTGGTATGCATGTTGGGATAATTTATGCAGCATTATCTTCCTTGCTTTCTTTTATGGGAAGAAAAAAGTCATTACAAATAGTAAGACTTGTTATTCTGATTTTTACATTGTGGTTTTACGCAGTTCTTACAGGATTCTCTCCCTCTGTAATTCGATCTGCCATGATGTTTACTTTTATATTAATTGGCCGATCATTAAGTCGTTCGTCAACTATTTTTAACTCATTAGCCCTAGCCGCACTTTGCATTTTTATTTTCTTTGATTCTCTTATGTTATTTGAACCTGGATTACAGTTGTCTTTTCTTGCAGTAGGAGGGATAGGTTATTTGTATCCGCATATTTATAATTTAACAACGATTAGGAATGTGTTAGCAGATAAAGTATGGGCTCTTGTTGCCGTTTCAATAGCAGCTCAGGCAGCTACATTTCCGATCAGCATATATTACTTCCATCAATTTCCAAATTATTTTATTCCTGCAAATATTCTTATAATTCCTTTGGCGACTGCCGGAATATTCGGAGGTATTATTTTATTGTTTCTCACTCCATTTCCCATTGTTTATTTATATGCAGGTTATCTCGTTCAGAAAATTATTTTTTTATTGAACGAGTCTGCAATAATTATTGAGCATATGCCTGGATCCGTCTGGCGAAATATTTCTATTAGTTTTAGCGAAATGATTGTCATCTATTTTATTCTTTTAATGGTATTTTTATTTCTTACCCAGCGATCTGTAAAATATTTATATAATGCGCAACTGTTTTCCATTTTACTTATTACTTTATTTATAACTCATACGATTGGTGTTAAAGCAAACAGGTCACTTATTATTTTTTCAGGAACAAAGAAGTTTAGCTTTCAGGCACAGTATGGCTTTAAGACATTGCTGGTTTACAAGAGTATTGATTCTTTGAAAGCATTAAATCTTTCAAACAGTTATTTGAAGCAGATTGGTTTATCAGAAAAGGACAGAACAATAATTGTTGCTGATTCTGATTGTGTTATAAAAAGCAGAACCGACATTTACATTGAGAAAAATATGTATGTAATAGGGCAAATCATATTAGGCGATGCATCCTGCAACATTCCATTGAAGTCAACGTCAACTATTATATATGCTGAAACGAAACAGTATTCAAAATTCAGATTCGATAGTCTTGATCAGGCTTTAATTGTCGTTAATGATAAGAGCTATAATAAATCATTTATAATTAATATACCGAAAAATAAAAATAATATACACTTACTAAGTAAAGGTGCAAAGATTATTGATTTATAGTGAACTAAGCGGTAATGTTTCTTTTACCCGAACGCCCTTTTCAGTCTGTTCGATCGAACTGCATTCATTCAAGAGATCATGTTCAAAAAACAATATCGCATTGTTCCTTGCCGCTTCTGATAAAAAAACTGTTTTCTCTTCCAAAGTAATCAGTGGTCTTGTATCATATGCCATTATATAGGGAATCGGCACATGTGCTGCTGAAGGAAGTAAATCGGCACAATAAATTAGTTGTTGTCCATTGAAATCTAAAACAGGAAGCATCATTGATTCAGTATGTCCACTAACAACAATTGTTTTAAATCTATCCCATAGTTGTCCGCCTTCCTCTAGAAATTTTAATTGTCCGCTTTCCTGAATAGGCAAAATATTTTCTTTCAGAAAACTGGCCTTCTCTCTGGCATTAGGTTTTGTTGCCCAGTCCCAATGTTTTTTATTACTCCAGTAAGTAGCATTTGGGAAAGCCATCTCGAAACCCGTTTTTGCTTTATTCGATTTAACGCTTCCTCCACAATGATCGAAATGTAAATGAGTCAGGAATACATCTGTAATATCATTTTCATGAAAGCCATGTTTTTTCAGTGATGAAGAAAGTGTGGCGTCGCCATTCAGATAGTAGTATGAAAAAAATTTCTGATCTTGTTTTTCTCCAATGCCATTGTCGATTAATACGAGTCGATTTTCATGCTCTACCAAAAGGCAGCGCATAGCCCAGTTACACATGTTATTTTCATCGGCAGGATTTAATTTATTCCATATCGATTTTGGAACAACTCCAAACATAGCTCCTCCATCAAGTTTAAAATTGCCTGTATCAATGGTATATAATTTCATATTTTCTAAATTGTCTGCGAATTTAAGGAAAGCATTTTAAAGTTTTTTAAATGACAAGCCTATGTTATTGACTAAATTTAAGTATTTGTCTTCCTTTCTTAAGTCTTCCTTGTGTCTTTATCGTTATTTTGCTATACGGAATTTATAGTAAATGGATTAGTAACAAAATGCCCACAAAGGTCTTCATAGGGAATATAAAGCGATTTATATTGTATCTGACTTTGTTCGATTTTGCTGTTCTTTCTATTGCCGATTGTTAGTAAAGTTTGTTTGAAAATCATTTATGAGAATATCAATTTAAAAATTTCGTTCTTTATCTTTCGCATATATGAAAAATCAAGGGGACAATCGTTTTCACTTTATTGCTATTGGAGGTGCAGCTATGCATAATCTTGCATTGGCTTTGCATAACAATGGTTATTTTATATCCGGTTCGGATGATGAGATTATGGAGCCATCCTTATCAAGGTTAAAGTCTTCCGGCTTGCTTCCTGAAAAGGAGGGGTGGTACCCCGAAAAAATTACCAAAGATCTTGACGGGGTAATTTTGGGGATGCATGCCAGAGCGGAAAATCCGGAACTACTCAGAGCAATAGAGATTGGCATTCCTGTTTATTCATTTCCTGAATTTTTATTCGAACATTCTAAAAATAAACAACGGGTCGTCATCGGTGGAAGTCATGGAAAGACCAGTATCACTTCGATGATTCTTCATGTGTTGAAGCATGAGAATTTTGATTTCGATTACATGGTCGGTGCAAAAGTAGAAGGTTTTGATACGATGGTGCGATTAAGCAATGCGCCGTTAATTATTCTTGAAGGTGATGAATATCTTTCTTCTCCTGTCGATCGACGACCAAAATTTCATCTTTATCAGGCAACTATTGGATTGATAAGCGGAATCGCATGGGATCATATTAACGTCTTCCCGACGTACGATGAATATTTCAACCCTTTTAAAATATTTGCTGATGCCATTCCTGCTAATGGTCAGTTTATTTATTGCGATACAGACGAAGAAGTTCACAGATTGTCTGAGATTACAGTTACAAAGGCAAAAAAAATCCCCTATGGAATTCCTCAATATGAGATTCGAAATGGAGAGAGTTTTCTAATCACTTCCTCCGGAAAAATTTCGTTGTCAATATTCGGAGAACATAATATGATGAACATCGAAGGCGCACGATTGGCCTGTAATGCAATTGGTGTTGATGACAAAAGATTTTATAAATCGATCGGATCATTCAAGGGTGCTTCAAGGAGACTGGAACTTATTGCAAAGAATAATTCTGTTGCGGTGTATCGTGATTTTGCTCATTCTCCATCTAAGCTGAAAGCAACCGTCAACGCAGTTCGTCAACAATACCCCAATCGCAAATTGGTGGCCTGTATGGAGCTTCATACTTTCAGTAGTCTGAATGAAAAATTTCTGGACCAATATGCAGGGTCTATGGATGAGGCAGATATTGCAATCGTTTATTTTAATCCACATACAGTAAGTCATAAAAAGTTGCAACCTGTTACAGAGGAAATGATTCTTAAGTCATTTGCAAACCCAAACATCAGAGTATTTACTGATTCAGTATCCATGCAAAAGGAGTTATCAAAAATTTCAATTGATGGAAGTGTTTTTCTTCTCATGAGTTCAGGAACATTCGATGGAATGAATATGCAGGAATTCGGAATGAATATAACAGGAGGGAAGCCTGTTGCAGAGCAACATTGATATGAAATATTATTTATTGTTAATATTAGTCGTATTTATTTATTCATCAAACTCATCTGCGCAGTATGGATCTACAAGTCCGCTATTGCAGGACCAGTATGGAAAGAAGTATGGAAATCTCCGATTATCGGCCACCCGTTTTGAACTTGGAGTTGTGATGAATAATGAGGTAAGGATGGATACTATCTGGTTATTAAATACAGGAATCGTCGCGATGAATGTGGCATCAGGAATTAAGAATTCTCCGTTTCTGAAGATAGCAGTTATCGGATCTCCACTATCGTCAGGAGGGAAAGGAATAATCACCTTAACCTACGATGCCACAAATGTTAATGACTACGGTTATAGACTTGACAGAATTCCGTTTAATACTGACGATGTTTTACAACCTCAAAAATTCCTGATGGTAGCTGCAGAGATTCATGAATATTTTCCTCCAGCTTCAATAGATGCAAAACTTCCGCATTTGAAAATTGCTGAATCTGTCTATTCATTTGGAAAAATAAAACAAGGAGAGAAAGCAACCCATGATTATAAAATTTATAATGATGGCACCGCTGTTTTACTTTTTCGTAAAGTGAAATCAAATTGTACATGCATAAAAGCAACTATGCTAAAGAAGGAAATTATGCCGGGAGATTCGACTCTGGTTCATGTCGAATATGATTCTACCGTTAAAACGGGTTCTGATTCAAGAACGATTTCATTGTTTACTAATGACCCGTCAAGCCCGGAAGTTCGATTCGAATTTTTTGGAGAAATAATTAAATGAAAAGTGTTTTCTAATTGTTAAGCATCACAGGCATAACTAGCATCAGAATATCTTCTTTGATCTCTTCGGATTCTGCAGGAACAAGTATGCCGGCACGATTGGGTGCAGACATTTCAACGGATACATTCACGCTGTCGAGGTTACTCAACATTTCGGTAAGGAACCTTGCATTGAAACCTATTTCCATGTCTTCGCCATCAAACTGGCAGGATAGTCTCTCGTTGGCTTCATTGGCGAAGTCAAGATCTTCTGCGCTGATTTGTAATTCGCTTCCTGTAATTTTCAGTCTTACCTGATGAGTGGTTTTATTAGAAAAAATTGAAACGCGTCTTACGGAATTCAGAAGTGCTGTTCGTGAGATTGTAAGTTTGTTAGGATTATCCACAGGGATTACTGCTTCGTAATTTGGATATCTTCCATCAATAAGTCTGCACATGAGCGAATGATTTCCAAATTCGAAAAATGCATTGCTGTCGTTGTAGCTGATTTTTACATCATCTTTTGTATCACTCAAAATGTTTTTAAGAAGATTCAATGGCTTCTTTGGAACAATAAAAGTTCCTTCATTCGTATTCTTAAGATCGTTACGGCGGTAACGGACCATTTTATGTGCATCAGTAGCAACAAATGTGATATTGTCTTTACTTAACTGAAAGAAAACGCCAGACATAACAGGACGTAACTCGTCGTTGCCTGTAGCAAACAGTGATTTATTAATTGCATCCAAAAGGGTTGAAGATCCCAGGTTAAATGATTTCGCATTTTCCATTTGAGGAATCTTTGGATATTCTTCGCCATCGAAACCAGTCAGTTTGTATTTTCCATAATCAGAAACAATCTCTATTGCATGACTCTTATCGTCTATTAAAAAGGTGAGAGGCTGTTCCTGAAATGTTTTTAACGTGTCTAGAAGAATTTTTGCGGGTATTGCAATCTTTCCGCCATCCTTAGAATCGTTCACCGGAAGGGTAGTGATCATCGTTGATTCCATATCAGAAGCAGAAACCAGTAACTGTCCCTTGTCGATTATAAAGAGAAAATTATCGAGAATAGGTAATGGATTTGTGGAGTTTAATACACCGCTGATCTGCTGAAGATGTTTTTGTAAAAGTCCACTGGAAACTATAAATTTCATTGTTAAGAGGATTTAAGCGTAAGCTTTGTTTGATCATTCATAATCAGAAAATTATGAATGTTGAAGAGAAGCAAAGCGATTGCTACAAACCTACATGATTCGGCTTAAACCGCCAAAGGTATTCGCCTGTAAGTCAGGTTTAAATTATCAACAATAAGTTTAAAACTTTACTTTTTTCTACTGGCTTTGGACCTCGCTGCATCAAAATCTGATAACTGCCTAAGCAAAACATCGAAGGTATAATGTTGAAGTACTACAAATTCCTTCTCAGGTTTCACAAAACCGAACATCCTGTCAAGGTCATATTTTAATGGATTTCCGAGAGAATCTTGCTGACTTAATGAACTGGTTGATATGGGCATGGGATAAATATCGATCTCTTTCCTTTCGTTTTTTACATCCATAACACTTATGGTGACTGACGGCTGTGACTGCAACATGGAGTCTTTAGACATGTCACTTACCTTATCAGCTTTCGATTCATAGTAAACATTCCTGAAAAAAGCCAGGTAATTGTCGACGGCAACTGAATCGACATATTTGAGTTGGCCATTTAAGGGTGATGCGACATGATATTTTCCGGCTTCGGATTGAATGGCGAAGGACTTCTCAGGATAATATGTATAGTTCACACTAACTTCTTTGATCTCTTCCGGGTTGAGTTTGAATAGTCTTGGAGTTTTCCAAGCTTCGAGTCCGGGGTTATAGCGGGGAGTAAGGTATCCTGTAAATCCGGGAATCTCGGTGACGAAGGGTACGGATGAGTTTTCGAGCATCATGAATGTGCCTGTAGCATCTTCAGTATGTCCTCCTACATAATAAATTTTTGCAGGCTTTGCTTCACGATTCAGATAGATCTCACACTTAATGCCTGTTGATGCAAGCATTTTGATGATGTTATTATACGCTGCATTGGCAACCCGCGTTTTAATCTGAACCTGATAAATGGCGTCAAGTAATATTTTTAATAAATCCTGTTTCGGCTCATACTGTCCATTCATAATCCACTTGCCGCTTTCGTTTCTTTCGAGGGAAACTTGGTTCCCGTTTCTATCGGCGAGGAAAATTTTTGTAATCGCAGAAGTATCTTTTACGGCAAAATCTTTTAGCTCAGTTCTTATTGTTGTATCACTGCTTCTGTAAATAAAATATCCGGTTGCAGCAAGTAGTAAAATAAGGATTAGTATAAGTGATTTGTTCTTCTTCATTAATGTTCAAACTTTTTCCTCTTGATAAAATTAAACAGAATACCAAAAAGTATTACGAGGACAACAGGAGTAACTACATTGGTCCATTGTATAAATGCCTTTTTTTCAATCTTGGCAGGATCCAATAGCCGTAGCTTTAATTCCTTCCCTCTGAGACCCAGTATTTCTCTGTTACCACATAGGAAGTCGATACAGTTCAGGAGAAAATTTCTGTTCCCATACGTCTGACCTGTAAACCTGTCATATCCCATCGGATAAATATTGCCCTTTTTACTAACATAATTGGTAATAATATCGGCATCACCCGTTACGATCATACTGGTCTGAATGCTTTTCTTTTTGAATTGAATTTCCTGAGCATTTGCAAGTCGATCCGGAATTCTGTTTACATAATTCGATTCAAAATTTCCTTCGAGTAAAACAGCAATGGGAATAAAATGTTTACTGAAAAGTTTCGGATCAGGATTATCTCTAAGCATATTCAGGCTGACACGTGCAGGTGCCATCTGAAGCCGGCTGAATTTACCTGTAGTCAATAGTATTGTCTTATTTACACCTTCTGCTTCAATTGTGTCGATAGAGCTGACGAATTCACCCTTCACAACATTCAGGTTGTGTACTATCGGATTTGTACTTTCTGTTGATAGCAATGGGAAATAATACCAGGGAAGCAGCTGTTGGCGTGGCTGATTTCCGACGTATCCGGTGACGATTGGTATGGAAGCAGCTTGCAGATCCATTACCAGATCAGAATTAATCCGGACGCCATATTTAAAAAGCATGTCATCGATGTTCAGTTCGATCGGAATAGCCACATTCGTACTGGAACCGGTAAGACTATCCATGTTGATCTGCATTTTATCGATAAGCCATAAAACTTTTCCGCCATTCATGATGTATTGATCAAGAATGAATTTGTCTTTTTCTTCAAACGGAGTATCAGGGCCGGCGATTACGAGTGCATCAAAATCGTTAAGTGCGCCAAGTCTTCCCTGGATAGTTATGGTGTCTACTTTATAAAATTCGTCAAGTGCACGCGCAGCATCGCTGATGCGTGTAGATGCTATTTCTTTCTGTCCCTGTAAAAATCCGATTTTAGTTCCGCGTTCAACAGTAATTTTTCTGAGAAGGCTTGTAATTTCGTATTCAAGACTTTCGATAGAATTGTTCAGCATTTCTTCAGGAGAACTTCCCATGCGGCTTTTCAAAAGTTGTAGTGGCGTCTCACGACTTCTATAAGTGACCATAGCCCCGGGAAAAATTATTTTCTGTGACTGACCCGACTGATCTTTCTGTTCCAGATTTGTCGGATATAGACCCTTCTCGGCAAGTTGCTTGTATAACTGCATCCTGTCTTTTTCATCTCCGGCAGTAGCAGGATCTATAAATTCATATTCGATATTTGCACCTGAGTAAATTCTGAATTCGTCAAGCAATTCTCGTGTCGAATTCTTGAGTCTGTTGAACCCCGGGGGCAAATCGCCATCCAGGTAAATTTTAAAGAAGACTACATCACTGAGATTTCGTGAAAGTTCTTTCGAAGATTCAGATAAAGAATATCTTTTCTCCTGTGTCATGTCTATCCGCAAAAACAAATATCTGCCAAGGATATTTACCACGATGAGTATGGCTATCAATAGAAATAATTGAAGCAGACTCTGTTTTTTTATATTCTTTATCGCCATGAATCTACCATTTTCTTTTTTCGAGAATGAATCGGGTGAGAAACAAAAAAAGTGCTGTAAGCGAAATGAAGTATATGATGTCGCGTGAATCTATTACTCCTCGACTAAGTGATTTGTAGTGTAAACTGACTCCCATTGAAGAAAGTATATTGTTCAGCAACGGTGATGAAGCGATTGAACCAATAAACTCAAAGCCCATATAAAAAAAGAAAGAGAAAAGTACTGCAAGAATAAAGGCGACTATCTGATTAGAGGATAAGGCCGAACAAAAAATGCCGATCGCTGAAAATCCACTGCACAAGAATATCAGTCCAATGTAAGATCCAAAAATGCCTGCAACATCGATGTTGCCTGTTGGTGTTGCCAGGTAATACAGACTGATGAAATAAATTAATGTGGGCAGAAGGGCAATAAGTACAAGAAATACTGCTGATAAATATTTAGCAGCAACAATCTGCATGTCTGACAGTGGTCTTGTAAGAAGAAGTTCAATGGTACCTGATTTTTGTTCTTCGGCAAACATTCTCATAGTTACCGCCGGGATCAGGAAAAGGAAAAGCCAGGGTGCAAGCACGAAAAGCGAATCGAGTGTAGCATATCCGTATTCAATAATATTAAAATCGCTACCGGGAAAAACCCACATTATTAATCCGGTTCCACTTAGAAATACAAACAGCACGATATAGCCGGTAAGCGAACTGAAAAAACTATTTATCTCTTTTCTGAATAATGCGAACACTAAATATTTTTTTTGTGGTCGTAAAAGTAAATAATTAGTTGACAAAGCGTCAACGTTCGTTTAATGTAATTAACAGAATGGATACAATTTGTTGTAAACAAAAAAAAACGCAGACCGGCGGCCTGCGTTTTATCACTAAAAACTATGATTGGCTTATTGTTTTATTATTCTTTCAGTAGTCACTTCATCATTATACTGAACTTTTAGAAGATAAACTCCTGATGGATAAGTGTGAATATCAAGTTTTTTAGAATAGCCATACTGGCTTTTCTCACTGCTTGCAATCAAAACATTTCCAAGGATATCTGTTAAAATTACTTTCACTTCTGCATCGCGTAATCTTGCAATGCTTACGTTGACTTCATTGTTGGCAGGATTAGGATAAATGCTGATTGCTAATGGAGTAGTGGCAGAATGAGTAGTAGGATTGTTACGAACCATACAAGAAACGAAAGAGACATTGATTGCGTCAAAGTTCTGACAGCCCTGAGCGTTTGTTACGAGCACTGAATAGGTTCCGCTAGTATAAACAGTTAATGACTGATTTGTGCTATTATCACTCCATAAGTAAGAGTTAAAACCAGCACCTGCATCCATTGTATATGGTAATCCTGTGCATGGCATAGAATCGGGTCCTAGGCTAACAACCGGAGCAACAAACTGGAATCCGATTGTAACACTTGCGTAAGCACGACAGCCATTATAATCTTCTACCCTTGCCAGGTAGGTTCCTGGAGCGAGATGCGTTGTAGTTGCAGTTGTATCGCCATTTGGCCATAAATAAGTATATGGTGGCTGACCGCCAGAAGCTACGACAGTTGCTGAACCATCTTCTCCTGTTTCGCAGGTTGATGGGGCAGAAGCAGAAATAGTTGCTGATATACCCGCAAGATTCTGAATTATTCCTGATAAGGTCTGTGAACATCCTGTTCCCAAATCAGTGGCAACTACTGATAATCCACCAGTGATAAGTCCGGTAAGTGCTGCCGTAGTTGTGTTACCTGGAATATCCGGTGTCCATGCATAAGAATAAGAACCTGTTCCTCCAGTGTGCGTAACTGTTGCAGTTCCATTGTTAGCCAGACAGGTTGCGCCTGTAAGATTCAATGCAAAGGTTACCGGTGTGCTGCTTGTAATTGGAGTAGATGCTGTTGTAGTACATCCGTGACTATCGGTTACTCTTACTGTATATGTGCCTGTTGTAAGACTTGTAGCATTGGCAGTTGTTTGTCCGCCAGGTGACCACAAATATGAGAAGTTTGGTGTTCCACCGCTTACACTTGCGAGGGCACTTCCGAACGTTCCGCCGCAACCTGCATTCGTAGGAGTTGCAGAAACGTTAATCGGTCCGGGTTCAACAATGTTAAAGTATCGTGTTCCTACACATCCGTTTCCATCAATAACATTCAGCGTATAAGATCCGCCACCAAGGTGAGAAACTGAAGGTGCTGATATGATGGCAGACGGTAATGTCCAGATAAATTGAAGAGGAGGATTACCGGTAGCCGTTGCCGATGCCGATCCATTATGCGAACCGAAACATTGGACACTTGGAGTGGAGGTAATTTGTACTGTCATATTCGATACAGTCACTGAGAAAGATTTTGTTGCCACACCGTTTGATGGACATGCATTGTCGCGGATCGATACAATAAATGTGTATGGGTTTGGACGTGCATCATTTGCTGTCGGAGACCAGCAGAAATGGCCTACCGGATTCGTCGGTCCACCAGTAACAGTAAACGTCGCTCCCGGAATACCACTGTTCCATGTCATAGAAAGGATATCACCCGGATCAGCATCCGTAGATATTACATCAAAACACAATTGACCGCCAACACAAGAAGATGTTGCATAATTTGTAGTTCCGTTAATACCTGTCAGAATAGGAAGTGTATTGGAGCATTGTACAATATAAAGTTGCATATCGCGCATTACGCTTCCAATGATTACACCGTTTCTGTATTCTAAGATCATTACAGCAACAGCAGCGACATCAGCCTGAGTTGGATTCATTGTAATGTCTCCTGTAACTGAGTTGATGTTTACACCAGGACTTGACATAAGTGGACTCGATACAGAAAAACCCGGGTTGTAAGTAAGCGGTGTGTTCGGATCTGTACGTGGTGCAATAAATGAATAAACAAGTGAATCACCGTCTGCATCAATTACACCATGATTAAAAATATTTTGCTGGCCGATACATTCAAATGCAATTGGAACACTTGAAAAAGTTGGTGAGCTGTTATCGCCGTTTGTATTGTTCAAAAAAGCGTCGATGTATAAGTTATCGTTTTGTGAATTTAGAATAGTTGTTAATGCAGCATTTCTACTACTTACAGAAGTCCTGAACTGCCAGTCAGCGCAAGGCGCCGGTAGAGTTACTGTAGTCTGATATTGATACTGCTGAATTCCCGGATTCGTTCCTCCGCTACATGTTGAGATTGCAGCTGGACAATTTGTTGAAATTTCAGTCCCGGTGTTGGGAGTTTGCTGCATGGTAAAGGTCGTCGCAGGAAAATTACAACTGAACGAGGATAGTGTAAGTGTCTGTGTAGTCGGAGCTGTTATACCGAAACAATCACGGTATAATGTAAAAGTAACAAGGTACTGACCGTTACCCAAAAACTGGTATGTAAGATCCGCTCCCGTTGCATGCGATGCTCTTGTTTCATTCATTCCAATCATAGAGAATAACAAGGCGAGCATCAGAATTCTTGTGCCCATTAAATTTGTAATTTTATTGTAGATGGTTTTCATCATGATTTATTAGTTGAGGGTTATACGCTTTTGGGATTTAGTATCGGTTAAAAATACAGGCAATTTGACATAATCATTAAAATCTTATGTAAATGTAATGTTTGAGGGGGTGGGCTTGAATAATACTTCTGTAAATATGGGGAAGTTATCAACGTTGATGGGGGTTATCGCTAGGCAAGATAATAACAAATACCTCATTAATTCAACAAAATCTTCTGTTTTTTTATCTATTATTCCTTACTTGCTCCATCCAGACTCCATGCTTCAGCAGGTAATGAAAAGTACTGACGGGTTTTTTCCCATGTATTCTTGAAAAAAGGGGAAAAACGGTAGTCATTCAATTCGTTTTCCGACGACCAGACTGAATAAGTAAAGAATACATCAGGATTATTCACATCATTTAAAAGCTGAAGTGACTGACACCCATGAAAACTCCTGATAGAGTCCTCAACGGAAACAAAAAGCTTTTTGAAATCATGAATTTTATCAGGCTGAATTGTCAGCTTAACCAGTCTTACTATCATCGAATTCTATTCGTATCTGATCCATAAATTTTAAACCCAACAATTGTTTAGCCGAGCCTTTGTTGAGAGATATTTCGAGATATCCATCTTCGTTAAACATAGCTATCATTTCTCCTACATCAGCGTCTTCGTAAGAAGTACTTATCCGAAAAACATTGTATTCAGCCGTACGTAGCTGGATAACAAATGCCCTGTTTCGCTTTTCGCTTTCATATAACTCTTTGCTGATATTAACAATTACATTTCCAAAATCGTCAATATAAACGATTGCTCCTCGAATCGTTTTCGAATCGACTGATGGCTGTGCGAAATAACTTTCTTGAATAGTGGTATCTCTTTCACCTAGCTCTTCAAATTTACCTTCTGTCAGTCCCTTGATAGAATGAAGAATACAACTGTTCAATGTTTGATAGTCATCATCAACAGTAATTGGCAGTCTGATAATCTCTCTTTCATTCTCACCCAGAATCAATGTGAAAATTCCATTATCCTGTCCGATGAGATATTGCCCGCATGACCGGATGATTACGTATGGTTTATTTATACTACAGTTTTCATTTCCTGAGATTCCAATATAATGTATAGTCCCTGGTGGAAATTTCCGAAAAGTATTTTGAACAAGAAACGCTGCCTGCATCGTATTAAATTTCTCTACATCATGTGTGATGTCAATAATTTGTATCGATGACATTAATACCAGCAGACTTCCCTTGAATGATCCAAGATAGTGGTCGCGCTGTCCCCAGTCTGTTGTTAGTGTTAAAATTGACATATTTAAAAAGGCCGAAGACGATGTTGATAACTTGTAATCGTGCGAAAGCCAAAAGTAACGAGATTTAATTAGTATTGAAACGAAATATCAGGAAAGAATTTTCTCATTTTATGATGAAGTATTTTTTTTCCAAACAACACATACTTAAAAACTAAACCCTTGAGTGAAGTAGTAATTCCAATCGACACCTTCAACCCTGTTGAGTTCTTTGGTGTTAATGATGCTAACCTGGAAGTAATCCGCAAAAATTTTCCTGAGTTAAAACTTGTCGCGCGCGGAAACGAAATTAAAGTTATTGGTGACGATAAAAATATTCACATCTTCAGCGAGAAGATAAACCGTCTTATTCAGCACTATCAGAAATTCGGAAGTCTTACACCTGATAATGTCGAACATTTCCTTGCCGAGAAAAGCGGGCGAGATTCCTCACCGCAGGTGCCTGTTGGCGAAGTACTTGTTTTCGGACAGAACGGTATTATGGTACGCGCCAGAACTCCTAATCAGAAAAAACTAGTCGAGAGTTCTGAGAAAAACGACATCGTATTTGCTATCGGTCCTGCAGGAACCGGAAAAACATATACCGCTGTCGCTCTCGCTGTAAGAGCCTTGAAAAACAGAGAAATTAAACGAATCGTTTTAACACGTCCCGCAGTAGAAGCAGGTGAAAATCTGGGCTTTCTGCCAGGTGACCTCAAGGAAAAAATTGACCCCTATTTACGTCCGCTTTATGATGCTCTCTTCGATATGATCCAAGGTGAAAAGGTGAAAAGTTATATTGAAAGTGGCGTAATTGAAGTAGCTCCGTTAGCATTCATGCGTGGCCGTACTCTTGATAATGCCTTTGTCATTCTAGACGAAGCGCAGAATGCTACTGAAAGTCAGCTTAAGATGTTCCTTACCCGAATGGGCCCTTCGGCAAAATTTATTGTGACAGGAGATATCACGCAAATCGATCTTCCAAGAAATCAGCCTTCCGGTCTGGTGCAGGCAATCAAGATTCTGAGTAATATAAAAGGTGTTGATTTTATTTATCTGGATACTCAGGACGTTGTCAGACACAGATTGGTGAAGGAAATTATCGACGCCTATAATAAATAGCAGATTGATGAAGATGAAAACCGATCGTCACTTTCATCGTATATTTGCAAAATGTTAGAGACATTATCAGGCACTAATTTTATTTTCCCGGGTCAAAACAGTTTTTACAAAGGCAAAGTCCGCGATGTATATGCTGTGGGCAACCTTTTAATCATGGTTGTCACCGACCGCATCTCTGCATTCGACGTCGTTCTTCCCCGAGCCATTCCATACAAAGGTCAGGTATTAAATCAGATCGCATCTATGATGCTTGATGCAACGGAAGATATTGTTCCGAACTGGCTCATGGTGGTTCCCGATCCAAATGTTTCTATCGGTATTCAGTGTATTCCATTCAAAGTCGAAATGGTTATTCGTGGATATCTTACCGGACATGTATGGAGAGAATATAGTTCAGGAAAAAGAATTTTATGCGGCATTCATTTACCCGATGGCATGAAGGAGAACCAGCGTTTTCCGGAACCGATAATAACGCCAACTACAAAAGCAGGAGAGGGTCATGATCAGGATATTTCGAGGGAAGAAATCATTTTTCAGAATATTGTCTCCGAATCCGATTACCAAAAACTTGAAGACTATACCCGCAAACTTTATACGCGAGGCTGTGAGCTTGCAGCAAAACAAGGCCTCCTTCTCGTCGATACAAAATATGAATTTGGAAAATCGATTGACAGGATTATTCTTATCGACGAAATACATACGCCTGATTCATCAAGATATTTTTATTCAGATGTCTATGAAAAAAATCTAAGAGAAGGAAAACCGCAGAAGCAGTTGTCGAAGGAATTCGTTCGTCAATGGTTGATTGAGAATGGTTTTCAGGGAAAAGAAGGTCAGACTATTCCGGTGATGAGCGATGAATGGGTTGAGCAGATATCTCTTCGTTACATCGAATTGTTCGAGAAACTTTCCGGAAAACAATTTATTCGCGCCGACATCAAGAATATTAATGAAAGAGTGCAAAAAAATATTCTTTCGTCGCTCGAAAAGTTAACTACTAATGCAAATTGACGACAATCAGAAATTTCGGAATTGTAAATTTATCTGTGTGTTATTTTAATTGAGATATTAATTCCCTGAAGTCACTTCTTTCGTGAAGCGACAGAAGATTTTTCTCATTCTTAATTTTATTTTTATCATCGTTACCCATTTTTACCGATTCTTTCAGATAAACAAGAGCAGAATCTCCGTTGCCGTTTTTCGCAAACAGACATGCCTGAAGAAATGGTTGTTCTGCATTTTCCGGATCGGCCAGTTTGTAAATCTGAAGTGCACGCTGGGCAAAAAACGGATCGTTGCCATCGATCGATTTGGATGAAAACGACCAGGCAGCAAGAGAGACATACGCAAGCAACCGCTGGTCACTTTCATTCTCTTTTGCCTTCGATAGTTTTGATGTGTAATTCTTCCACCATGCAAGATCATGCGTCTGAAATCCGTCAACGATTTCTTTCTTCTGAATGTCTTCCGCTTCAAGTATTTTATTCTCTTTGTTTTTAGAAAAAGCATATTCCGGTTTTCCCTTTATTGCCTTCAACTGTGAAATATATTTTTCTGAATTTCCCAGCCCTCGTAAAAGCGCAATGCCTTCATTCAAAAACATTTCCTTCAACAGAATATTTTTTTCTTTTTCAAGACGTTTATCCTGTGCATTGGTATATTGATCAATGAGCTGCTGACTTTTTTCTGCTTTTCCGTTTCTCATCCTGTTAAATGATGCCCAGTAGAAAGCATCTGCGAAAACTGAACTATCAGGCCATTCATGTTTACCATTCCATTCGAATAACACTGACGGAGTTGCTTCATTATTTGTACCTGCACTGAAATTTCTTACTTCTGTATAATTCATATCCTTCCTTCCTGCAAAACCTATCGAAGGAACTTTCACCGGCTGATTGGTTGGAGGAAATGCCGCTCCGCAGAAAATTACACCACTGAAACCATCGCTCGTATTCGCCGCAACTATTGCTGCCTTAGCACCTCCTGAAAATCCGGCAAGAAAAATTTGTCCCGGTAATCCGGGTAATGTTGTTTGTGATTCATTCTTCAGTTCATTGGCAATTCCAGTTGATTGATCAAAACCCATCCCGTTTTTTGAGTCATTGGATCCCATGATGATGAAATGAAATTTATCAGCAAAACCTCTGTATTTTTCAAGAGGGAAATTTCCTTTTCCATGCGGATCAAGAAAAATAATGACAGGAAGTTTCTCATTTTGTCCAATTGAAGAGGGAATGAAATAAGAATAGGTGTATCCTGAATTCGATGCATGATTTTCAATGAATCCATGTGTCAAAATAACTTTTTCGGGTATGACAGGAATTTGAGAAACAACTTTATGACTATCATGATTGTTGCAGCTATAGCAACACAGAGCCAGGATTATGACTAGTTGAAGCAGTCGGGAGGGAGTAGATTTTTTCAATGCCGGAAATTAGTGCGACCTTCGCGGCACAATTTTACAATTTTTAATTGAAAAACGATGCGTGAAGAGGCTTTGATCAGGAGAATACAGAATATTAGTGATAGCTATGATTTTCAAAAACCTTTGGCCATTTATCTAAAGGAGTATTTTCGTGTCCATCCGAAGATGGGAGCCCGTGACAGGCGCGAAACACGTGAATGGTGCTTCAATCTGATGCGTATTGGTGAAAACCTGCCCGAACTTGAGTTTAGTCAAAGACTGGCAGTAGCTTGTTATCTCTGTTCACAAAAATCGTATCCATCGCTTTCTTACTTATTAGCTACTCATTCTCTATTCATAGAATCAGAACTCGAGTTGCCGATTCAGAAAAAGATGGAGAATGTATCTTTTCGCTTTTCAGGATTCTCTCCTGAAAAAATCTTTCCGATGTTTTCCGAACTGTCAACTGAGATCGACTCAAACGATTGGTATATCTCCTTTCTGAAAAAGCCTTCAGTTTTCATCCGCATGCGAAAGAATTTTGCTGAAACAGTAAAAAAGGAACTGAATAAAAAGGGCATTGTCTTCAGGACTGTTGAGAATCCATCAGCACTCATGTTTGATCAGGATACTGGATTAGATAAACTGGAATCCTATTCTAAAGGTTATTTTGAAATTCAGGACTTAAGCTCTCAACAATCATCATCCTTTTTTCAACCGAAGTCAAAGGAAATATGGTGGGATGCCTGTGCAGGTTCTGGAGGGAAGAGTCTTGCTCTTACTGAAGAAGATCGATCGATAAAGATTATTGCCACTGATAGCCGGGAAAACATTCTTATGTCTTATAAGGAGCGAATGAACAAAACCCGCTTTACTAATTTTGAAACAAAGATTGCCGACGTATCGAAGCCATTAGTAAATTTTGCAGGTAATTTTGATGGCATTATTGCTGATGTACCTTGTTCAGGTTCAGGCACATGGTCTAGATCTCCTGAATGGCTGAAGAAGGATTTGAAATCATCTTTAAAGGAGCATTATGTTCCTCTTCAGCGGAAAATAATAATGAACCTTTTTCAATATCTGAAACCGGAGCATCCGCTTATTTACATAACATGTTCAGTCTTTAGCGCTGAAAATGAAGAAAATATAGACTTTTTTCTGAAGAATTTGCCGCTCAGACTTGAAAAATCTGCGTACCTTGAAGGCTATCGTTCTGAAGGCGATACCTTATTCGCTGCAAGGTTAATACGAATATCTTAGAAGTATTTGACAATTAATGCTTCTGTCTTACATATTTCAGAATCGTTGGCAACCATGGCTATTGATTATAGTATAAGTTGTATAATAAATAACTGATATCGTGCGCAACAGGTTATCCGGCATCGTCTGCTGGACCTTTTTACTTATTATACTGTCATCAGGAAAAATGTTTTCTCAGACTTTCGTTTCTTCTGAAGCGGAGTTGAAGAAACAAGCCGACAAATATTTTAATGCTGAAAAATATGAGGCTGCATTACCCGATTACTCACGACTATTAAGTCTTTATCCTCAAGAACCACTTTTTAATTATCGTTTTGGTGTCTGTCTTTTATTGGCAGGAAAGGAAAAAGCAAATGCTTCAACGTATCTCGAAGTTGCCTCTAAGGATCAGAAGATTCCGGAAGAAGTATGGTATTTTTTGGGAAGAAGTTACATGGTCAACAATGATTTTAACAAAGCAATAGATGCCTTCGCGCAATTTAAGAAGACGAACAATGCAGTAAAATTGAAAAAGTATGATGCAGATGCAAGCATCAACAACTGCATCAGCGGAAATACACTTGTTAGGTCAAGAAAAAATATTGTTATCTCCGGGAGCAATGAGGTAACACAAAATGCTTTTTACAACAATTATGATTTCGGCGAATTATCTGGTAAAGTAGTCAATACTGCAGATCAGTTTTTGACAAACATGGACAGGACTAAACAAAAGGATCCAGTTATGTTTATTTCGAATGATAAGAATACGGTTCTTATCAGCAGTTATGGTAAAAAGGGTGATAGTGGGAAAGACCTTTATATCATTCGCAGAACACCGGATAATCAATGGTCTGATCCGGAAAATTTGGGAAGTGGTGTGAACACTAAAGCTGACGAAGACTTTCCATATCTTGATCGTGATGGCCGCACATTGTATTTTTCAAGTCAGGGACATAATAGTATTGGAAGTTATGATCTCTTCAAAAGTGTTTATGATTTCAATACTAGAGAGTGGTCGCAGGCCGAAAATCTTGGCATACCAATAAATACCATTGGTGATGATTTTCTTTATGTACCGGATCATGGTGTGAGAACCGCTACGTATAGTACAAATGTTGAATCGGTATTAAACTCTGTATCTATCCGGAAAATTCAGTTACCGGGAGGGATGGATGAAATGCTTACAATTTCCGGTGTCTATGTTCCTATCGACCAGCAGGTGAGAAGAGATGCAAGAATATCCATTCTGACAAGTTCTGGCGAAGGAATTGTTACTTCCGTTCACACAGATCCGCGAACGGGACGTTATGAACTTGTTCTTCCGCCGGGCGAGACATATATGATCGTTGTAGAAGGCGGAGGTTATCTACCACATGCAGAGTACTTCGAACTTCCTGCAGGAATGGTAAATCCTGATTTGAAGCAAGTCGTAAAGCTGAATAAGGAAAGTCAAAAAGAGGAGTTAACGCTGCAGAATTATTTTGCATCTGCAGGACAATCATCAGAGCCAACAAAAACAATTACGCATTCATTTTCTTCGGCAGTTGATTCTGCTCATATGATGGGAGTGAAAATCAACGATCAATTAGTCTATGTGACGCCGCCGACAATGGAAGCTCCTGAGTCATTATCGGATAACTCAAATTCTGAAAATGATTCTTCATCGATAACCATAAGGAGAAGAACGATCAGCGAATCGTCGGTTGAAGCAGAAAAAGATGAGACAGTGGTTTTGGAAAACGAGCATGATTCCATTTCTAAGGGAGATGATAATCAGGTTTCGGCCTTCAAAGCGAATATGACGAATGAAGAACTTGCGAATATTGCCTATGAAGATGCAAAGGAAATTCAGGATGAGGCCGATAGTTTAAAAAGAGAAGCATCATTTCTAAGAAATCAGGCAAGAGAGAAGGAGAAAATATCTGCAGAGTTAAAGGAAAACGCGGAAGCGGAAGGTTTAGCTGTTGATAGTGTTTCTATGTACACTACTCAATCTGAAACTTTTCACAAAGAAGCTGAAGATGCCAATCTTTTTGCTCGCGCAATAGAAAAGGAAGCAGCTGCGAGGGATGATGAAGCAAAAATTGCTTTTGCTGATGCCAACAGCATTACGAAAGGATCTAAAAAACAGAATCCGGGTTTGTCATCGATTGCTAAAAACAAGAATACTAAAACAATAGTGTCAGATACTAATAGCATAGCTGCAGAAAAAGAAGTTGTAAGTAAGGAAGAATTAAAAACGGCTAACGCTGATGTTGTTGTTAATGATATCGATAAAAAGATTTCAGAAAAAGAATTGCAAGCTCCTGAAACGGATCTTTCGAAAATAGCATCGGTCGATCAATCAACAAATAGATCCGATGCAACTGTTGTTCCTGAGAATGCACAACGTAACGGAGTTTCGCCAGCTGTGAATTCAGATGCTGTATCAGAAAAGGAAACTGCTACAACAGAAATTAAACCTGCTGATGCAATAGTGAAAAATTCCGCTTTGGAATCAACATCAACAATAGTATCGAACAATAAAATTAACAATGACTCATCAGTAATCAGTCAAACGAGTTTAACTGTTGAAACAGTTCCTGACAATTCCATTAACACAAAAGAGAATAAATTAATTCCATCAGTCGAAAATGTAACTGATCCTATTGTTGTTAACGGTGCAAATGGAGAAAACTCATTATCACAAACGAATTCAGGTTTGCCTGTTGTTGCTATTGATCAAAAATCAGGAACTTCAGATACAGTCGTAGCATTAAATGCTGAGGCGAAAAGTATTAACGAATTTATAACGGATAGTTCAACAGCTACAATACAAACGGAAAGTACAATTGCAACAACCACTATTGCCACCACTGTAGATTCATCAATGAAAATTGAGGATAATTCTACCACCGTAAGTAATTCGCCAAAAGAAAACATAGGGCAAAAGACAGCCAATGCTGAGAAAGTTATTCAACCGGAAAATGAAAATAATTTTAAGTCACCTTCCGTTCAGGATAGTTCAGCGACCGTTGCTTCAGCGGAAAATTCTTCATCAAAACAATTAGCAAATATTCCTTCTGATGTTGTTGAAAGCGAAAAGTCAGCTATACAAACGACTTCTACCAAAACCTCATTAGAAGCGAAACCGGCAACAAAAAATGAAACAGCAGCTGTTGTAAGAGAGCAGTCCGCTCCGGCAACATTTGTAATGATAAATGGCAGCCCTGTATTAATTGAGAATAAAAAACCGGTAGCTAAATCTTCGGCAAAAACATCAACTGTAAAAACGAAGTCTGTAAGTCATGCTAGTGTTAAACCTGAAGTGAAGAAATCTTCGCCAGTGATTGAAGTTGCAGAGAAAAAAGAAAGTCAGCCCGATGCTGTGGATAAAGTTCCTGTTTCTGAAAACACAATTTCAACTTCTGTTTCGAAGGAGAAATTGGTTATAGGAGAATCTCCATCAAAGAATAGTCAGCTAACTTCGGATCAAAAGAAAAAGGACCCGGTTGTAAAAGAGGAGGCACGTGTTGCATACAGAGATTATCAGTCGACATTAAAGCATTCCAATGAGTTAACAGCAGAAGCAGTTGAAATGCAGACTGAGATAAGTCATCTGCATCCAAGTCCACGTCGTGATACACTCATTCGCATTGCAAATGAAAAAAGTTTTCAATCGGTAAAAGCATGGCAACAGGCACTTGCAAAAGTGAAGGAAGCCCGAACGATCGATCCTGAAATTGATTATAAGATGAATGTGATTGATTACAATGCAAGTCATCCAGACGATATTATTTCCGGTGATTCTACTTCCGGTTTTGCTACTAATGCCGGCCGGAATGTAGAGACTGAGTCGGAAAGTGAACTTCTTGATACGATGAATGCAGAATATCCTGTCTATAAAAAGATAAAACAGGACATAACAAAAAAACAGGAAGAAACTATTGATGTATTTGCTGAGGCTGTTAACCTAAGTAAGTTATCGCTCGAGGAGAATGACAAGGCAATGATGTTAATGGATAAAGCACATTCGGAATCCGATGCGAAAAAACGAAATGAATACTTGAGGCAATCTGATGAGTTAAAAGCATTATCAGCAAAACATGAGCAACAGTCAAAAGAAAAATTTACGCAGGCGCAGAAGAATACAAAGGTTGTTAAAGGGTTGCGTACGGACCTTCTAGCTGTTAGGGAAAGAATAATTTTGCCAAAAGAAAAGGGTGATGCATTTGCATCTGCAAATAAAAGTAATACGAATGCTATTGAGAACAGTCTTAGCAACAATGCAACGATGCGTATGAATGGCAGCGGAGTAAATTCAAAGTTATCATCGGGTGGCGGAGTGACTGTTTATGAGAATGAGAAAAACAAAACGATGAATGCCGCATCGTTTGCAATGGCCGAAAGAAACTCAGTCGACATGAATGCAAGTGAAGAAGATGTGGCAGATGTGAAGGTAACGAATGAGTCGAGAGCTGATTTTTTGAAAAATATTTTTACGCCGAATTCCATTACTCCATATTCAGAAAAAAATCCAATTCCGATGGATCCTTCTTTACCTGAAGGTCTGGTATTTAAAATACAGGTAGGCGCATTTCATAAGCCAATTCCTGCCAATAGTTTCGGCGGATTGCAACCTGTAACCGGAGAAAATACCCGTCCGGGATGGATTCGTTACTGTGTGGGATTGTTTAAAACCTTCGAGCCGGCAAACATTGTGAAAAATGAGATTAAGAGAAACGGTTATAAGGATGCATTCGTAGTTGCTTATTTTAATGGCAAGCGGATTGAATTGAATGATGCATATGTAATGCTGAAGGGGAAAGAGAATCTGACAGCATACAAGGCAGAGTCAGCGAAAGAAATGGCCATGCTTCGTTCAATAAATTTTAAACCGGATAAATCATATAGTTTGTCTGAAGATAAAGACGTTCTCGCTTTTTATGCCAAGCAGCCCTTGAAAGAAGTTCTTGAAGGCGAAGCAGGAGAGACGACCGTAACAAAATCAAATGCTGAAACCACTGGCGGAGTAAAATCTTTCACCGTTCAGGTTGGAGTTTATAAAACATCCAATGCGCCGGCTGCACTTGCTGCCATCGACAATCTTGAATTTATCAAAACGAATTCAGGAATGTACAGGTTTATTTCAGGAAAATATAGTGAGCGTACATCTGCCGAAGTGGCGAGACGTCAGGCAGTAAATGCAGGAGTGAAAGATGCATTCATCGTTCCTTACACAGGCGGTAGTCGTGCAAACATCAATCAGTCATCGGTTGCTTCCGTTGTGAAAAAGAAGCAGGGTGAAGAAATCGTTGCAGCATCATCAGCAGATAGGAACAAAGCTGAATTTGATCTTAGAATTGTTTACAAGGTTCAGATAGGTGCTTTCAAGAAAGATATGCCATATACAGTCATCGAATCATATTTGTCGATAAGTGACAAGGGGATTACCCGTCAGGCAGATGAAAGAGGTTTGTTTATATTTTATGTTGGCTCATTCGGAGAATTTAATGCTGCATCGTTACTTCGGGAAGAAGTTGCGGGTAAAGGCGTAAAGGATGCATTTGTCGTTGCTATTCAAAACGGAAGACGAATTCCGATCAGCGATGAAATGAAAAAATAGTATTATGTAAAGATTTTTTTTTATATTTTTACATCCGGTTCAACAATCGAAGATATGGATGTATTAAATATTTCACCCGAAATCGATCTTGAGGAAGTCATTCTCGAAGATATTAAGGAAGCCCGTGTACGTGAACTTATCTTATATAATGATGATGTAAATACATTTGAACATGTGATTGAAGCATTAATTGATATCTGTGAGCATGATCTTGTTCAGGCAGAACAATGCACATACATCGTTCATTACAATGGAAAATGTTCGGTTAAAAACGGTACCTACCTGAAGCTAAAACCGATGAAAGAGGGTTTATGCGATCGTGGACTTTCGGCAGTTATCAAATAATAATTTTTTAAATTAATAAGGTTGGTCTGTTTATTGAACAGCTATTTTTATCCTTTAAACATAATCAATATGAGATCTTACACCCTGAAGGCATTATGCCTGACATTATTTTTATATTCCTGCTCAAGTGTTCCGATTACGAACAGAAAGCAGATGAATCTTTTGCCTGAGAGCGAAATGGTTTCCATGAGTCTGACAGAGTACAGCGCTTTTTTAAAACAGAATCCTCCTGTTACCGGTACAAAGGATGCGCAGATGGTGAAAAATGTAGGTGCAAGAATTCAGGCAGCGGTCACGCAGTATATGAATCAGAACAAATTGGGCAGTAGAATTTCCGGATACAAATGGGAATTCAATCTGGTGAATTCACCTGAAGTGAATGCCTGGTGTATGCCTGGCGGAAAGGTTGTTGTCTACAGCGGACTTTTACCAATAACGCAGGATGAGCCAAGTCTGGCCATTGTGATGGGTCATGAAATTGGTCATGCCGTTGCACGACATGGTAATGAGAGAATGAGTCAGGGTTTGATGGCACAAATGGGAGGGATGGCCTTGGATGTGGCACTTAGCAATAAGAGCCAGGAGACGAGGAGTATTTTTCTGACGAGTTACGGAGTAGGGTCAACATTGGGTGTTCTTGCTTTTTCGCGCACGCAGGAATCGGAAGCTGATAAGCTCGGACTAATTTTCGCGGCGATGGCAGGTTACGATCCACATGTGGCAGTAACGTTCTGGCAGAGGATGGCGGCAAAAAGTGGCGGTGGTGGCGGACCGGAATTTTTACGAACGCATCCGAGTGATCAGAAACGGATTAACGACATTCAGGCCTATATGCCGCAGGCGATGAAATATTACAAGAAATAGGGGTAAAAATAATTGGCAGGCTTTATTATTCGTCTATCTTTGCGCCCTCAAAAACATGACAGAAAAGAGCTTTTTTGGCATTAATAGGACCCATAGCTTAATTGGATAGAGCACCTGACTACGGATCAGGAGGTTGGGGGTTCGACTCCCTCTGGGTTCACAAAATACAGTTTGAGTGCGGAGTTTGGGTGCGATACTCAAACTCCGTTTCCGTTTTACAGAATTCGCGAACTACGCACTCAAACTGAAACTCAAACTTACGCACTCAGTCTCTTTTCTAGGCGCTCGCAAACTACGCGCTATAACTGAAACTTGAGAAATCTGTTCACCTGCTCGGAGTAGTCTAGGCGCAACTACTATCCCATAATCAAGATTCACAGTTAAGTTTGCGCGGACTACGACTTTCATCTCTTTATGTATTAAACATAAAACTGTACGTCTTGTTGAGGCATCACTTAACGAGGGTAATTTAATTCGATATGATTTTTGAAATCAGTCGTAGTCCACGCGGACAAAATTTTGAGCAATGATTGAATAATATTACACGCGCTTAGACTACTTCTAGCTGGAATAAGAGCTTATTATTTCCCTATGCAGAATTCTTATAATTTAATAGATAGCAACAATCTTCCACCTAATCCAAGCTCGACAATTTTCTGAAGTGTAGAAATCCGGACTTCCTTTATGTTATTTTCTATTTTAGAAATGTATGATTTTGTAGTTCCAACTTTTTCTGCAAGTTCCTCTTGTGTCAAACCCTTTTCAAGTCGCGCTTCCTGAATTAATGCGCCGATTTTAAAATTATCGTAGCCGCTTTCCAGTTTTTCGCGTTTTGAAACCCAACGTTTACCATAATGTTTGTCTTTAAACTGATCGAGGGTCCGGAGATTACTTTTTTTCGTTTTCATATTCCTTTTTTATTTTTAAAGCCTTATCAAAAATAAAGAGCAAATATAAATATAGTTGTCCTAAAGTGCAACTACTAGGCTATAAGTATCTATAAAATTATAAACTGAATGTTGGATGCCATCAATAGTCTGAACTTTGATTTGTGTGATTACTTTGATTGATCTGATTTGAATTGTGTGAGCCTGCTTTGGATTTAAAGCCTTTATTTTTTAATCGTTTAAATTCAAGGGATGTTTTTCCGAAATTAATGATAAGTCCGATTTCGATATTATATACTTCCAGATAATTAATTCCTTGTGCAAAATGAACGGCTTCAAGTGCAGTAATTTCTTTTAGTTCAACCGAAATATTTTCAAAGACCAAGAAGTCAACTCTTCGAGTACCAATGTGATAATTTTTAAAAAAGATGTGCATTTCAAATTCTCTTTTGGCAGGTATATTTCTAAGATTAAATTCGATATCTAAAGCGCGTTGGTAAATAACTTCCTGGAATCCGCAACCGAGTCTCGAATGTACTTCCAACGCTGCCTCAATGATTGCTTCAGTTTGTTCGGAATATTTGTATTCGGATTTAATCATTATGTGTATAAAATAGAAAGCAGGTAGTTCAAAGTTTTTTTCAAATATCAGTCTATCGCATCAGCATATGCAACCAGCAAAAGCAGGATATTATTTTCAAAAAAATCATTCGAATCAAATAAATCAATGTTCAGACATCAAGAGTAGCAACCAATGCGAAATGAAATATCACCTGGCTAACGTTCGTATGATATTCAGCGATCGTAAAGTATACAAAGCAGGTAGCTCGCATCCGCATATCGGTTTCCTTACGGGAATAATTTGAAAATTTGCTGCCTTGAAAATGTATTTTTCGGGTTATTGAGTGAAAGCTTTAATATATTTGCGACACAATAACCAATATCCCCATACTGAATTTCATACCCATACCAATGAAAAAAACAATCTTCTTCCTAATTATTCTATTTTCTGCGAAAGCTGGAATTTGTCAGACAATGGATCAATCCAAAGTTGTAATTCCTTCTGGTGCACCAACAAGAAATTTTTATGAAATTCAAAATGCATTTCATGAAAATGAAGAGATGCAGCAGGAGAAAGAGTTTACAAAGACAGTTGATTATAAATTCGAAGACGATGATAATTCCGGAAGCTTACAATTCGGTCGATGGGAGGAATTTATGGCGCCAAGGGTCTATCCGTCCGGAGATATTACACTGCCATTTCAGGCAGCAGAGAATTATAAAAGGTATATTGATTCTCTTTCTCACGGTCATATTTTAAAAACTCCACTTTTTCCAAATACTTCAAACAGCATTGCTGGAATCTGGGTTTCGCTCGGACCATCTCTTGTGAATGCCACGGGAACGAACACTGGTGTCAACGGAAGACTCGACTTCGTCAGATTCGATCCTGCGAACAGTAACATCATGTATACCGGTTCAAATACCGGCGGACTCTGGAAATCTACAAATGCAGGATTAACATGGAATATTCTCACCGATCATCTTCCTTTCATTGGTTGTTATGACCTGGCAATATCAAATTCGAATTCAAGTAAAATGTACATGGCAACAGGAACTGTCGGTGGTGCAGGGATGGCTTATGATGTGAGCGTAATCAAATCAACCGATGGTGGAATTTCCTGGAGTACAACAGGAATTATTTTACCATCATGCTGCGGAATAATTCCACGGTTAGCAATCCACCCTTCAAATGATGACATCGTTCTTGCTGCCACCTTCAATGGTGTATATAAAACTTCAGATGGTGGAGCCAGTTGGTTGCAAACTCAGGCAGGCACTTTCTCCGATGTAAAGTTTAAGCCAGGCGATCCTACAATTGTTTACGCAACTCAACAAGGAGCTACTACAACACGTTTCTACCGTTCGTCGAATACAGGCGATACGTATACTCAGACTACATCAGGCCTTCAAAGTCCGTCAACAGATGCAATCGCCTATAAGATCGGTGTTACGCCTGCCAATCCTGATTATGTTTATTTAGTTGCTATGGATAATTCGCCCTTGGGATTTAATGGCATTTATCGTTCGACAGATGGTGGAATGAACTTTACTACTCAAATTGATTCGTCAAATTTCATGCGTATTCTGTATAGCTCCGAATTCATGTGTATTACCGTAAATCCACAAAATGCGAATGATGTTTACATCGGCGGATTTGCTCCTTATCATTCATCGGATGGTGGCGTAACCTGGGCAGGAATTGCCGGGTCAACTATTTATCTTGATTTTCATTTTCTTGAATTTTTACCCGGAAGTTCCACCACAATTTTTGCTGCTAACGACGGTGGATTGTATAAGTCAACAAGCAATGGCGGAAGCTGGAGTTATCTCGCTAATGGAATTCAGATTACGCAGATGTACAGAATGGGAGGATCTTCAGCTACGCCAAATAAAATACTTACCGGACAACAGGATGTTGGAACATACTTGTATAACAACGGAGTCTGGTCGCAACTTTGGCAAGCCGATGGCACAGAATGTTTCATCGATCCCATTGATACCAATACATTTTACATGACGTCTCAGAATGGTTCCGTATATAAATCTGTAAATGCAGGTGCAAATTTTAATCAGATTGTAAATCCATGGGGCTCGGGAATAAATTCAAGCGGGAATTGGGTTTCTCCATTCGTCATGCATCCAACTGATCATAACTCTTTATTAATCGGAAAGGATTCAGTTTACCGCTCTACAAATGGAGGAACAAACTGGTCCGGTATGCAGGGTTCATCAGCAGGATTCTGGAAGTATACTGCTCTTGCTTATGCTCCTTCCAATCCATTATATATTTACGCTGCAACTTCATCAACATTTTATGCTTCGACGAATGGAAATAACTTCGTTGCAAGAACGGCAACATTTCCCGGTTCAATTACATTTATCACCGTCAGCAATGTCGATCCCCAAAAAGTATGGGTATCTCTTAGTGGATATACATCAGGAAATAAGGTCTATGCTTCGACAGATGCAGGACTAACGTGGAATGATTACTCCACCGGACTTCCAAATTTGCCAGTAAATTGTATCATCTATCAGAATAATACAAATGACAGATTGTTTGTGGGAATGGATGTGGGCGTTTATTATCGCAGCGATTCATTATCGGCATGGCAGTACTTCGGCAATGGACTTCCAAATGTTCAGGTAAGAGACCTTGAAATTCATTACAGCGTAAATAAAATTCGAGCAGCAACATTCGGCAGAGGTTTGTGGGAATCAGAGTTAAGTCTTGTTACAGGAATTGAGGAAAATAAATTCTCAAGTGATGGATTCAAACTTTTTCCAAATCCATCATCTGATTATTTTACGATTTCGATTTCGAATGAGATTCTAAAATCTAATGCATCATTAACTATCTATAATTCTTTAGGAGAATTGGTTTACAGTCAGACATTGCAAAATGAAAACACCAAAATCCAAAAAGAATTGCCAGCTGGATTTTATTTGGCAATGGTTAGCAATGGGGTTTTTCAAATGAAGAAGAAAATGATCGTTCACAAGTAGGAAGGAAGAGCCAAGAACCAAGAACCAAGAATCAAGAACCAAGAATCAAGAACCAAGAACCAAGAATCAAGAACCAAGAATCAAGAATCAAGAACCAAGAATCAAGAACCAAGAATCAAGAATCAAGAACCAAGAATCAAGAATCAAGAATCAAGAACCAAGAATCAAGAACCAAGAATCAAGAATCAAGAACCAAGAA
>JANPNV010000096.1:0-6096 GCA_031427625.1 Bacteroidota bacterium
GGCCTGTAAATGTGAGTGTTTTAAATTTACATAACTTGTATTAGCGAAATAAAATCATTCAAAGAAAAATCTAATTTGAAGTACTGTGTACGGCGGAATCCCCCTGCGCACATGGCCGACGCGCAAAGATTCCGCCGAGCAGGAATTACCCTAAAGCACAAGCGTAATTTTATAATCCTTAGTTACACGCCACTGACAATTTTTAATACTTTTTAATGTGAGAATAAGTGTAGGAACAGCTATTGCAATAAAGGGCAAGGCAACAATAATATCAATCAATGCAAGCCCGGCCGTTTCTACTGAACCTGCTTGAATTAATAAAGTTATAGCGCCAAGAAAAGATACAGTACTCACAGTCCCGAGGGTTGATGCCAATGAAATATTTATTCCAAGATGCCCACGGCGTAATTTGTCAATATGACTAATTACAATTTCAGTCTTATCCAATTCTATAAGTGAATCATTTATAATATGTAACCGGCCCTTTATCTTTTGCTGATTGGCTATGATTTTAATATATGCACCTTCTTTTATTTCAATATCCTTTTTCCCATTTAATGAACCTAGAATCATTTTATGATTTTGATTCTGGCCATTACAATAATTGTTAAATAAAAATATTTGAAATAAAAAAATAATTAGAATTTCGAATTTCTTATTCATAAATATTATGTTGAGTAAATCATAAAGGTAAATAATTATTCTTGATTATATTCGACGATTTTCCGAACAGAATTATTTTCATCTTTAATCCGGCCTGCAACAATAATTGAACTTCCGAAATGAGAGATACTCATAATTTGCGAAATGTTAACAAAACTAAAATCGATCTCCCTCCAGGCAGCTCCGTCCCATGCCGCAATCTTTTGCGCACTCTCTCCTAATGTATCAAGAAATTCACCGCCTATATAAAGTTTATCGTCAAATACATGCATTGCAGTAATGAATGCGCGCACCCTCTCACCCAAACCAGTTATTACTGAGCCATCGTAAGAAGCAATTATGCCGGATGGATTATCATTAATACATCCGAACAACCCTGAAAAATATAGTTTCCCATCGAATGTAATCATATTAAAAACATTACCCGCAAAACAATCAGAAAGATTTGTCCAAGAACTGTCGCTATACCTTGCGATTCCATGGATTTTCAATGTATCAATATATTCAATATCGCCACACAAATATAGCGTATCATTAAAATTGCACAATGATAACACCTTACCATTAACATATTGCTGAAAAGGGAGCCATGACGAACCGTTCCATTTAAACAAATTATTAACCGGATCTTTTCCAAAATCTCCTCCTGCAAGAAGAGTTCCATTAATCATACATAAGGAATTAATTGCACAACCGGCATTTCCTAATCCGTTTATTCCGAGAGCATTCCAACTTGTATCGTTCCATTCAGCTATATTGTTTATAATATTTCCATCAATACCAATAAAAGATCCAGCGATAATCAAATTTCCATTTAGTTTGATCATTGACTTTACTTCACCATTAATTATTGATGCAATTTCTTCCCATATGGTACCATCCCATTTCTGTATTGATGTAGAATTCGATCCATCTGAATTGTATGTTACGCAGCTTACATACAATATATTTAATGAATCGTCTTTGAAGGTGTAATTAACCACATCACCGGTGCATCCAATCTCTGTTATAGATTGTGCCCAAATTGAAGAGCAGTAATTACAGATAATCATTAAGACGGCTATTTTGTATTTAAGTTTGCTCATGATTAATTAGATTTAATTACCTTAATTGTTTTCTGAATGCTTTCTGTTGAAACACATAAAAAATAGATTCCATTAGCAAGGCTTTCAATGCTATTAAAACTAATTTCATTTTGACCTTTTTGACCTAGAGAATTAACGGGAGTGATCATCTGATGGCCGAGTAAATCTCTGAGCTCTGCATGAATATATTGATTTTGTTTTAAATCAATATACAGTGAAAAACTAGATGTTACAGGGTTTGGAAATACACCTGCATTAATTTCATAAGATTTTTTTTTATTTATCACGGGTGTCGCAATGGAATTATGAGCATTACTTTCTGTATTAGAAATTTTATTAAATACATTTCCATGAGGAGCGTTACATTCAATAGGATCAATGTATGCATAGAAATCCCCACCATTATCAATCTCGAATCCTGGCTGTATGCTTATTGATTCGGTGGCTCTGTATGTTACATCGCCATCACTCTGAATTTTGTTAGATGCTATTATAGTATTAAATGATTCAATAGCTGTCGGGCTTGCGTGACTGCCAAACCCTGTGGAAGGACTGTAAGAATTGAAAAATGGATAATCTGTTATTACATTAGATCTGGTCAATTTATTATAAGGTTTTAATAGGTCACCTCTAAACACATACCTATATAAATTATAGTAAAACATGTAATCAATTCCATTATAGTCGCCTTCAAATCCCTCTGTGGTCACGTCATTTTTGCCTCTATTTTCTGGATGGGTTAACCGGCTACTACTGCTCCATTCATAACTGGGAAAATCATTGCTACCGTTTGAATAGTTATATGGGCCATAACAAGGGGCATCGTTTAATAAGTTTTCTAAATAATTACGCGCATTCATAGGGCTAGCATCATATTGCCCATCAAATATTTGTAAAGCGTCCTGAGGATGTAAGGCTTTTTTAAAAAGAGGGATATAGCTGAAATCATTATCCCCAACTGCACACCCCCTTGAATGGTTAGGATCCCATCTATTATAAATAGCACACAGATCCGCAACTTTAGAAAATTCTCCATTACTAACAATAGCATAACCAAGCGTATTGGCGCTCTCCCAAGCAATTTCAGCTCCTTTTTTCAAAAATTGACTAACGACATTTGAACTATTGGTATTGGGGCTGCCAGTCAATTCGTATTGTGCATCCTTAAAGCCCCAAGACAGAAACCATGCATCTGCCCCACGAGGTACGTCGTTATCAGTATTTGGAATTTTAATATGCCAATGCCAATTAGTTCCATCAGAATGTATACGATAAACAAGGCGATCAACTAAATGTTTTGCTTCTGTTACAAAAGCGGATTGAGCCGGACAACAATCATCAAAATTTTTAATTCCACCAATTTCTTGATAAACCAAATCGGGAGGTAAAAGTTTAATGACTAACGATAAACCTACCATTAAATGAATTATTTGATCTTGGCTTTCAGCATCCATGGCCATTTCTTTATATTCATGAAATACACTCGCATAAAAAGCAATAATTTCACCAATAGTTGAACCGGGATGAGCCTGCCATTGTTGGAAAATACTTGTCAAACGCTGTGAATGATAAACGGTATTAATCCCATCTGATATTATTCCGACATCTTGAGAATTTCCAACTGATGGGTATGACCCGCTTGGATGAGAATTAATTCTATCCTTTGTTAAGACGGGGCTTACAGGAAGATAACCACCATCAATACCAACATCATCCCTTAAAATAAAACCATTTGTGTATCCTTGTTCTTGTGGATTGGCTGAATTCAGCATAAGATCAGCATTCATATCTAACCTGTTAATCGCATTCATTGCATAAAATAACTCTCTATCGGTTTCTAAAGTGCTTTCCCCGCTCGTGCTTAACATATAATGCTCTAATGCAAGTGTGCCAATATAATAAGCTAAATTAATTGTTGCGTCACCCCAACTTAAGTTGTTCGGCGAACCTCCATTATTCCTAATAGACGCTGGGATTGAACCTCCATTTTCGTAGCATACACAAGTCATAAAGTCATCTACTAATCGATCACGGTAATACCAATATTTTAACAAATTTTTTTCCGGTGTTTGTGCTATGCAAAAAATATTACTTAATAAAGTAATGAAAACACTAACAAAATAAATCAATAATTTATTGTAGCTCATTATTTATGATTTTCGTTTGTAAGTTAAATAACATTGCATATTGTGATAAACTATATATAATCTCAAGCGATTTTTCGATTTTTCAAGAACTTGCCAATCTAAAGCCTCCCCAGCTAAATAAGGACCGACGCTAACACTGGAAGCGGTATAATTAATATTTAATAGCCTATAATAATCCCATAGACCTTTCTGTGCACAATAAAAATGCGCTCCTGCATTGTAAACTGGAATTTGCCCAATATGATAATTATCGAAGAATTTTGTATATCCATAGCAATTCGTGTCAGACTTTATAAAAGTAGTAGTATCATGTCCGTCAATTATGAGTTGTTCTAATTCCCATTCGCCAACAAATTCTTCTCCGATTATAGATTGATTTTTTTTACACATATAGAACTGAGATATTACAATTAAGAAAATAATCGTAATAATTACCCTAACAGATAATAAGGACATTTTAATTTTTCGTCCAGTAAAGACGGGAAAATTTTTCAGCAATTTTTTTCGCATATATTATTGTTTAATCAAAAACCTGTATTGTTTTTTATCAATTGTTCGAGGTCTAGCCATCTAACTAGATCAGTATAACCATTAGACTTCTTGCAAATCCATATTTGAGAAAGACATAATATTGTTGAAATAAAAATGAATAATTGTTTAGGAGTTTTCATTATTTGAAGGCTGTTTTTTAATATTATTATAAATAATTTATTAAATTAATATTAGTTCGATTTCGAATCAATAATTTTAGGAACATTCCGTAATAATTTATTACATTTTCTTTCCAATTCTTTATTTTTTGAATCTAACTCTATGACGTACAATGTTAGTTGTTCAATTTTTTCAAGAAGAATTGTTTGCATTTCTCCAATATCAATTCCTTTTTCATTTACTTCTGCCGATGTCGGTACACCGGGTAGATGTTGTTCTCTTTTTATAAAACTGTCAATTTCCGAAATCGAAGTTAATTTATAATCCTTTGAAAAAACATAATCAGCCCATCCGTGAGCAGCGGGAACATCAACCTTTATTTTCTCAGCACGAATGCCTTTAGTAACATACAAATTATAATCATCCGGGAATTGGCAGAATGCGCTAACACCAATTCCAACCTTGCCATCGGCTCTTATAATCATTTTAGTATTACTTGTAATAAATAATTCATCGTTAGCGAATGATTGTATAGGAGCATTTGCAACTGACATAGTTGGTAAGGCAAAAAATCGCAAATTACCACCGATATCTGCTATCATACCACATCCTCCATTATCGTTACCATTTGTTTGTGATTGCCATTCGTAAGTGCTTCCGTTCTGAATTCTCCTTGCATTAAATCCAATATAATTTGAGATATACCTGTTTGACCCAGAATATGGAATGGCGCCAAGTGTAATTGAACTTATTGGTTCTGGTTCGTAAAAAATACATGAGTTTTCTCCTTTAAGCATTCTAAAGCGCTGTATACTATTAGTTCTAAAAACTAAATCTTGTAAATCGGTAGTTCCCAAAAAATCAGTTGTTGAGTTTGTTTGTGCATTACCAGCAGTCATCCAAGTTGGGAGCTGATTATTTGCACTACTTGATGCAAGTCTTCCACTCGCATCAACCAAAATAATTCTGTTTCCTGGTCCAATTAAACCGGTAGCTCTGATGTTGCCATCAACTTCGAGTTTTTCTGTCGGATTTGTAACTCCTATTCCAACCCTACCACTTATGGTTGCCAAATAAGTATTTCCTCCAGTCATAACATCACCCTGTACTGTTCCTATATTAATTTTTACATTTCGTGGGCTATCATCATTAATAAACAAATCCGTCCCATAACTATTTATTTTTGCTTTGGCATTAAATCCAATATTTAAATAATTGTTTGGTGTTCCTGCCAAATCTGGATCAGAGAACCGTGCAAACCCAACAAGATGCGCTCGCTCTTTTGGTGTAATAGTTCCAAAGCCAAATCGCTGATAACAATTTGTTAAATCTTTGAATCCATAAGGACCCGTAATATTTGTAGACAGCCATGGAAAAGCAGTTACATAGTTATTACATGCAGCAACGTGTACCCGCTCGGCGGAATCTTTGCGCGTCGGCCATGTGCGCAGGGGGATTCCGCCGAACACAGTACTTCAGTTTTCATCGAGTATACATTTATCCTTGGGAAAAAACTTTCATTAGATTTTTTCAAATTGCAAGTTAATAGT
>JANPNV010000097.1:0-105806 GCA_031427625.1 Bacteroidota bacterium
CTTTTTCTAAATATGAATTGTATCAGGTAATTGGTGCAAATATCCCTGACAAACCAGGCTATATCAGACGTATAGATTCGCTTTCTGCCGGGCTTAAGCCAGTTGAAATTATTTGTCTGGCCGGTTCAGTAGATCTTCAAACATACATGCAACTTCAGGCGCCTACAACAGGAATCGTTCAGGACAGACCAATATTTACTACGGTTAATAATGGTTTGGGTCTTTTTACAAGCCGGATTGTGCATTCAATTTTCAGGTATCCAAATGCAGTTACCCAAGCCGCATTCGATACAAGTGTGGCTACTCGGAATAAAAATTTCAGATTCAATTAATGTCGCTTTGTCACGTTTTTTTTAATCATTTTCAAGCTTTTGCTATCAACTGACAGAATTACCTACATAACTTGCATGGCATTATGATTGAACTTCGCAGGAAGAATCAAGAAAAATTTTATCAATAAACACTTAAAACTATGAGAAAAGTAATAGGCATTGACCTTGGAACAACAAATAGTTGCGTTGCTGTAATGGAAGGCAACGAACCTATCGTAATACCAAATAGCGAAGGCCGTCGCACTACTCCATCCATTGTCGCATTCCTTGATAATGGAGAACGTAAGGTCGGTGATCCTGCCAAAAGACAGGCAATCACAAATCCAAAAAATACGATTTCTTCCATAAAGCGATTCATGGGAGAAACATTCAATGAAATTGCGAAGGAAAAAGATCGTGTTCCATATGAAGTAGTAAAAGGAGATAACAATACGCCAAGAGTAAAGATCGGAGATCGTTTATATACGCCTCAGGAAATTTCAGCTCTTGTTTTGCAAAAAATGAAAAAGACGGCCGAAGATCATCTCGGTTATGAAGTTTCTGAAGCGGTAATTACTGTTCCAGCATATTTTAACGACAGTCAGCGACAGGCAACAAAAGAAGCAGGAGAAATCGCAGGATTAAAAGTATTGCGAATTATTAACGAACCAACTGCAGCAGCTCTTGCTTATGGCCTTGATAAAAAAGGTAAAGATGAGAAGATCGCTGTCTTTGATTTAGGTGGAGGAACTTTTGATATTTCTATTCTTGAATTAGGAGAAGGAGTATTTGAAGTGAAATCTACAAATGGAGATACACATCTTGGTGGCGACGATTTTGATCAGAAAATTATTGACTGGCTTGCCGACGAATTTAAAAAAGATGAGAACATTGATCTTCGTCGTGATCCGATGGCGCTTCAGCGTTTAAAAGAAGCTGCTGAGAAGGCAAAGATTGAGCTTTCAAGTTCGACACAGACTGAAATTAACCTTCCTTATATAATGCCGGTTGATGGTATTCCAAAACACCTTGTAAAATCACTTACTCGTGCTAAATTCGAACAGCTGTGTGACGATCTTATTCGCCGCACATTAGAGCCATGCAAAAAAGCTCTTGCTGATTCAGGTCTTAAAGCATCTGATATTAATGAAGTAATTCTTGTAGGTGGATCAACACGTATACCTGCTATTCAGCAAAGCGTTGAGAAATTTTTCGAGAGAGCTCCACACAAAGGTGTAAACCCTGATGAAGTAGTTGCTATTGGTGCCGCTATACAAGGTGCAGTTTTAACAGGAGAAGTGAAAGACGTACTTCTTTTAGATGTTACTCCTCTTTCACTTGGTATTGAAACAATGGGCGGTGTATTTACTAAACTCATCGAATCGAATACAACTATTCCAACTAAAAAAAGCGAGACATTCTCTACGGCATCCGATAATCAACCTTCTGTTGAGATTCACATTCTTCAGGGTGAACGTCCGATGGCGAAAGACAACAGAACAATCGGTCGATTCCATTTAGATGGAATTCCACCTTCACCACGCGGTATCCCTCAGATCGAAGTTATTTTCGATATTGATGCAAATGGTATCCTGCATGTTACCGCAAAAGATAAAGCAACAGGAAAATCTCAGAATATTCGGATCGAAGCTTCTTCAGGATTAAGCGATGATGACATCAAGAAGATGAAATCAGAAGCTGAAGCAAATGCTGAAACTGATCGTAAGTTTAAAGAAGAGGCCGATAAAATAAATCAAGCTGACTCACTGATTTTCCAGACTGAAAAGCAGTTGAAAGAATATGGCGATAAATTATCTGCCGATAAAAAAGAAGCTATTGAGAAAGCATTTAATTCATTGAAGGAAGCACATAAGGAGAGAAATATTTCTTCTATAGATACTTCGATGGCTGAACTGAATGCCGCATGGCAGGTTGCATCTGAGGAAATGTATAAAGCATCTCAGAATGCGACACCGCCCGGTGCTGAACAACAAGCCTCGGCTGACGGCAGTCAACAAACTAATGATTCTGAAGTTACCGACGTCGACTTCGAAGAAGTTAAAGACGACAAAAAGTAAAATGCAGAACAATAAAAAAAAGAGAGACTATTTAGTCTCTCTTTTTTTTTGCTATAATTAATAATATTTTTTATCAGAGTTTAATTAGACGCGTCACGCTATAACCGCTTTCATTCTTAATAGCAACAATATAAACACCGGCTGGAAGTTTTTTCAGATCAAGCTCATACCAGTTGTCATTAATTTTCAAATGTGGTGCTGAGTAAATTTTACCAGTTACATCCATGATATTTAATTCCTCGATATTAGCTGCGCCTTCAAACAAGTGAACAAAGGTCTTGTCGCCCGATGGATTAGGGAAAACGACAAATCCGGTTTTCTGATTAACTGCCTGAACCGAATTTACAGGTGATGCAAAACAACCTCCGTAGATATTAGTAGTCGTACGCTCTGCATTCTGATTGACCACATCTGTAATATGGCTGATACAAATCTGTGAGTCAGTTACTGCACTAAAATATATTCTTACCAACTGTTGAGGAATATTACTGCGTTCGATCGATGAATCTTCCAGCGAAATGGCGAACACCTCATTCGAAGTAGAATTAAATCTTACATCAACAGGAAAATTAACTGGACTGGCAAGACTAACAACATTGCTAATGGTGATTCCGCTCATAGTAAACTGATAGGCTTTCACTTTTGCCAGTGGATTTAATATTTCAACATCAACAAAATTATTTGTTAAGTCTACAGCTTTAATTGCAAAACCAACAAGATCGTTTGGATTGATTATGTTTCTTGGAAAGTTGCAAAGGTTATGTGTGCTACCAGCGGGATGTAATGGATTATCTCTTCTGCACCAGTTTACAAGTGCTGCATCATAAACTGATAACATTCCATCTCTGTTTAAATCGTTGCAGTTAGTTGCCGGCATCGACGATTGAATAATATCCATATAAGTATATACGTCCTGTGAATCCAGTACGGAATTTTGAAAAATGTCGCCGTAAACTCCGGGACCATCACATAGCCCGTTACAGTCTAGTTCGGAAGCGCCGCCAGGAAGTCCATTGCAATCTACATAAGGTATGCAAGTTGGTAAGAGAGTATAGGATGGTGAACCAGTTGTATTATGAACAATGTGCATACATACCTGCAACGCATTGTTTACATAATTCGTTTCGTACCGACCCAATGCATCAGGAAGATGTTTGGAATTAATAATTACTGCAATACGATAATCTCCTGTAGGGACATCTGTAATATCAATCCACTGGCATTGTGTGCCGACACCATAAGCATCATAGCATCCTGCAGAAATTCCCATGTTTGAGCAAACATATTGTCCGTGCCCGCATAAATCGATTACACAATATCCATTCTTATGTCCTGCCGGTACAATGTTTCCATTGCTGTCAAAAAGCCTGTAATCTCCATAGCCCTCATAATGCGCATGACCATGACAATTATTTAGGTTAAACATTCCTGGTTGTGTAGACTGATTTCCGATATAGAAGTCGAGGGTGCCAATATTATTAATTCTGGATGTAAAGGAAATGACATAGCGCTGACCGTAGCCAGTAACACAGCCTTCTGTAACGTCACAACTCCCTGCAGTCTTGGCTTGCAGCGAAAGACTTTGTACAAAAATGGCAGAGTCGATTTGTAAGTCGGGCCCCGCACAATTTGGATTTGGACTATAGATACAACTACCGTTGTCAATTGTTGCCATTGGATCATAATTACAGGCCAACACATCCGTGCAGCCCTGAATTGGGCCAACATATGAAAAAGTAAAATTGATTGGAGATGAACATGAATCGTTGTTGTCACCGATTCTAATCAGATAACTATTTCCGGCAATTAGAACAACATTGATATCAGCTTGTGTGCCGCAATTATTGTCATCATTGTAAGCGTATGTTCCCTGTACGCCTTCATTATAGGGTATTGTCGGACAAGTTGTATATACCCAGATTTTTGTATTACAAGAATTTAGTCCGCAGGTGCTGATAGAATAAGTTCCCGAAACTGCTGCAGAATATGTGTACCACGTATTATCAAATGTAGCTGTACTTGTACCGGCAACGAGGGTTAGTGGGATTGTGCAAAATGAACCAGCCGGACAATTAATAGAATGCTGTTCAGAAAAAGAATAGTTTCCTCCAGAGCCTATTAATGATCCATTTAAGTAAAGCCAGTATCCACCCGGATTTAATATTCCATCTCCATAGGTATCTAAAATAGTGAACAAATTACATCCACCTGAAGCCACACAAACTGTGTCACCTACTGACCCTCCTGAAGCGATAATGTTTCCCACACTGTCGGTAAGATTCCAGGAAATTTCTGCAGGGAAATTATCGGGAATAATATTGATAATAATTTCAGACATGCCTGAAGAACATGCTGAAAATATTTTGGAGGAAACTAACAGGAATGCAATGACAAGTAAATATTTTTTCATCAGAAGTTTATTTTAACCGACTAAAGGTAAAAATAAATCCGAACGAGTAAAATCAGGGATATCTCATATTACAACCGATTTTTAATCAAAAAGGAAGGGAATTTTTCAAAACAATTTGATGTGTTTTTTGTGGAATTCAGGCTCTTTCAGAAATTAAATCCCATTTTAACGCTTAACGATCTTCCTTCATTGTAAACACCTGTTCTGCCCGTTGCATAATTTACAGGAGCATACTTCAGCCTGCTCAAATGACTTTGATATGATTTATCTGCAATATTATTTAAACTGATATGAAAGGAAAGAAACATTCTTCTTTTCAGACTTATATCCGTTCCTATTCCTGCATTTACGATTACATAGCCAGGTGTAGTGGTTTCTGTACTATAAGCCGTAAATATTTTATCCTGGCGGAAAAAAGACAAAACATTTATTTTAAAATATGGGTTTGAAAACACTTTAAATATTTTTTTCGCATTTACTTTTATTTCAGTATTAAGTTTTGGAGCGGGGATAAGCGGAAGATATTTTACTGAGTCAGCTTTGTTTTTTTGAATAGCTTCAACATAAGAAAATGAATTTTCAAAATGAAGCCAATCAAGTGGATGCGGATGAATATCAATCAGGATTTCTCCGCCGCGAAGTTCTGCTGTTCCTGAAATATAGGTGAACACCATATTGTTATCAATAATAGAATCACCTCCCATAGAATTATTGATTGCTGAAAGATAGATGTAATTGTCGATGTGATTATCGAATAGAGCCACTTCTGCTGTTACATGACTTGTGTTTATACCAAATGCGAAATCGCCCTGAATACTTTTTTCAGAAACAAGTTTTGTATTGCCGATTTCATACCTGAATGTTCCTTCATGAATTCCATTTGCGCCTAGTTCTGCAATGTTCGGAGCCCTGAATCCGGCTGCAATATTCAGTTTGCTGTAAACGGTATTTGATAATTGCCACGCTGTCCCAATACTTCCTGTATATCCATCAAAGACTCCGTCAAATGACCGGAAGCGTTCGGTGCTGCCAATTGAATTTTCTGCAACAGGTTTTCCTTGAGCGTCTAAAAATAAACTTTTTGTGTTTTCTTTTCTCCTGTCATATCTCAAACCTCCGCTGATATCAACAGTGCCTAAATTTTTTCTCACCAGTCCGAATATTCCATAATCGAAAAGTGAATAAGCAGGAACAAGAAATTCGATCCCTTTGTTCAAGGAATTCTGGTACATACCATTAACTCCGAAGGTGAAATTGTAATTCCGGACTTCAGGAAGATTGTATTTCACATCATAGTTTATAGTATTCAATTGAAAAAACAATCCGTATTGATCCAGAGTCATGACATCAGCAAATTCTTTTCTGTTGTTTTGTTGAAATCCAATTATTGTTTTCAATATTCCATTATGAAGGAGCACGCTACTGTTTAAGACAGCTTTATAATGATTGATTTCCTGATACGGAACTTCTGTATCATATTTTTTAACCTGACTACTAGATATTGGAGCCGTAATGATACTATCACCTGATGCAATATTTTTTACAAAATTTCCTGTAATGCTATCGCGTTCTCCTTCAACAATTCCCGGAGTAAGATTAAATGCGCTAAGATGGATATGAAAATATCCCCATGATCGATTCAATCCGACAATACCATTCAATGAATTTTCTGAATATCTTGAATTAAAAACGTATCCATCATATTTGTTTTTATAATCATGAGCAAATTTATTGCTGAATCTCAAATCGAATATCCATCCTTTCTTATTTCCGGATGCATTTAAAGAAAACCCTATAAGTCCGGAGTTTGTTTGATAATTAAGCATCGCATTACTTCTTACTTCGCCTTCCGGCAGAGTAGGAGCGGTAATCATTTGGATGACACCGGCGATGGCATCTGAGCCATACATAAGACTAGCCGGTCCTTTAATTATTTCAATTTTATCTACTGCATTATCATCGATTTCAATTCCATGTTCATCTCCCCATTGCTGTCCTTCCTGACGTACGCCGTCATTAACAACCACAACTCTGTTATAACCAAGTCCGCGAATTACCGGTTTGGAAATTCCACTTCCTGATGAAACCTGAGAGATGCCTGGTTGTCCTGCAATTGCATCGATTATATTTGATGATGCATTTTCTAATAATTCAGTTTTTGGAATTACAGTAACAGGAGTGGGTGTACGGTTTTGCTCGACTGAAATTGATGAGCCACTTATTACTACTTCATTAATTTCCTTTGCAGAAATTTTCAATATAAAATCTTTTTTAGTAATAGCTGAAAGATCTATGTTGACAAGTATCGTGTTATATCCTATTGATGAGACCTGTACAATTGTTTTTTTATTCGGAAGATTCGAAATAGAATATGAACCGTTAACATCGGTGATTGTTCCAGTTTTTAAATCCGGAAAATATACACTTACCCCGGGGATAGTCTCTCCTGTTTCGCCGTCTGATACCACACCAGTCAGAGTTTTTTTATCAACTCCCGGTATGGCCAAAATTTCAGAGCTAATGAATAATAATAAATAGGCAGCAATGACGGCTGGTTTCCATTTCATAATAATTGTTTTGATAGTTTGAATTGCACAATTGTGCGTGAATAATGAAACAATTATTTTGATGGAGGCCCTCGTTGAAAAATTATTTGGATGAATAATGAAACAAAATTAGTCTCAGAGAAATCCGTAAGCGTTTTAACTTTTGATACTATTACATTAAAGTCAAAAAATGCAAAACTTCTATCCAGAAGAGAAAATGACAGATCACATAAATTACAATGATGCTCAAGTTCGTGAAGGTGTGTTTCTGTTTGTTGCCTACAATGAAAATCTGAAGCATGATTAAATGTATGATATCCCTCAGAAATATATGGGAGGATAAATGCGCATAAAAATAACAATGAAAAATAACGACGCGACAATTTATTCATTTTTCAAAAGTAGTAAAATTATTTTTCCATCTCCTATTAATTATTGATTGATAATGAAGTTCTAATTAATTAACCTTCTTTAACAGGGTTGTATTTTTATACCGGTAAGCTGAAATTTGAACAATGAAAATTACTGGATTGATTGCCTTAATTCTTCTTTCGGGGTTACAAAAATCTTCTGCATGGGGATTCTGGGGTCATCGCACGATTAACAGGATGGCCTGTTTTACCTTACCACCCGATTTGTTTAGATTTTATAAAGATCATCTCGAATATATTACTAATCATTCAGTGGATCCTGATAAAAGACGGTATTCAAATCCTGATGAAGCACCACGTCACTTTATTGATATTGATCATTACGGAAATGCACCGTTTGATTCAGTTCCTCAAAAATGGAAAGATGCTGTTGAAAAATTTTCCGAAGATTCGCTTAAAAAATATGGAATTGTCCCATGGCATATTAACCGTGTTTATTATCAGTTAGTAAATGCGTTCAAAGAAAAGGATGTATCAAAAATACTTTATTATTCTGCTAACCTCGGGCATTACATTGCCGATTCTCATGTACCTCTTCATTGTACAGAAAATTATAATGGACAGTTAACGAATCAAAATGGCATACATGGTTTTTGGGAATCCCGTTTGCCTGAATTGTTTGGTGATAATTTCGATTTTTTCCTTGGAGAAGCTTCGTACATCGAAAACCTTCAATCTTATTCATGGCATTCGATCAAACAAAGCTTTGATGCACTTGATTCTGTGTTATCATTTGAAAAAAAAATAAGTTCAACTTTCGAAGTAGACCAGAAATATGCATTTGAAGTTCGCGGAAATCAGCTATCAAAAGTATACAGCAAAGCGTACGCTCAGGAATACAGCATCATGCTTGATGGTCAGGTGGAGCGCAGGATGCAATGTGCTATTTTATCCGTCGGATCTTTCTGGTATACGGCATGGGTTGATGCAGGTATGCCGGATTTATCGGATAAAAAAATTAGCGGCGAAAATGTAATTATCCCTGATGATGAAAGTAAAATTGACTCTTCCGGTAAATTTATCCCCAAACAGGATTGTGAATAAATTTTTAGGCTGATAAATAATTAATATGTAGGAAGCTTGAATGAAAATGAAAAAGGCCATAGAATTAATTTGCAGGAATTAATTTGTCAGCTATTTTATTTCGTACAATAGTTTGTTTTCTGTCGGGCCCGACAGATACAATCGTAACTGGGACATTCAATTCTTTTTCTAAAAAAGATATATAGTTTATTAAAGCAACTGGTAATTCTTTTTCACTATTCATGCCGGTAAGATTGTTTTTCCAACCCTGAATAGTTTGATACACAGGATTAACGGTTTCGTTGACAATATCAAATGGCATGTAGTCAATTATTTTTCCGTTGATTTCATAATGAGTACAAACCTTTATTGTTTCAAAACCGCTAAGCACATCTGATTTAGTCATTATGAGATCAGTGACGCCATTAATCATAATTGCATATTTCAAAGCAGGAAGATCAATCCATCCACAGCGTCTTGGTCTGCCAGTCGTAGCTCCGACTTCATTTCCGTTTTTCCTGATTTCTTCACCGGTAGCATCATTTAACTCAGTAGGAAAAGGGCCGCTGCCAACTCTCGTGCAGTATGCTTTGAAAATCCCGAATACTTTTTTTATTTGAGTAGGAGCTATTCCAAGTCCTGTGCAAGCACCGGCTGTAATAGTATTTGATGATGTAACGAAAGGGTAGGAACCAAAATCGATGTCGAGAAGTGATCCTTGTGCGCCTTCTGCTAAAATTTTTTTACCAGCTGCTATTTCCTTATTAATGAAATGTTCGCTGTCTACGAAGTTTAGTCCTTTCATGATTTCGATGGCTTCGAAGAAAATGCTTTCGGGTTCTGTTACCGATTGATCAGCATTCATATTTTTTAGTAGCTCGAGGTGTTTATTTTTCAACCTCTCATATCTTTGTTTAAAATCAGGTGCTTCTATATCTCCAACGCGTAAGCCGTTTCGTCCGGTTTTATCCATATAAGCAGGGCCGATACCTCTTAATGTTGAACCGATTTTTTCTTTCCCCTTTTGAGATTCTGAAGCAGCATCAAGTAATCTGTGAGTTGGTATTATGATGTGGGCCTTACGGGAGATGAATAGCCTTTTGGTAACATCTACATTAATCTTCTTTAGTGCTTCCAGTTCTTTCCGAAGAACTATTGGATCTATAACAACGCCATTTCCTACGATGTTAATTATGTTCTCATGAAAAATTCCGGAAGGTATAGTATGTAATACATGTTTGACACCTTCGAAAACTAGTGTGTGACCTGCATTCGGACCACCCTGAAAACGGGCCACTACATTATATTCGGGAGTAAGTACATCAACGATTTTCCCTTTTCCTTCGTCACCCCATTGAAGACCTAACAGAACATCTACAGGCATTGAAAATTTAATTTGATGATTTTATTGATAACACGTGAATACGACTTTTGTATCATGAAAAAATACTGTATTCAATAATTAGTTTTGAAATTGTCGGACTGCTGTAGGAAGATCTTCAGTGATCGTGAATACTGTATTGAGTTTAGTAATAATAAGTAACTCTTTTATTTTATCACTGATACAGCAGATAGTAGTATCTCCGCCATTTTTCCTGCTCTTCGTAAGAATATTTACAAGAACATTTAAGCCATTGCTGTTTAGGTAGCGGAAAGCTTCCATGGAAATTACAAAGCTGTTAATGCCCTTGTTAATGAACTCCTGGATTTCATCCAGCATGGGAGTAGCCTGATTTTTGTCGATCAGATTACCGCTCATTTCTACAATTGCATAAGTTCCTTTGTTGTTGATTTTATAGTTGAAGTCCATGCGGTGAAATTAGTAGTTTATTGACTGTCTGCAAACAAAAAATAGAGGGAAATCAGGATATTATCAAAGGATGTTGTTGATTAATTACCTATAAAGCCTGCTATTTATGCTGTTTTTACGTTTTTACAAAAACCTTTTTCCTGTAATTCCCTGCACTTTCCGAAAAGATTAAGCGAATGATGGGTAATATTAAATTTGAGAAGTTCACCCATCATGCTTTGAATCTGCTGAATTCGTGGGTCGCAAAATTCGAAAACATGCTCGCAATCTTCGCAGATAAGATGGTCATGCTGCCGGAAAGCATAAGATCGCTCGTACCTGGAAGCATTTTTTCCAAACTGATGTTTTGAAATCAGATTGCAATCGAGTAGAAGTTCTATCGTATTGTAGATTGTCGCCCGGCTTATTCCATAACCTTTTTCTTTCATATCAACAAAAAGCGATTCAACATCGAAGTGATCGGTTGTATTATAGATTTCATCCAGAATATTAAAACGCTCATCGGTTTTTCGATGACTGTTCTTTTCAAGGTAATCTTTGAAAATTTTTCTGACTGTTGTATGGATATCTTTCGTTGACATAGTTTATGAATGCAAAGTTATGAGAAGGTGCTTCTTATTATCAGAGTCGGATTCTTAATGGCATATTACTGCAGGCTTTGTCCGCTATCTATACGACTTACAGTAAGGATTCCATTTATCTCCTTTAATTTTTTCAGCAATTTATCCAGATGGTGAGTGTCATGAACAAAAAGCATAATTGTTCCTTCGAATATTCCATCGTTTGATTCAATACTCAGACTACGCATGTTTACTTTTAATTCGCTAGATATTACCTTCGATATTTTATTTACTACTCCTACATCATCGATGCCTGTCAGTCTGACTCCGGCAAGAAATGCAATTTGCTGCTGATTCGTCCACTTGGCTTTAACGATTCGGTAAGCATAATTTGACATAAGTTGTATGGCATTCGGGCAACTTACCCGGTGTATTTTTATTCCTTCGTTGATGGTAATAAATCCGAATACATCGTCTCCGGGAATTGGATTACAGCATGGAGAAAATTTGTAGTCGATTTTTTCCAGATTTTCTCCGAGAACAAGTAGGTCACTTGATCCTCTGATATTCTTAACAATCTGTTCTAATGAATTGGGTTCGACGCGCTGCGGTGCACGTGCTTTAATTGATCCTTTTTCCTGACTAAATTCTTTTAGGTCGTGAATATCTAAAATCCCTTTTGCAATCCGATAATAGAGTTCGAGACTGTTGGGGATTTTATAGAAGGCAAGTAACTCGTTTATGTTATCATGATTAAACTCAATTTTCAGATGCTTGAGTTTACGCATGAGTATTTCTTTGCCGTCTTCTCCAAATTTCTTTTTCTCTTCTTTTAATGAAGCTTTTATTTTTGATTTTGCTTTAGCTGTAACAACATAGCTGAGCCAATCTTCCTTCGGTGTTTGTTTATTTGATGTAAGTATTTCTACCTGATCGCCACTACGTAATTTATGAGAGAGTGGAACGAGTTTGTGGTTGACTTTAGCTCCGATGCATTTACTTCCTAAATCGGAATGGATTTCGAATGCGAAATCTAATGCAGTTGCATTACCGGGAAGTGACTTCATATCGCCACCCGGAGTAAAGACAAATATTTCGTCGGAGAATAAATTAAGTTTGAAATCATTGATGAAATCGAGTGCATCTGAATCCGGGTTTTCAAGCATTTCACGGATCTTATGAATCCATTCATCCAACGCTGATTCTGCTGCAGACTCTTTATACTTCCAATGTGCGGCATATCCTTTTTCAGCTATTTCATCCATTCTGATTGATCGTATCTGTACTTCAACCCATCGGCCGTTTGGACCCATTACAGTTGTATGTAAGGATTCATAGCCGTTTGCTTTCGGAGTTGAAATCCAGTCGCGTAACCGGTCAGGGTTTGGATGGTAAAAATCGGTGATAATAGAATATGCTTTCCAGCACATTGCTTTTTCATTCTCTACATCCGTATCAATAATTATTCTCACAGCGAAGAGGTCATAAATCTCTTCGAAGGTTACTGCCTGTCGTTTCATTTTACTCCAGATAGAATGAATGGATTTTGAACGACCCTTGATATCGTAGGTGAAATTCTGTTTGTTAAGTTCAACGTTTATCGGTTCCGTAAATTCATTAATGAATCTATTTCTTTCTCTTTTTGTTTGTTGAATCTTGTCGAAGATTTCATTATAAATCTCCGGCTCTGTGTATTTCATCGCCAGATCTTCGAGTTCAGTCTTTATGGAATATAGTCCGAGACGATGTGCCAATGGCGCATACAGATATGCAGTTTCAGAAGCGATCTTCAGCTGCTTGTCGCGTGGCATCGAATCAAGCGTCCTCATGTTATGCAATCTGTCGGCCAGTTTGATCAGAATTACCCGGATATCGTCGGAAAGTGTTAGCAACATTTTCCTGAAATTCTCAGCTTGTAACGAAGTACCTTTATCGAATACGCCAGAAATTTTTGTGAGTCCGTCAACAATTGATGAAGCCTTTTCTCCAAAAGAGTTTTTTACATCTTCCAGGGTCATGTGCGTATCTTCCACAGTATCGTGCAGTAAGGCGCAAACGATTGCGAGAGGTCCAAGCCCGATTTCTTCGGCACATATTTGTGCTACTGCCAGCGGATGCAAAATATAAGGTTCCCCTGTTTTACGGCGCATATCTTTATGCGCTTCCATAGCCATATCGAATGCGAGACGGATTGATTCTTTATCACCTTTGTCTAAAGACGGCCGCAATGCCCGCAACAGTGCGCGGTAGGCTTTAAGAATCATCCCCTTTTCTTCTTCTGGAGATAATGTATGCGTCGTTACCAGATCACCCATATGTTCCCTTAGATCTTTTCTGTGATTTTTTTCAATGCAAGCAGAGAGTAATTTGTTTTTTCTGCCTTGATTGTATTTGTAAGTTTTCCCAATCCGGTGATTTCCATTTCAACAACATCTCCATCCTGAAGCCATTGTGGTTTAAATGATGGATCGTTTAGTAATCCTGTTCCGTTTAGTTCGAGAAAGCATCCTGTGCCTACCGTACCGGAACCGATTACATCTCCTGGAAGAATATCGACACCATAGGAGCATCTCTCAATTAATTCTGCATATGTCCAGCTCATATCTTTCATATTTCCTCGGCTTACTGTTTTTCCGTTTACATTACATACCATTTCAAGGTCGTAATTATTTCCTTCATGGCCGGAGGGAGGCTGTACTTTATATTTTTCGAGTTCATCGGAAGTGACAAGCCATGGACCGATTACCGTAGAAAAATCTTTCCCCTTGGCAGGACCCAGATTCAGTGCCATTTCTTCCATCTGTAAAGTTCTTGCGCTGATGTCATTCATGATCATATAACCGGCAATGTATTCATCAGCTTCAGAGGCTCGGATATTTCTGCCTTTTTTTCCGATTACAATTGCTGACTCAAGTTCGAAATCAAGTTTTTGAAAATGATCTGGCATACAACGAACATCGCCCGGTCCCTGAATAGCGTTATGATTCGTAAAATAGAATACAGGATACTGATCGAATTCTGCAATCATGGGAACTTTCCGGTTTCTCCTGGCAGATTCAACGTGCTGGCGAAAGGCATAACCATCTCTGCAACTGGTAGGATGTGGTACAGGAGCGATAAGATTATCGGGTGTCGAATGTGATACTATTAAAGGTGATTTATTTTCCTTTATCAGACGATCGACATTTTTGGCAATAATCATAGCTTTTTCTCCCATCATGAGAAATTCGGCCATATTATCTGGCAGTAGTCCTTCTCCGGCTGCGTGGGCATTCTCAGAAAGATTATAAATTTTTCCGTCGTTGAAAATTCCAAGTCTTTCTTCGCCAGATTCAATATAGCTTACTAGTTTCATAGTTCTTTATTTACAATGCAAAAATAACAATCCATCCGAGAGAACGCTAAAACAAAAAAGGCCTTCGTTTCCGAAGACCTCTTTTGTCTAACCAATAATCCAAACTAAACCATGAAAACTATCTTTAATTTATGAGCAACTTTTGGCGGATAATCCGAAGTCCATCCGTAGCAGACACAATGAAAATGCCACCTTTCCGCGTATAGGCCTCGTTAATGTCCAGTTCGACGGATCCGTTTTCGCGTATCACCGTCGACGATGGAATTATTTTCCCTGTAATATCCTGAACAGTTACTGTCGAATAATTGAATTTGTCAACTCCCAACAGATTAACTTTTCCTGTAGTGGAAGGATTTGGGTAAATTGATAGACTGCCACCTGATTTATTATTAATCACTGATGCGGAGAATCTTTCTGCATGTCCGTCAAAATCTGTTTGAACCAACCTGTAATAGGATATTCCTGTAAGTGGAGAATTATCTGTAAAAGAATAATTATGAATCAGTGTTGAGTTTCCTGATCCGTCAACAGTTCCGATTGAAGTATATGTTTCGTTATCCGAAGAACGCTCAATAGTAAAGTAATCGTTATTGATCTCGCTTTGTGTTGTCCATTTTACATCAACTTTTTTATTGTTTAAAGTTGCGGAAAATGTAGAGAGCTCAATCGGCAATGGATTACCACCTCCCGGAGGATTTGCAAGTGCAAAATATCCGTTGAAATTTGAGAATAATCCTGAAGTAATGTTTCCTGTCCAGTTCGCTGTTGCGGTTCCACCGATATTTACCCATGCAGATACTCCGTCATCATGTGCAACTGTCAGAGTAGTTTTATCAGCAACAACATCGTCTACATCATAGTACATCTGTATTCTGCCATTTGTAAAATTGTTGACTGCCTGGCGCGTAAATTTTACGTATCGTACATGAGATACTGTTGAAATCGTAGGAGGATATGAGAATGGAAGCGATGATGCAGGAGCGTTAAAGACTTCCGCACGATAAGTAACCGGTGTAGCATCAGCCTGTGTTACTGTTAACACGGCAGCACGAAATGCAACACCCTTACCGATAGGATAAGTTTTTGTTATAGATGATGCACCAGCGATTGTATGTATCATCGGACCATCAACGTATGAAGTTGTTGTTCCTAATGACGCATTAGCTGAACTTCCACATGTAAGAATATTTGTATTTGTTGTAATCAGCTTACCATTTACCATAGAAAGGTAATTGCTCACGTTGGCAGCTTTGTTAAGCGTAATATTATTTGAGTTGTTTATGCTTAAATTGTAAAAGGTAGTTATTTGTGCACCACCAATTGCCTGCGCACCGGTCGTATTAAAGGTTACGGTGCTTTGACGAGCTGTAAATGTTCCGTTATTAAATAAGGCATCTACACCATTGGCCGTTCCCAGCAGTGTCATCGATTTTGTATCTCCTCCTGTTGCGCCAATCGAGCGAACATCGAAAGTTTTTCCGGATTCAATGTAAAGACTCCTTAACTTGAAATTGGCTGTTGATGAAAATGAAGGTGCTAATGAATTCGGAAGTCCGGCCTGGCCACTGACTTTAAAATTGGGAAGAGTAGCTGAAGCATTCGGTGTGAAACTAAAATTTGCACCTGAAGCAGTAACGCCATTCCCGAATTGTACGAGTCCGCTTGTTGTTGTTACTGTTCCGTTGTTGCCGCATATCGAGAAATCGGTGACCGTTGCTCCGGTAATATTTGGCTTTTGTAAAGTAATCGTTCCGCCGCTCATGGTAAATGTACTTCCAGCAACGTCATTAATTGAGAATACTTCACGGTCTGTTCCTGTTATTCCTGCATTGAGTAAAATATTTCCTCCTGTCATTCTGAAGCTGCAAGGTTCCGTTGATGAAGAAGGGCCATAAGTAATTCCTCCATAAACAATCAGGTTGCCGGATGTGACTTCCAGATAAGGAACAAAGATTCCTGTCTGGTCTGTTCTGATTCCCTGAAGTCCTGATGATTTACCAACAAATACAGATCCGCCATTTACATATAATGATCCTTGTAATACCAGATTATCGGCATTGGATGCAAAACGCATCAAACCCAATGGAACCTTATAAATCACATTCATTCCTATCGTAAACGTAGATGTTGTTGGATTAATGCTATAGGCTCCGGTATTATTATGTATGTACGTACCGTAGTTACCAATAAAATTACGGATGCCTAGTTCGAAAGCGTTCGACTGTACGTTTAGCTGCGCACTTGTGGAAACTGATTTAGCCATCGTAACATTATTAAGATCCCATGATCCCGTTCCGGTAATGTTACTATTCGTTGATGTGTTAAATGCAAGATTCACAAGCTGTAGAGGAGCATAGTAAAAATCGACAGTTCCGAAGTTTGCAAAATTTCCGCCGGCAATAAACATATGTGATCGGTTCACGGCAGAGTTATACCAGATTTTCGCCCCTGTGTTTACAGTCGTATTTCCTGAAACGGTCAGGTTAAAATTTCCTGTTGAAAGATATTGCAATATTCCTGAGACTCCCTGGCCTACATTCAGCGTAGCACAGCTAACACTGCTGCTTATGCTAATCGTATATCCATTTCCAATATTTACAATATCTCCAGTCTTCGGATATGTTCCGGTATTTGTGGCATTGCCATAGGCAACTGTAGACCACGAACTGTTTAAATTCCAGGGTCCGCTGTTACGCGAATAATAAGTGAATGCCTGACTTAAAGTCTGGAAGCTAAAGAATACCAGGAACAGCAGCCCAAGTTTTTTGGAAAAAATTTTAGAATAGTTTTTTTTCTGTTCTCTTTTTTCATTCCTTAACCGGTGAACCTGGGAAATGAAATCTATCATTGCCTGGAGTTTGGATTTTTTCATGTGTTTTATAAAATTTGAATCAATTGCTGACTATTTATAGTGTCATCACAAGTTAATCGAAAGTGAAAGGTGCATGTTGCTAATATCGGTGCAGGTTCTTACAGGTGTAAGGTTTTGCTCACAAGTGAAAGCGGTGATTGGGTTTCAGCGATTATTCAATACATATATCATCACATTCATCGATATGTAGTTTATTTTGCAGTAATTATTTTCCTTTTAATGAAAAAAACATGCCTTTAAAAAGTTTTAAGTAATTTTGAAGAGTAAAATCTTTCAATATGCCACAGTATCATTTGATGGGAAATGTTCCCCATAAAAGACACACACAATTCAGAAAACCGGATGGAACATTATATTCTGAAGAATTGGTTTCAACACATGGGTTTTCGAACGTGTATTCCTTAATCTACCATGCCTACCCGCCGACGATGATCAAGGAAGTGGAAAAGCCATATTCAATTCAACCTGAAATTGCCTTCGAGCGATCACTTAAACATCAAAGCTTCGAAGGATTTGATTTAAAACCGGAAGATGATTTCCTGAAAAGCAGAAAGCCGGTTTTAGTTAATAGTGACGTGCATATTTCACTCGCCGCTCCCCAAAAATCATTCTCAGAATATTTTTATAAAAATGCCGACGCCGACGAAGTAATCTTTATTCATGAAGGCTCGGGAGTTTTACATACCATATATGGATCGATTGAATTCGGATATGGCGATTACATTGTAATTCCTCGCGGGACAATTTATCAGATTACATTTCATACTGCTGATAACCGTTTGTTTATTGTTGAATCATTTACAGCAATCGAATTTCCGAAAAGATATAGAAACGAATATGGTCAGTTTGAAGAGCATGCTCCGTTTTGCGAGCGAGATATCCGGAGACCTGCTAATCTTATTACCAATGATAAAAAGGGTGATTTCAGAATCCTTATTAAAAAGCAGGGAATGATCTATCCTTATATTTATGCAACGCATCCGTTTGATGCGATTGGATGGGATGGAAACTTTTATCCATATGCATTATCTATTCACGATTTCGAACCTATCACCGGAAGAGTTCATATGCCTCCGCCAATTCATCAGACTTTCGAAGCGCAAAATTTTGTCATCTGCTCATTTGTTCCGAGGATGTACGACTATCATCCGTTAAGTGTTCCTGTTCCTTACAATCATAGTAACATCGATTCTGATGAAGTTTTATATTATGTAGCTGGCGACTTCATGAGCCGTAAGCATGTAACACGCGGAATGATTACGCTTCATCCGGGAGGAATTCCTCACGGTCCGCATCCGGGTACTGTTGAAAAAAGCTTAGGACAGAAAGAGACAAAAGAACTTGCTGTAATGGTGGATACATTTCGTCCGCTTATGCTTACAAAGGAGGCATTAAATATTATGTCTGGTGATTACTACAAATCGTGGCTGGAATAGTAGCCGTTAATATAACGGAAACTTCTCCATCATCGTATGTACCTTTTTCTTTATCGACTCAATGCGTGTTTCATTTTCATGATTCATTAATACATCGTCAATCATTTCAGCAATTTTTACGCAGTCTTTTTCTTTCACACCGCGTGTTGTGATAGCCGGTGTTCCTAAACGGATACCCGAAGTAACAAATGGAGATTTGTCGTCGAATGGTACCATGTTCTTATTACAGGTTATATCAGCTTTTACTAAAACATTTTCAGCAAGTTTGCCGGTAACATTTTTCGAACGCAGGTCGATAAGCATAGAATGATTATCTGTACCATTACTGATAACTTTATAACCTAATTCGATAAATGCTTTTGCCATCGCTGAAGCATTCTTAACAACCTGTACACAATATTTCATATAATCGTCAGTCAGGTCTTCACCAAATGCTACTGCTTTTGCTGCAATCACATGTTCAAGCGGACCGCCCTGTGTGCCTGGGAAAACAGCGCTGTCAAGTATTGCGCTCATCATCCTGATCTCACCTTTCGGAGTTTTAAGTCCCCAGGGGTTCTCGAAATCTTTTCCTATCATAATCATTCCACCACGAGGCCCACGTAATGTTTTATGAGTAGTAGTTGTAATTACATGACAATGGGGCAGTGGGTCGGTTAATAATCCTCGTGCAATTAAACCCGCTGGATGTGCAATATCTGCCATAAGCAAAGCGCCGACAGCATCAGCAATTTTTCTCATTCTTGGATAATCCCAGTCGCGTGAATAAGATGATGCGCCAGCAATAATCAATTTAGGTTTTTCCTTTTTCGCAACTGATTCCATCATGTCGTAATCTACACGTCCGGTATCCGGATGAACTCCATAAAAAACGGGCTTATATAATTTTCCGGAGAAGTTGACAGGAGAACCGTGAGTGAGATGTCCGCCATGAGAGAGATCAAAACCCAATATCGTATCTCCTGCCTGGAGCAATCCAAGCATCACAGCTGCATTTGCCTGTGCACCTGAATGGGGCTGAACATTTACCCATTCTGCATTGAACAATAACTTTGCACGATCAATTGCAATCTGTTCCACCTGGTCGACGATTTCGCATCCGCCATAATATCTTTTTCCCGGTAATCCTTCCGCATATTTATTTGTCAGGCAGGAGCCCATTGCCTGCATTACCTGCTTGCTTACAAAATTTTCCGAAGCAATAAGTTCAATTCCTTCCTGCTGACGTTTTTTTTCTTTGTTGATCAAAGAAAATATTTCTGAATCTTTTTCCATCATCGTGGTCTGTGTCTTATCTAATGTTCCTGTATCTTCCATTTGAAATATTTTTTTATCCAAAATCAATTTCGGTGCTGTCGCCAAGATTTAACGACTGGCTTAGTCCCCGCAAGGATGCATCGGAACCAATTACAGAATGATGCATAACAGTATTCTTGATTTCTGAATATGAACCAATAATTGCGTCCTTAATTATTGAATAGTTTATGATTGTATTTTCACCTATAGAAACATTCGGGCCGATGATGCTGTTGGTAATCGTGCAATTTTCAGCAATGCTTACGGGCGGAATAATAATTGCATTTTCAAATGAATATTTTTCCTGTAATCCATTATTCTTTTTCAACAAAACGGCATTTGTCTCAAGGAGACTTTCTTTGTTACCGCAGTCGTACCAGTTTTCTACAGGGAAAGTTTTAAATTTAGCACCTTCTGAAATCATGTGCATGATGGCATCAGTCAGATGAAATTCTCCCTGTGTCCTGAAATTTTTCGATATAATATGATCAATCGAATTCATTAACTGCGCGGATTCACGGATTTTATACAATCCCACAAGTGCCAGATTAGATTTAGGAATAGGCGGTTTTTCTATCACACTTTTGATAAATCCGTTCTCGTCAAGTTCTGCAACACCGAAGTTACGTGGGTCGTTAACTTTCTTTACTCCGAGACATGATTCATCTGCGCAGAGAACATCTTTTAGCTGAACATCAAAAATAGTATCACCAAGGGCAATGATCAGTTCCTCGTCTTTTCCGATCAGGTTGCGCGCTAACCATACTGCATGGCCGGTTCCTTCGCGAGGCTCCTGAATAATAAAAGTCTTCTCAATTCCGGGGTAGGTTTCTTTTATATATTCTTCAATTTTATCGCCCAGGTAACCGACGATAAAAATAAATTCCCTGAGGCCCGATTCAATAAGTGTGTCAACTATATGCGACAGTATGGGTTTACCCGCAACTGGTACAAGTGCTTTTGGTTGTGTATGTGTATGTGGCCTTAACTTACTGCCAATCCCTGCGACGGGTATAATTACTTTCATAGATCTCTGAACCGCCGGAAGATAAACTGAAGTTCCCGGCGTTTTTATCAGTGTGTAAAAATATTACTTTTGGCCAAAGCAGCCATTTAATAACAAACATTTAATGAACAACAAAATTACTTCCTTATTCGGCATTCAATATCCTATTATTCAGGCAGGTATGATTTGGTGCAGTGGATGGGAGCTGGCATCTGCAGTCAGCAATGCAGGTGGTCTTGGAATAATCGGATCTGGTTCGATGTACCCTGAAATATTAAGAATGCATATTCAGAAATGTAAATCAGCAACGGATAAACCTTTTGCGGTAAACGTTCCACTTATTTATCCTGACATTGAAAAACACATGGAAGTCATTGCAGAGGAAAATGTGAAAATTGTTTTCACCTCTGCAGGTAATCCTTCTACCTGGACTAAATTTTTAAAAGACAAAGGAATTATTGTCGTTCATGTTATTGCGAACACAAAATTTGCTATGAAGTGCGAGCAGGTTGGTGTTGACGCTGTTGTTGCCGAAGGGTTTGAAGCCGGAGGTCATAATGGAAGAGAAGAAACCACAACGATGGTTTTAATACCGCTTATCCGAAAAGCGACAAAACTTCCTTTGATTGCTGCAGGAGGAATTGGAGATGGAAGTTCGATGCTTGCGGCAATGGCTCTTGGTGCTGATGGCGTTCAGATGGGAACGAGGTTTGTCGCATCTTCCGAATCATCCGGTCATCAGGCATTTAAAGATCGGGTTATTGGAAGCACTGAAGGCGATACAATGCTTATGATGAAAAAGCTCCTGCCTGTCCGGTTGATGAGGAATAATTTTTTCGCAGAAGTTGCAGAGGCAGAAGCACGTGGAGCAGGACAGGAAGAGTTGAAAGGAATTTTAGGGCGGGCACGTGCAAAGAAAGGGATGTTTGAAGGTGACCTTGATCAGGGAGAACTTGAGATCGGACAGATATCAGCCATAATCAGGGATATTAAACCGGCAGGACAAATAGTTAAAGACGTCTGGAATGAATTTCTTGTTGCAAAGAAATCGTTGTGTGAAAACCTTTAAATCGATTTGTTTTGTCTTCAATCGTTTGCCTTACATTTGCAACTTATGATAAATTTTAAAAGCCATACCCTATCGAATGGTTTGGAAGTAATCGTACATGAAGATACTTCAACTCCGTTAGCCACATTAAATATTCTTTATAAAGTAGGAGCCCGTGATGAGGAACCTGACAGAACAGGCTTTGCTCATCTCTTCGAACATTTAATGTTTGGCGGTTCTGTCAACATTCCTGAATATGACGATCCGCTTCAGCTTGCTGGTGGCGATAACAATGCCTTCACGAATAATGATATAACGAATTATTATCTCACGCTTCCTGCTCATAATATTGAGACTGGCTTCTGGCTTGAAAGTGACAGAATGCTGAGTCTTGACTTTTCCGAAAAAAGCCTGGAAGTACAGCGCAATGTGGTGATCGAAGAATTTAAACAACGATATCTCAATCAGCCTTATGGCGACGTCTGGTTATTACTGCGCCCGCTTGCATACAAGGTTCATCCTTATCAATGGGCAACTATCGGAAAGGATATAGAACAAATTGCTACAGCTTCTCTCGATGATGTACGTAAATTTTTCGCACGCTATTATTGTCCGGACAATGCAATAATGGTTGTCGCAGGGAATGTGAACACCGAGAATGTTTTTATGCTGGCCGAAAAATGGTTTGGCGAAATTCAGAAAGGGAAAATCGATAGAGGCGGATATCCTGCCGAACCCGAACAAACCGAATACAGAGAACTGACAGTAGAAAGAAATATTCCTTACGATGCAGTTTATCGTGCCTATCATGTTTGTTCAAGACTTGATCCACAGTTTTACGCTGTCGATTTAATTTCTGATCTGTTAAGCAGAGGTCGCTCGTCGCGGCTGTATAATGCTCTTGTTAAAGAGAAAAATTTATTTACAGAGGTAAATGCCTATCCGACTTCTGATTTTGACAAAGGACTATTTATTATCGAAGGGAAACTCGTTCAAGGTGTTTCGATGGAAGATGCAGAAAAAGGCTTTGATGAAGAAATCGATAAATTATGCTCTGAGAATGTCAACGATTACGAACTTGATAAGGTGAAAAATAAAGTAGAGAGCACGATGGAATTTTCCGAAATGGACATCGCCGGTAGGGCACTAAATCTGGCTATTGCACGTTATATGGGTGACACTAACCTGATCAATACAGAACTGAAATATTACAGAGATGTTACTCCAGATATGATTCGTGAAACGGCTGCAACTATTTTTAGAAAAACAAATTGTTCAGTATTACATTATCTGGCAAAGAAATAATTATGGAAACTGTTTTAAACCGATCCGAAAATCCTCCGGTTAAGGATATTGAAAAAATAAATATTCCGCAGGCGAAAAAGCATGTTCTTGATAATGGCATTATCGTGTATGCCATCTCTGCCGGTTTTCAGGAGCTTGTAAAAGTAGAACTCTTGTTCTCGAACTTGAATTTCGATATTTCAAAACCACTTTTGAACTCGGCAACCAACAGAATGCTTGCGGAAGGGACATCTAAATATACATCGCAACAGTTAGCAGATCAGATCGATTACTATGGAGCTTTTTATGAGACGGATGAGAATTATGATTTCTCATCGATTATTCTCTATTCGCTGAACAAGCATCTCGATGCTACTCTTCCTTATATCAGTGACATGATCAACAATCCTGTTTTTCCTGAAAGAGAACTTGATGTGTACATTCAAAATAACAAGCAACGCCTTATTGTCGACAATGAAAAAGTTGGTTCATTTGCTCGAAGAAAATTTAATGAGATAATTTTTGGTGAGAAGCATAACTATGGTTATCTCGTTAAGGAGACAGATTTCGATGGCATAAAAAGTGATGACCTGAAAGAGCTTCACTTAAATAAATATGTGCCTTCCAATTGCACAATAATTATTTCTGGATTGCTTAGAGAAAACGCTATCAGTCTTTTGAATAAGGAATTCGGACAGAAAACTTTATTGAACGACTCTTTTAAAAAGGGCATTCATCAACCATTTACTCCTTCATCAACAATGATAAATCTGGTCGAGAAGGATGATGCTGTTCAATCGGCCATTCGTATCGGAAAAACTTTTTTTAACAGAACGCATCCGGATTATCCTGGAATGTCTGTTCTCAATTCGCTTCTTGGAGGTTATTTCGGAAGCAGGTTGATGTCGAATATCAGAGAAGATAAGGGATATACCTATGGTATCGGTTCAGCTCTGGTTTCGATGCGGCAGGAAGGATACTTTTTTATATCTACAGAAGTAGGAGCGGAGGTGACTGCATCGGCTGTCGAAGAGATTTATAAAGAAATTGAAGGACTGAAAGACGATTTTGTTGAAAAGGAGGAGCTTGAAATGGTAAGGAATTATATGCTTGGGACTTTTTTGAAAAGTACAGATGGTCCCTTTCATCTTGCAGAACGATTTAAATCAATTTTTTTGTATGATTTAGACTATTCTTATTACGAACGTTACCTTGAAAAAATCCGTACAATTAAACCCGACGAACTTCAAAATCTCGCTCGAAAATATTTCGATCAGGCAACATTCTTCGAGTTAGTTGTCGGAAGAAAATAATTGCCATGTATCGGGGTAAAGTTTAATTTTGTCAGACTTGAATACCCATATCAGACTTGTATTTTTTATTTCAGTAATAATGCTGGCGGTAAAGCCGACGGTCTCAAAGGCTCTGTCGATGCACTGTGCCACTGTGGGATTAAATGGTATTGTGACGATTACCTGGGATGAAACAGGAACATCACCGTTGAATTTTGGTTCTTGGTATACATATCATTCAACGAATGCAAACGGGCCGTTTACAGCGATCGACAGTGTTTTCTTTTATACCGATACTACGTATACTCATGCCACAGCAAATGCTGCAAATAATCCGGCATATTATTATGCTGTATTCAAACCGAATGATGGAAGTCCTGATATTGTTTCCGATACCATTCGTGCCGTCGGCCTGAATCTCAACAACCCTGGAAATGGTTATGCCAACCTTAGCTGGAATGCTACGAAGTATCCGCTAATACCAACGACCAATCCATACTATCTGATTTACAGAGAATATCCACCTGGCATTTTTACCATCATTGATTCTATAGATGTACGTACGGCTCCTATACCTATGACATACAGTGATGTTGTAACTATCTGCGATGATACTCTCAAATATAAAATCGAAGTCAGAGATTCTTCCGGATGCAGTTCGTTTTCATCAGTGAGAGGAGATAGATTTGTCGACAGGATTGCACCATCAATTCCTGTCATTGATTCCGTCAGTGTCGATATCGCAGGAAATGCAATCGTCAGTTGGATCGTTAACCCATCGTCAGACACGCGTTCTTATGTGATACTTCACAATCCCGGTCATGTTGTGATTGATACAGTTTACGGTTTAAACACAACAACTCTTAATACAGTTATAAGTGCGATGAGTGGATCAGAATCTTTCGAAGTACTTGCCATCGACAGTTGTAATAATCCGACTGCACCTTCGTTATCTCATTCAACAATTTACCTCACAGCCAGTTTCGATTTGTGTTCAGCATCCGGAATATTAGGATGGACGCCTTATAATTTCTGGGGTGTTTCGCCGCTGTATTATATTTATACAAGTGTGAACGGCGGAGTGGAGACATTGATAGACAGTACAGCAAATACATTCTATATTGATACAAACCTTATCAGCGGCGCAAGTTTTTGTTACAGGATCCGGGCCGCCGAAACAGGAGGCATTCGGACGACAACATCTAATCGGAAATGTATTCTGCCATCATTTCCTCCGCCACCTTCGTTTTCTTACATCCGAAAAGTAACGGTTGCAGGTACCGATCGAATTCTCGTTGTTGCCTATGTTGATCCTGCTGCAAATATCAAAGGATATACCTTGCTTCGTTCCGATAATCCCGGAGGTCCTTTTTCTTCCGTTGCTTCCGTAAATGTGAATGGCGTTTCAACTGTTTCCTTCTTTGATAATGTAGCAACTGACAGAAGACCTTATTACTACATGGTTTCTACAATAGATTCCTGTGGAAATACCGTGAAGAATTCGCAGATAAGTCATTCAATACTGCTTACCGGAATTTCTAATCCTGAATTATTTAATGATCTGGCATGGAACGATTATGGAAACTGGCCTACCGGTGTTAGCCGTTATAACATATACAGAAGTGTTAACGGTGTTGTAATTTCTATTCCAATAGCAACCGTTTTATTCGGCGACAATACCTATCTTGATTCAGTACTAGAAAGCTTTTTTTCGAACGGTGAATTTTGTTATGTCGTGGAGGCCGTTGAATCACCGGGTAATCCGTACTTTTTTCTCGACAGCAGTCGGTCCAATGAAATCTGTCTTAAGCAAGAGCCAATTATTTTCATTCCCAATGCCTTTCATCCCGGAGGTGTTTTCAATACTTACTGGTATCCATCAAATTCTTTCGTGTCTGCAAAAGACTATACACTTGATATTTATAATCGCTGGGGAGAAAACATTTTTCATACTGCAGATCCGCGTGAAGGATGGAATGGAACAAGAAATGGTAACTCTGTTCAAGAGGGTGTTTATATATACAGACTGAAAGCGAAAACTCCGGGAGGGACTGACATTGAAAGGGTGGGATCAGTCACACTGATAAGATAATTCGATATTGTTATTCTGTATAAATGAGCTCCTGAAAATTAATCTTCTTCAGAATATATTTTAGAGGATTGCCATGCTTTTTTTCTTAATTTTGCGTGCAACTTTTTTTCAACCCCTATAACTATGAAAGTTGCCGATAGCCGATTCCTTGGCGAAGCTCTTACTTACGACGATGTATTGCTCGTACCTGCTTATTCTGAAGTATTACCAAATCAGGTTGATGTCTCCGGGAAGCTTACTGCTTCAATAAATTTAAACATTCCTGTAATCTCGGCGGCCATGGATACCGTCACTTCCTCCGAAATGGCCATCGCTATGGCTCAGGAAGGCGGAATCGGAATGCTACATAAAAACATGTCGATCGTTCAACAGGCCGGTGAAGTAAGAAAGGTTAAAAGAAGTGAGAGCGGAATGATCAATGATCCGGTGACACTTTTTAAAGACGCACTTGTACGGGATGCAGTCAGTCTGATGAAAGAGTATGGCATTGGAGGAATACCTGTAGTCGATAAAAATCATATTCTTATCGGGATCTGCACAAACAGAGATCTTCGCTTCGAAAAGAATCCTGACAGGCCTATCGTCGAGATTATGACCAAGGAGAATCTTATAACTACTACTGGTGTTAAGGATTTAAAGGAAGCAGAAAATATTTTACAAAATTATAAAATTGAAAAGCTTCCTGTCATCGACGAAAAAGGGAAACTCATCGGACTAATCACTTATAAGGATATTCTTAAAGTCAGATCACGGCCGAATGCATGTAAGGATGACAAAGGCAGATTAAGAGTAGGAGCCGCTATTGGTGTCACAGCTGATTCGCTTCAACGTGCACGTGCACTGGTCGATGCGGGTGTGGATGTCATCACCATAGATACTGCTCATGGCCATTCGGGAAATGTTGTCAGCGTATTACATTCAGTGAAAAAAGAATTTCCAAATCTTCAGGTCATAGTAGGAAATATTGCCACTGCAGATGCTGCATTATTTCTTGCAAAAGCCGGAGCCGATTCAGTAAAAGTGGGTATCGGACCAGGTTCTATCTGCACGACACGAATCATAGCAGGCATTGGAGTACCGCAGTTTACAGCCGTATTCCAGGTTGCTGAAGCCTTGAAAAATACAGATGTGACAGTTATTGCAGATGGAGGAATACGTTTCAGTGGAGATATTGCAAAAGCCATAGCCGCGGGCGCACATTCAGTCATGTTAGGATCGCTGCTGGCCGGTACGGAAGAATCGCCCGGAGAAACGATCATTTATGAAGGAAGAAAATTCAAAGTCTACAGAGGTATGGGATCCATCGAAGCGATGAGGGAAGGTTCGAAAGACAGGTATTTCCAATCGCAAACAGATGACGTGAAAAAACTCGTTCCCGAAGGAATCGTTGGTCGTGTACCCTATAAAGGACTTGTTGGCGAAGAACTTTATCAGCTTGTCGGCGGACTTCGGGCAAGCATGGGTTATTGTGGCGCAGCTAATTTAAGTGAGTTACAGAAGTCGGGTTTTATAAGAATAACTTCGGCCGGTGTGCGAGAAAGTCACCCTCATGATGTCACTATAATAACCGAAGCACCCAATTATCATAGGTAATAGTTAAATTATCAGCACTTTAAATATTAGTGCTGATGTAATTCTTCATTCTTTCTTAACCGGCTTTTTAACATTTTTGCGACGTTTTGTAACAAGCGCGGGATTGTTAAATTTGCGCTCCCTTAACCAAATCTACCTTATGAAGAAGTATTTCCTTTTCTCTGCAATTCTTATTGCTACTGTTGTTGGATACGCACAGGATAAAAAAGATCCCATCATTCTCACAATTGCCGGAGAAAATATTCCTAAAAGTGAATTTGAAAGAGTCTATCGAAAAAACAATAACAAAGACAGCGCTTTCGATAAAAAGGCAGTTGAAGAATACCTCGAACTCTATATTAACTACAAGTTAAAAGTAAAAGAGGCACTTGAACTGGGAATGGATACTGTAAAATCCTTTATTGATGAATTAAGCGGTTACAGAAAACAACTTGCTCAACCCTATCTTGTCGATAAATCAGTCGGTGAAAACCTCCTTCATGAGGCCTATGATAGATTGAAAACGGATGTACGCGCAAGCCACATTCTTATTAAATGTGATCCAAATGCATTACCAAAGGATACCATAGAAGCATACAACAAAGCTATGAAGGTTAGAGGTGAGGCTATGAAAGGTGATTTCAATGCAATTGCCAAAAAATATTCCGACGATCCATCTGCAAAAGATAATGGAGGAGATCTTGGATTTTTTACGGCTATGCAAATGGTTTATCCCTTTGAAAGTGCAGCATACTCTATAAAATCAGGAGAAATATCTGCACCGGTTCGAACTCGTTTCGGATATCATATAATAAAAGTTATAGAAACTCGTCCAGCACAGGGAGAAGTTAAAGTCGAACACATCATGATTAAGTCTGCAACAGGATCTAAACCTGAAGACTCATTAAATGCAGTAAAAAAAATCTATGAGATTTATGATTCTTTACGCGCAGGATCCAAATTCGAAGACCTTGCCCGTGTCTATTCAGAAGATCAGAGTTCTGCGAAGAATGGCGGAGTACTTCCAGCATTTGGTACAGGAAGAATGGTTCCTGAATTCGAGAAGGCTGCTTTCGCATTAAAGAATACAGGTTCGTTTTCTGAACCTGTTAAAACTTCTTATGGATGGCATATCATAAAACTGGTAGAAAAAAAGGGAATAGGTACCTATGAAGAATTACAAGCAGACTTAAAACAAAAAGTACAGAAAGATTCAAGGTCTGAGCTGAGCAAGTCTACAATGATTAGTCGTATCAAATCAAAATACAACTTTGCCGAAAACCAAAAGGCAAAGGATGCATTCATGAAATCAATCGATACTACGCTTATGCAGGGAAAATGGACTGCTGATAAAGCTGCTGGTATGAATGCTACCATGTTTACTCTTGGAACGAATAAATATTCTCAGGACGAGTTTGCAAAATACCTGGTCGATCATCAGGTTAAGCATGAATCAAACGGTATGCCTTCTGTGATGGCTGCAAATATGTATAACGACTGGGTGAAAGAAAGCGCTCTGGCTTACGAGGAAACAAAACTTGATTCATTATATCCGGATTTCAGAAATCTTATGCAGGAATATCGCGATGGAATTCTCCTTTTCGAACTTACGGACAAGAAGGTTTGGTCGAAAGCAGTGAAAGACACTGTTGGTCTGCGTGAGTTTTATGAGAAAAATAAAAACAACTACATGTGGCCGCAAAGAATAGATGCAACAATCTATACATGTTCAGACGAAAATGTAGCTAAAGAAGCTCATAAGCTTATGAAAAAGATCGATGATGATGATACACTCATGTCGAAAATAAATAAGAACTCACAACTTAGTCTACAGGTGAAGTCTGGCAAATTCGTAAAGAAGGAAAATGATGTTATCGATATGGTTGCATGGAAAACAGGCATCACTCCCGATATGAAACATGATAACCAGATTGTTTTTGTAAATGTTAAAAGTGTTATTCCTCCATCAAACAAATCACTCGAGGAAGCAAAAGGAATTATCACTGCCGACTATCAAAACCTACTTGAAAAAGAATGGATCAGTACCCTGCGTGCGAAGTATCCTTATAAAGTTCATAAGGATGTTGTAGATAGCATTGCGACAAAATAATTATTCAATAAAACCATTCCAAAAGACGTTCGCAAGAGAAGCGATCGCTACTTTGTTCGAAGGAGTCCTAATCCCGGATTTTTTTTTAACTTTTAAAAGAATCAGCTATTGAATCAATCTGCATTCTTATTAATTGTTTTGTTTAGTATTTCCTGCAATCTGTTGAGGAAAAATAATCCTGAGGATAAGGAGGTGCTTGCAAAGGCATACGATTATTTTCTCTATCGGGAAGATATTGAAGGCCTGATTCCTAAAGGATCATCGAAGGAAGATAGTGCTGACATTGTAAAAAATTATGTCGACAACTGGTTTCTCAGAAAGTCCGTTTTGCATAAAGCTGAACAAAATCTGACCGACGAAAAAAAAAATGTATCCAAGCAGTTGGATGAATACAGGAATTCGCTGGTAACTTATGCCTACGAAACGGAACTGGTTCGCCAGAAACTTGACACTGCTATAGGTCTGGATGAAATCGAAGATTTTTACCGGTCACATCCACAGAATTTCGAATTGAAGGATAATATCATTAAAGTTATCTACCTCAAAATCAGTAAGAAATCGCCAAAACTGGAGAAGGTCAAACAATGGTATAAAAGCAATTCAAAAAAAGACAGGGAAGATCTGGCAGAATATTGCCATCAGTATGCAATTAACTATTATCTGGAAGACAACACCTGGCTTCTTTTTGATGACTTATTAAAGGAAATTCCAATTAAAACATACGACAAGGAGCAGTTTTTACAGAACAACAGAAATATTGAAATCGAAGATTCAAGTCTGATATATCTTGTAAACATTAAGGGCTTCATGATCAAAAACAGTCTTTCACCATTAAGTTTTGAAAAAAACAATATTATTTCGATGATCATGAATGAGCGCAAGTTAAAGCTGATAGAAGATATGGAACATCAAGCTCTTGAAGATGCGCGTAAGAATGGTCAGATCGAATTGGTAAAAGCAAACTAACAAGTATGAATACTTGCCTGATAATAAGGCATAAAATCGTTATTAACTGTTACCTTTGCCGGCCTATGAATAAATTAAAGTCTTCCATGAAAAGGATTTCGCAAATTTCCCTTTTTACGTTTTTTGTTTTTTTTGTAAATCAAACAAGCGCACAGCAAATCCTGGATCAGGTGATGGCTGTGGTTGGCACAAAAATTATTTTAAAGTCTGATATTGAAAAACAATATATTCAATTATTAGCACAGGGTGGTTCAGAGAATGATGAGACTCGTTGTTCGATCTTCGATCAGTTGCTAATGCAAAAGCTACTTTTAAATCAGGCTGATATTGATAGCGTAACTGTTACCGAAGGTCAAGTCGAAAGTGAACTTGACAGAAGAATGAGATTCTATATTCGTCAGATTGGCTCAGAAGAAAAACTGGAAGAATATTTTCATACAACTATCCGTCAGTTGAAATCAGATTTCAGAGGACTTATCATGGAACAGATGATCGTTCAGACGATGCAGTCAAAAATTACAAAGGAAGTTACGGCAACTCCCAGCGATGTAAGGCAGTATTTTCTGAGTATTCCTGCTGATAGCATCCCATATATTGATGCTGAACTGGAAATAGCCCAGATTGTTAAAAGACCCGCAATCAGTTATACAGAGAAAAAAGCGATTCGTGAAAAACTGGAAGACTACAGAAAAAAAATTATCGCCAATGAAGCCGACTTTTCAGTTTACGCTGCATTATATTCTCAGGATCCTGTATCAGCTAAAAAAGGTGGAGAACTCGGATTCTTCGAGAGAGGAACTATGGTTCCTGAGTTTGAGATGGCCGCTTTTAATTTAAAGTCTGGTGATATTTCACCCATCATCGAAACAAAATTCGGTTTTCATATCCTTCAACTAATCGAACGCCGCGGAGATCAGATCAATGTGAGACATATTTTATTGCAACCAAAAACGGACGATGAAAGCATTAAAAAGTCATATAGCTTTCTTGATAGCCTGAGAAAGGAAATCAATATGGGTACAATTACTTTTGAAGATGCCGCTCAAAAATTTTCTGACGATGAGGAAACAAAAAATAACGGCGGTCTTATGATTAATCCTGAGTCAAATACAACTCATCTTTCGCCTGATAAAATCGACCGTGTTTTATTTTTTCAGGTCGACAGCATGAGCCTGAACAATGTGTCTTTACCTTTAACAATGACCACAGCAGAAGGTAAAAATGCATTTCGCATTGTTATGGTTAAATCAAGAAATCAGCCGCATAAAGCAAACCTGAAAGAAGACTACCAGAAAATTCAGGAAGTGGCTTTGCAGGAAAAACAAAACAAAGCTCTCAGCGAATGGGTTAAGAAAAAACAAAAGTCTACATACATGCATGTTAACGACGAACTCTCAGACTGTGAAATTCTAAAACACTGGGAAAAAGTCAATTAAAATTATTCATACAAACATTTTTAAAACTAATAATAAATTTTTATGACAAAATATTCATCAGATGTCGAAGCGGTTCAGGATCTCGTTACCAAATACAAGAAACTCCGTTCAGAAATTGGTAAGGTTATCATAGGCCAGGATGAAGTTGTTCGTGATGTTCTGATTTCTATTTTCAGCCGAGGACATTGTTTACTCGTTGGTGTGCCGGGACTGGCAAAAACACTTTTGGTGAATACAATTGCTCAGACTCTCGGACTAACCTATAATCGTATTCAGTTCACTCCCGATCTGATGCCTTCTGATATTATCGGAACAGAAATACTCGACGAAAACAGGACTTTCAAATTTATTAAAGGACCACTTTTTTCAAACATCATTCTTGCGGATGAGATAAACCGGACTCCTCCAAAGACACAAAGTGCATTACTCGAAGCCATGCAGGAATATGCTGTGACGGCAGCCGGAAGAAGGTATGCACTCGAGTTGCCATTCTTCGTTCTGGCCACTCAAAATCCGATCGAGCAGGAGGGAACCTATCCGCTTCCGGAAGCTCAGCTGGATCGTTTTATGTTTAATGTGAATCTTACTTACCCTGATTTCAAAGAGGAATTACAGGTTGTAAAAAATACAACATCTGATTACAGGCCACAGCTTGATAAGGTAATTTCTGCAGAAGAGATTCTCTATTTTCAGGAACTAATCCGGAGAATTCCGATTTCAGATAACGTGCTGGAATATGCTGTTTCCCTGGCAACAAAAACACGTCCGTCGACACCTGCGGCAACGAAGGAAGTAAATTCTTATCTGTCATGGGGTGCCGGTCCGCGTGCATCACAATATCTGGTAATCGGCGCTAAATGTCATGCAGCATTGAACGGTAAGTATTCGCCCGACATTGAAGACGTAAAAGCTGTTGCGATGCCAATTCTCAGACACAGAATCGTACGTAACTATCGCGCCGAAGCTGATGGCGTTTCAGTTGAGAAAATAATCAACGAGCTTGTCTAATTACCTTGGAGTTAAAGCAAGAAGCTTAATCCGTAATGTGTATTTGTTAAGAGTTTTTGTCACGACAGAATTATTTTCTGATTTTTAAAAATCCGAAAAAATTATGCAAGCAATTACTCTAGTTCAAGATTTTCGATTGCAACTTTAGCCTTCATATTTCCGAAGTTGACATAAACGATGTCTTTTCGGATCTCTTCTACGATTCCAATTTGTTTACCCTTTAACATTCGTACACGGCTGCCTACCTGGATTTCAATTCTTAATCGTTCGATCAATGCATTACGTTTCTTTGCCAGACGGGGTGGTGAATTTTCGGCTGCACGCTTTTTCTTTTCTGCGGTAATGTTGCCGATAAATTTTTTAATGACCTCTTTTCTGTCCTTTGTTTTTTCCCATTCACGACTAAGTGATTCGAATTTGCGGCCAAGTTCAGCAAGCTTCCCCAATTCTTCCCTTTTCTCTTTGTCATGTTCCATTTTCTCCGCCATTTTCTGAGAAAGCTGGGTGAATTTTCCTCCCGCTTCTTCAGTCCTGACTTGCTTGGTTTTCAGAATTTTTAATTCTTCTTCAATTTTATTTTTCTGATGATGAAGATCAGACAACATTGAATTCAGCTTCAGTTTTTCTGAATTTACCTTTTTCTTTGCACGGTCAAGAACATACGATGGCAAACCGATTTTTTCGGCGACTTCAAACGTATAGGAGCTTCCGGGTTGGCCCACCATTAGTCGGTATTTTGCCTCCAGCGACTCAGGATCGAAAAGCATTGAGCCGTTTACGACTCCTTCAAGCTGGTCGGCAAGCAATTTTATATTCGTGTAGTGAGTTGTGAAAATCCCAAAGGCTTTACTTTTATTAAGCTCTTCGAGGATAACCTCAGCAATTGCTCCGCCTAACTCCGGATCTGTTCCCGTTCCGAACTCATCAATCAGAATTAGTGACCGGTTGTTAGCTACCTGCAAAAATATATTCATACTGATCAGTCTTGAACTGTATGTGCTAAGTGCATATTCGATCGACTGACTGTCGCCAATGTCGGCAAGGAAGTGATTAAAGAAACACATCTGCGATCGTTCATCGGCTGAGACAAGTATGCCGCTTTGCAACATCAGTTGCAGCAATCCTACCGTCTTGAGTGTAATGGATTTCCCTCCTGCATTCGGCCCGCTGATCATCAGGATTCTGTTCTGTTCATCTAGGTGCAGGGTTAGAGGCACCACTTCTTTCTTTTGTGCTTTGTTTTGAAGATATAACAACGGATGAACTGCGTTGTAAAGATTCAAAACGCTTTTCTTACTTAGTTGAGGCAACACACCATTAATTTCGAGGGCAAATAATGCTTTGGCACGGACGAAGTCAATGTTGCTGAGAAATTCATGACTGAAAAGTATTAGTGAGGAATGAATTCGAAGTCTGTCAGACAATTCTCGTAGAAGTCGTCTGACTTCATTCTTCTCGTCTTGTTCGAGCTCTGCGACTTCGTTGTTAAGTCCTACCAATACTTCCGGTTCTATGAAAGTAGTTTTTCCGCTTTCGCTTTTTCCATGAATCAATCCTCGGATATCACGTTTAAATTCGGATGGAACAGCAAGGACTCTCCTGTTATTGTAAAAATTTTCTTCGTTCTCGCGGAGCCAACCTTTTTTCTTGAGTTCAGCGATGTAGGATCGGAATTTTCTGTCCGCTTCCCGTCGTTTCGAGATAAGTTGCGAGCGAATATCAGATAACAATTCAGACGCGCTGTCTTTCACCTGAGAATGAGCGTCGATCACTGCATCGATCATATCGATCACCTCTTCGGTGTAATAAACACTATTCGTAAGTTTTAACAGATAAGGATAAGACGTCTTCCTGTCATCCAGAAATTTTAATATTCCATTTACTGTTATGGATGCAGATCGGATCAGACTAAATTGCTGTTCGTTTAATACAGATCCGGGTTTTGCCAGCAGGTTAGCATCAGATTCAAAATCCTCAAAAAAAGTATCAGGAAAATATCCACGGCTAACCATTGTTAGTCTGAATTCGTCGGCCTGATGAAGAGAAATATTTAACTTATCTCTGTCTGTATAAGGCTGTAAATTCTGAGCACGCCTGAGCGAAGAATTACATCTGCAATAGAATGCTATCTTTTCACAGATCTTGTCAAATTCAAACAGCCGGAGAATATCGTTTCCTCGTAAAATCACTTAACAAAGATGAGTATTTGAAATAAAGAAAACGAAATGGATACTTTGATTTTTTCCGAAAAGGAGAAACCATCGCATTGGTGGCAGTGGTTTCCTATAAACCTAAAAAACACAATGATCGTTTTTAATAAAAAGAATTTTCGTTATTGAAGATCAAAGATAAAAATTTTGTTATTCTTATTCAATTGTGATCATTTTATTTTGACAATTCGACGAATAATCTGCTTATTTACTCTCTCAATTAATTTCAACCGAATCGTCTATTCTGATTATGAAAAAGCTCCTTGCACTTGTTATTTGTCTAATTTTCTCGGAGTATTTGCATGCTCAACATACAGTCAGTGGACTGGTCACCGAAAAGCGGGATAAAAGTGTGCTTTTGACAGGTGTACGCATTTATATTCCAGAATTTAACCGATCTGATTTAAGCAGAGAAGGGGGAACATACATCCTTCGTAACATAGGCATTGGAACGGTTCATATTGAATTTTCGAAAAAAGGGTACAAAAGCTTCACTACCATTATTAATACAACTGACAGCGCAACGGTCATCCATGCAGAGCTTGAATTTTCCGGAAAAGAAGAAGATCATCTTACTGCAAGCAGTGGGTATTCAAGGTTTTCCACAAATGAGGTTTTTAATGTTCAGGTAAAAGAATCTGAAAAATTAGCTAACACAGGAAAATCGTCTTTACCGGGAGGTCTAACCTACATTCCGGGAATTGATAATTTCTCCGTTGGTAATATTTCTTCACCTGTTATAAACGGAATGTCATCTGACAGGGTTTTAGGAATCCAGTCAGGTTCTCGAATAGAAAGTTTTTCATCGTCTGAGCTACATGATTTTGAGCTTATCGAAAACGGAACAGAATATGTTGAAATAATTAAAGGCCCGGCGGCGACGGTTTTGTATGGTGATAATGCCAATGGAGGAGCCATCATTTATCGCGATGAGGCAATGCCAGTTGCCGGAACTACAAGTGGTGATTTGCGACTAAGAATGTTTTCAAATACGTTGGGATTGCATGTTTTAGCGGGAGTAAAAAGTGCTTCCGAAAACGGATTTTTTTATTCGCTCAGACTGGGAAATCAATCACATGTCAGCTACATACAAGGTTCGGGTACACAACTTAAAAAGAATACAGAGCAAAGAGATTATGCATACAATACGGGTTTCCGAAAAAGTGATGCAAAAGCAACAATAGGTGTAAATAGAAAGTGGGGACTCAGCAAGCTGACAATAATATCAAGTGAAAATGATCATGAAATTGTTCGCTCACTGAATGATTCCGCTATAGCCGTCACCAATCAGGACAATGAACGTGATCGAGCAGTTGCAAGTCCGGCCCTTCGGCAATCACTATTTCTGGTTTCCTCTGAAAATATTGTGCTTATAAAAAAATCGCAGATTAAAATTAATTTATCGTTTCAGAAAAATACTTTGAAATCAGATTATCAATCATATCTGTTCCCGACAGCTGATTTAATAATTCCGACTTCATATCATGACGGATTTAATTCTGACTTTAGTTACATAAGTAATCCTGCGAAAAAGGTTGGAATTATTGCAGGCACACAAATGTTTGCAAGAAAAAGTAAGACTGATAATTTGTTTTCAACTGACGTGAAAGGTTTTGGTAGTTATGTTTTATTGCGATATGATATCTCCAAATTTAATTTCCTTTTGGGTTCTCGAGTTGAGCCAAGAAAAATAGAAACCAGTGTGCCCAAAATAAATTATAATCAAAATGTAGTTTTAGTTGGTTTTTCGGGTGGACTTGCCTGGCATCCGGTGACTGGATTAACTTTAAAGGCAAATACTTCTGGTGGTTATTCAACGCCGGGCGACAAGAAAGAAAGTTATGATTATACCATTCGTGGTATTACTGAAGGAAACAGAAATCTGACCGAGGAAAAAAATATTGAAGCCCTAGCAGGTATTAGTTGGGATACAAAGGACGTGACAATTAATTTGGAAGGATTTAATAATGCGATATCAGATTATACATATGAAGAGTTTTCAGATTATATAAATTTGTATTCTCAAAATAAAATTTTGTTTCGTTATGCTCAATCTGATGCTAATATCAATGGCGGAACAATTTCTTTTAATATTCATCCGGAAAATATTAAATGGCTTGTACTTGAGTCATCGTATTCGATGATTAGTGGTGTGTTTAAGAAGTCGAAGGAAAAACTTCCATACATGCCTGCTGATAAAATTGTTTCAGCAATAAAATTTCAATCTGAGAAAATGAATTATGTCTACAATTCATATATCAGCGTAGTATTCAGGAATTATATGAAGCAAGACAGAGTATCCATATATGAGCATCCAACAGAGGCATATTCTCTGATAGATCTTAGGATGGGTGGAAGCTTTCATTGGGCTGAACAGACGTTTGATATTTCACTTGTAGTAAACAACATGCTGAATACAGGATATTACAGTCATTTGTCTCCATTAAAATATTTAAGGCCGGTGGCCATTAGAGAAACCGGGAGAAACATTTCATTACAGCTTCACGTACCATTCGGCCTAAGCAGGAAAACGAGCTGACAAGCCCGATTTTTTATTCTTCTGTTCGAATTTTTATGAATTACTTAACCATCAGGAAGCTATCTTTACAGTCAAATAATTAATTATGAAAAATAGTGTATTTATTGGTCTGGCAGCGGCCATGTTCATTCTGATATTAAAACCCTCAATCGGATTTTCGCAGGTTGAAATGCCACAGAACAAACTTGATTATGCATTGCAGATTATTAAGTATGCATATGTTGATACAGTCAATGATAAAAAATTAACAAATGCCGGTATTCGTGCAATGATAAAGGAACTTGATCCCCATTCCATGTATATTTCGGAAGAAGACATGCGTGAAACAAACGAACCACTTGTTGGCAAGTTTGATGGTATTGGTGTGCAGTTTAATATTCATGAGGACACAATACTTATCACACAAACCATTCCCGGCGGTCCGTCCGAGAAACTGGGAATAAGAGCTGGTGACAGGATTGTGAATATTGATGGCGTTGCTGCTGCAGGCGTCAAGATCACCAATAATGATGTACTCAAAAAACTTCGTGGTCCAAAAGGTACTAAGGTTGTTGTTTCGATTCTTCGTCGCTCGACAGCCGGATTGATCGATTATGAAATAACAAGAGACCAGATTCCATTATTCAGTATTGATGCAACTTATATGGTAAGACCACAGATTGGTTATATCAAAATATCTCGTTTCGCTGATTCTACATTCGAAGAATTTATCAGCGCGCTAAAGAAATTGAAAGAGCAGGGGATGACCAGCCTTATTCTTGACTTGCAAGGTAACGGAGGCGGATATCTTAACCGTGCTGTTGAATTGTCAGATGAATTTTTAAGTGACGGTAAGAAAATCGTTTATACAAGAGGTCGCACCAGTGCCCCTGAAGATTATATTGCATCTACTCGCGGCGGTTGGGAAAAAGGAAAAGTGGCTGTACTCATCGATGAGTCTTCTGCATCAGCAAGTGAAATTGTATCCGGCGCCATTCAGGATTGGGATAGAGGCCTCATCATTGGTCGTCGTTCTTTTGGAAAAGGATTGGTACAAAAGCCATTCATGTTACCCGATGGATCCTCACTTCGTTTAACAGTTGCACATTACTATACTCCATCAGGAAGATGCATTCAGAAACCCTATGAATTAGGTGTTGAGGAAGATTATGATCTGGATATTTCTAATCGCTACAAACATGGAGAATTGTTTTATAAAGACAGTATTCACTTTGATGACACAACATCTTATTATACAAAAGCAAAACGGATAGTACGTGGAGGTGGAGGAATCATGCCTGATCTTTTTGTGCCATTAGATACGACTCAAACAAGCCAGCTTTATACTGACCTCCTGCGAAAAAATGTTTTGAATGATTTCACAATTACCTATACTGATTCCCGTCGTTCAGAATTGTTGAAAAACTTTCCTGACATAAATGCATTTCGTTCAGGATTTAATGTTGATGAAAAATTAATGAATGAATTTCTCAGCTCTGCTGATAAAGCAGGCGTAAAGAAAGACAGTGCAGGCATAGGAATGAAAGCATCTGGAGAGCTAATCAGATTACAACTTAAAGCATTAATTGCACGGAATCTTTGGGATACCGCCGCATATTTTCAAGTTATCAATGAAATTAATAATGCAATGAATAAAGCGATCCAGGCAATAAGCGACAATACATTTGAAAAATTAAAAATTGCTTCAGCACAATAAATATGAAATCATTCCTCTCTTTGCTTGGTGTATTAGTGGCGCTTGAATGTTCTTCTCAGGCGAATTATCAGGTAAAGTTGATGTCATGGAATTTGCTGAACTGGCCCAGTGTTACCAATTTTGCTTCAGACACATCTGCACGTTGCCCGGCTTATAGAGCAGTGATGGATTATGTAATGCCAGACATCCTGATAACATCGGAGAATACAGGAACCAACAGTACGCCTATATTTTTAAGCCAGGTGATGAATACAGGATCCTATCATTATGCAGCCGGCACATTTATAAATGGATATGATACGGATAACTCAATATTCTTTCGCGACTCCCTATTCCAATTCATCAGCAATCAGCCGATACATACTAGTCTTCGCGACATAAGTCATTTTACCGTTGTATATAAAGCAACCTCTGATACATTACATATTTTTTCTGCGCATCTCAAGGCAAGTCAGGGTTATGAAGCCAATCGGGCTGCAGAGGTGGCTAATCTGAGACAGGTTACAAATGCTTTTCCGCCGGGAACAAATTTTTTATTAGGTGGAGATTTCAATTTCTACAATGACTCCGAACCCGGATATATTGGTCTTTTGCAGAATAATATCAGCGACGATGGAAATTTTTTAGATGTATTAAATCTGACAGGAACTTGGAACAACTCGTCCTATGCTCCTTATCATACGCAATCCACTCATTATAGTAGTGGTGGTGGCTTTGCCAGTGGAGGGATGAATGACAGGTTTGATATGATTCTCTTTTCAAATGGAATAGAACAGCCTGGGGGTGCTTATTACGTTCCCGGGACGTATATGAATATCGGAAACGATGGCAACCATTATAATAAACAAATTAATTATGGAACCAATACAGCCGCGCCGCCCGTTGTGATTAATGGATTATTCAATGCCTCTGATCATCTGCCGGTAACAATTGACCTGCGGTTCGGGCCAACATCAGGAATTGCGGAGCAGAATGAAATGAATGCGGAAATAGAAATATTTCCACAACCCGTTAATGAATCCACTGTGACTAGAATTACGTTAAATCATCGGTCGGAAATAAGTTATAGCATTGTTGATGTTTTAGGCCAGACTATTTTTGAAAGTCAGGCGACAACTTTAGAGGCAGGTATGCATTATTTACCGGTCGATTGGAATGTTCTTACTAATCCGGGGATATTTTTCCTTTCAATTAAAGTGGATAAGTACTTGATTGGCAAGAGGGTAATATCTCTCAGATAATTATCCCGAAAACTGTTTTATTTTCTGATAATGCTGTTGGTTTCTGGAACATTTTTCAAATAGGGCAGTATGAGTTAACACCAATAGTCCTTTCGAATGAAGAAAAAAGTGAATCCGCTACCCAAGCCACGTGTCGGGTCTCTTATTATTTCTGAACCTTTTAATCCTGAACCGACATTTAAGCGTTCCGTGATTGTAATCAGTCAGCATAATGCAAAAGGCACTATTGGATTTATCGTAAACAAGCCCACTCAATTAAAGGTTCATGAGGCGCTAGACGATTTCCCTGAAATAGATGCAGTCGTCTACTGGGGCGGATCTTTACGACTCGATTCCATTTATTATGTTCATAGCATACCAGACCTTAAAGGCTCTCATAAAATTACAGAAGGTGTTTATTGGGGAGGCGACTATCAGCAATTAAAGTTGATGATTGAAGCCGGAGAAATAACCGGTGATCAGATAAAATTTCTTGCCGGGTATTCCGGTTGGCATCCAAAACAATTAGAGCAGGAAATAATATCCGATAACTGGTGGATAACAGGAGCCGATCAATATTCCATTCTTATTGAAGAACCGACATTGATGTGGGGAAAAGTTCTGACACGGATGGGTCATGTTTATGGAATACTGAACGACTTTCCTGAAGACCCAAGCCTCAATTAATTTTACCGGCAATCAGAATCGCAGAAGTATAGAATGCGATATTCCGTTTTTCGTAACAGTTGCCAGGTCGTCGCAGGTGCCATTTCCAAAATCGATAATTCTTAAAGGACGACTAGACGGAGTTATTTCAATGGTTCCAGAAGTTATGTAATTGCAGGAATGATCTCTCCGCACATTTGTTAGAATTGAAGAAGTCGTTTCTCCTGAGCTATTTGTTCCTGTCATTGTTCCATTGATCAGATATACATCGTTCGTCCAAGTGCTATCTCCATAACCGGCAACCATTTCACGTGTTCGTTGACTGTTCCATGATCTCCAACTGCCATCTGTACGAGTAATTTTCATGTTCTGAGCATTTATTGACCAGGTCATATTTCCTGATCCGTTCAAGCCATTATTCACCACACTTCTTGTCCCTTCGATGTGACGGCTGTTAACATAAAAACTATCAAATGTCATTACCCAACTTGAGCCTGCGGTAAAGTAACCCGTTCCAGTATAGTTAACGATCATTCTTCCTGCTCGGGTTTTTCCATCATTTCCTATGCAGCCAGTCCCGAAATCAAATGTGAGAACATGATTTACAGAATCATTGGTAACAGTTGCACATGAGTGGAAATTAAATTGATCAAAAGACGGATTTGAATTATTGTCGTGACTGAATGAACCCATCCTGGCCTGACTGACCATGTTATCTACTTCAGTAGATACATTTTCTGATTGGCCGATATCTATTGCTGTCGTAGTAAAATCTTCTTCCGCTGTTTGCTTATCTTTTTTGCATCCGCTGAAAACAGATAAGACAACAACTACTAGGATGGAATAAGCTAAATGGTTGGTACGCATAATTTCTGTTTTTAATGATTTGGCCTTCTGACAGTGCTGTCCGGGGTTGGTTTAAGTCTTCTGAAAATAAATCCGAAATTAATTAAACTTTAATTGCAAAATGATGTGATGTAATGTTAAATTTTTTTTTCAGATACAGCCTATGCGCATCATATCTGGTCTCATTGCATCCTGAATCAAGGTGAACCTGACCACATGCGTTTTCTTTGGCAACCTCAAGGATTTTTTCGATCATGGCCGATCCATAACCCTTTCCCCTGAATTCAGGAATGGTACTAAGATCATCAATATATATTGCTTTACCCCATGCCAGAAGTTCTGTAAACCGGTAACCAGAAGCACAAACGGCTTTCCCGTTTTCTTCAATATAGATCAGGTTGTATCCATTTTTCATCATAGAAAGAATGATTTTAGCAAACGTCTCTTTCCTCAGAGCCGGTCTTAATGCATGCATTACATCAAAACATTTTTCAATAGATTCTTTGGTTGTTGCAGTCTGTATATTCATTTCAGATATTTAAAATCATTTTTTTGATTTATATTAATGGCAGTCAAAGATGGCATTTAATTGTTTTCACGCAGGCTTTTTTGAAATGTGAATAATTCAGAAAAGCGAAAGTTTTAAATAAAAAAACAGGTTGGAAGGAGACTTAGTTATATCAAAAAGGAAAAGCCGACGGAAACCCGCCGACTTAACCAACATTGGAAGACTAAAGATAGGCCCCTATTCAGAATACTTGTCATTGATTTACCATGAAACCTTACTATCATGAATTTTTTTATAATTATTTGTAAGTGAAAATGAATGAAAACTAATTTTATGGATTTATATTTTCTATTCATATATTTAATTGGTTTAAATAAATAAAATTCGAATCAAATGATGTGGCAAAGAATGATTTAAGAGTCCTTATAAAAACAGGTTTTGTCATGCACAAATCATAGTAAAAAATGTTAATTTTTATTGCCATTTATTCAGTATCATTTTTTTTCCTGTTTAGTATTGTAAAAACTATATTCAGAGAATATTACTGTTCCATATGAAATAAAATACTTAACTATACATCTCAATCTATATCGACGAAAAAAATAATACTTCCATTTATAATTTTCATTTCAATATTCATTTTCACAGGTATTTACCGATCAGCATAATAATCTTCCCGGACTACAAAGTGGATGAGCTGCATGTTCCGATTACGATAATGATGGTGATTTAGATCTCGTTATCGAAGGCTTCAGTAGTATATTCGCCGAGCGAGGATTCATTTACAGAATTGATAATGGCATTCTTGTTCCTGTCGATTTATCCATTATCAAAATTTCAAACGGCTCGGTAAACTGGGGCGACTATGATCATGACGGAGATCCTGATTTGCTTATCAACGGCCAGATCAACGGTTCGGGAGCGAATCAACTATACAGAAACGACGACAATTCGGTTTTTACTCCGGTTAATGCTCAGCTTGCAAAAATGATCGGCGTACAAAGATGGATCGATTTTGATCAGGATGGTTTTCCCGATATAATTTCATCAGGCATAATGGATTCAGTCTGGAAGGATACAATGATTCTCTATAAAAATAACGGCAATGGCTCATTCACGGCCATGAGTTCCACGTTTCCAAACGTTCAGGCGAGCGATATATCCGTATTCGATTATGACAATGATAGCCTTCCCGATTTTTTTATTACTGGCGTGATTGACCAGACATTCAATGCCTTCTCAGCGTTTTTTCATAACGACGGAAACGGGAACTTTACGATGGATAGCACTTCTTTTTTTCATCTGTTTACAGGTACTAGCAAATGGGGCGATGTTGACAACGACGGTGATGCAGATATTTTATACGACGGAATTGAATTTGACAATAAAGCACATAGTCTGATCTATCTCAACGATGGCTTTAACAATTTTTCCCAAATGGCTACAAACCTTCCAGGGACTGGTGAACCCGGTTCTGTCGACTGGGCCGATATAGATCATGATGGTGATCTCGATGTATTGTTAGGCGGATGCTTCCTGATGAGAAATGATGGCAATGGAAATTTTACAGATATCTCTCCCTGGTTCCCAGGCTTCTTGTGCCTTCCTGCATTGTTCACTGATTACGACCTCGATGGAGACGATGATATTTTTCTAATAAATTATTTCGGCAATAGTGAAACGACTATTTTCAGGAATAAACTGATTACTTCAGTAAATAACATCAATGAATCGAAAGGATTTTCATTATTCCCAAATCCATTTTCAGATTATGTGAAGCGGATGATAGATGCAAAAGGAGAAATGAAGGAATTCGACCTGTTTACACTTGATGGAAGATTGCTAAATAAATATTTTTCACAGTCTTCATTCACCATTAACACCGATGAACTCGCAGCGGGTAATTATTTTTTAAAGATGGAAGACAGCGTTGTGCGCTTGGTCAAATTACAAAATCAGAAAGAGTAGGTGTGTTCGCTGCCGAATTTCGAATAGAGGACTTCGCTGTCTTTGTAAATCCGGAGGATTAAAGGGTAGTTGTCAATATGTAAACTTGTGTCACTTGAAAGTTTTTCAACTGAAGCTTCCAGTTTTATTCCTGAAAGCGTATCACCCCAATGATAGTTTGACTGATTGGTCCTTATCCCATTAAATATCTGTTCGCCATTCGAAAATACTTTAAGGCGAATCTGTAATTTCATTCCTCCCGAATAGAAATAAGCTTGATTAACATCTGAAGAGTCAGGGTCGAAAAGCAAACTCAAATTGGCCGTATGTATCACTGGTGGTTCCCATTCCTTTTTGCAAGATGAAAGCAAGAGGAGGGCAATTGCAAAAAGTAGATTTTTCATTTTATAGGTTTGGCATTAGGCATGTTAAAAATAATGCATTGCAAAGTATGAAAAACTAACCTTCTGTTTTGCATATTTTTCGGAACTATTTTTGTTTTTTTTGGAAATGTTTATAGAAGCAAACTTTAGAGGGTAAATTTAAAAACACTTTTGCAGAAGGAGTTCATTTTATTTTACATTGATTTTTTTCTTTCAATTTATATCTTCGAATTGGATGTCACAATCTGTGACATCCAATTCTATTTTCTTTCTGAATGTATGATATTTTAATGTCAGTTTATTCTGACTTCACTACTGTTTCGTTTAAAAGAGGTGAATTAATTATTTTTTAACTGGCTATTTTTCATTGCCGGATTTTTGATGACTTTTTATATGAATTAGAGGAAATTGAATAGAGTTACTTTAATGTTATTTAATTATCCATTATAAATGGTTTCATTCTGAAAACGATAGGGCTTATTTTTACAAAACAGAACTTAATGATGAAACGAAATTCGCTAATAACTTATGATGCAGTATCGAAAAAGATTTATCAAATCAGAGGGATGAATGTCATTTTTGACAGAGACCTTGCTGAAATGTATGGCGTTTCGACGAGGATTTTAAATCAAGCAGTCAACAGAAACAAAAAAAGATTTCCTAAAGATTTTATGTTTCAATTAACCAAGAAAGAACTCGACAATTGGAAGTCACAATTTGTGACATCCAATAAAGAAAAGATGGGATTGAGAAAACGACCCTATGCTTTTACTGAGCAGGGTATAGCTATGTTATCATCTGTATTAAATAGTAAAATAGCAATCGATGTAAACATAAGAATCATCAGAATATTTACACACATGCGTGAACTACTAAATAATAACAAGGAGATTTTACTGAAACTTAAAATTCTGGAAGGGAAAATTACTAATCAGGATAACTGTCTTGATAGACATGAAGATGAAATCAAAATTATATTTAAAACATTAAAGCGCTTGTTGAATCCGCCTGTAAAGGGCAGAAATCAAATTGGATTTCGGCAGTAAATTGTGCCGGTTTTAATTAAAAGCAATTGCTTTTTTCAGACGAAAAGTAAATTTATTAAGATTTCTAAGGTTTCAGGGTTTCCTGACATTAAAAAAGACATATATTTATTCCCTAAAGTTTCAAAAAACAATCAACATGAAAATAATAATATATCTCTGTTTAATATTTTTATTAATCAGCACCAAAATATTTTCACAAAATCCAAATTGGCAATGGGCGAAATCAACGGGTGGGTCTAGTAATGACGCTGGAAGGTCAGTCGCCGTCGATTCTGCCGGTAATGTATTTGTTACTGGATATTTTCAAGGAACAGTTGACTTTGACCCGGATAATGCCGCTGTATTTAACCTGACATCCAATGGATATGATGATGTCTTCATCACCAAATTTGACGCTTCGGGAAATTTTGTTTTCGCAAAATCGATTGGCGGGATAGGAGATGACGATGGCGTTTCAATTGCAATCGATGCTTCATCAAATATTTTAGTCACCGGATTTTTCGATACATCAGCAGATTTTGACCCGGATTCAAATGGCGTATTTAATTTATCAATCAGCGGTGTTGGAATGTTCGTGTTAAAACTTGACAATGCCGGTAATTTTATTTGGGCAAAAGCAACAACAACAAACGGATGGCCCGGCGGAATTGCTGTTGATGCATCTGATAATGTTTACACAACTGGCTTCTATATGGGTACCGTTGATTTCGATCCGGATTCAATCGCAACGTATAGTTTGTCTTCCGACTCTTCTGCAACACCCGATATTTACATTTCTAAATTAAACAGCCATGGGAATTTTGTATGGGCGAAGTCAATGGGCGGCTCAACTACGGATATAGGTCATTGTATTGCTGTGGATTTTGCAGGCAATGTTATCACCAGCGGGTATTTTACCGGTACGTCAGATTTTGATCCTGATGGCGGTGCCATATATAATCTGATCGCAAGTAGCGGAAAGGATGGTTTTATTTCAAAGCTTGATAGCAATGGTAATTTTATATGGGCTGGCGCTTTAAATGCCTCCGGCGATGCATGGGGTTTTTCACTCGCTCCTGATCTCGCTGGGAATATTTATTTGACAGGTTATTTTTCCGGCGCCATCGATTTTGACCCAAGTACTTCCGTTATTAATAGCCGTGGCTCAAACGGGCTTGAAGATATATTTATTGGTAAGTATAGTTCTGCCGGTAACTTGATATGGGCTTTACCTATCGGTGGTACAGGAGGTGATTTTGCAAATTCAGTTGTCGTAGATGCGTCCGGAGTAATAATTACAGGAGTATTTAAATCAACTGTAGACTTTGACTCCGATTCGCTCACAAGTTTCAGTTATACTTCGTCTGGACTAGAAGACATTTTTATTTTAAAATTGGATACAGCCGGAAATATGATTTGGGCTGATGCATCAGGAGGAATTTACAATGATGGAGGAAATTCAGCTGCGATAAATGCAAATGGAGAAATTTTTCTTACAGGATATTTCAGAAGTGCCTCTGTTCAATTCGGCACAAATGGTTTGACTAATGTTTCAGGCAGTGGTAATCAAGAAGATTTCTTTCTTGCAAAGGCAGGCTCTTGCTCAGCACGTTTCAGTATTTATCCTGATACAATACCTCATAACTGGTTTGCATTAAATCAGGCCACAGGCATTGCTCCGATTTCATACCAATGGAACTGGGGTGATAGTTCAGGCACATCTTCCGGACCAACACCTGTTCATACATACAATACTCCCGGCAATTACAATATTTGCTTGTCTGTTATTGATGCAGTAGGATGTACGAGTAATTATTGTGATTCATCCACATACATTTTCAGAGGCAGTTCTGGCAGTTCGATAATTAACCTTACTGTAGTATCTCAGACAACAACAAATATCTATAATATTGATCTGAGCAGTGCTGATATAAAAATTTATCCAAACCCTGCGAATAGTCATTTAACTATTGATTTCTCCAACAGCAATAAAAAAGCCGATATTTCTATTGCCGACATTACCGGTAAAATTATTTATAAAACAATTTCATCTGATAAAGTTGATATCGATTTGGTTTCGACCAAAATTACTGAAGGTATTTATTTTGTTATCATAAGGACTGATGATTACAGGAAGGTGCTAAAGCTTGTTGTTACGAATTGAATTAGGAAAAATTAAAATAAATATTGGTATCAGGACATTTGCCCTGATACCAATTGATTCATAGCCGAAAATTTCAAAGGGAATTAATAAAACTCGTCAGGTTTTCTGATGATATTTCAAGGAAAACAGGCAGGGTTACTGCTTGTCCGTTGAATGTAACAAGCTGTTGTGTAAGAAATAATTTATCATTCTTAGTGGCTATCATAAATATTCTAAGTTGAATGCCGGGCGGAGCATATTTCCATTGAAAGCTATTCCCGGAAACACTTATATTTCCGACTACAGTCCGTGTATTTTTTGCAATAACTATAGGTATAAATCTATCAAAGTCCGTTCCTGTAAATGAGACATTTAATTCAGAATATAATGAATCATAAGGGTGGTCACAGTTTATATAATTCAGATCATTGATTGTTCCAATCTGACTAAAAAATAAGGAGTCAAAAACAGTTGTAGTGAAGCTATTGAGCGATGATTGATTTAGCGACCAATCTACTTTTCCGAATTCACCCGATGTATTGTTGCTACCCTTATAAACATACATTTGATCATTGTCGGGTGATGCTGTCATTTTTACGGAGTATGTTTTGTTTTGTGCAATTGACAGTTCATTTCCATTTTGTTTAACATGAATCTCATATGCTCCTCCTGACATTAGAGGTCTTCCATTTGATGCTGTGTAAATATTGTTAAAAATCAGATCAGCCTTCGAGATAAATTCCTTTAGAAAAATAATTACATTTCCTGTGACTTGTTGTCCGGTTGAAGTGATAAAAGAGTTAGCTCCGAAAGTTAATTCAGTTCCTTTGGAACCGATAATTGTCCCGCCCAAAGAGGCATTCAATGTAAATTGCTGGTCACTCTGCAGATGAGCCGCGAAATAATTATCAATTGTATTCGGAGGTGTACCTGTATTATTTGTTGTTTCATTATCCTTTTTGCAAGATGCAAGGGTAATAATCAACGATAGAATAAAATATTTTGTTTTCATGGCTATAGATTTAAAATTTTAATTAAAAGTATAGCTTCAATTTGTCTTCTGTAAATTAAAATTTTGAAAATCTTACTTATTCAGTAAGGTTATAGTGAGGTCTTAAATGATTGTTGGAAGCTATTTAATAGCCAATTTATCGTCGAGATATAAATTCAATTATCAATCTTACTTGTTCAATAATTGTCATTCTATATTTAGTTATTCCGCCGTTATCTCTGTTAATGCTTTATTTAATTAAAATCCAAAAAAAGTTTCCCGAATTAACGAGCCACTAATTTTTATTTTGTTTCAAATAATTATCCGCGTCGACTTTTGGGGGAGCTTACAAACTGATTAGAATTAATTTGTTTTTTAAGGGGTCTATTGCGAATAATATCCTTATTGTAATGGTTGTTATTCGTATCATCTCTTTTAATCTTGTAGTAAAAAATGTTCGGTTTTGAAAAATTACTAGTATACCAAAAGGCCAGAGAATTTAATCTGGAAATTAGAAAAAAAGTGCTGTCAAACGAGAAATTAGATCGGGTTTCAAGAGATCAACTTAGAAGAGCGGCTATGAGCATTATGTTAAATATCGGAGAAGGAACGAGTCGTTTTAGTAACGCTGATGAACGAAATTTTTATGTGATTGCAAGAGGAAGTGTATTTGAATGCGTATCAATACTTGATCTGTTAGGTGCTGAAAAAACAATTAGTGCTGATCAACAGAAATATTTTTATTCTAATGCGGAAGAGATTTCTAAAATGCTTTTCAAAATGATTAGTGATCTCAAAGCAAATTATAGTTCGAGTGTGAAAAAAGTCCGAGCCTGAAAATTTAGTCTGAGTCTGAAGTCGGAATTTGGAAATTTAGTCCGAGTCTGGAAATTAAGTTTGAGGCTAAAGTCCGAGTCTGAAAAAAAATCCGAGTTTGAATATCCATAAGAATCCCTCGGACTCGGACTTTCAAACTCGGACTGTACTACGTGATCCCGCTGGGACTCGAACCCAGGGCCCATACATTAAAAGTGTATTGCTCTACCAGCTGAGCTACGGAATCGGTACTTATTTAATGGGCTGCAAAAATAGAATTATTCGTTTAAAAAATCATCAATTGTGTAAAAAAAGAGTTAATAAGTATGAAAACGTACTAACCTCAAATACATGTACTTAATATCAATTGGTGGATTTTATTTTCAGGTTTGTTGAAAACGATTGAGTCAACCATTCAAAATCCATCGCGATTTTCTTGCTAACATAATTTAGAGAATTAAGATCTTCCTTGACTTATAACTGCTTCCTGTTTCAACTCTGATAAAATAGACTCCCTTCTTCAGCGTGGAGACATCATATGTAATCAAATTCTTTCCTTTATCCTGACTGCCCTGGAGATTTTTCGCCACGAGTCTTCCACGCTCATCGTAGAGACGAAAAACAACCGCTCTATCGTCATTTTTTACATATTCAATAAAAACTTTATCTCTCACCGGGTTTGGATATACTTTCAGATCGGAAACAATTGCATCTATTATGTGGATGCCTGTAGATAAGGTATCTGTTATTGTCGTGCTGAACATTCCTCCGCCATGTGTGGCTATTGCTACATATCCATCTGAAGTTCTGAAATCGATCATATCAACGACGAGGTTTCCGATTTCATTTGGCGCCATCTGCATCCAAACGGTTGAAGTATTGTTAAGCAGATTTGTCGCATACAATCCAGTACTCGAACCGACGAGGTATACGTTCCCATTCGCTGTCGGAATAATGCTTGCCCATCGTAACGATGGTCCTGCATTCGAAGCGCCTTCAAGATTTCCTGCACCTTTCGTCCAAGTCGCTCCTCCATCATAGGAGTAAAACAGACTATAGACTCTGTAATTGGAAAAAACAACGATGACATGATCTGCATCGTTTGGATCTACTGCAATGCAATTGATGTAGGCATTTGCAGGAAAGTTAACGTTGTCAGTTACCTCTGTCATCACCGGTGCCGGACCGTTTGCATTGTCTACTCTGTAAATGAAATTTTTATCGGTTCCAACATATAGACGGTTCGCAGGTGATGATGAAATTCCAAAGGCACTAACTGCTGCACCTGCATGATTAACGGTATCCGGAAATAAATACCATCCTGTTGAAATGGTATCCCAGTTTCCACTCAACGGAATAGAAGTAAGGCTGTCGTTCCTGTATATTTTATTTCCTGCCGCCCAATACATGATGTTGTTGTTGTTTGGATCAAGAACAAAAGGATTTATAAACTTGTAAATGATGCTATCCGGACTTATCGGATCGATCCTGTTAAAGCCAATGGTATTTCCATTTATATCTAATGTCGATTTCATTAATTTTCCCTGCTGGCGAGAAGTGTAGTAAAAGTTATGTCCATTATCGATGGCGCAATAGGCTCCGTCGCCGCGACCCGGTTGTGTCCATGGAACAGTTGAGTTTGTTGTATTGGTAAACCATGTGCCGTTGTCCTGCGTGCCGCCCATGATAATGTCGTTCCCCGGCGTAGCATGATCGAGAGCGACAGTGTAAAACTGCGCTGTGTTATAGCCGTTGTTGATATCTTGCCAGACGACAGGATTGGCTTGTATGTTGGCAGATTTATATACACCACCATCGTTTGCCTGATAAACTATATCAGGATTGGAAGGAAGGAATACGAGGTTATGCTGGTCGGAATGATTATTCGGATAGTTTATATAATGTGGAAGAGTGGAAGCAATGTCATATCCACCGATAGCTGTCGTATTGTTCATTGTCGTAAATCCGTCTGTCGAGCGATAAACATTTGTTCCTCCAATGAAAACGATGTTCTGATTTGAAGGATGAACACGCACCAATAAATCGTAACCGCCTTGAGAATTGAAATTTCCAAACTGGCTGCTGTCGTAAGGAATGTTTGCAGACAAATCTTCCCAGATTCCACCGGCACCTGATCCATTACCGGATACATAGGTGTATTTCCATAAACTTGTCCATTCAGGATCGCCTTTGTAATTAGTAGTTCGCTTTCCCATGTTCGGAGTTTCCGCTAAAAAATAAACCTGATTGTCGTTTGATGGATTTAATCCGATGACGCATCGTTCAACAGTACCCGCATCCCAGCCCGGTGGTGAAATGGAAGTCCATGTACTTGAAATTTCTCTACGCCATATTCCTTTGGAGGGTCCATCGCTGCTTAAGGCAGCGTAGACAATACCTGTTGATGTAACTTCTACATCTGTATAATAGGAAAAACTTGCTCCCGAAGCATTTCCTTTTTGTAAGGTCCATGTGCTTCCACCGTTTACACTGCGGAAAATAGCTCCGTAGGTTGCAACATATAATATTGCATTGCTTGTGTCATGATTGTCGGTGACGACTTTGTAGATCAGGTCATAAACATTGTCGAAGGAATGCGGTGTTCCTGATGATGTGTTCGCAATTACAGCCCATGTAAGTCCGTTGTCTGTAGAAGTATAAATACCATTGCCAAGATAATAGGCACTTCCATTTCCTGATGATGATGCACCGACTGGTTCGCCCGTTGATGCATACCATGTATTTGTATGTCCGGGTCTCTGATCTTGTGCAATCCATGATACGGCCATGTTTTCATTCAATGCCCATGAACGATTCCATGTGATGCCACCATCGATAGAACGCCAGATGCCACCATTCACTGATCCGGCGATAATGATATTTTCATTTGCAACATCAACTGCTAGTCCGCGTGTACGTCCACCGACATTTACAGGTCCGCGATATTGAAAACCGGCACCGCTACGGCTGGTCGCATTATTGGATGTTTCAAGAACAGGAAGGTTAGAGGCAAATTGCAATTCTTCTGCTCTGATATTTTGAGGAATTCTTCCTGTTGCAGGATCTGCCAATCTTTGCAAATCCCATTTGCTACGTTCAACAGCATCGTCTCCATCGCTGAATGACTGCTGTTGCATAGGATTAATTGTTGAATTTGATTTTTGAAAAATTAGAACTGAAACTCCGCTGATGAGCAGAAAACTAAGGAGGTAGATTTTTTTCATGGGCTATATTATGATTCACACAAAATAGAAACTAATTGGCGAATTCGCTAAAATTAAATAGAGGTCCCTGAAATTATCAGAATTTAGAAAAAGCATGAATTTGGCATACCTAAGAAATATTTTGGAAGTGATCCTTCTTATATTAATTTTATATACAATATTCCTTTTTATAACAGATGACAATGAAATTTTTTCTTCTTTTACAAATATCCTTATTTTTTTATTTTTCTCCTAAGGCACAAAACTGGCAAATTATTAATCAGAACGATCACTTCAATTATGTAGTTGGGGGTAGTAATTTAATTACTACTACGATCTATCCCGATTCCTTTTCGGCGAATGGCAGTGATACCACATGGTATCTGAACAGAATTTACTGCGACACTTGTTTTACAGTTATCGGTGGTCCCAATGTTTGTGATACCTGTTATGGCTTGAAAAATCAACCACAGTTTTTGCAGAGATATATTGTCCAATATGGAAATGGTATTTATAATCTGAAAGACACGGGTAATTTCATTATTCAAACGTTGGCGGGATTAGGCAATTCATGGTTGTTCGACAGTACAAATAATATTTTTGCAACTGTTATCATTACTGATTCTGCTACGCTTTTTGGAACTATCGATTCAATAAAACTGATTGTTTTGTCAACAAGCGATACAATTGTTCTGTCGAAGCAATTTGGAATAATCCGTTTCCCTTTTTTAAATAATTCTTCAGGGGTTTATTCGCTGGCCGGAATTGAAGGACGAAATGTAGGTTCAATCGTTCCTGGTTTTTGGGAGATATTTAATTTCGATCCTGGTGATATGTTTGAATATTGGACCTATCTGGGTGATGGCAGTGGCGACCTTAGTTACGATATCAAAACAAAGTATGTGATTTCTTCTAAAACAGTTTTTTCTGATTCAGTAAAATATGCAATAACCGGGAAATCATACACCCATGCTTTTTGTCTGAATCCATTTGTTTGCAATCCTATTTCTGGCTATTATTATCTGAGAGTGTTTAATGATACATTGACTTTTATTGACTCATTATCTCATATATCGAACCGATTTAATAATGAATTGGTTCGTCTCGATAGTAGTTTTAGAGATATGTTCGATGCCGGTCAGTTGCAAACAAATTATTCACAGCAATTATTTTATGGACCTGTATTGGCGGATATTGATTCCAATGGAGTTTTTAGAAAATATCTAACTCTAATAAATCCTGAATTCGAGAATAATTTATATTTCGCTACAGGATCATATCACTCTGATTCAATTGCAGAATTAATGATTCCCTGCGATTTTAATTGCAATGCCGCTTCACTGACAGCTGCCTATGGAAAAGGTCTTGGCCAGATTTATTGGGGCAACAATTTTAATTTCGAAACCACATGGTTTGAAGTATTAAGGGCCTATAGAAAAGGCCTCGATACAATTGGAACATTCACACCTGATTCTCAATTTTTTATTTCGGTTAATGAGGTAAATGCAGGAGACGAAATTTTTCTTTTTCCAAATCCGGCTGACAAACAACTAATGATTTCCGGGTTCAAAGGAAGAGAATTTCAATACATTCTTTATACTATTTATGGAGAAGTATTTCGAAAAGGGATTCTCATGTCTGGGGATCAGATTGATGTTAGCACCGTCCCCGACGGATTTTACATTTTACGATTAGTTGCTGATAGCGTAGTAAGCAATAAAAAGATCGTAATCAGACATTTTAATCGCAACTAAAGTATTGGGTGTCTTTTGAATTCCTTGTTTGGGTCAAATAAATACCGATAGGTTCGAAGCGTTCGACTTTTGTATGTTCCGAGATTTTCTGCAATACTGACCATCTTCGGATTGAAATCACCGATCCATTGCATTTCGAAATCTTCATACAGATTTTCTTTCTGAATCAGGTTGGCGCCTTCAACAATCATATAGCTGTCGATTCCCTTTCCTTGTTGCTCCGGAATTATTCCGAATACAAGTCCGATGAATTTACGTATCCGTCTTCTCTTAAGCATATAGATAAAGCGAAGTTTTTCGAGCAAAGAAAATTTTCCGTTGAATTTCCTGAATAACTGATTGATGTCAGGAAGATTTATCCACATGGCAACGGGTTCATTCTTATAATAGACATACCAGATGACTTTTTCGTCAATTACCGGTTTCATTTTTTTGAAGAATGCCTGAACTTGTCTTTTATCGAGTTCCTTTCCTTCACCATGTTTTGCCCATGCCTTGTTGTAAACGATGCGGAAGTCTTCGGCATATTTTTCAAGCTTCGACTTTCTTAAATATTCTGAATGATAGTCAGGGTTATCAGCTATTGCCTGATGCCTTGCATAAAATTTATCCATAACCCTGCGTTGAGCTTTCAGGGAATAACATAACTGGTTGAAGTATGTTTTGAAACCGTACGATTCAAATAATTCCTGGTAGTAGGGGAGGTTGTAATTCATTTTATAGGGTGGCGGACTAAAACCTTCGATGATGAGTCCCCACCAGCTGTCGCGTTCTCCGAAATTTATCGGGCCATCCATAGCTTCCATTCCGCGTTCCATCAGCCAGCGCTTGCACTGATCTATTAACACATGTGCGGCACGTTTGTCGTTGATGCATTCGAAAAAACCCATGCCACCAGTGGGTTGTGCTTCCCGCTTCGCCGTTTTTTCGTTGATGAAAACCGCCGTTCTTCCAATTACTTCTCCGTTATCATTCTTCAGTAAAAATCGTGTGCATTGTCCGTGCCTGAAGAATTTATTTTTCTTCGCATCGAAGATTTCCGCTATATCCTTATCGAGCGGCCGACTCCAGTTCGGATCATCCTTATAAATTTTCAATGGAAGAAGCAGAAAGTCTTTTTTGTCTTTGGCAGATGTAACTTCGAGTAGCTGCATTTCATTTTAATTAATTCGAAAATTGAGGAAACTTATACTTTTCAATCTTCAATAAAAATATCTTCAATAAAAAAAGCCACCTTCCCGCAGGCCGATGGCTTTTGTTTTTGTGAGAAAAAATTATTTGTTGCTGATGCTGATCTTCTTTTGAAGTTCGAGCACGCTGGCTTTAAATTTTTTATCTGTTTCGATGAGGTTGTTTACGGTGCGGCATGCATGGAGAACAGTTGCATGATCTTTACCACCGCAATGTGCACCGATGTTACTAAGTGACGACTTCGTCATGTTTTTTGCGAAGTACATGGCGATCTGACGTGCCTGGACTACCTGACGTTTGCGTGTTTTCGATTTCAGCATTTCGATTGGAAGGTCGAAGTAATCGCAGACGATTTTCTGAATGTAATCGATGGATACTTCATGAGTTGTATTCTTCACGAACTTATCGATCATCTGTTTGGCTAATTCAAGCGTAACGGCTTTCTTGTTAAGGGAGGCTTGTGCGAGTATAGATATGAGAGCGCCCTCGAGTTCGCGAACGTTTGAAGTAATGCTGTAAGCGATGTATTCGACAATTTCCTTTGGAAGCTCGATACCATCAATATACATCTTCTTATATAGTATGGCGATGCGTGTTTCCAGATCAGGCATCTGAAGGTCTGCTGCAAGTCCCCATTTGAAACGGCTGAGGAGTCTTTGTTCCATGCCCTGAAGATCGACCGGAGCCTTATCAGATGTAAGGATGAGTTGCTTAGAGGTTTGGTGCAGGTGATTAAAAACGTGAAAGAATACGTCCTGTGTTTTTTCTTTTCCTGCAAGAAACTGAATGTCATCTAGGATAAGTACGTCTATCATTTGATAAAAATGCACGAAATCATTTTGTTCATTGTTCTTTACAGAATCAATAAACTGATGCGTGAATTTTTCTGATGATACATATAGTACAGTCTTGCCCGGATGTGTATTTTTTATTTCGATTCCGATAGCGTGAGCTAAATGCGTTTTCCCCATTCCGACACCGCCATATATTAGAAGCGGGTTGAAAGAAGTACCTCCTGGTTTGGAGGAGACGGCATATCCGGCAGAACGAGCCAGTCGGTTACAATCGCCTTCAATAAAATTTTCGAAAGTATAATTCGGATTCAGTTGTGATTCTACATTTACTTTCTTTAATCCCGGAATGATGAAGGGGTTTCTGATTGTATCCTTGGAAGAACCAAGGGGGATGTTCACAGGTGTATTTTTAAGGTCACCATGGGTACGTGTAGGGATCTTTACTGTATACTGCTTGGATTCAGCAGTAGCATGTTCCATTATGATGCTGTATTCGAGACGTCCATCGTTTCCTAGTTGCTGCCGGATTGTTTTCCGTAAAAGAGTAATGTAGTGTTCCTCAAGCCACTCATAAAAAAATTGGCTGGGTACTTCGATGGTTAGAATTTTTCCATCTAGTTTTACTGGCTTGATTGGATCAAACCAAGTTTTAAAGCTCTGAGCACTTACGTTATCTTTTATTATCTGCAAGCATTTGTTCCAGACGCTTTCGCAAGTTTTCTCCATTGTTGTTTTCAAGAAAAGTTTTTTTGAAGTTGTTTATGTTTCTGTTTAAAAATTACCCGCGCTTGGGTTAGAGTATTTTATTCTTAGTTGTTTAATGTTTCTGCCAACAAATATTTTGTAAAAAAACATAAAAAAAAAATCAGACTGCTATTGTATTTTCAATAATTTTTACAGTAGAGGAAACTGTTTCTTTTTTTCTTCCTGCAGTATCGAAAAAATAATCGACACGTCCTAATCTTATTCCTGCCCATCCAACTTGTGCGACCAAAATTTCTTTTCCGTCACGGTTCAGATAACTTACCGGTTTATCAAGAAATGTATGTGTGTGACCACCGAGGATGAGGTCAATTCCTGAACTTTGTTTTGCAAGAACTTCATCAGAAATTTTATTGTCATCGTAGCGATACCCTAGATGGGAAAGGCATATAATGAGATCGCACTTATGTTCTTTTTTTAATTGGTCTGACATTTTATTCGCATGTTCAAGAGGGTTTTCGTACTGCGTATTACCATAAAGTTTCGGATCTACAAGTCCTTTTAACTCAATTCCTATTCCGAAAACTCCGGTTTTAATTCCTCCTTTTTTAAAGATTTGAAAAGGTATGATTTTATTTTCTAATGGTGTGTTTTTAAAATTATAATTTGTATTTAGAAAAGGAAAATTCATATCCGGTAATCGTTTTGCAAGTCCTTCGATGCCATTATCAAAATCATGATTGCCGATTGTAGCAGCATCATAACCCATCTTACTCATTAGCCGCAGTTCAGGTTCACCGCCATACAAATTGAAATAGGGTGTTCCCTGAAAAATATCTCCGGCATCAAAAAGGAGAACATTCTTTTCTTCCGACCTTATTTTATTAATAAGAGCTGCACGTCTTGCAACTCCACCCATTCCCGGATATTTTGGATCGTTAAGCGGAAATGGATCAATTCGGCTATGCACGTCATTTGTATGAAGTATCGTGATTTTAGTAAGGCGACGTTCGGCAAAGGCTCCGATTGGCAGTGAACTTAATCCTGCTAAAGCCATTCCACTTGCAACGGTTCTTATAAAATCTCTTCTATTGTGCATTGCTGATTCTTCCGTCAAGATTAATAGAAATAATTTTCTTTTCGTTCCCTGATTTTGTAAGGTACTGAATTAATGCGTCCCTTACTTTTAAATTTACTGATTCACGAGGTACATCTTTTAAAAGTTCAAATGAATCGCCGCCGTTTGCAAGATAATCGGACGTCAGCATTTTATAAGTCCCGAGCGTATCTAATGGTTTTCCCTGTATAAATATGTCTGTTGCTGTTTTGTTTTTTATTATGAAACGAATTCCTGAAACCGGTGCTCCGTTTTTTGAAGCGATGAAGTTAGAAATCTTTTTGACAAGGTTGCCATCCATCGTTAAAACAACAAGTTCATTTTCGAATGGCATTAATTCGAAAACATCGCCACGCGTTATTTTGCCTTTTGGAAGGGATCGCCTTAATCCTCCAGTATTAAAAATTGCAAAATCGGCTTGATGATTATCAGAAGGATAAAACATTTTTTCGGATTCACTCATACAAGCATCAGAAACAAAGTTTCCTAAACGACTCTCCGGAAGTCCCTTCTCTAGCGCATTTTCACTTTCTGCCAGTACAGTATTCATTTCACCTACCATTTTTTCCCGGTAAGGCTGAATGAATTTATCTAATGTGCTGTCGATCCCCGAAAAAGTCGTATCCGTAAAAACATATTCCTTCTGTTCTGATTTTTGAAGCGTATAAGTAGGTCTGCAGCAGATAACAGACAATACAATTGACAATACAGTAAGAATTCTCATCCCGAAAACTGAACTTTTATATTCTTTCACAAGTTTAGGAAAAATTGATTCGCATCATATCTTCGCAAAAAAAAATCTTCGATGCTTTCCAATGATATTACTATAAGAGTCAGATATGCAGAGACTGATCAGATGGGATATGTATATTATGGTCATTATGCTGCCTATTTTGAAGTCGCACGGGTAGAAATGCTCAGAAGTATCGGCTTTACCTATAAAAAACTTGAAGAAGAAGGTGTGATTCTTCCTGTGCTTGAATTTTCAATTAAATATTTTCGGCCGGCTTATTACGACAATCTTCTTACAATTAAGACAACCATCTCAGAATTGCCCGGAGCAAGAATTCGATTTCAGTATGAAACGTATAATGAAACAATGGAACTCTTGAATAAAGCTGAAACTACGCTGGTGTTCGTGAATAAAACAACAGGAAAGCCTTCTGTTCCGCCTGCAGATTTAATGGAGGTAATGAAAAGTTATTTTTAATTCCAAAGCTTCAAGCATCTATCGAGCCTTACAATTTTTCCATCAGATACCTGTAAAGGTTTAACATGGATTCAATATCTCGCTTATGTACTTTCTCATCTGGCGAATGCACAAAATCTTCCGGTGCACCCACAAAGCACCAATCGATGGGGTAGGGCTGTTTCTGAAGTTCTGTGCCGTCGCTACCGCCTGAACCTTCTACTTCAACTTGAAACGGAATACCACTTTCTTTAGAGAGTGCTACGATCTTATCTGTAAATTTTTTCCTGGGTAATCCTGTGTCCCGTAAGGATACGGCAACACCTTTTCCAGGAAACACTCCTTCCGTAACCCATGTTATATCGCTTATAAGAGCTTGTTTTATTTGATAGGTATCATAGAGGAATCTGGAAAGAAAGGGTACACTGCCTCCTCCATGTTCTTCCCAGCATGAAAAAACAATGGCTCCGTCCGAAATAGTTTCGCAAAGTCGTAAAGCATTCCATACACCAAGGCGATTATCCATGTAACAGCATTGAACGTATTCTTTATCTTCTCTCCAATTCTCTTTGAAAGTCAGATTGATACCTCGATCTATTTCTACTGCTGCTTGAAGGACAATATTTTTATCAGCATCAAGTTTCATTGCATATTCAAATTGCATTTTGTCATGAAAGCCTTTCAGGATAAATCCATTTTCTACACGCGGTGATCCTATTTTTACCAGCTGATTATTATATCGGACTGTAAAGCCAATTGAATCTATATGGGCATAAACAGCAGTTCTTGGCTTTCCGAAAACTAAAACAATGCAATTTTGAAAATTATCACCGTAAAAAATTTCAGGCTTATTATTCCACTGATGCTCATTTTCTTTAATATAATTGATCAGAAAATCAGTCATAGCTTCCTCTTCGCCTGATGGAGCATGAATGGAACAGAGATTTCGTAGTAATTTCATAGGTTGATGCAGACACTTATTAATCGGCGAAAATAGGTTTTAAGATTGTAATAACATCTCCGTGTATATTGTCGCTACTAATCACTCTGCCGGGAATATCGGGTGATTTTATTCCATCGCCGAATTTTTTTTCTGCTGTGATGATCCGGGCCTCATCCCACAACGATTGATCGATAAATTGCTGAAGTACATTTTTCCCACCCTCTACAATAAGCGACTGTATATTGCGACTGTATAACCTATTCAGTATCTGATTCAATACATTTTCATCGAAATTAATTTTGATGAATTCAACACTTCCTGATTGCTCATCTTTTATATTGTTGAAGATGAGTGTCGGGGCTGAAGTATCGAAAAGATGCAGATCAACAGGAAGTTTTAATAATCTGTCGATGGTGAGGCGTACAGGATTTCTTCCTGTCCAGTTTCTTACAGTCAGACGAGGGTTATCTAATGCCGCCGTTTTTGTTCCTACTAATATTGCATCTTCCTCACTTCTCCATCTATGTACAAGTTTGTCTGAATAATCATTGCTGATTTTACCCGATTTGCCTGGTAGCGGTGCCAGGTAATGATCGCCTGACTGAGCGAATTTTAAAATAATAAAGGGGCGCTTCTTTGTATGAAAGGTGATAAATCTCCTGTTCATAATTTTGCATTCATCGGACAAAAGATTTTCTTCAACTGTGACTCCTGCTTCCTGAAGATATTTTATTCCCTTACCATTTACTTCCGGAAATGGATCCCGGCATCCGATGGTTACTTTTTGAATATTATGTTTGATGATGAGTTCCGTACAAGGCGGAGTTTTACCATAATGAGAACAGGGTTCGAGGCTGACGAATAATTCTGACCGACTTAATACATTACTAAATCCGTTTTTAACGGCCATGTCGATTGCATTAACTTCAGCATGCGCCTCACCGATTTTTTGATGCCATCCTTCACCGATGATTTTGTTCTCGTGAACTAATACGGCGCCTACTAATGGGTTTGGCGACACATTACCGGCTCCGTTGGAAGCAAGTTCCAGACAACGACGCATGAAAATGGAACGATCGTCTTGCATGAAAAAATCAGTTAATTACATTTTTCAAAAACTGAGAAAATGGGGCATTATTAAAAACCATCAACGGTCTCAGACCTTGTGTTTTTCCAGAAATGTAAAGAAAGTATCACTGCGAAGTCCGATACGAAGCGATTCAAGAGCTATTACTTCTGTCGGGGCAATATTCCCGAGGTTTGCATTTGCTCCCAGAAGATTTATAAAATAAACCTGCCCGTTTTTATTGGGCGTTTCCCAGATAATTTTATCAGAAGGGATACGTGATATAATTTTATTGATGAGGACGACATGCGCTTTTCCGTTGGGACGATAAATTCCGACTGTTCCACTTTCTCTTGCTTCTGCAATCACCTTCCAGGCACCGGCTTGTAATTCTTTTTCCATCAGTTCGATCCATTTGTTCGGATGAATGATTATGCCCTCTTCCTTCGAGCCAACTTCGGAAATAACGATGGCATGTTTGCAGAGTCTTCTGATGTAATCCAGTTTTTCATCGTGCTCGAGTGTGATACTGCCATCACTTACTTCTGCATGAGAGAGTTTGTATTTGTCGATGAGTTTTAGATAGTCATCAAATTTATTTCTTATTATAAATGCTTCGAGAAGCGTTCCGCCAAGATAAACTGGAATATTGGCGGATCTGTAGATAGCCAGTTTTTTTTCCAGATGGGGCGTAATAAAAGAACTGCCAAATCCAAGTTTTACAATGTCGATGTAATCAGACGATACGTCAAGGACATCTTCTGCCTGACGGCAGCTTAATCCTTTATCCATCACCATTGTCAATCCACTCTCACGCGGCTTTACGCTCCGCTCTGGAATGCTGTCGAGAAAAAAATTCATATACGATTTTTATAAATGTCAATCAATTCAAGAATATGTTTGTCGTTTTCCATAGCAGGAGCATATTCAAAAACAGTAGTAGAAAGCTGAACATTGATATCAAGTGCATCAGCGAGAATTCTATATGATTCATGGATGTTTCCCATCAGATAATAATAGCAGGCTAATCTATATAAAAGTTCTGCATTGTTTGGATGAAACACCAGTCCATTTTGCATTTGCTCGAAAACTTCATCAGCCCTGTTATCGACCAGAAGCAAGTGAGTATATTCAAGCCAGATATCAGAATTGGCAGGATCAAGGTCGATTACTTTTTTATAGGCAGTTTCAGCATTCAGATAATTTTCCATGTGATATTCTGCATCGCCTAAAGCAAACCAGAATTCTGCATTTTTATCTTCCAGCTCTAAAGCTTTCCTGATATAATGCGTTGCCTCAAACCATCGTTCTTCATTCTGTAGCGTGATGCCGATACCTAGCCATGCTTCTGCAAGTCCTGGTTCGAGTTTCGTTGCTTTTTTATAATAATCACGGGCACGATGCATATCCTCTAACTGCTCATAACATTCGCCAATGTTATAAAATGTAAGCGCATCAGGAGCTTCGAATTCAAATGTCTTTTTATAACATTCGATTGCTTCACTATATCGCATCAGATTTGCCAACGTATTTCCTTTGTTGAAATAGGCCGATGAGAAATCATCTTTAATAGCGAGGCAATAATCATATGACTCAAGTGCTTCTTCAAACTGGTTCAGTCTGTTATAAACGTTTCCGAGGTTGTACCAGGCAGCGAAACTGTATGGTTGTAAATCGATAAAACGTGTGTAGAATGCAATACTGTCGTCGAAACGTTCGGTGAACTCAAAGCAAAAAGCAAGTTCGTACAGCGAAATTTCATTGGCGGGATTATCCTCCAGACTCAGTTTTAAATAATCGATGGCCTTATCGTAATCGCCCCAGCTTTCATATACATAGGCAAGATTCAGATATAGAAGATCGAGCTCTTCGGCAAGTGGAATTGCCTTATTAAAGTTTTCGATTGCCAGTTCAAATTTTTGTTGTTGTGAATAAATGCTGCCGCGGATCATGAACAAATCAGCATCAAGCGGAGTAAGTGTCTCTGCCTTTTCAAGAATTGACAAGGCTGCATCGAACCGATCTACCATTGCCAGAATCTGAGCCTGTCGCAATAAGAATTCGACAGAGGCCGGATGCTGGTTCTGCGCAAATTCAACGACCTGCAATGCCATATTCGGATCGTTGCGTTCGATGTAATAATCAAGGATATTCAGGAATGCATCAACATCAAAGAAATACGCATCTTTGTTGCGTATCATTTCTTCGTATCGTTCTATCGAATGACGGATGTGATTTTGTTGCTCGCCTGAGGTGGGGAATTCTTCTTCTTCCATGTAAACAGTTTGGTCCCGGAAAAATTATACCATCAAAGATAGAAATAAACGGCCATATACACAGGTATTTGGGAGAGTTTTTCACAGGATATAGTGGATATTTCTGTCATCCAGGAGCTTTATTAAAATGATTTGGCGGAATTTATCGCTTCCGCTTCTTATCTTCGCAGGTAATGCATCTGAAGAAACTGTCCCTCGTAAATTTTAAAAACTATTTTGAAGCTTCTATTGAACCGGAAGCCGGTGTAAATGCATTTGTCGGTGGCAACGGTGAGGGAAAAACGAATTTACTGGATGCCATACATTACCTGTCGCTATGCAAAAGCTATTTCAATGCAATCGACGGACAAAACATTAAGCTGCAAGAAGATATTTTCTTAATACAGGGGACATTTGAGTTAAATGGAGTGGATGAAAATATTTCCTGTGGACTCAAACGGGGTCAGAAGAAAATTTTTAAACGGAATCAGAAGGAATACGAAAGACTGGCCGATCATATCGGACTGCTGCCAGTAGTCATGATTTCTCCTACAGATACATGCCTGATTACAGATGGAAGCGAAGACAGGCGGAAATTTCTCGACAGCATTATCTCTCAGTTCGATCGCCATTACCTCGAGCAACTTATCAGTTACTCGAAGGCAGTAGTTCAGCGAAATGCATATTTGAAACTGGCTGCACAATCCAGAAATTTCGACATCGACTCATTACAGATATGGAACGATCAGCTGGAGTTTTCCGGAAAACGGATTCATGCTACACGTACCCGTTTTATTGAAGAACTGATTCCTATTTTTCGAAAATACTACCTGTTTATTTCTGATGAGAAGGAATCAGTAGACATACGATACGATTCTCACCTTAACGACGGTGACTTCAATGTACTTCTGAACGAATCCACAGAACGTGATCGCATACTTCAGTATACATCTGTCGGACCGCATAAAGACGATTTACTTTTCTTTATAAACGGTTTTCCGGTGAAACGGTTTGCATCGCAAGGTCAACAGAAGTCATTTCTTATCGCTCTTAAACTGGCTCATTTCGATTTCATAAGTCGTCACAAGGGATTGCAACCGGTACTTTTGCTCGATGATATTTTCGACAAACTCGATGATACACGTGTAGGAAAATTAATGCAACTCGTAAGTCAGGATAACTTCGGACAGATATTTATTACGGATACACATCCCGATAGGGTAAGTACAATCTTTAGTGAAATTGGTGTTCCTATACGAATGTTTCCGGTGAAAGAGGGAAAGGTTGTGGGGAGGGAATTTGAGAATTTGAGAATGTGATGATGGGAATTTTGCAAGTTCGGTATATATAGAGAAAGTCAAAATAGGATAGGGCTCTTTTGTTTTTATGCAGAAATTATTTTTCAAAAATTGTTTTCTTAAAAGTGATTTTTAGTATTGATTTTAACAAAAAAAAACAAGGAACACCATGCGTAAATCAAACGATCAAACTCTGAAACAGGCAGTAGAATCCATGCTGAAGACGTTTAAGCTTGACGATAAAATGCGCGAGTATAAGCTGATTGCTTCCTGGGAAAAAATCATGGGGCCAACCGTAGCGAACCGGACTGAAGAGGTTAAGATTTACGGTAAAAAATTATTCATCACTCTAAATTCTGCTTCCCTGCGTCAGGAACTTTTTCAGGAAAGAGAAAAAATCAGAAAACTACTGAATGATGAAGCAGGTGGCGATGTTTTGGATGAAGTAGTTTTTAAATAAAGTTATTCGTCCTAATTAACAACTGCGCCAACTTAATAGTGACACAATGAGTAAAATGACGCAGCTTAATTTTATTGAAACTAAAGTATATCCCTGCGCATCCTAATTCACCAAATTATTATACGGGGTTCATTCAGCAATTTTACTAATCGCTGAATTGAATTACATCACAATAAAATGAGGGCCTTGATTAATAAATAATCTTTGATCCAGCCTTTCAGCGTTCTTTAAAATTTTTCCAGAGCGGAAAAGAAGAAACTTCCTTCGATAGCAGCATTCTCATCGCTATCTGAACCGTGAACAGCATTCGCTTCGATTGATTTTGCAAAGAGATTACGGATGGTTCCTTTTTCTGCTTTAGCCGGATCGGTTGCTCCAATCAGCTTGCGGAAATCTTCTACAGCATTATTTTTCTCGAGGATAACTGCAACAAGTGGCCCGGATGACATATATTTTACAAGATCGTTGTAAAACGGACGCTCTTTGTGTACTGAATAAAATTCACCCGCACGCTCAGGAGTAAGACTTGTATATTTCATAGCCACGATTCTAAATCCGGCTTCATTGATCTTTGCTAATATCGGTCCGATGTGATTGTTTCCAACTGCATCAGGCTTAATCATTGTGAATGTCTTGTTCATTTTATTTATTGTTGTTAATTTTAATTCTTTATTTAAAGTGCTTTAATTTCAGTCACCAATTTTGTCAATGCATCCTTTGCATCGCCGAAAAGCATACTTGTTTTCGGATCGTAGAAAAGTTCGTTCTCAATTCCTGCATAGCCTGCATTCATACTACGTTTATTTACGATGATGTGTTTTGCATTCTCTACATCTAGTATTGGCATTCCGTAAATAGGAGAGGAGGGATCTGTTTTCGCTGCAGGATTTACTACATCGTTTGCACCTACAACAAGGACAACATCGGTACTGGAGAATTCTGGATTGATCTCATCCATCTCGAGAAGTTTTCCGTAATCCACATTACTCTCGGCCAGCAATACATTCATATGACCGGGCATTCTTCCTGCTACAGGGTGGATAGCATATTTCACGTCAACGCCACGTGCTTCTAGAACCATTTCAAGTTCATGTATCACATGTTGCGCCTGCGCTACAGCAAGTCCGTAACCCGGTACGATGATTACTTTCTTCGAATAATTCATGAGCACGGCGGCATCACTTACTGTAATATCCTTGATGCTTCCTTTTGCGCTGGATGTTGTTCCTGCTACTGCTGTTTCACCGAATGCACCAAAGATGACATTGAATAATGGTCTGTTCATCGCTTTGCACATGGCAAGTGTAAGAATCGTTCCGGCAGATCCAACAAGAATTCCTCCTGTAAGCATCACCTGATTGTTATATAGGAATCCGCCGAAAGCAGCTGCTAGTCCAGTGAATGAGTTAAGGAGAGAAATAACAACTGGCATATCGGCACCGCCGATTGGCATAACGAAAAATACACCGTACAATAATGCAAGTGCAAATGCAGAATAAAGTAAAACCGGACTACCGCTTCCTGATACTGTAATATAAGTAGCCATAGATACGGTAATCAGCATCAGTACAAGATTAATTGAATTGTATTTTGGTAAACGAATAGACTTTCTCATTGTGCCATTCAGTTTCATGAATGCAACGATACTTCCCGAAAACGAAACGCTTCCGATTACAAGTCCTGCCATGATTATTCCGACTCTTGAGGCAATGCCAATGTTATGATGAAATTCTAGCAATGAAATAAGAGCAGCACAGGCTCCACCCATTCCATTAAAGAGTGATACCATTTCCGGCATCGAAGTCATCTTTACTTTTTTTGCTACTACCCAGCCGATAACGCTTCCAATAACCAATGCACCGCCGATCAACATGTAGATGATTGTAGAAACTTCGCCTTCATGAAGCAGAATGGTTGCTACTACGGCAAGTGTCATTCCGAATGCTGCGATCAGATTTCCTTTCCTTGCCGTACGTGGACCGCCAAGCATCTGCAATCCGATAACAAACGTTACGGAAGCAATCAGGTATATAATATTTAAGAGATGTAGGTTCGTCATTGTCGTTGAAAAATTACTTCTTTCCTTTTTTGCTGAACATTTCCAGCATTCTGTCAGTTACGACAAAACCACCTACAACATTCAATGTACCGAGAATAACGGCTACGAAGCCGAGACTGAGGAGAAGGATGTTATCCGGTTCTGCGTTTAGCATTACGATTATTGATCCTACTACTACTACTCCGTGAATAGCATTCGCACCCGACATAAGAGGTGTATGTAAAACGGAAGGAACTTTTCCGATTACTTCAACACCAACGAAAATACTCAGGATTACCACATAGATCTTGTCAATGTTTTCCCCGAGGAATGTTATTAAATCGTTCATCGTTTTATTAATTGATAAATGATAAGTTGATTAAGCACTTACACTTGCAGAAGCAAAAACTGTTTTACCATTGTGAACGATAAGAGAGCCTTTTGTTATTTCTTCTTCAAGTTCCCACTTCATTCCGTCTTTAGTAGCGAGATGTAGAAGAAATGCCTGAATATTTTTAGCGTACAATTCAGAAGCATTCAGCGGCAACAAACTCGGAAGATTGGATTCGCCGATGATCGTCACTCCATTCTTTACTACTGTTTTGTTCATTTCACTCATTTCACAATTGCCGCCCTGGCTCACTGCCATATCGACAATTACTGAACCCGGCTTCATCGATTTCACCATATCAGAAGTAACCAACATTGGTGCCTTTCTTCCGGGAATAAGAGCTGTAGTGATTACTAGGTCAGCCTCAGAAATATGTTTTGCAATTAGTAATTGTTGCTTTTTAAGGAACTCTTCAGAAACATTTTTAACGTATCCGCCTTCCAGCTTTATTGATGTATCACCTTCAACAACGATAAATTTTCCTCCGAGTGATTCTACCTGTTCTTTCGTTTCTGGACGGATGTCTGAAACTTCTACAATAGCGCCTAGTCGTTTTGCTGTAGCAATTGCCTGAAGTCCTGCAACGCCTGCACCCATGATTACAACTCGTGATGGCTTTATAGTTCCCGCCGCCGTCATCAACAAAGGAAAAATTTTCCCAAGCGCTGCAGCTCCGATTATCACTGCTTTATACCCGGCAAGGTTGGCCTGAGAACTCAGGACATCCATTTTTTGGGCTCTTGAAATTCTTGGAATAGCATCCATTGAAAATACACTGATTCCTTGTCGCGAAGCAGCTTCAATCAATTTTGAATTGGAAGAAGCATAAAAAAGAGATATGAGGATGGATTCTTTCTTCATCAGGCCAATTTCGGCTTCTGATGGAGGATTTACTTTCAATAATATATCAGCAGTTCTGTAAACTTCGTCAGGACTGTTAAGAATTCTCGCTCCCGCTTTTTCATAGGACGAATTGTCGAAAAATGAATTCAGCCCTGCATCTTTCTCAACAACAACTTCGAAACCTGCTTTAGTCAGCGATTGAACCACATCGGGAGTCAATGCTACACGTTTCTCAAAATCATTTAATTCCTTAGGAACAGCGATTAACACAATAAATCTTTATTTTAAAATTCCGCAAAGAAAACAATTAAATTTGGTTTCTCATAAAGGATGATCACCTGTAACCTTTATATTTGCAAATATGATTAAACTAACACAACATTCACTCGATAAACTGGAAGAGCTTTTGAAAATGTCCGGCTATACAGTTAGAAATGAGAAAGGTAACTTTAAATCAGGGAGTTGTCTAATTGAGTCTTCCAATGTTATCGTATTGAATAAATTTGCATTGGTCGAGACGAAGGTTGCTTATCTGATTGATGCAATTCAAAACCTGCAGCTGGATGAAAACCTGCTCGACGAAAAAAACAGGAAATTTCTTCAGCAGGTAAAAGATACCAAGGTTGATATCACAACATAATATTGCATTTCTAAGCTGATGGAAATTACATTTCTTGGTACGGGAACTTCACAAGGTGTGCCAATGATTGGCTGTCCCTGCAACGTATGCAATTCTCCAGACCCACATGATAAGCGACTTAGATCGTCTGTCATGATCGAAAATAATTCTTCCCGCATTGTAATTGATATCGGGCCTGACTTCAGGCAGCAGATGCTGAGAGAAAAAGTAAATTCCCTCGATGCTGTAATTTTTACTCATGAGCATAAAGATCATATTGCCGGACTCGATGATGTAAGAGCTTTTAATTATATTCATAAAAAACCGATGGATGTATATGCAAGTGAGCGTGTACAAACGGCATTACAGAGAGAGTTTTTCTATATATTTTCAGGCTTAAATTATCCCGGCATTCCGCGAATTCTCATGCATACCATCCATGAACAACCATTTACAGCCGGCGGTTTCCGGATTATCCCTGTTCCTGTCATGCATCTCGACCTTCCTGTTCTCGGATTTCGGATTGGTGGATTCAGTTACATAACAGATGCGAATTTCATCGATGATGCTTCAAAAGAAATCATTAAAAATTCTGAAGTGCTCGTGCTTAATTCGCTTCGGAAGGAAAAACATGTTTCACATTTTAATCTGGCTGAAGCTGTCAAACTCGTGGAAGAACTCTCGCCGCAAAAGGCCTTCCTGACGCATATCAGTCATCAGTTAGGAAAACACGAAGATGTCAATAAGGAACTGCCTTCAAATATCCGTTGTGCGTACGACGGACTGAAAATTCAATTAGCCGATTAGCCGATTTGTCGTATTTTTGCGACGCAAAATTCTTTACCGCCATATTCAGGTATTCTGAATGGAATGCGGACAATAAAATCCAGTCTTATGTTCGAAAGTCTAAGTGATAAACTCGAAAGAGCGTTTAAAGTATTAAAAGGAGAAGGTAAGATTTCCGAGATCAACGTCGCGGAAACAATGAAGGAAGTTAGAAAAGCTCTTCTCGATGCCGATGTCAATTTCAAAGTTGCCAAACAATTTACTGATATAGTAAAGGAAAAGGCTCTCGGACAAAATGTGCTTACAGCCGTTTCGCCCGGACAGCTCATGATTAAGATTGCACATGATGAGCTTGCAAATTTGATGGGTGGTGAAAAGGTTGATATAAACCTAAATGGAAATCCTGCTATCATCCTCATGGCAGGATTACAGGGTTCGGGTAAAACAACTTTGTCAGGAAAACTTGCTGCTTTTCTGAAATCAAAAAAACAGAAACTCCCATTACTTGTTGCCTGCGACGTTTACAGACCTGCAGCCATCGATCAGTTAAAAGTCCTGGGCGAACAGATTGATGTTCCTGTATATAGTGAGCCGGACAATAAAAATCCGGTGGAGATTGCAAAAAACGGAATCGCATTTGCGAAAGCGAATAACAGAAATCTTGTCATCATTGATACGGCCGGTCGACTTGCGATCGACGAAGAGATGATGAATGAAATCGCGGCGATAAAAAAGGCGATCAATCCAAATGAAATTTTATTTGTTGTCGATGCGATGACAGGTCAGGATGCTGTCAATACTGCAAAAACATTTAACGACCGTCTCGATTTCGATGGTGTGGTGCTTACTAAACTCGACGGTGATACGCGTGGTGGCGCGGCTTTGTCTATCAAATCAGTGGTAAACAAACCAATAAAGTTTGTTGGTACTGGCGAGAAACTCGATGCCCTGGACATATTTTATCCTGCACGTATGGCCGACAGAATTCTCGGCATGGGTGATATCGTTTCGCTTGTCGAGAAAGCTCAGGAACAATTCGACTCTGTTGAAGCTGCAAAACTGCAGAAGAAAATTGCAAGGAATCAGTTTAGCTTCGACGATTTTCTGAATCAGATTCAGCAGATCAAGAAGATGGGAAACATGAAAGACTTGCTGGGAATGATTCCTGGAGCAGGTAAAGCGATTAAAGATATAGATATCAGCAACGACTCATTCAAACATATTGAAGCCATCATTCAATCGATGACACCTGTAGAAAGAGCCAATCCTGCACTGCTTAATGGAACAAGGCGTCAGCGGATTGCGAATGGAAGCGGTACAAGCATTCAGGAAGTAAATAAACTTATCAAACAATTTGATGAGATGAGAAAAATGATGAAGGTCTTCTCGAATAAAGATCAGGCAGCGAAGATGATGAGGAATATGCCGGGAATGAGGAGGTAATTTGAGAATTTGAGAATGTGCTAATTTGAAAATTCAGCCGCCTCAGTTCAAGTAATTTTTTTTTAATAAAGTAAAACTCAGATTGTATTCATTCCAACTTTGAAGATGCAAAAACCATTTTCAAATTAGCACATTCTCAAATTCTCAAATTAACAAGATGATTCTAGACGGAAAACTTGCAAGTACAGAAATAAAACTTCAGTTAAAATCTGAAGTGGAGAAGATGGTCGCTCATGGTTTGCGGGCACCACATCTGTGTGCAGTTTTAGTCGGCAATAACGGTGCTTCGGAAACGTATGTTGCCAGCAAAGTCAAGAACTGTGCTGAAGTCGGTTTTAAATCGTCTCTTATTCGTTTCCCTGATAATGTTAGCGAAGTTGAGTTACTCACAAAGATCAACGAAATTAATTTTGATAATTCCATTGATGGAATTCTGATTCAGCTGCCATTGCCGGCACATATAAACGTACAAAAGGTAATGGAGTCAATTTCTCCGGCTAAAGATGTTGATGGATTTCATCCTGTAAACACCGGACGGATGATGCAAAATCTTCCTTGTTATATTCCGGCAACCCCCTATGGAATATTGCTGATGCTCGAACATTTTAAAGTTGAGACAGAGGGAAAGTATTGCGTAATCATCGGCAGAAGCAATATAGTAGGCATGCCAATGAGTATTTTAATGTCGCGCAATGCATATCCCGGAAATTGCACGGTAACACTTTGTCACAGCAAGACTGTGGACCTTCCAGCAATAACACAAAAAGCAGATATTCTGATAGCGGCAATCGGTCGCCCGGGATTTGTCAAAGCAGAAATGGTAAAGGATGGAGTTGTCGTTATCGATGTTGGAATAACAAGAATACCCTCAACAGAAACAAAGAGTGGTTTTAAGATAACAGGTGATGTCGACTTCCAGGAAGTTTCCAAAAAGGCTTCATGGATTACACCTGTTCCGGGTGGAGTTGGATTGATGACGATTATCGGTCTTTTAAAGAATACTCTCCGGTCTTCTAAAAAGGAAATTCAATTTTGATAGTGTAAAGCACAATTTTTCTATCAATCATAAAATTAAAATTTAATAAAGATTATAAAATGACTTTGCTTCAATATCCTTTAATGGAAGAATACTACACCATACAGGGTGAAGGATTTAATACAGGCAAGGCGGCTTACTTTCTTCGTCTCGGTGGTTGTGATGTTGGTTGTGTCTGGTGTGATGTGAAAGAATCATGGGATGCAGACAAGCATTCATTGATAAGCATTGACGAAATGCTGAAACATGTTTTGAAATCCGGAGCTGATAAAGTGGTTATCACCGGTGGCGAACCTGCTATGTATGATCTGCAGCCTCTGACGGATGAATTTCGGAAAAATAATATTCAATGTTTTATTGAGACAAGCGGAGCATATAACCTGACTGGCGATTGGGACTGGATATGTGTTTCACCTAAAAAATTTAAAGCACCATTGTCCGAAGTACTGGTAAGAGCTGATGAACTGAAAGTCATCGTTTATAATAAAAGTGACTTCGACTGGGCAGAAAAACACATTTCTCTTGTTAGTAAAGACTGTAACTTGTTTCTTCAACCGGAATTTTCTGTTTTCGATAAAATAATGCCTTCTATCATCGATTATGTAAAAGAAAATGTTCGCTGGAGGATTTCGTTACAGACACATAAGGTTATCGGGATCCCGTAGAAATTAATATTTTGAAAATGTGCGAAAACATTTTTTCAGTATGTTGCATCATGTATTTTGTTGTCAACAATTAAAATTAATTCAGTAATGAAGAGAATAATTTGGATTGCGTTTTTGGTTTTTATTTCTCAGTCATTATTCTCTCAGGAGGAATATACGAGTTCTGTTCCTAAGGCTATTCGTAATTTTGAAACGGCGATTAAATTTTACAATGCAAGAAGCAATGAAAAAGCCATTGAGTCACTTGATATAGCAATTAAGGAGGACCCGAAGTTTGTTGAGGCTCATATTCTGCGCGCCAATATTTATTCTGATATGAAGCAGTATGACAAAGCGATAATGTCATATAACGATGCGAATCGTATCAATCCTGATTTTTTTCCGAACAATTATTTTTCACAGGCGAGGATTGAGTACATCACCGGAAAATATGCTGATGCACGTACTCACCTGGAAAAATTTCTTACATATCAGAAAATCGGAAGCGATCTGAAATCAAAAGCCCGGCAACTTATAAAGAATGCAACATTTGCCGAACAGGCAGTAAACAATCCTGTCCCTTTTGCGCCGGTGAATATGGGTGATAGCATCAATTCTAAATTCGAAGAATATTTTCCGGCGATTACAGCAGATGGAAAAACGTTTTTATTTACCCGTCGCCTTCCTGATGCTAATAATCGTCAGCAAGAAGATTTTTATGTGAGTAAACGAATAAATAATAGCTGGACAAATGCGTTGCCATTGACGGAGATTAACACGAGTGGCAATGAAGGGGCTCCGTCTTTATCTGCCGACGGACAATATCTGTTTTTTACTGCCTGCGAAGAAAAGTATTCTAATATCGATGCGCGTAAAACCAACGGAAGCTGTGATATTTTTATCGCTAAAAAGAATGGTGATAAATTCGCCAAACCAAGAAATCTGGAAGCTCCTATCAATTCCGGCAGCTGGGAAAGTCAACCTTCATTTTCTTCGGATGGAAGAACACTTTATTTTGTTCGCAAAATAAAAGGAAGTGATAATCTTATTCAATACGATATTTATATGTCTCGTATTGGTGATAATTCTGCCTGGACTGAACCGGTTTCTGTCAGCGATAAAATCAATACATCCGGTGATGAGATGTCTGTCTTCATTCATCCCGATGATCAGACTCTTTATTTTGCCAGCGATGGTCATCCGGGAATGGGTGGTCAGGATATTTTTGTAAGCAGAAGGGATTCGTCAGGAGAATGGGGAGAACCTGAGAATCTTGGTTATCCCATCAATACAATCAGAGATGAGAATTCATTGCTAGTGAGCCCCGATGGTACAATGGCGTATTTTTCATCCAATAGAGAAGGCGGAAAAGGCGGATTGGATCTGTATCAGTTTTCACTTTATGAAAAAGTAAGACCACAGCCGGTTACATATATGAAAGGGAAGGTATATGATGCAGACACAAAAATATTTCTATCTGCTAGTTTCGAACTTATCGATCTTAAATCGGGAAAAACGGTCGTCAGCTCTTCTTCGAATATCGGTAATGGCGAATTTCTGGTCGCATTACCTACGGGAAAAAGTTATGCTTTAAATGTATCGAAGGATGGTTACCTTTTCTATTCTGAGAATTTTGAACTTCAGGATGCCAAGTCATCCAAAGAGCCATTTTTAAAAGATGTGCCGATGAAACCAATTAAAGCAGGAGAGAGCATGGTTCTTAAAAATATTTTTTTCGATACCGATAAATTTGATCTCAAAGATGCTTCAAAGATTGAGCTGAATAAGCTTATTTCCTTCCTCAATAAAAATCCCAAAATAAAATTTGAAGTAAGCGGACATACTGATAATGTCGGAACTGTTCCATATAATCAGGTTCTATCTGAACGCAGAGCGAAGTCTGTTTTCAGTTATTTGCTTGCCAATGGAATTAATGCTGAACGGATGATATCGAAAGGATATGGTGATTCAAAGCCAATTGCAGATAATAAGACCGAAAGTGGGCGAGCTCAAAACAGAAGGACGGAATTTAAAATTGTATCGGCAGAGTAATGCAATTATTTGAGGAGGACAATTCGTTTCGATAGGGTACTTGTTTTTCCACTGATTTCAATATGGTAAATTCCGGAATCAAACTGAGTTATATCAATCTGTGAATTAAAATTACTTATCGATTTTTTCAGAATTAATTCTCCGTAATTATTAAAAACGCTGATTTGATAGTTGCCGCTATTTAATCCTGTCACATAAAAATTTCCTTTTGATGGATTTGGGAAAATATTCCAATCTGTTTTTTCCGTTAACTCAAAAACGTCAATTGTGACATTTGGATTGTATGTAAAAATATAATCAGACTTTACAAGTAATATGCTTTGTTGTGAGGGACCATACGTAGTCGTTGTCCCGCCAAGAAGGAAACCTCTGTCATAGGTAAAAAGTAAGCTATTGCAAAATTCATCTTCACCTCCACCATAGGTGTTTCCGTCGATAAATGTAGCGTTCTGATCGAATCGTACGATGTGAAAATCTGATTTACCCGCGGCAAATGTCGTCGTGGCTCCGGCGATAACAAGCGTATCGTTGTAAACAATTAAGTCGTTGCTGATATCTGTACCGGATTGTGCAAATGCATAGTACCAGATTGGAGTTCCCAATGTATCAATTCGAAGTATCAATTCATCTTTGTTGTTGTTGTTAGCCGAATCTATAGTTGTTCCGCAAATGGCCAGATCACCGCCGGTGAAAAATCCTACAGCATTAAATGATTCGCGTTTTCCATTATCAAATATGATAGTTCTTGTCGTGTCTCCGTTTACATCAAGAAATGCGATGAAGCCATCATTCGGATAGGAGTTTACGGGAGAAACATTGCCGCAGACAACGAAACTGCCATCGGGTTTTACTGCTATCTTTTTAAGATTTACGAGTTGATTTAGTTCGATGAATTTTTGCCAGATAATATTTCCGGATGTATCAATCTTTACGATATATCCGGAAGATGTTCCGTTGCCTGAGCCAAAACTGTTTCCGGCTATCAATAGATTTCCGTCAGGTGTGGGTTTCATGTCATAAACAAAATCCCAGTCCGTTGTACCGAAAGTTTTTGTCCACAATACACTGCCCGTCTGATCTGTTCGGACAAGGTGTATGTTGTAATCGTTATTTAATGAATATCCGTTTGAATTTCCTGCGACAATAAATCCATTGTCAGGCATTTCATAAATGGATGTTGCCTGATCAATTCCCGAGCTTCCAAACGAGGCCTGATATTGGTCAATTCCCATACTATCGGTTTTCAATAAATAGAAATCAGTTTGACCGCCAACAAATGGTGTTGTAGAACCTGCAATGGCAAAGCCATTGTCAGATGTCTGAATAACTTTAATGCATTCGTTAACTGCGCCTAATCCATATGTCCGCCTGAACATGGACTGCGAATATGCGTCAGAAGCAAAATGGAGCAATGCAATAAATAGGATAATACGATTGAAAAACATCAGGCTATTGCTTTTTTTATTTTGATCATTCTGATTAGTAAATCTTCGAGTAAATCCAGTCTAAGCATATTGGCGCCATCCGATTTTGCATTGGCAGGATCGGGATGAGTCTCAATAAAAATGCCATCTACACCAACAGCAATTCCTGCTTTTGCAATGAGAGAAATTAATTCAGGACGTCCGCCGGTAATTCCTCCCGACTGATTCGGTTGCTGAAGTGAATGTGTTACATCGAGAATGACTGGCACATTGATCTTCTGCATCTCATAAATATTTCTGTAGTCAACAACTAAGTCCTGATAGCCGAATGAGTTTCCTCGTTCTGTCAGCATCACATTCTGATTGCCTGCATTACGAACCTTGTCGACAGCAAATTTCATGGATTCACCACTTAGAAATTGTCCTTTTTTTATGTTCACTGTTTTTCCTGTCTTAGCAGCGGCAAGTAGGAGTTCTGTTTGTCTGCAAAGAAATGCAGGTATCTGTAAAACGTCGACATATCTGGCAGCAATTTCAGCATCAGTACTTTCGTGAATGTCAGTAACAACAGGAACTTTTAAACTCTCGCGGACATTTTTTAAAATATCCAATGCTTTTTCATCTCCAATTCCTGAAAATGAATCGAGGCGTGATCGGTTTGCCTTTTTATAGCTTGCTTTAAAGATAAAAGGAATCTCAAGTTTGTCAGTGATCTCCTGCAGACTTTTGGCAATATTAAAAGTCATTTCTTCACTTTCAACAACGCAAGGACCTGCAAGTAGAAAGAAATTACCGGATGAAAGATTTTTAATATTTGGAATATTCTTAAGCATGATTAGAAATAAGTTGATAAAGATACGAAAGCGCCCTGACCGGTACCATTTTTCGTATTCAAAAGACTACTTATATAGTCACTTTGAATTGTCAGCATAATCCTGTTAAACAACCATGATTTATATCCGAGTCCTACCTGAAAACCCGAATATCCACCATATCGAGCTTTAACTGAAAAGCGATGGGTGGATTTTAAAGTATAGTTGAATGTTATTGATTCTTCCAAAGTAGATTCGGCATAAAACAAATAGCGTACATCAGCGACCAGATCTGATTTTCCGGGTGAAAGAATATATTGATAGGATACATTTACCAAAGCAGGCAAGGGGCTAAGAAATGATTTTTTAACTCTCGAAGAAAGATAAGGTTCAACGAGTGATGAATCGAGCGAAACATTTTGCGTTACAGAATCAGACAGATCAAATAAATTTGAGACATCAACTCCTTCAAATCGAAAAGATGTATCTGCTTTAACAAAGGAGCTATTTTTATTCCATTGAATGAAGCCGATGTTGTTAGCAGTTATTGATAATGTATTTTGATTTTTATCCTGCCAGTAAAATGAGCCGTTTGCGGAAGTGCCTGTGCCATTCCACGAGATAAATTTGCTTTTAGCTGAATCAGATTGCCGGATTGAAATTTCTGCGTTGAGATCAAGATAGGATCCATATTCCTCAGTAAAAAGAGAAGCATGAGATGATGAGATATGATATAGTTTTTGACCTTTGATAAGACTAATTCCTGCAGAATATCCGAAGTGGTTAAGATCCCTGCGAAAGTCGTGGCCAAATGTAAAATTTGCATTTTGCCAGACGAGCTGATTGTATACGAATTTTCCAAGATCTGCTGTTTTACCAGCATAATCTTTATTGCCACGGAAATATAATTCGAAGACATCCTTTCCAAACCGGCTGTTGATATGGAAATTTTCACCCAGTGTAACAGAGAAGAATGACTTCGGAATAGAAAAAACGGTATCGTTACTTGATGTATACTGAAGTTCTGTTTTAAATCCGGCACCAAATCGATTCAATGAAGCTAATTTATTACTCACATCATCTTTCATATTATCATCAATGAATTTGCCAAGCAAATAAGCAGAAGCAAAGCGGTTAGTAATTGCATTTGATGAGAAAAAGTATTCAGAATTTAAAGCAACGGAATGCCTGTAAGCGCTGTCGGGGTGAAACATCCGGTCTGCTGCGAACGAATGAAGAGAAATCAATAAAAGTAGTGGGGCGAAAGGTTTTTTCACAAATCAGCGTATCGAATATAAGCCATCGGCAATTAATTTCAAATCCAGTTTATAATCAGAATACATCTGAATCAACTGCGGAAAATCGGGAGTATTAAATTTTATTCTGATACCTACACGCTTAACCGATAACAGTCTTTTTTTTCTGTCTGCATCTATGGGAATTAAAATTTGAGTGCGAGTGACACCCGTACTTTTATAGTTTATATCATATGGAGCTGATTGAATGTAGTCAGGCAAAAACAAAGAGTCAATAATTGATAATGTGCTGTCTAAAAGAAATAGCTGCGCGTTTAAGTCGAATGGAAAACCATTTTCAGCAACTAAAGTCATAGTGGATTTTCCTATTGGATCAAAGTCAGTCGCATTGCTGATGGAGAAATCAAGCGTGTCGACAAGTACAAGCTGGTTCAGCGCAAAACGTAATGGCATCTTTATTTGTAACCGGATGTCTATTGTCCGGTCGCTGTAAACAAAATCATTATTTCCTGAAATATTTCCGAGCGGATTGAGATTTAATTTCAGGTCATAGCGAATGTTATCAGGGATATTTTCGAGTAGGTCTTTGATGTTACTGTTATTCTTATTCAATATTAAGGAATAGAAAGAAGGACTAACAGGATCCGTCAATAACGCATTTCTTGTCGCTCTGTTTATATTCAGATAGTGTTGCAAAACGGTAGGCGCAAGGAGGCCAACTGTATTGCCTGTTCGATTGTTTGTTGACTGAATGGATGTAATGAATGCCTGTTCATCAGCTCCGATATAATTGATGAAATCGAATTTCATTTCAACACTGTCCAGCTTAATCGTTCCGCTTTTTATAAGGGTTCCAAGTTTTGTATTTCTTTCACCGTTTGTATTTGTTTCTGCTTGTCCGAGATAGCCGAGAACGAAATAGGGTTTGATGCTTATTAATGTTGTTTTCAGATTCACCAATGTGTCGAGTCCTCCAACGCTAAAAGGATATCCTGCAGAATCGGATCGAGCTTCTACATTATATGTTACTGTATTGTAATAAACGCCAGTCGGACCGGTTAGATTAACATCATATCCGGAAAAATCATATTCATTTGTAAAATACTTTGGATCCGCAATACTTCCTGAATCGACAGTTGCAGTTACTGAAAATGGAATACCGTTTTTTAGGGCTCCGGGAATCGTATAAACAAATTTTACTTTCGAATGAAGTGTGTTTTTAATTTCTAATCTGATTTTCCCTGAACCAATCGTTGCCATTTTTAATTTTACCGGGCCAAGCGCCAGCGCAATCTGATTGTTGTTTGAATAAAATGGTGTATTCGGATTTATATTAGAGGGAAATGCAAGCCATCTGACATAAGTGGGAATAGTTGTATCATTTACCTGATAAATGGAGTCGAGGTTGAAATCAGAAAAAGTAGTGTCGATGTCTAGAATTTGGGCGCCATCGGAAGTGGTCGTAATGGAAGTATCGCCGATTAATTGTCCGATGCCTAACTGAGCATGCAGTAATGGACCGAGAACCTGTACGTCCCATTGCGGCCTGTCATTTTCCTTTTTGCAATTCGACAGGAAAACAATTAATAGTAGTGTGAAAAGTGTTTTGGGAGACATTGTGCCAAAGATAGGAAAAATAAAAAATCAGAAGCGACAGTTGTCCCGTATTGTTGCCTGTTGACTGTTTATTTCAGTACCCATACTTCTCCTTCCACAAACTCTTTAGAAAGCTCCTGATCTCTGCTTCACGTGGATTATTTCCCGGTTCATAAAACCTAGTTCCTTTTATCTCATCCGGCAAAAGTTCTTGTCCTGCAAAATTCTGTTCACGGGAGTGATCATAAGTGTAGTTTTTCCCATAACCAAGTTCCTTCATCAGTTTTGTGGGAGCGTTGCGAATATTCAGCGGTATTGACAGGTCTCCGGTTTTCTTTATTGTTTCGATGGCCTGTTCAATTGCCATGTAACTGGCATTGCTTTTTGGCGAGGAGGCAAGGTAGGTGACAGTTTGGGCGAGAATAATTCTGCATTCCGGATAACCTATTTTGTTGCAGGCATCGAAACAGGCATTGGCCATGACGAGGGCCGTCGGATTTGCATTGCTAATATCTTCAGAAGCGAAAATGACCATGCGTCGGGCGATGAATAAAGGATCTTCTCCGCCGAGAACCATTCTTGCCAGATAGTAAATGGCAGCATTGGGATCTGATCCGCGCATGGATTTGATGAAGGCGCTGATGATGTCATAATGCATCTCTCCGCCCTTGTCATACAATGCAATTTTTTCCTGGGCAATATCCTGAACGATTTCATTGGTAAGAATTACTTCCTGATTAACGGGAAAATTATTGACGACAAGATCGAGCAGATTCAAAAGTTTGCGTGCATCTCCTCCAGAAAGGCGAAGGAGTGCCTCGTTTTCCTGAATAACGATTTTTCTTTTTCGAAGTTCATCATCATCCTTCAAAGCCTGTTCAATAATTTTCACCAGATCATCCTTTGAAAGTTCTTTGAGGACATATACCTGGCAACGTGAGAGGAGGGGAGAGATTATTTCGAACGATGGGTTCTCAGTTGTTGCGCCGATAAGTATGACTGTTCCGCGCTCAACAGCACCGAGTAATGAATCTTGCTGCGACTTGCTGAAGCGGTGAATTTCATCGATGAATAAGACAGGACTACCGGGAACTTCTTTTAATTCGCCGGCATAACGTTGCGCTTTTTCGATTACATCGCGAACGTCTTTAACTCCTGAGCTTATAGCGCTTAAAATATAAAATGGTCTGCGTAATTCTGATGCAATGATTCCGGCCAATGTAGTTTTACCAACGCCGGGTGGGCCCCAGAAAATGATGGATGGGATAATTTTATTTTCGACGGATCTTCTGAGAATGGCTCCGGGCCCGACAAGATGCTCCTGTCCGATGTAATGATCCAAATCCCGCGGACGCATGCGTTCAGCAAGTGGAGTAGATGATAATGCCATTTTCACGAAGATAGTAAAAGGAGTTTATTGATGCAGATTTTTTTTAATTTCAATTTAAGGGGATGAGATGTGAAAAAAATCTTGCTACTTCAATCTTACTTCTTCAATTTTTAAATACTTTAGTTTAAAATAAAATCAATCTCAGAGATCTATGGAAGATAATCAAGACACAAAAAAAGTTCTAATCCAGTCCGATGAAGTATTGAGTAAGCTTATCTCTGTTACCGGACAAAAACTCATCAATCTGGAAAAATTAAATCCGAACGATGTGCAAACCAGAGTAAGATTTAAGGAAATGGAAAGAAATGCTATCAGCATGAAAAAACACATTAATGATATTTTACAGGATTTGTAAAATTGATTGCGATTGATGTGATGTTTTATCTGCAGAATTGTCATGATGATGCATGTTGCACTGCAGTAAGTCCTTAAACTCCATCAAACGTATTCCCATGCTCCAGGTCACCGTATTTATATCCCTTGAGGAACCATTGTTTTCGTTGTGCTGATGTGCCATGAGTAAATGCATCGGGAACAATGTAGCCTTGTGATTGTTTTTGAATGTTGTCGTCGCCAACTGCGCTGGCAGCATTAAGAGCTTCATCGATATCACCATCTTCGACGATGTGATTTTTCTTATCTGCATGATGTGCCCAAACACCTGCGAAATAATCGGCCTGCAATTCAAGTTTCACAGAAAAGGTATTGTATTCTTTTTCGCTAAGTTGATTTCTTAGTTTATTCATCTTATCGCTCGTTCCTAGTATATTCTGAACATGATGTCCTATTTCATGGGCAATTACATAGGCCATGGCAAAGTCTCCGGAAGCATGAAATCGTTGTCGCAGTTCTTCGTAAAAGGATAGGTCGATGTATAGTTTTTGGTCGGCCGGACAATAAAACGGGCCTGAAGAAGATCCTGCGGTTCCACAACCTGATTCGACTCTGTCGCGGAATAAGACAAGCGTTGGTTTTGAATAGTCAATATTGTATGGCCGCAGAATAGTTGTCCAGACATCTTCCGTTTCGGCGAGAACAACAGAAACAAAATTTGCCATTGTATCATCAGCCGCTTGTTCCGCTGCTGTGAGCTGACTTCCCGGCTGTGAAAATTGCGGTAATTGTACTTGTGATGTATCGCCTCCGAGAAATGCCACAAGCAGGTAAATGACTATGCCAACAACTCCACCACCGGTTACCATTCCACCAGTCGACATCCCTCTTCTGTCTTCAACATTCGAACTACCTTTTCGTCCTCTCCAGAGCATGGTTTTTTTTTATGAAATTTATAAAATAATTAAATAATAGAATCTTACTTCTTACTTCCTTCACCTTGCAATAATAGTATCAAACGAGGGAGCAAATCCGCCCCATGTGCCAAGTCCTCCCTCTATATTACTTTGAATTGGTGCGGGTGAACCGAATGGATTGCCATTATTCTGCACCTGTGTATCTTCTGAACGCCAGAATTCGAAGTTAGCTCGATCGATCGATGAAAATTTAACGATGATTGTATCGCCACGCTTAAAGAAAAATCGTTCATCATTATTGTCATCATCTTTATCAGAGAAGGAAAATCTTCCACGCGGAAAACTGAAGTCAAAACTTTTTGAATTGATGAATTTATCTTCGAAGCTTCCGCCTGGAGCAGCAATGAATATAGAGTCTTTTACCTTGCCTTTATCGGGTCCGAATTTATACTTATTAATTCTTCTCGCCGCCCATTGGTAATTGTTGCCGATTGTATCAGGATCGGTAAGATGAGCCCAGGCAAATCCAAGCGAGTCACGGTTACCATCGGGTTTCCACCATACGCTATCGAGTTTTACCGGATAAGGAATTGTTGTTACCGAATGAAGGGTTTTCCCTTGTGCGATGACGGTCAGGTTATAAGTTTCACCCGGAATGCCGGTGATACCTGATGTTGTATAAACACCAATGTTGGGAATCTGCGTCAATGTATCAATCGTACTTCCATTGCTTACAATTACAGTAGCGCCGAGTACAGTATTCTGAAAAATTTCGCTAGTGCTGATTTCTCCGAAAAAGGGAAGCGTCTTAGTGAGTAATACGATCGGATTCAAACCGGTCTCAATTCGCCCTTCTACAACGATCTCTTCACTGGCTTCGGGGACTTTTACGGTAACGTTTTTTTCGCATGATAAAAGTACGGTCGATAAAAAAAGATATATAACAGATCTTGTGATTGTATTCATCGATTTCATTTTTTTGCGAAAAACTAATGATGAACATTTATAAGTTGTCAGGTAAATATTTCTAAAAAAATGATTGGTTCGCATTAGAACTTGAAATTATATGTTGCACTTGGAATAATCGGGAAAAGAGAAATTTGTTTTGCTTGTATTGTAATTTTATCCTGTGAATATGTTTTGTCGAAATAAATAATGTATGGATTATATCGGTTGTAAACATTGAACACTGAAAATGTCCAGCTGCTTTCATATCGTTTATGTGGTTTGCCTTTTAATGTAGCGCTTATATCGAGGCGATGATAGGGAGCAAGTCGGTAATTATTTCTCTGTCCGCCGTAATCTTCAAGTATATCGCCATTGCTGAGAACGAATACTCTTTCCGGAAATGTATTTAAATTTCCAGTGGCATAAACCCATGTAGATCCAATCGTCCAGCGTTTGCTTATGTCGTAAGTGAGCACAATGGAAACGTCATTCCTTCTGTCATACTTCGGAAAAAATGTCTTGCCATTGTTCAGATCAGGGAATTTTCGTTTCGTCCAAGCAAGTGTATAGCCAATCCAGCCATTAAATTTTCCCTTGTTTTTCTTCAGAAAAAATTCAGCACCATAACTCCAGCCTTTTCCGGCAACGAAGTAATTATCGAGGTTACTATTGACAGTATTCTCCGGGAGAAAACCTTCTGCATATTCGATCTGGTTTTGCATCGTCTTATAATAGACTTCAATTGATGATTCATATGTATTTAATCCGAAGTTTCGGAAGTAACCGAGTGCATACTGTGTTCCTGATTGAGGCTTGACTTTATCGGAACTTGGAATCCAGGTATCAGTCGGCAAAGATATACTCGACAAAGATGCAAGATGTATGTACTGATAATTTTGTGAGACAGAAGCCTTAATTGACGCACGGTGATTCAATGAATATCGAATGGCGATTCTCGGTTCGGCATGCGTATACGTTTTTACATTTTTTCCTGCTGCATAATGAAGAGTATCGGTCGCACTTCCTGAGATCGGATCTGTAAGGTATCTGTCAAACGGTCCGACTTGCTGAAACAGCGTAAATCGCATTCCCGCATTTACAAGCCACTTGTCAGAAATTTCATATTCATCATTGAGGTAAATAGCGACGTCATGAGCATATTGTCTTAGAATTTTTCCGATATCGAAAGAAACTTCGCCGGCTTTTGCCGTTGCATTGCTCGGTACAAAAACATGAAAAATATATTGTCCGCCGAATTTTACTGTATGATTGACATTGGGAAGCCATGTGAAATCTTCTTTCAGGTTGTAATCAGTAATTCCGGAGAATAATTTAAAACTGAAATCATTCTGACCTCCTTCAAATTCAAATTTGTAATTCGTATAGATAAGCGAGGTGTTTAAAAATAACCGATTCGTAAAAAGATGATTCCATCGTGCCGTTGCTGTAGCATTTCCCCATGGAACTTTTACATAGAAATCAGAATCGGGGCTTTTGAAATTGAATACATCACGGCCAAAATAACCGCTGAGAAAAAGTCTGTCTTTGTCACTTAGTCGGTAATTTACTTTCGCATTTATGTCATAGAAGAAGTATCGGTTTCCACTGATGCTTGAGCCTTCCTTAACAAATGGTTTACCAAAAAAAAGATCGATAAACGTCCTTCTGGCCGAGATAATAAATGAGCTGGTATCTTTTTTAATTGGTCCTTCGATGGTTAACCGCGACGAAACAAAACCGATTCCTCCTTGTACACCTAGTTTTTTATTATTGCCTTCTTTCATTTGTATGTCGAGGACTGAAGCCAGTCGTCCGCCATAATTTGCAGGCATATTTCCTTTTGTCAATGTTACATTCTGAAGTGCGTCTGCATTGAAGACGGAAAAGAAGCCAAACAGGTGAGAGGCATTATAAACATTGGCTTCGTCAAGTAAAATCAAATTCTGATCAGGTCCACCGCCACGTACATAGAAGCCGCTATTTCCTTCTCCTGCAGAGGAGACCCCAGGGAGAAGCTGTATTGATTTTAACACATCAACTTCACCTAAAAAAGCAGGCAATGATTTTATTTTTTCTACATCGAGAGTTTGCTTACCCATTTCTGAACTTTGTACATTTCTGTTTTCCTTTTCAGCAGTGATTATTACTTCCTGTGTTTCGATTGCATTGTTTTTCATGCTGATGGTTAGTCGCACATCTTTCGAAAGTTTCATAGGTATTTCCTGAGTTTGAAATCCCAGGAATGAAACAACAAGCGTAAAAGCGGTATCAGGAACTGTCAATGAATAAAAACCATATTGATTAGTTACTGTACCCTTCAAAGTTTCTTTTATGTAAACATTTGATCCTAACAATGATTCACCGGTTGATTCTTCCTTCACATATCCACTTATCGTATGCAGTTGTGAAAAGGAGATCAATGGAAACAAAATAAGTATGACTAAAAAACGGAATCGGATCATAATGGAGCAGGGAATATATTTCGAGGTCGCAAAATTATCAAAAGAAGCAATAAGAACAAAAGGAGTTGTATTGTATTGGTATTAAGCTATTCGCAGTCGGTGGAGGGGGCAACTTTAAATTTATGTCCGATGTTTCACTTTTTATGTCGCCCAATGCCCATCATCAAACGTCTAACCTACCTCACTTCAATAAAAAACGTCCCTCCGCGGAAGGACGTTTCTTAAATGTTGTCTCAATAAGCCGGATTCTGTTATCAGTCGTCGAAACAACTGATCCTGTCATTTATCTGGGATGACATTCACATGTCACCTCTAGCAACCTACCCGTCATGGTTTCACGAATGAATCGGACGTGCCGCCCTTGCCCATGACTTATTTGGTCTTTCAACGCCTGAGGTTTACCCGTTGCCTGTATTACTACAAACAACCGTGAGCTCTTACCTCACGTTTTCACCTTTGTCCTTCGACGAATCGATGGAAGTTTTTCTCTGTGGCACTTTCTGTTATCTGCCTTTTAGCAGATACCTTCCCGTTAAGAAGCAGGATGCACTTTGTTGTCCGGACTTTCCTCCCCTTGTCTTGCAAAGAGGCGACAGGTGAGACGGCGTGAAGGTACTGTTAATTTGAGAATTTGAGAATGTGCTAATTTGAAAATGGGTTCGATTGATTTCAACGCATTTACATTTTGTAACATAGCTGAATGATTGTGTCATTCCTCATTCTCAAAATGGCACATTCTCAAATTCTCAAATTTCAACACATTCGTTAGAGAAATCAGCTATTTAAAAGTATATTTGCGCCCTTTATGAATATATCTCTGATCACTGAGCTACCTGCCTGGTGGATCCTTATCTGTTTTCTTTTAGGTGTTTTGTATGCCTTCGTGCTATATCGGCATGATCATACGTTCGATGGAATACACAGATGGCTGCGGACTTTTTTGTTTGTGATCAGATCGCTTGCCGTGTCTATACTTGCAATCTTACTTCTTACTCCTCTTATAAAGACCTTCATACGCGAGAAGGAAAAGCCCGTCATTATTATAGCTCAGGATAATTCGGAGAGCATAATTTTAAACAAGGACTCTGCTTTTTACAGAAAAGATTATAAAACTTCCGTCGACGCTCTTGTCAGCGCATTGAATGATAAGTTCGATGTCAGAACGATCAGCTGGGGCGACAAAATATCAGATAAGATTGATTACAGCTACAATGAGAAGCAAACAGATTTCTCATCGTTGCAGAATCAAATGTCGGTGCGATATGGCAACAGAAATGTTGGAGCAGTTATTATTGCCAGCGACGGACTTTACAATCGTGGAAGCAGTCCTCTCTACAACTTCGACCTAAAGGTTCCGGTTTATACAATAGCATTAGGAGATACAACTGTTCAGAAAGATGTTCTGATTTCACGTATAAATTTTAATAAAGTCGTTTATTCCGGTAATACGTTTCCTGTTGAAATTATGGTATCTGCACGTCAAAGCAGTGGCGAACGGACAAAGCTCACACTCATGCAGGATTCTGCCACACTTTTTTCACGGGATATAACAATTAGCGGAAATCGTTTTTCACAACTTATTCCAATCACACTCGAAGCAAAAAAAACTGGACTGTTGCATTATAAAATCAAGGTATCGTCAGTTTCTGGCGAAATGACTTTTCTTAATAATGAAAGTGAAATATATATCGAAGTTCTTGAAAGCAAGCAGAAAATTCTGATTGTTGGGAATGCCCCGCATCCTGATCTGGGAGCATTGAAACTTGGAATTGAAAGCAGCCAGAATTATTCAGTGAAAGTTATTCTCGCAGGAGAAACTGAACAACTCAGAGACTATAACCTCGTCATCCTGCATAATCTTCCTTCGCTTACTCATCCGATTGGTGATCTTCTTGCACAGATAAAATCATCGAAAACTCCTGCATGGTTTATAGTCGGAACGCAGACATCGAATTCACTTTTTAATAATACGGGTACTGGACTTATCATAAACGGCAATGGCGATAAAATGAATTCTGTACTCCCTATCGTCAGTAGTAATTTCAGCAGGTTTACCGTTAGTGATGAGATGAAGAGGATGATGCCTTTGTTTCCACCACTTACCAGTCCGTTTGGTGATTACAAACAAACTGCAAACAATTCCGTTTTACTTGTTCAGCAAATCGGTAGCGTAACAACCGATCAACCGCTTCAGATTTTTAATGAAAGCGGAATCACACGAATGGGAGTTTTATGCGGAGAAGGATTGTGGAGATGGAGGCTGTCTGATTATGCAGAAAATGGAAGTTACAATGTCTATAATGAGTGGTTACTTAAGAGCGTGCAGAACCTGAGTGTAAAGGAGAACAGAACACATTTCAGACTGATTAATAAAAACAGTTTTGCCGAGAATGAACCGGTTACTTTCGACGCAGAAGTGTATAACGACAATTATGAATTGATAAATACACCAGAGGTAAATATTTCGCTCGTAAATCCTTCTAATAAAACATTTCCATATACTTTTTCTAAAACAGAAAAAGGGTATACGCTGAATGCGGGATATCTTCCCGCCGGTCAATATAAGTATAAGGCAACAGTTAATAATGGTGGTAAAATGTATCAGGCAGGAGGAGAGTTAAGTGTTACAGCTTTACAAGTTGAGCAGATTGAAACTGTTGCTGATCATCAATTGTTATATGCACTTTCACAAAAAAGCGGTGGAGAAATGTTTTATCCAAATCAAACCGCCGAACTTGCAAAAAAACTCCTTGCCCGCGACGACATAAAGACCGTTACCTATTCCCATTACAAACTCCGCGACCTCGTCGATTGGAAACTTATATTTTTTATTGTACTCGGACTCCTGACGATGGAATGGTTTTTACGGAAACGAGCGGGAGGATATTGAAAGTTAAAATCTATTAGTGAAGTTTGAATATTTATTTGATCACTTTTAGTTTTTCAGCATTAATACAACCGGTAAAATCTGAATCTTCAATCTTCAATATTCAATCTTCATTATTCATTATTGAATCCCCCCTGATGCTTACCCTAATTATCCTCATTCTTATTGTCGGTTATAATTTCGAAGTTGTGCTCGACTATCTCAACATTAAAAACTGGTCGGAGAAGGTTCCGGAGAAAGTCAGTGATTTTTATAGTAAAGAAAAATATCAAAAAGCCCGAAGTTATTCTCTGGTTAATTACCGGTTCTCGACGGTTTCATCTTTGATTTCCTTTATTATTATGCTTGTCGCATTGATCATGGGATTCTTCGGATGGCTCGATGAATACATCAGACAGTTTACCGATTCGCCAATCTGGATTGCGATTTTATTTTTCGGAATAATTGGACTTGGTTCTGATTTGATTTCGATGCCTTTTTCAATCTATAAAACATTCGTCATCGAGGAAAAATTTGGATTCAATAAAACGACTGTGAAGACATTTATAATTGATAAACTGAAAGGGTATGTGCTTTCTATCCTCATAGGCGGAGGAATAATTGCCTTACTCGTAAAAGTATTTCAGATTACAGGTTCAAACTTCTGGTGGATTGCCTGGCTGTTTTTTACTGTTCTCATGTTTATTGTCACCATGTTTTATACATCCTGGATTCTTCCATTGTTTAATAAACTTACACCACTTCCTGCCGGCGATCTTCGTACTGCAATCGAATATTACAGCAACAGGAATAAGTTTCCACTAAAAGATATTTTTGTTATGGATGGCTCCAGACGTTCGACAAAAGCAAATGCATTCTTCAGCGGACTCGGCAGGAAGAAAAAAATTGTTTTATACGATACATTGATTAAAGAACATTCTACCGATGAGCTTGTCGCAGTACTTGCCCATGAAACGGGGCATTTTCAGTTGAAACATACACGAACCGGATTTATTGCAGGGATAATTCAGACGGGCATTATGCTTTTTCTTTTTTCTCTGCTACAGGGAAATCTTTCCCTCACTGAGGCAATGGGGGCGAAGGTGCCTGGTTTGCATCTCGAACTCTTCGCATTCGCATTACTCTACACTCCTGTATCGCTTGTGACAGGTATCATTATGCACATCATTTCTCGAAAACATGAATTCGAAGCAGATGCTTTTGCTAAAAAAACGTTCGATGGAAAGGCATTAATCGCAGCATTAAAGAAATTATCAGCGGATAATCTGAGTAATCTCACTCCTCATCCTGCCTATGTTTTTTTTCATTATTCACATCCACCGTTGTTAAAGAGGATTGAAAGTTTAGAATAGTAAATTTCATATCCGGCTGGCAGCATAAATTTATTAATTGAGGAATTATTTTTTAAAGCGATTAACATTTACTTCATCCATCAATGGTATTTTTCCATTCAGGTATTTCAAAAAATGATCTGCGAAAAAAGGTATAAGTTGAACACCCTTCGTACCCATTCCATTAAAAATAAAAACGTTTTTATGATCAGGATGATGACCAATCAGCGGACGTCTGTCTTTAACAGTGGGTCTGATGCCTGCGCGATGATCAACAATTGTATAAGGTATTTTCAAAAAGTCATTTAACAATTTGATCAATTTTTGTTTTCCCTCTTCAGTAGGTAATTCATGCGGGAAGTTCCATTCAAAGGTTGATCCGGCACGAAAGCAATGATTGCCTAATGGGATTAGAAAAAATCCATTGAGAAGAATGTACTTCTCAGGTAATCCTTGACATTCGATCGTTAGTATTTCACCCTTCGCAGGAACTAAAGGTATCCACGACCAGAATGGATTTTTTAAGGAGCCAAACCCTTCACAGAAAATTATTTTCGGGCTATCAATATTTCCATAATGAATTTGATCATCAATACTAAATTTCGAATAATCAAATGTCTGATCAAGCAAGGAAGAATTGTTAATCAAAAATTTCCTTACGAGACCGATGTATTTCGGAATATTCATCCATGCCGATGAAGTAATTCTTATCATCTTTTTAAATTCGCCAATCTTTCCGCGGTATAGTTCTTCGGGAGAATCTTCGTTAAGATATATTTTCATTTCACTCTCACTCATTCTAGACGTCCATTCATTCAGATCCTTTACATTATTGACTACTTCCAGGACATCCATCGGGAAGTAAAAGTTATCACCCAGTAATTTTTCTGAGTTAGTATAAAAATCTGATGCAAATGGTAACAATGTATCAGCCATCCAGCTTTTTACTACGCGCCTTCCTGTTACAGGATTTACTAGTCCTGCCGCGACTTGTGAAGAAGATCCGGGATAATAGTGATCAATAACTAAAACATTTTTATTGTCATTGATCAGCATAGATGAAAGCACTGAACCAGAAAGTCCCTGCCCGACGATAATATAATCGTAAAAAAATTTGTTCATGGTTTCTTCCCGGTGAATGCTACAAGTGCCAGATATATTCCATCATTGCTAATTGCCAGCCGGTAAAAATCTTTCAGTTCGGAAGTGAAGTCTGCAAGCATTGTCCACTCACCGGAAATATATTGAAATAGTTTTCCTTCTTTACCCATGATAAGAGAACCATCGGGGAGAACAGCGAAGTCTTCGCTTCCCGTTATCGTTGCTGCGAATCTCAACATTGTAAAATCTGAAACATTCAGAGTATAGATGAACCATTCATTCTCATTACTTTTTAAGACAAAATACATTTTTTGTTTATCGGGCGACATTTTCATGCAACGGCCAATGTCGGATGCAATCAGTTTCCGCTTACCGGTAATCGTATTTAAAATCTGAAGTGAATGAGAAGGCCCAAGAATAAACATAGCCAGTGAGGAATCATTTAGCCAGCATGCATAGCCAATACTATCCGTATTTTTTATTTCTACAGCATGTTTTAGGTTGTTCAAAGGAATTTTGTAAAAACGCTGACCAGAATCAGCGTCTACTCTTACAATGGAAATTGCATTGCCCGAAGGAGTATAGGAAGGAGAATATTCACTTTCTTTTGTATCGGTAAACTGAATACTAATTTTTTCCTTCAGATCATAAACGTAGACATCGGATTGGAGAGTGTCGACAACACTTACATATAATAATTGTTTGTTATCTGAAGTGAAACAAGGTTGGTTGTCATAACCAGGACGGTTTGTAATATTTTGAGGATTAGAAAAAATATATTTGTCATTGCTCTTTTTTATTGTGCAGAGGAAGATGTCTGTTTCCGGCAACTGTGAAAAAACAAGTGTATTAACAAATATCAAGGCAAGTGTAATAATAATTTTCATGTTAATTTATTTTACAAGTGATATTCTACACTTCCCGGTTTATTGCTGATTAGTGTTACTTCTACGTCGGCACTGTCTACATCCATCGAAACATGCGTTGTTCTGCTTGTATATCCGCGAATTTTTATACCGATTCCTTTTTCAAATTCAATAAGTCTCAAAGAATCAAGCGTACCTCCAAAAATTATATCTCTTAGTATTGTCTCATGAAACATTCCTTTCTTCACTATAAGTTTATAATGCGGTATTCCATCAGCTGATGTCGTCGTCGTCTGACGTTCGATAAAATATCGTCCTGTTACCTGGAATACAGGGCCTGATGTACTGCTGTAATTCATGGTCAGTAAAAAGTTGAGTAACATCGAAGGGGAGAAAAGAAACATAGGTATTGTCAAAATGAAAATGGAGAAATATATTCTCAGCGCAAATGGAGACTGACTTCTCCACGATAATCCACTCAGGATAATTCCTGAACAGACAAATGCCATGAAAAAGTAATTGTAGATAGTTTCACTATCATTTTTTTTGAGCAGTATTGAGGCAATAAATCCAAACAGAAAAATGCCATGAAGGGCCGATAAAAGCAAAAACCGGTCTCTCTTCATATCTTTTCCAGCAATCATAAGTGCAAGACCCGCAATAAGGGAGGCAATAAAGACAAAAAGACTCAGATAAAATGACATAATTTATCGATTTAATTTATAATTTGCTGACCACAAAACTATAAAGATGAACGAGACTTTACACGCTATCAGCAGAAAGATAATTTTTATTTTTGCATTTCTTGGGTTATCCTCCCAATACTTGAAAGCGGCAACCGGTGATACAATTCATGTTCAAGGATTCAACCACTTCCTGCATCAGAATTGTAATGTTGGAAATAACACCTATTTATTTCCACCTGATTCAATAAATATTTATAAGATACTTCTTAGATATGAACTTAGTTGTCCGCCGGGATTAGGTTGCGACATTTACGACAGAATCGCAACTCTTAAAGTATTGCACCATACAGGCAGAATGGATTCTACACTGACTCTTGCTCCATCTTTTAAAGTAAATGGAGTTTCCCCTGATTCATTGCAGTTTATGACTGATACATCCTATCATTATTCATATGATACGATAGCTCATCATATTGATTCAACTGCATTTAATTCTTTGCAGGTTATTTTATATAACAATCCGAATTTCCCACTTCAGCCTACAGATACATTGCATGTCTGGCAGGCATATTATAATCAATATACGTTTAATGCTAGCGGAATTGCCACCGATTCTGTATTCGTCACACCTGATTCAGTGATATATCTCACCGTAGATTCAATTTATACACCCTTCGAAGTCATTGATCCGTTTGAGATAGCGCGTGCGATAACGCCTTATGGACAAGGTGTTGTTTTATGGTTTGATGTTTCCGATTATAGGCCGATTCTTCAAGACAGTGTTGCATTAAATTCCCGTGCATGTGGTTATAGTAATGGTTGGGAAGTAAGTACTGATTTTTATTTGATCGAAGGTGTTCCGCCAATGCATCCATATAAAGTTGTAAACCTATGGAATGGTACATTTCCTTATGGCAAGACATCAAATCCGATCGATAGTCATCTTCAGCCGATCACCTTGCATGTAGATTCACAATCTGTTTATGAAAAAGTTCGGTTAATTACCACAGGTCATGGTTTTGGTTGTTCGCCTAATCAGAATGTTGCTGAGTTTTTTAATGTCACACATTCTCTGGTTATTAATGGTGTTTCAAAACCTCAGCATTTGTGGAGAGACGACTGCGGACTCAATCCACTATATCCACAAGGGGCTCCGGGTTATACGAGCACATGGTTTTACAAGAGGGCGAACTGGTGTCCAGGTTCATATGTAACACCGCACGATTACGATGCGACTGCGCTAGTAGGTACTTCCGATACCTTACGTGTCGACTACAATATGGTCAATTATACTGTTACGGCAGTCCCAAGTGGTGCTTATGCTCCTGAATATTACATTCAGTCGCATGCATTCTTTTATGATAGTATTGCTTACTCAGAAAATGCAGCAGTGCTCGAAATCAGAAAACCGAATGATGCATTCCAATTCAGAAGAATAAATCCAATCTGTGAGTCATTTTCGCCTGAGATTATTATTAAAAATTATGGAAGGAATCCACTTCAGCAATTATCTGTTCATTATGGAATTGATGGCACCTATTCAAATACGTTTGCATGGACAGGTAATCTGGCGATGACAGCTTCTGCCACTGTCACATTACCACCGGTATCTTTTGGTTCGGGTACGCATACATTCGATGTTTTTATTGACCAGCCAAACAATTTAGCCGATGAGTTTGCATATGATGATACGCTGCATGCTTCTTTTACTGCTACGAATGTATACAATACCAATTTCATCGTGATTGCACTAAAGACTGACAATTCTCCGGCACAGTCATCATGGAATGTTAAAGACGATGCAGGTACCATATTATTTTCAAGGACAGGGTTTACATCACAGCTTACATTTTATGTGGATACGCTTGTTCTGGGAAATGGATGTTACACAATTACGGTAAATGATGTGAATGGTGATGGAGTTTGTTGTTACAATGGCTCCGGAACACTTACGATTTTTCAGGGAGGATCTACGACGCCTATAATTAATTCCGGTGACTTCGGTCATTCCTTTACACTTAATCTGACACTTGATTTGCAATCGGGAATTGAAGAGCCGGCTATTACGAATTCTGTTTTCGTTTATCCGAATCCAGCATCGGATAAAGTAACGCTTAATACTCCGTTTGAAAATGGTACTGTTCAAGTCGAACTTTTTGACATGACAGGCAGGATTGTTTCGAAATGGGAAGGTGTACAAGTGGCAGGCCATTCTGCTGAATTAACTCTTCCAGATGCTACAGATGGGATCTATCATATGCGAATACAGAAATCTGATCGTGTATTTATTAAGAGAATGATGATTAAGCGTAAATAATTGTGTTTAATCAAAATTGCTAACTTGAATTCAATAATATTTCAATGACATTCATCATAGTTATATTGACTTATCATTCTTAATATTCATTAGTCTAAATATTACTCAGATGATGAATGGAAATAGTTTATTTATGGGATGGGGTATATGGTTTATTCCGATAGTGATTGTGCTCGTTTTTTATTTTATTTATATCAGTAATTCTTTTTCAAAGAAAATTAAAAATGATGTTTCTGCCTTTGATATATTGAAAAAGCGCTATGCCAAAGGCGAAATCTCTAAGTTAGAATTTGAACAAATGAAAAAGGACATTCAATAATTTAGGGTGATCATTTTCTTGTAATTGTAATTGGCAATTTCTGTTTTGTGACTTTTTTATGGGTATTATTTAAATTTTTGCTTTAAATTCAGCTTGCTTACATTATTAGTTCCCATAATATTATGCTGATTGCGATAAGTTTAATAGCGACTTAAAGCATACAATTAATAAATACGGGTAATGAGATTTAAAAAATTAATCAAATGATTAAAAAAAGTTTTTAAAATATTTGCTTAATCAATCATTTCACCATTATATTTGTGCCGTTATTTAATTCTTTGATGAAATCCCGAAAGCCAAAAAAAATTGTTGATCCTTCCACAGAAGAGAAAATTAAGAACGCAGCCAAAATTATTTTTCATAGAAAAGGATTTGCTGCTACAAGGACAAGAGATATTGCATTGGAGGCAGATATTAATCTTGCCTTGTTAAATTATTATTTCAGAAGTAAAGAAAAGCTTTTTGACATCATCATGATGGAAAGTTTCCAGGAGTTTCTCCATTCCGTAAAAGGGATATTTAATGACGAGAATACAGATTTTGAAACTAAAATTGAAAAAATTGTAAGTAATTATATCGATTTATTTATCAATCAACCCGACATACCAATTTTTTTATTGAATGAATTAAGGCATAATCCTGAAGATATAGTTTCGAAAATTAATATTAAGGAGATTCTTTTAAAATCAAGTTTTTTAAAACAGTTTAATAAGGCCGTTAAAACCGGCAAAATAGTTCGTATGAGTCCGCTGCATTTCATTATGAATTTAATGGGAATGACTGTTTTCCCTTTTGTCGCAAGCCCAGTATTGAAGAGCCTTGGTGACTTGTCACAGAAAGAATTTAATACGTTAATGATTCAACGGAAAAAACTTATTCCAGAATGGACTAAGATGATACTCATGATAAAATAATTTTTTCAATGATATTTCAATCTCAAAAATGGAATTACAATGATTAATTTAATGGCGAATCTGAAGCGCTTATCTTTCATTAGGATTTTATGTCTTCTTTTAATATTCCCTCAATTATCTATTGCACAAAATGAGAAAATAATTACAATTGATTCTTGTTATGCACTTGCAAGGCTAAATTATCCATTGATCAAACAAAGGGCTTTGCTTGAGAAGACAAATGACTATACCATTGACAATGCCTCTAAAGGTTATTTGCCACAATTAAATATAAATGGACAAGCCACCTATCAATCTGATGTCACTAAAATTCCAATATCGTCACCAAATTTGAGTTTTAAAGAATTGAGTAAAGATCAATATAAAATTTATGGTGAGATTAATCAGTCCATCACTGATCCATTTATCATAAAACAGCAAAAGGAATTTATTAGAAAAGGAACAGAATCAGAAGAACAAAAAATCGAGGTTGAGTTATATAAACTAAAAGATAGAATTAATCAATTGTTTTTCGGTATTCTAATGTTTGATGAACAGATTAAACTGGCGGAATTATTAAAAAAAGATATTAAGATTGGAATTGCAAAAACTAATGCTGCAATTGCAAGTGGGACTGCGCTGAAAAGTAATGCTGACGTACTGTTAGCCGAAAGTTTAAAGTTAGAACAACGTGAGATTGAGTTAAAGTCAGGTCGAAAGGGTTTTTCTGATATGCTTGCCCTTTTTATAAATCAATCTGTTGACGAAGTAAAATTTTCGATGCCTGAAAATTTGTCGGTTACTGAGGTCGTAAACCGCCCAGAAATTAAGTTGTTTGAAATTAAGAGAAAGAGTCTGGATGTTCAGAATAAACTATTAAACGCGAAAAATTTTCCACGGATCAGTTTGTTTTTACAAGGTGGTTATGGTCGACCTGCTCTGAATTTTCTGAATAATGAATTCGATACATATTACTTAGGCGGTGTAAAGTTAAACTGGAATGTATCAGGTTTGTATACTTTAAAGAGGGATAAGGATTTGGTTACCTTAAATCAGGAATCATTGGATATTGAGAAGGAAATATTTCTTTTCAACATTAACTTTTCCTTAAAACAACAATTTAGCGAATTAAATAAATTTCAACAGCTCATTGGTACAGACAATAAAATTATTGAACTGCGTGAAAAAATACAACTTGCAGCAAACAGCCAACTCGAAAACGGAATTATTTCTGCTAATGACTTCCTGATTTATATAAATGCTGTGGATCAGGCAAGACAAAATCTTATTTTACATAGAGTGCAATTGTTAATTACACAATATGCCTATCAGAATATATCGGGAAATTAATTTAAAATAATACAGTAATGAGAAAGTTCGTAAGTTTTATATTTTCTGTTTCTATAATTTATTCACTGGTATCTTGTAAAGGAGGCAATAATCATTTTGATGCCACCGGTTCCTTTGAAGCAGATGAAATAATTGTTTCTTCAGAGAATGCAGGGATAATAAAACAGTTTAATGTTGATGAAGGTTCATCTGTTATAGCCAGACAAGTCATTGGTTATATCGACAGTCTTCAATTGTATTTAAAGAAAAGACAACTGGAAGCTCAAATGAATGCTTTGTTAGGGAAGAAGCCCAATGTTCCGATTCAGTTGGCTTCACTTCAGGAACAGTTGACGACAGCAGAGAAGGAGCAGGGTAGAGTAATCAATCTGGTGAGGGCCGACGCTGCCACAACAAAGCAATTGGATGATGTAAACTCTCAGGTGGAAGTTTTGAAAAAGCAGATCGATGCAATGAAATCATCATTAAACATTACCAGTGCTGGTATTTCTAACGATGCCGAACCAATAGAAATACAAATTGAGCAATTAAATGACTTGTTAGAAAAATGTAAAATTGTTAGTCCGATAGATGGGGCCATACTTGTTAAATATGCAGAAGCAGGTGAAATGACAGCACCAGGTAAACCTCTCTTTAAAGTAGCAGATCTTTCGACAATTATTTTACGTGCATATATTACGGGTGATCAGTTTCAGTTTGTTAAGGTTAATCAGAATGTGAAAATATTAACTGACGATGGAAACGGTAATTATAAGGAAACGACAGGGAAGATAACGTGGATTAATGAAAAGGCAGAATTCACGCCGAAGACCATTCAAACAAAGGATGAACGTGCTAATCTTGTATATGCGATAAAGATAAATGTGAAAAATGATGGCACTTATAAAATTGGTATGTATGGTGAAGTACGGTTTCAATAATGGTAGATGTAAATGTCGATAATGTTACAAAGACGTATAACAAGGAGGAACTTGTTGCAGTCGATCATGTTTCTTTTTCGGTTAATAAAGGTGAACTTTTTGGCTTGATCGGACCAGATGGTGCCGGGAAGACAAGCATTTTCAGAGTATTGACTACACTTCTCCTTCCTGATTCCGGAAATGCAACTGTTAACGGACTCGATGTAGTAAAGGATTATAAAATTATACGAAGTAAAGTGGGTTACATGCCAGGCAAATTTTCTTTGTATCCTGATTTATCAGTAGAAGAGAATCTGACTTTTTTTGCAACAATATTCAATACAACTGTAAAAGAGAATTACGACCTTATAAAGGAAATTTATATTCAGATAGAACCATTTAAAAACAGGAAAGCTGGTAAACTGTCTGGTGGGATGAAACAAAAGCTTGCCTTATGTTGCGCACTCATTCACCGCCCTACGGTTTTATTTCTTGATGAACCAACAACAGGCGTAGATGCTGTTTCCAGAAAAGAATTTTGGGAAATGCTGAAGAGATTAAAGCAAGAAGGAATAACCATTTTAGTAAGCACACCTTATATGGATGAGGCCATGTTATGTGAACGAATTGCATTGATGCAGGAAGGGAAAATTTTATCGATTAACACTCCGCAGAATGTTACTGCAGAATTTCCTCAACGACTCTTTGCCATTAAGTCGGGTCGTATGAGTAAATTACTCCATGATTTGCGTGATTATGATGCTGTACAGAGCAGCAATTCATTTGGTGAATTTCATCACATCACTTTCAAAAATATGCAAATAAATTCTGAGAAGTCACTCCTTGGATTCCTTCAGGAGAAAGGACATGACAACTTAACTTTTAAGGAAATTACACCCACAATAGAAGATTGTTTTATTCAGTTAATGAAAGGAAGTCATGCCTGAAGTCGTTATAAGCGTTGATAAGCTGACGAAACGTTACGGTGATTTCATAGCAGCAAGCGATATTACATTTGATGTATATGCTGGGGAAATATTCGGGTTCATTGGTGCAAACGGAGCGGGCAAAACAACTGCGATGAGAATGCTTTGCGGATTATCAACACCTTCGTCGGGAAATGCGACAATAGCAGGATTTGATATATATTCTCAAACGGAAAAAGTAAAAAAGAATATCGGTTACATGAGTCAGAAATTTTCACTCTATGAAGATCTGACAGTGATGGAGAACATTAGTTTTTTCGGTGGCATTTATGGTTTGTCGGATAAGCAGATAAAGGAAAAAAGTCAAAAACTTATCAGTCAGCTTGGATTTTCAAAAGAAACCAAAAAGCTGGTCGGTTCATTACCTCTTGGCTGGAAACAGAAGTTGGCTTTTTCTGTTGCTGTTATTCACGATCCCAAAATTGTTTTTCTGGATGAACCAACGGGTGGTGTTGATCCTGTTACGCGGCGGCAATTCTGGGACCTGATATATGATGCATCTGACAGAGGAATTACGGTGTTTGTTACAACGCATTATATGGATGAAGCAGAGTATTGTAACAGGGTATCCATTATGGTTGATGGTGTTGTAAAAGCCCTTGATACTCCCGAAAAATTAAAACAACAATTCAATGCTGCATCAATGGATGAGGTCTTTTTTGAACTTGCCCGCGGTGCAAAGAGAAAAGCAGATTAGGCGAAGATTATGAAACAGTTTTTAGCATTTATAAAAAAGGAGTTTTATCATGTCTTTCGTGACAGGAAAACATTATTGATGCTTTTTGGTGTGCCTGTCGTGCAGATTGTCCTTTTCGGTTTCGCGTTGACAAATGAAATAAAAAATTCGAAAATTGTTATCTGCGATTATGCAAAGGATATTGCATCAACAAGGATAATTGAAAAAATAGATGCAAGTAAGAATTTTGAAGTTGAAAAATCACTTTTCAGTCATAATCAGATTGAAGATGCATTCAGAACCGGTAAAATAAAATTGGCAGTCATCTTTCCCGCAAACTTTAATAATGATCTGTTACATCTCAACAAGGCTCAGATACAGATTATCGCAGATGCGTCGGATCCGAATACGGCGACGACTCTTACGAATTATATCAACATAATTGTAAGTGACTATCAGAAGCAGTTAGCAATCAACAATCCTTTGCCCTACAGAATTGTTACTGAAACAAGGATGTTATACAATCCTGAACTGAAGGGAGTGACAAATTTTGTTCCCGGTGTAATGGCTCTCGTATTAATGCTGATATGTGTGATGATGACTTCTGTGTCCATTGTAAAAGAAAAAGAGATGGGAACGATGGAAGTCCTGCTCGTATCTCCGTTTAATCCATTTCTCGTAATAATTTCTAAAGCTGTTCCCTATTTTGTTCTTTCTCTGATAAATCTTACCGTCATTCTCCTCCTCAGTGTCTTTTTATTAGAGATGCCTTTTAATGGAAGTGTTATTCTGCTTTTTGCCGAAAGTGGTTTGTTGATTATAACTGCTTTGTCGCTCGGATTGCTTATCTCCAATAGTACAGCTTCACAACAGGCAGCAATGCTTGTTTCATTAATGGGTATGTTGATTCCGACAATGCTGCTTACAGGATTTATGTTTCCGCTTGAGAACATGCCGGTAGCGCTACAGGTTTTCGCTAATATACTTCCATCTAAATGGTATTATATCATCGTGAAGTCTATTATGATTAAAGGACTTGGATTTAAATTTATCTGGAAGGAGACGCTTATACTTTTTGGAATGACTGTCTTTCTTTTATTTGTAAGTTTCAAAAAGTTTAAAGTACGGCTTGCATGAGGACATTGAAATTTCTGTTGATAAAAGAATTCAGGCAAATATTTCGGAATAAATCTTTGCTGCCAATGATTTTTATGATGCCAATCATACAGCTTCTGATAATGCCGCTTGCAGCAGATTATGAAGTGAAGAATATTAATCTGGCTGTCGTCGATCACGATCATTCATCATATTCACGTCAGTTAGTTTCAAAAATTGTTTCTTCCTGTTATTTCCGGTTGAAGGGTTATGATAATTCTTTCGATAATGCATTGGAACAAATAGAGAAAGATCAGGCTGATTTAATTTTGGAAATACCGCAGGGATTTGAAAAAAATCTGATAAAAGAAAATCAACAAAAATTATTTATTGCCGTAAATGCAATAAACGGAACAAGGGCAAATCTGGGAGGAGCCTATTTGAATATGATTATTGCTGATTACAATATTGACATCAGGTTGGAGTGGATGCAGCCACAACGTTTTAATGTATCGCCTGTTATTGAAGTAGTGTCATTAAACTGGTTTAACAGGTATCTGAATTATAGTTTTTTTATGGTTCCCGGAATTCTTGCCATTATGGTTACAATGGTTGGTGCCTATATGTGTTCATTGAATATTGTCAAGGAGAAGGAAATCGGAACCATTGAACAAATAAATGTGACACCGATTAAAAAATATCATTTCATTTTGGGCAAGCTGATTCCATTCTGGATTATTGGAATGTTTATCTTCACGATTGGATTGTTTATTGTAGGAAGACTGGTATATGGAATAATTCCGCTTGGAAGTATCGCATTACTATATAGTTTTTTGTCGTTATATCTGGTTGCATTGCTTGGTTTTGGTTTATTGCTTTCTACTTATTCAGATACACAACAGCAGGCAATGTCAATTGCATTTTTCTTTATGATGATTTTCTTATTGATGAGTGGACTTTTTACTTCAATAGACAGCATGCCTGAATGGGCAAAAGTTATTGCTAAGTCAAATCCGGTGACGTATTTCATTCAGGTTATGAGAATGATTGTCTTAAAAGGTAGTCGCTTCGCAGATATAAAAAATCATTTTATGGTTATGGCCGGTTTTGCTGTCTTGTTTAATACATGGGCCATATTGAATTACAGAAAGACGAATTAATTTCGGGAAGCTGCTAGTTTTTATTCATCTCATCCGGAAAATAAAAAATGTGAAATAGATTTTATTACAACAATATTTTTTCGAATTATATTTATAAATATTATGTTTCTTGATTTTAATATTTCAACATGAATTTCCTTCTCATTTTAAATAATAAATTGTATCTTGTTAGAAATAATCACAATAATTATTTTTTTAAGTATTGTATAGACACTATGATTATTTTATGTTTTTTTATTTATAACTTTTAAAAAATAGCATCATGAATTACGCATTAATTATTATTCCATTAATTATCATATTTTTTGCCGGTGTTCGAATCGTCAGACCAACTCAAAAGGGTTTAATAGAGCGACTTGGTAAATATACAAAGTTGGCTCAACCTGGATTTCATTGGATCATTCCTGTTATTGACAGATTGTTTCTTGTAAACATCACAGAACAGATGATAGATGCCGAGCCTCAGGAGATCATTACAAATGATAACCTGAATGCAAGTGTAGATGCTCAGGTATACTTCAGGGTTAAGTCAGATGAGAGTAGCGTAAAGGGTTCTATGTATGACGTAAATAATTATCAGTGGCAGATAGTAAATCTGGCTAGAACCACACTGCGTAATATTATAGGAACGCTTACTTTGAAATCTGCCAATAGTGAAAGAGGGAGAATTAATATGGAGCTTCACGAGACACTTCATAAGGAAACGCAGAATTGGGGAATTGAAATTATCCGTACTGAGTTAAAACAAATTGACCCACCTTCAGATGTACAGGAAACGATGAACAAGGTTGTGAAGGCAGAAAATGAAAAAATAGCGGCAATAGATTTTGCCACAGCAGCTGAAACAGTTGCTGATGGTGTAAAGCGTTCAAAGATTAAGGAAGCTGAAGGAGTTAAGCGCGCTAAGATTTTACATGCAGAAGGGGAGGCTGAGGCGATTAAACTTGTGAATGAATCCGCAGACAAATATTTTATTGGCAATGCTCAATTGCTAAGAAAGCTTGAAGCAGTCGAGAAGTCGCTGGAGAACAATGCAAAAATTGTAATTCCTACCGGAAGTGATTTAGTGAATATTATTGGCGACATGGCCGGAATATTGCCGCTGAAGAGGAATGGCTAAACATGATAAATTGTAATTAAGAACTTGGATATTGCCGCAGCACTTTTTTCAATTATATTCAATTGAAAAGAATGTTACGGTAATACTTATGTTGCACAAAACTCCGGCTATCGCCTGCGTAGCCTTGCATTGTTTACTTTCATCGATGCAATATAAAAATAAATCATCATGAAAAAAAAGAATTAACCATCATTGCAGAAGCATGCAATCAGGTAGAAGGTTTTAA
>JANPNV010000098.1:0-58334 GCA_031427625.1 Bacteroidota bacterium
CTTTATTCTTCGTTGATTTTACATTCATGTCTGCCAATGAAATAAATGTTGATTCTACAGCTTTCCGAAACGGGAAACTATCAGGAAAAAATTTGCTTTTATATAATTCCAATCCAGAAAGTCTTTTTCGGTTTCAGAATATTCCCGGGAATTTATCAAGCGAGTATCCTAACTCAGCGTTTATCATTACATCAGAAAATAATATTGGCAGCCTCTTAATAAATAACGAATGTGGATCAGCCAACAATCATTTTCCAGTCATATATATAACCGAAGAAGTCGCCACTAATTTTTTTTCACCCGATGAAAATAAAAAAATAACCAGGGCGATTAAGAAAAAGAAAAAACGAATATCAAAGTTGATAAAATGTCAAGCATCATTAACCCTTCTTCATGACACTGAAATACTAATTGGGCAGAATGTTATTGCCCTTATCAAGGGAACAGATGCTGATTCTGAAACGGTAATAATCTCCTCTCATTATGACCACCTTGGAAAGAAAGACTCTCTGATATATTTTGGTGCAGACGATAACGCAAGTGGCACATCAGCAGTGCTTGAGATGGCACGTATTTTCAGTCTGGCAAAGCACAAAGGTGATGGTCCGCGCAGAAACATAATTTTCATGAATGTTTCTGGTGAAGAAAAAGGGTTATTAGGTTCTTCATGGTATGTTGCAAATCCCGTAATCCCACTGAAGTCTACTGTCGCCGATCTAAACATTGATATGATTGGGCGCATTGATCCTTTTCACGACAGCACAGGAGTCGCAGAATATATTTATATTATTGGCGACGATATATTGAGCGATGACCTTCACCAGATTAATGAAACGGAAAACCTGAACGGGCCGGCATTAGAGTTGAATTACCGATTTAACGAACCGGACGAACCCAATCACTATTATACAAGAAGCGACCACTATAATTTTGCGAAAAACGATATACCCATTATTTTTTATTTTGATGGAAGTCATGCCGATTACCATAAACCATCAGACACTGCCGATAAAATTAATTTTGAGCTTCTCACGAAACGCACTCAATTAGTTTTCCAGACAGCGTGGCGGCTCGCAAACAGTCCCGAAAGGATCAGACTGAATCATTCGAATAAGTAAGACTAATTTATTTCTATTTTTGAAGGGTGAAGAAATACATCATCATAATTTTTGTAGTAGTTTTTTATTCAAGGTCGTCTGGCCAGAATAATATGAATGAAGACTCACTTCGCAAATATTTTTTAGAGTACCATGATAGTTTGAATCCCCTAGAGGGAATCTGGGAGGTAAGCGCCACAACCGAAATTTATCATTTTGATACTCTCTATAATGTAAATACATCTGCCGGTAGATACAGGCTTGCAATCGTTATCGAGAACGGGAAGGCTCGTATACACAACCTTTCGAAAGACTCTTTGTCGATGGTGTTTTTATTGACAGATGTAAAGGGGGTCTATCTTTACAAGAACTTCTATTCGCAGATTAATCAATATTCAAAACCACATGCCGTGATTTGTAAATCAGATGAAATGGAATATACGTTCGATACACCTGCTGAGCTGTTGAAATTAACCAATGGCAATGAATTTATTGAAGGATTGAGAGAAGTCAATGTTATGGTTTGGAAAAAAACACAACCGCAAATTAAATGACACCGAACATAAGGCAACTTTTACTGATTGTATTTTCTTTATGTGTCGGACAAAATAGTTTTGCTCAAGGGAAATACTGGGTATCTTTTACTGACAAAGCCGGTGTTTCTTTCGATCCCTATTCTTACTTCGATGCTCATGCGATACAACAAAAATTAGATCACAACATACCGCTTTGTGACCTATCTGATTTTGCTGTCAGCGAGGAATATTTATCAGCTGTTTCTGCTCTCGTTGATTCCGTATCGTGGGAAAGCAGATGGTTAAACGGTGTTGCTGTTTATGCTTCGCGTTCAGAAATTCTTGTCGTAAAGAATCTTCAATTTGTATCAGATATTGAAGAGATGAGCGTCAACACTTGTGCAGCATCCCGCTCATCCAAATCAGTGGATGAATTAAATAATTTAGATAAAGCTTTGCTAAGTTATCAGTTAATGCGAATGCAGGGTGATGCTTTTATTAAAAATCATTACGATGGAAAAGGAATTCGTATCGCAGTCTTCGATGCAGGTTTTCCCGGTGTTGACAAACATCCGGCTTTTTCCGGACTCAGAGCGGGAAAACAAATAATCGACACCTATGATTTTGTTTGTCATTCAAAAAATGTTTATAAAAGTCACTGGCATGGTTCGGCAACACTTTCTTGTATTGCCGGAAAATCAGACACAATTAATATAGGCCTCGCTACAGGGGCAGAGTTTCTTCTCGCACGAACCGAAAATACTTTCTCAGAAAGACTTTCAGAAGAAGAGAACTGGCTAGCAGCTGCAGAGTGGGCCGATAAACATGGTGTTAATATTATCAGTAGTTCGCTTGGATATGCTTTTCAGCGCTATTTTAATTTTGAAATGAATGGCAGAAAAAGCCTCATTGCAAGATCAGCCTCTGTGGCAGCCTCAAAAGGAATTCTTATTGTGAATGCAGCAGGTAACGAAGGGACAAACAGTTGGCATTATATCGTAACGCCGGCAGACGCCGACAGCGTATTAACTGTTGGTGGCACAGATCCAACAACAGATGCGCACATTTATTTCAGTTCATATGGCCCAACAGGCGATGGGCGCCTCAAGCCAAACGTTTGTGCTGTCGGAGAAGCAATAACAACAAGAGCAACGGGCTTTGCACGAAGCACCGGAACTTCTTTCTCTACTCCATTAGTAGCCGGCTTTGCAGCATGTGCCTGGCAAGCGCATCGTCAATGGAGTAACATGGAGCTCTTTGATGCAATTGAAAAGTCATCAAGCCTATATCCATACTTTGATTATGCCCATGGTTTTGGAATTCCTCAGGCCGGCTGGTTTATTTCTGAAAAATCGATTCAAGAGCCAACATTTGATTTTGTAATTATTAATAATGAAGTAAAAGTCATTCTTCGCGAACAGTTTTCTTATACAGATACAGAAGCGGCACTTGGTTTTCCTGTACGTAGAAACATGTATTATAAAGTCGAGGACAAAGACGGAATTGTAAAAAAATATTCTGTAATACTTGCCGACAGAAAAGAAATGATGCATGTTTACACGGAAGACTTTCATGCAGGAGACGTGATGACAATTCATTTCGAGGGATACACATCTTCCTATAATTTTCCTGAAGAGATAAAATAAATACAGTGAAAAAAATTCTTTTTATTTTTTTATTTTTAATACTTAGCCACACTCCCCGTGCGCAGACTGTATTATTGAATGTCGATAATATAAACGGTCCTAAAAAATCCGAGCGGGGCCCCAACCTGAAAAAATTCACCCATTTTTATTTGCGAACCGGGGTTCTTGCTTCGAAAGATCTGCCCGGAGCAAGAATAATTTATGGCCCATCCGCTAATTTCGCTTTTGGCGTTAGAAGAAAATATAAAATTAGCCGCACTTATTCAATGGGATTTGAAACAGAAGTCGGTTTTACATATTATAAACTAAAACAGGAAAAAGGTAAAACGCTTCCGGATACTATCAGAAATAATATATCCGGCCGGCTTGATTATTCTTCAATAGGTCTTGGATATTACAACAGGATAAATTTTGATCCGCAAAGAGGAAATTTTCTTGGAACATTCCTCGACATCGGCATTAACGGAACATGGGAGAATTCGATTAAAACTATTTCGAAGAACGAATTGCAAAATGGAACAATAGTAAAAACGGTAGTACATAGACTCCCTTACACCAATAATCTAAACGCAAAAGTTTTTGCAAGATTTGGATTTAGTCATATTTCAATTTATGGATCTTACCGCCTGACACCGCTTTTTAAATCATCGCTTTATCCTGAACTGCCAAAACTTTTGCTAGGATTTGATTTAGCTGTTTTTTGAGAACACGGTTATGAACAGTTGCGGTTCATAAACATTTGTTTTACAAATTATCAGAGGTAACTTTTGTTTTTTTGATTAGTTTAAATTTGACAGACACCCTAAATAAAATCACATGTCATTATCGAAAGACCAAAAACGGGAGCTCGAGCGACTCAGGCACTATTTTAAAAAAATAGAAAAGCTCGCCTTAGCCAATAATATTGACCTGGATGTGTTTATGTTGGAATATGGAGTTCTTGGCTATAGCGACCATGTAACGGAAAGGGTAAGCTTTAATGAGAAGGCTACGAATCGAAAAAATGTTTTCGAGCAACCCGAAAAAGATAAAATCAGGTCAGACACAAAGGGTCTTTAAATGAAATTGTGATCAAGAATCACTGGAAAGGTTTTTTCATTTCTATTACCTGTCATTGTTTCCTTGTCCATTTTCATATTAGTTTTACTTTTGCCCCACTGTTTTAGGAAATGTTGCAACTAGCCTGGCTAATACCTCTTTTTCCGCTTTTCGGATTTCTTCTGATCAGCTTCGGAAAAAAACTCTTCCCACAGATTTCCTCAGGAATTTTCGCCACACTTATGGTGTTTTTTTCCTTTGTGATTTCTGCCGGAGTTTTCTTCCAGCTATCTGACGAGCCCGTTAATATCCACCTATTTAACTGGATACACTCAGGCAATCTGGATATACCATTCTCATTTCTTCTGGATCATATTTCAGCAATCATGTTGCTCATTGTGACAGGAGTCGGGTTCCTTATTCATATCTATTCCATTGGTTACATGAAAGGGGACCCGGGCTTTTCAAGGTTCTTCTCTTATATGAACCTGTTTATATTCTTTATGCTGTTATTAGTAATGGCTGATAATTACGTTGTAATGTTTGTCGGTTGGGAAGGCGTTGGACTTTGTTCATACCTGCTAATTGGTTTCTGGTTTAAGAATACAGATTATAATAATGCTGCGAATAAGGCATTTATAATGAACCGTATCGGCGATCTGGGATTCTTACTGGGTATTATTCTTATTTATACAACTTTCGGCTCAACCACCTTCAATGTTGTTTTCTCTTCAGCAAGTGTGATGAGCAGCAATCAGGGAGTATTAATTGCTATTACCCTGCTTCTCTTCGTTGGCGCAATGGGCAAAAGCGCACAGATACCTCTTTATACATGGCTTCCCGACGCCATGGCCGGCCCGACACCGGTATCGGCTCTAATCCATGCGGCGACTATGGTTACTGCCGGTATATACATGGTTGTCAGATCAAACATTCTCTATTCTCTCGCTCCTTTTACACTGAATATCATCGCAATAATTGGAACGGCGACAGCCTTGTTCGCAGCGGTAATTGCAATGACTCAAACTGATATTAAAAAAGTACTTGCCTACTCAACTGTATCTCAGCTTGGTTATATGTTTGTAGCCTTAGGGGCTGGAGCATATTCAACGGCATTGTTTCACGTAACTACGCATGCCTTTTTCAAAGCATTGCTATTCCTTGCTGCGGGAAGCGTAATTCATGCGATGGGTGGCGAACAGGACATTAACCGCATGGGTGGATTAAGAAAAAAGTTACCAATTACTTTTTTTGTTTTCCTCATTGGAACGATTGCGATCAGCGGCCTCCCGCCATTAGCAGGATTTTTCAGCAAGGACGAAATTCTGGCCAAGGTCTGGATTCAATACAAGCCGTTGTTTATCATCCTTTCTATTACATCCATCCTAACTGCATTCTACATGTTTCGTCTTTTCTTCCTCACATTTTATGGAAGTTTCAGAGGAACACATGAGCAAGAGCATCATCTGCACGAGTCTCCGCCAGTGATGACATTTCCATTGATCATTCTTGCCATCCTTTCTGGAGTAGGAGGTTTTCTGGGAATTCCTGCAGTACTAGGTGGAACTCATCTTCTCAATAATTATCTTCTGGCTTTCACATCATTTCCTAAAATGCTGATAGAGGGTGAACCATCCCATTATTTTGAATGGATGATGATGAGTATCTCTGTTGTTGTAATAGCTGTTGTTATCATACTTGCATATCGAAAATACGCCATACTCCAAAGTTCTTATAGCGCGAGGATTACTAAAATGTCTCCGATAGCAAAAATGAGCTTTAACAAGTTTTACGTTGACGAACTTTATGATAAAATCATCAGCAAGCCCCTTTATGGAGTTGGGCGTTTTTTTTATAAAGTAGTAGACATTAGAATTATCGATGGCATCGTAAATACTTTCAGTCGGGCCATTACAGGAAGCGCTGGTGTTTTACGACTGATGCAATCCGGATATGTTGGCTTGTATATATTTCTTATGGTATTTGGGATCATAGCCATTCTATTCTTCAATCTGATAATTAAATAAGAGATGTTAACCCTTCTAATATTTTTCCCGCTCTTAGCCGCATGCATTACCGCATTTTCGGGTCGACAAGCTGGGTGGGTTGCATTTGGGTTTACACTAATAGAATTTGCACTCTCCATCTTTGCATTTAACCTCTTTGAGCCGACTGCAGGATTACAATTTCTAAATCAGTGTGAGTGGATTCCTTCGCTTGGCATTTCATATAAAGTAGGCGTTGATGGAATAAGTCTTTTATTGGTGTTGCTGACAACATTTCTTATTCCATTAATAATACTGTCTTCATTCAAACGGGAATATAAAAACCCTGCATTATTCTATTCGTTAATATTATTTATGCAGTTCGCTCTTGTCGGAGTTTTTTCTGCACTTGACGGATTTCTTTTTTATATTTTCTGGGAACTTGCCCTTATTCCTATCTACCTGATATGTCTGATATGGGGCGGAAAAGAAAGACTACGTATCACACTTAAGTTTTTTATTTACACCCTTACCGGAAGTCTGTTAATGCTCGTTGCATTTATCTGGCTTTGGCATCAGACCCCTGGAGCGCATACATTCGATATTCAGGCATTCTATGCATTAAGTCTTACACCGACGGAACAGACATGGATTTTCTGGGCCTTCTTTCTCGCATTCGCTATCAAAATGCCAATATTTCCATTTCATACTTGGCAGCCTGACACCTATGTGGATGCGCCGGCACCGGGAACAATGCTTCTTTCGGGAATTATGTTGAAGATGGGAATTTATGGGGTTATTCGTTGGCTTATTCCTATTACTCCCGGAGGAATACAGGAGTGGGGGTTTACTGCAATCATTCTATCGGTAATCGGAATCGTGTATGCATCTGTGATTGCGCTTGTTCAAAAAGACTTTAAACGCCTGATTGCATATTCTTCCATCGCTCACGTTGGATTAATTTCCGCCGGAATTTTTAGCCTGAGTTTTCAGGGCTTGCAGGGTGGAGTTATTCAGATGATTAGCCACGGTATTAATGTCGTCGGATTATTTTTTATTGCAGAGATGATCAGCCAAAGAACGGAAACAAGGGAGATGGGTGAGTTGGGGGGAATCAGAGTTTCTGCACCGCAGTTTGCTACATTCTTTATTATTATTCTCCTTGCCTCAATTGCCCTACCTCTTACGAATGGGTTTGTCGGGGAATTCTTATTGATCAATGGATTGTTCAGTTACGATTCTGTTATTGCCGCAATTGCCGGACTCACAATTATTCTTGGTGCAGTATATATGCTGCGCGCTTATCAGAAAATCTCTCTCGGAGAACCCAACAATCTAACATTGCAGTTTCCAGACCTTTCAACAGTAGAAAAATGTGTGTTAGTTCCTCTGGTAATTATGATCTTCTGGATAGGAATTTATCCTAATACACTTCTTGATGTTGCCGGACCTTCTATAGAAGCGTTGCAGAAAACCATCGAAAACTCTGCCTCGCTTACAAAAATAAATTATATCAATTGAACGCACTCATTGTACTAACGGCTCTTGGGCTAATAGGCTTGTTTTCCGAAATTTTTAATTTTCGAAAACTACTCCTGCCTATAGTTTACGCTGGCCTCGCACTTGCGGCTGTATTAGCAATTTGTGATTGGAATACCAATATTTCATATTACAACAACATGATGCTGTTCGATAATTTCGCTCTGGCATTTACGTCGCTTCTTATAATTATTTCATTTTTCTGGTTCACCATATCTCCGGGATTTTTCCGCGAGCCCACAAGTAAAAGCGACCACATCTCTCTAATCATTTTTACTTTAATCGGAGCTGTAACAATGGTTTCGTATAGTAATTTGATAATGCTTTTTCTTGGACTGGAAATACTTTCTATCTCGATGTATATTCTCGCCGGAAGCAATAAGTCAGAGCTATCGTCGAATGAGGCAGCATTAAAGTATTTTCTTATGGGTGCTTTTGCAACGGGCTTTTTGCTTTTTGGAATCGCGCTTATATACGGATCCACGGGCTCTTTTAACATAAATGAAATTGCAAATGCAATTAAAAAAACAAGTGATCATACCGTAATGCTTTATGCAGGAATTTTATTGGTTATGTCTTCGCTTGCTTTTAAAGTTTCAGCAGTTCCATTTCATTTCTGGGCACCCGACGTATATCAGGGATCACCAACAGTTATTACCGCTTATATGTCGACAGTTGTTAAGACTGCGGCCTTTGCGGCCTTCCTCAGATTATTTATGACATCATTTAAAGAAGTTGAAACCCTTTGGTCATCATCGTTGTGGGTCATTTCTGCAGCAACAATTATTATCGGAAACATCACTGCCGTATTTCAGACGAATGTGAAACGCATGCTTGCTTACTCAAGTATATCGCATGCAGGATATATGATTCTCGCCATTCTCGCTATGAATGGTAGTTCTGCCGGATCATTATTCTATTATACTGCCGCATATTCTGTTTCATCAATCGCATCGTTTGCGGTTTTACTTATTGTAAATAAAAAAATGGGTAGCGAGTCGATCGAGTCTTTTTATGGTTTGGGCAAACGAAATCCACTGCTCGCAGCAGTCACCGTAATTGCTATGTTATCATTGGCGGGCATACCACCAACTGCCGGTTTTTTCGCAAAGTATTATATCTTCTCAGCCGCAATTCAAAATAATCTGACCGGCCTTGTGTTAATAGCTGTTGTCGGATCACTTATTGGAGTGTTTTATTATTTTAGAATAATTATCGCATTATTTAGGGAAAAGGACGCGCCGAAACTTGAAATTGACAAAAGCTACAAAACAGTATTGTTGATTTTTGCAATTGTCGTATTACTTCTTGGCATATTCCCCGGATTCTTTGCAGGGCTTGTTTAAACTCAGGGCATTGTTTAAAATATCCACTCAATACCCCCCCCCTTATAAATTCTAAAATGGCTCAAAATCATATTCTTATGTTGCTTATTTTGAAATATCCACCACCCTTAAACCCATTTGGTTCAGCTATTAATCTTTACAGTCGCTCAATAAACCGAAAAAAATGGAGTTGTTGATGTTCATTCAGAACTCACTCATGGTTTATTTAATACTGATTCGTAATTCCTGAGGGGAAAATTGAAAATATATGTTTAGTGTTAAACAGGAGAATGTCATTTATAGGTTTAAATCGGAGGCTTTCGTTTTGGATTTAATCAGAATTTCCTATTATTGTCGTTCGGAAAATTTTCTCGAAGGAGAACTTCTTTAAAATATTCAGGTTAATTATAACTTTAAAAATTCCAAATTAAAACCAGTATACTCATGAGCAAATCAGAAGCAAAATCAAGCGGACTTCAAAATCTATTGGCAGCCCTCGTAATCCCAATTGCATATGCCATTGGACTATTAATCTGGATGAATATAATGGGTAACCCTGCACATTTTGAGGGAAATGATCTCGAAAAAAATCCATTACCTGCAAATGTAATCGGAAGCTTCGCTCACTATATGGCCGTAATGTATAAAGGCGGCGTCCTTGTGCCCGTTTTGATTGCATGTTTTATTACCGTATTGATTTTTTCGGTTGAACGATTTATTACAATAAGTAAGTCGAAAGGGAAAGGCCGCATTGAGGGTTTTATCTCTCGTATCCGTTCACTTATGACAGCCGGCAACATTGAGGCTGCTAAAGCAGAATGTGCTAATCAGGGTGGATCAATTGCAAATGTTGTTCATGCCGGCCTAGGAATGTTTAATCAGATGATAAACGACAGAGAACTTGATAAGGAAAGAAAAATTCTTGCCATCCAAAAGGAACTTGAAGAAGCCACAACACTAGAATTGCCAATGCTATCTAAAAACCTTGTCATTATTTCCACTATTGCCTCTATCGCAACCCTCCTCGGTCTTTTAGGTACCGTATTCGGAATGATTCGAGCATTCTCCGCACTTGCAAATGCGGGTGCTCCTGATGCTGTAGCTCTTTCAACGGGTATCTCAGAAGCACTTGTAAATACCGCTCTGGGTATCCTCACATCTACAGTAGCGATCATCAGCTATAATTTCTTCACAAGCAGAATTGATGCAATAACATATGGTATCGACGAGGCTGGATATTCAATTGTTCAATCATTCGCAGCAAAAAGCGCGTAATAAATTCCAATTAGTTTATGGAATTCAAATTGACTTTTACTCTCCGAACCGAACAACATGCCAAAAATTAAAATACCCAACAAAAGTCCCTCACTGGACATGACTCCAATGGTGGATTTGGCATTTTTGTTAGTCACTTTTTTTATGTTGACTACAAAGTTTCGCCCGGATGAACCGGTTTTGGTTGATCAGCCATCATCGGTTAGTCAAATACCCCTTCCCGATAACAATGTCATCATGCTGACAATAGATGCAAAAGGCAGGGTGTTTTTCAACGTCGATAAACAGCAGACCAGAGCAGCAATCCTTGACAAACTTGCAGACTTTTATAAACTGACGTTTGACGAAAAGGAGAAGAAAAAATTTACAGTTCTATCATCAATCGGTCTTCCCATCAATCAGCTTAAACAATACCTGAACGTAAGCGATGAGGACAGAAAAAAAATGAATGAGGCATCACCCGGCATACCGATCGATAGTTTAAATAATGAATTAGGTATTTGGATTAATTCAGCCAGAAAATCAGCCCCATTATTCAGCCTTGCAATTAAAGGAGATAAGGATGCAGACATTCCAACAATAAAGAGGGTAATTTCAATTTTACAAGATAACAAGGCGAATAGGTTTGCATTAATCACAAACCTTGAAACCGCGCCAACTGATAAACAATAATCTGAAATGGCAGAAGTACAACAACAAGGCGGATCCGATCAAGGGAAACATAAGAAGCTAAGAGCTAAGAAGTCTTCGACACACATCGACATGACGCCGATGGTTGATTTAGCCTTCCTCCTCCTGACGTTCTTTATTTTTACTACCACTTTTAGTAAGCCGAAGACAATGGATATTACCATGCCGGTAAAAGATAAAGTTGAAGATAAAGACAGAACAAAAATTCCGGCATCTCAAACTCTTTCAATACTTCTAACAGCCGACGACAAAATTGTTTGGTATATGGGAATGGATAGTGTGGGTCTACCACCCGAAACAAACATTGCAAACTTTTCGCTAACCGGAAATAAAAGTATTCATCGGGTTCTCCTTGAAAAAAACAAACTGGTTTACGATAAAGTAAAAATGGTTGAAGACTCTGTTGCTAGAAAACTTATTCCCGATGATCAACAGACAATTAATCAACACAAGGCCGCTGTTAAAGCAGACGAGAAAAAAGGACTGATTGTATTAATTAAGCCAGACTCAACAGCCAGATATAAAAACCTGGTTGATATTCTCGACGAGATGCTTATCACTAATGTTGGCCGATATGCAATTGTCGACCTAACGCCATCAGAAAAAGAACTAATTAAAAATACCAAATAGCGATCGGGATGAAATTTTCCTTGAATTGGTCAAATGTTATTAATCCGGAAAGGACGGAACTTGTTTTTGCAAACAGAAACAAGGAGTTTGGTGGCTATGTCATTAGGAAGACTTATGTTCGAACAGCTTTATTGTCGCTCTTTATCTGCGTTGCCGCAATTCTTCTTTTGGTTGTTGCGCCCATGGTTGCTAGTTTTATTTCATCAACGAAGAATGCTCTTGAGACAAAGATTACAGAAAGTGTAACACTGGCCGAGCCCCCTCCAATCGACAAATCAACACCACCACCCCCACCCGTAGAGCCTCCTCCACCTGTTCAGGAAACAATAAAGTTCACACCACCGAAAGTAGTGAAGGATGAGGAAGCAGAAGAACCACCTCCGACTCAGGAACAAGTAAAAGAAACAACCGTAAGCACAGTTACACAAGAGGGTGAAAAAATAATAGATCTTCCTCCTGATCCTGTTGTTGATCCAGATGAAGGAAAAATATTTACCGTAGTTGAAGAAATGCCAAGCTTCCCTGGTGGAGAAGAAGCATTGATGAAATATCTAGGCACACAAATTAAATATCCGGTTATGGCCAGAGAAAACGGAATCTCCGGTCGCGTATACCTCTCCTTTTATGTTGACAAAGACGGTAAGGTAAAAGAGGTAAAAGTACTTCGCGGAATTGGCGGAGGATGCGACGAAGAAGCTCTACGTGTTGTAAGGGCTATGCCCGATTGGAAACCCGGTCGTCAGAACGGTAGAAATGTTGCAGTTTATTACAACGTTCCGGTTAGTTTTAATTTAAAATAATTTCCCACTAATGCCAAAACGCTCCTCGCTGAGTGAACGGTTTTATTTTATTCTCAATTTTGTCATGGTTTTGATGTATGCCTGCGGAGGCATCATTCTTTATTTTTGGAATATTCCATCAATTCCACCATCCAATAGAAAAATTTTGAGTGCAATTTTACTTTTGTACTCTGTTTATAGAGGTTTTATGCTCTACTCAAAAAGAAAAAATACAGCGAATGATAAATAGAACAGTTGTAGTTATTCTTTTAGCTGCGGTTATTTTTAGTTGCAGCCCTTCTGAAAAACAGAAAAATATCGATTCTCCTACAGCAGGTGAAATTACGATAGTTGCAGACGAGGCCTATCAACCAATAGTGCAGGTTCAGATCGACACCTTTATGGAAATTTATAAATATGCAAAGATTAATGTAAAATATTTACCCGAAGCCGAAGCGTTTGATCAGTTTTTGAATAATGATTCCATACGCATCGCTATCCTCGCCCGCAGTCTTACGCCAGACGAAGATTCTTTTCTGGTAAGCCATAAAATTATTCCCCGTACATTAAAAATTGCACAAGATGCAATAGCTCTTGTTGTTAACAAGGAAAACTCAGATACGTCGTTTACCTATGAACAATTAGGAGACATCATGCGCGGGAAAATTTTCAAATGGAATCAGTTAAGTAAAAATAAATTAAACGATACTATTAGAATTGTTTTTGATAGAAGCGGTTCATCGAATGCAAGGTTCCTTAGCGAACGTTTTCTTAACGGACAAAAGTTTCCATCTAATTTCTATGCAACAAATTCCAATGCCGATGTGGTTGAATATGTAAGTAAGAACAAGGGCTCGCTTGGAATAATTAGCGTAAACTGGATTAGCGATGGGGACGACTCTATTGCCGGAGAGTTTTTGAAAAAAATTAAAGTTGTAGCTCTTTCAATGCCCGATACATCACATACTGCCGCAGAATATAATCAACCTTATCAGGCGTATATTGCATTAAAGAAATACCCGCTTCTGCGCGATGTCTACATTATAAACAGAGAAGGCAGAAATGGGCTTGGTACGGGTTTTGCCTCGTTCGTTGCAGGCGATAAAGGCCAGAGGTTAATACGACTTATGGGTCTCCTCCCGGCGACCATGCCAATCAGAATTATTCAGGTTAATTAAATCATCCATGAAAAATACAATAATTACCGGCCTATTTATTTTTGTTCTATTCGCTTCAGGTTTTGCACAATCATTACAAGAGGCTAGAAAGCTTACAGAAAATGAACAGTTCGAAGATGCAACAGGCATGTTTAAAACACTCATTTCTTTAAACCCATCAGACCCCAACCTTTATTATTTCTATGGTGACAATTTATTGTTAAGCGATAATTCCGATTCAGCAAAAATAGTTTTTGATAAAGGATTTGTAGTTAATCCTGCTAGCCCCCTGATTAAAATTGGCAAAGCAAAAATTCTGCTCGACGATATAAATCTTAGAGAGGCGAAATCGTCAAGCGAAAAGGATGGAGCGAATCCTGAATTACGAGACAGATACGAACAAGCCGGCAACAATGTAAAATCAGCAAATGCTCTTTTAGACGAAGCTACTTTGAATTCGAATGATTTGACAACACTCATTGAAGCCGCTGAAGCACTTATACATTATAAAAATAAAGACACAGATAAAGCAAAATTATTTCTTGACAGGGCCTCATTAATCGACCCCAAAAATATTGAGATAAATCTTCTTAACGGTGACCTTTACACTGAATTAAATAATGGAACCCTTGCCGCAGATTATTATAATCGCGCTCTTGATCTGAATAAAGCTTCGGCCAGAGCCATTGTAAGCAAGGGTCGACTTTACAAAAGATCAACAAATTATGAAGGAGCGTCACGTGAATTCTTAAATGCAATTTCTATTGATAACTCATATGCTCCCGCACATCGAGAACTTGGCGAAACATATATAAAGTTAGGCAGCCTTTCAAAAGCAAAAGAAGAATATAGAAAGTATCTCGAGTTATCAAAAAATAATTGCGGAGCAAGAATTCGTTATGCTTCATTTCTTTATATAGGAAAAAATTATTCTGATGCATTGGCTGAACTTGATCAGGTTCAGGTGAAATGTGATTCAAACAACCTTACACTTCTTAGAGTTCAGTCATATTGCTACTATGAAACAAAAGATACAGCCAAGGGTTTGTTAGCGGTCAGACATTTGTTCCGTTTACTTCCTCCTGAAAAAAGAACAGCCACCGATTTAGAATATTATGGCAAGCTTCTTATTATGAATGGACAGGACTCCAGCGGAATTGGGCAACTTCAAAAAGCATTTTCTCTTGAATCGGCAAGAACTGATTTGTTGTTTGAAATTGCAAGCGCATGGTCGAAGCTTAGACAATACCCCAATGCAATAGAAGTTTTAAAACAAAAAATAGCAATTGGGAAAGACGGAAAAGGAGCCGCTGCCGATTATTACATTCTGGCACGTGCTTATTATTACAACAGACAATTTATTGAAGCCGATAGCGCCGCTGCCAGGGTAAATGAAATGTCATCTAACTATGCCAGCGGTTGGTTACTTAGGGCTCAGATAAACTCAAACATCGATTCAACATCTGAAGCGGGACTTGCCAAACCGTTTTATGAAAAGTATATCGAGATCGCTTTAAATGACTCAACGAACATTGCGAGATATAGAAATGGCGTAATTGAAGCATACGGATATCTGGCCTATTACTACATTATTCAGAAGGATAAGCAAAATGGACTTTTATATTTAAAAAAGAAGCTTGAGTTTCCACTCGAACCCGAAGATAAAAAAAGAGTTCTGCAGGCGATCGATCAGCTCGAGGGGCGTTCCCCACAAGGAAAATCTAAATAATTTTAAAAAAATATTTTTAAATCCGGCACACACTGCCGGATTTTTTGTTTTTATTCATTTTATCCTACATTGCGATGATAAATATATTGTATGGCAGGAAACCACTTTACTAAAAAACCATTATCTGTTCTTTTTAGAGAAGCAGATGAAACCGGAGAACACACTCTTAAACGAACTCTCGGTCCAATTGGCCTGACAGCATTAGGAATCGGTGCTATTATCGGTGCAGGTTTATTTAGTATAACCGGTGGCGCAGCAGCATATAATGCAGGTCCCGCCGTTACAATTTCATTTATCATTGCCGCAATTGGATGTGCTTTCGCTGGACTGTGTTATGCAGAATTTGCATCGATGATTCCCGTAGCGGGAAGCGCCTATACTTATTCGTATGCTACCATGGGCCGTTTAATGGCATGGATTATCGGATGGGATCTTGTGTTGGAATATGCTGTAGGAGCGGCGACGGTTTCGATTAGCTGGTCACGATATCTTGTAAAATTCTTTGATCACATCAACATTCATTTACCGGCCAGGATGGTTATGTCGCCTTTCGATACAGCCACACTTTCCGACGGCTCATTGGTTCATGGTGTAATAAACTTGCCTGCCGTTTTTATTGTAGTACTCATCTCTATGCTTCTAATAAGAGGCACTCAGGAGTCTTCATTTGTAAATAATATTATTGTAGCGTTAAAAGTCATTGTAGTTTTAGTTTTTATAATTCTTGGCTGGTCATATATTAACGAGGCAAATTACAAACCATACATCCCCACAAATACCGGAACATTTGGTGAATACGGCTGGAGCGGAATTTTACGGGCAGCCGGAATAATTTTCTTTGCCTACATCGGCTTCGATGCCGTTTCAACTGCAGCACAAGAATCGAAAAATCCCAAACGCGATATGCCAATTGGTATTCTATTATCACTTGGCATCTGTACAATTCTATACATCCTGTTTGCTCATGTCATGACCGGACTTGCAAATTATACTGAGTTTAAAGGCGTAGACGGAATCGCACCCGTTGCAGTTGCCATCGAGCATACACCTTATGGCTGGCTTAAACAAGCAATTATTCTGGCAATACTTGCCGGCTACTCTTCTGTAATTCTCGTCATGCTTCTGGGTCAGTCGCGCGTGTTTTACTCCATGTCGAAAGATGGTTTTTTGCCACCGGTATTTTCCCGCATTCACCCTAAATTTAAAACGCCATGGAAATCGAATATAATGTTTTGTGTATTCGTCAGTCTATTTGCGGCCTTTGTCCCGGTAAGAGTCGTTGGTGAAATGACAAGCATCGGAACTTTATTTGCTTTTGCGTTAGTGTGCCTCGGAATTATTGTTCTTAGACGTAAACAGCCCGATGCTCCACGTGCATTCAGAACACCTTGGGTGCCGCTGATTCCAATTCTTGGCGTTCTTTCATGTTTGTTGATGATGCTGGCTCTTCCACTGGATACATGGCTTCGACTATTTGCATGGATGGCTATCGGACTGGTTTTATACATTACGTACGGGAATAAGAAAGCTAGATTCTAATTCTTCATAAACCTTTTGGTGATTATAAAGTAGAAAGAGGAAGCGCGGGCTTTTGCCCGATCTGTTTTCACATATAGTAAATCACATAAAAGCCAATTGAACCCTACTCCTTTTTGGCGCGACGTATGGCTGATAATCGTCAGTTTTCTTATGTTCACGGGAACGGTATACGTTTATTTCCGTCTTCGCAGCAGTAATTTCCGCCGCGTTAGAAAACTCCTCGAAGAAAGGGTGGAAGTTAAAACGAGACAACTCGTTGAAAAAAATCTCGAACTGGAAAAACTTTCTATCGTAGCCAGCAGAACAGACAATGCAGTTTTAATTGCCAATCCGGAAGGTCAGATTGAATGGGTTAACGATGGATTCACCCGTCTAATTGGTATTCCGAAAGAAAAAATAATCGATAAAAAAATATCGGAAATCGGTGTTTATACAAATATTGATAGCGAGATTAGCGAGGCAATTAATAGCAGGCACTCACGAATTTTTGAAAGCAAGGTGAGTACGGCTAATATTGAAAAGCTTTGGATATCATCTACCCTCACTCCTATATACGATGAGTTTGGAATACTTAAAAAAGTAGTTCTTGTTGATTCTGATATTACAAAAGGTAAAATCATGCAGCAACAAATTGAGATTTCATTAAAGGAAAAAGATGTATTGCTAAAGGAGATTCATCATAGAGTAAAAAATAATCTTCAGATTATCATCAGCCTTCTTAATTTACAATCTGGTTACATAAAGGATGAAGTAACTCTGAAAGCCGTAAAAGACGGACAGAGTCGGGTTCGTTCAATGGCTCTCGTACATGAAAAATTTTATCAATCGGATACCATTACTGAAATTGATTTCGCCGCTTACATAGAAAAACTATGTCAATATATTTATCAGACTTATGGTGATAAGTCAGACAGAATAAAGGTCGTAGTAAAAGGCAAGGATTTTAATCTCGATATGGATACAGCCATGCCTTGCGGTCTTTTAGTAAATGAAATTGTTTCAAATGCATATAAATATGCATTTCCAGCTCCTCAAAGCGGAAAAATTCTTATCGAATTAAAAAAAGATAACGGAAAAATGATGCTTGGTGTTTATGATAACGGCGTCGGATTCCCCGATAATTTTGATTTCGAAAAAGCTGAATCTCTCGGTATGCAGCTCATTCAGGCTTTGACAAGCCAGCTTGATGGCGAATTAAAAGTATCGCATGAAAACGGAACATCCTTTGAGGTTACATTTCAATACCCAAAATCAATACCGGAAAAATCAGAAAAATAGAAACAAATTTTTCCGATTCTTGTAAAACAATAATTAAACCCGACTATGGCCGCACTAAAAATAATGATTGTTGAAGACGAAATAATCGTCGCAAAAGATATTCAGCGAATTCTTAAAAAACTAGGATATGATGCGTTTGATCCATTTGCTAATGGAAAAAAAGCCCTGGATTCAATTGAGAAATTAAACCCTGACATCATCCTGCTTGATATCAATTTAAAAAGCAGCGAGATCGACGGTATCGTTGTCGGCGAACAAATCCATCAACACTATCAGATACCTTTTATCTACCTCACAGCTTTTTCTGATAAAACAACTCTTGAACGCGCCAAGTTAACGGAGCCATACGGTTACATCATCAAACCCTTCGAAGAAGATGACATCAGGACAGCAATTGAAATTGCATTTTATAAGTACACCAAGGATCTCGAAATGCAGAACAAAGGCAATCGTTTTGCCGCCGCATTAGACAGTCTGGATGTTGCCGTAATCATTACAGACTCAAACGAGAAGGTTATTTTTATTAATAAAATGGCCGAGACAATAACCGGTTGTCTTAAACAAGAAGCCCTTGGAAAAGACATAAGTATCGCAATGAAAAACAGTGGAACCGATACGAAGGGAATTTTCAAAACACTTGCGCATACTGTTGTAGGTGAAGTTCAGAAAAAAGAAGGTGATGCAGAAGTTACCGTTTCAAATGGCGCCTCTGAACACAAGGTTGCCGTTAACACGTTTCCAATTCTCACCGTCAATAATAAAATAAATGGTTGCGCATTCGTGATGACCACTGCAGGCCGGCGAGATTCTGTTCAGGAAACAAGCACAGATAAAAACCTGTTTAATTTCCTTGAAAATATTTATGCAAACAACAGCTTTTTCGTAAAGAAGGACTCTCGTTTCGTAAAAGTAAATTTTCAAGACATACTCTGGATCGAAGCACTCGATAATTACGTCATTATAAAGACCTCATCAAAAGAGCAGTACATCCTTCATAGTTCTATGAAAGACATTGAAGCCAAGTTACCACAAATGAACTTTGCGAGGGTACACCGTTCATATATAGTACAACTCGAAAAGATTAATGCGCTTGAGGAAAATGCATGCATTATTGATGGAAACAGAATACCTATTGGTAAATCATATAAAGAGAACCTTATGAGCCGGTTAAATCTGTTTTAACAGACAATTCTTTTAGATTTTAATATGATTATACCGTCGCTTCAATTTTATCAATAGCTTCGTCAAATTTTTTTTTTGGAAGCAGTTCAGCCAATCATCAGTGTTAAGGATTTAACCAAGCATTACCCCGGAATTAAAGCGGTAAACGGGATAAGTTTTGACGTATATCGAGGCGAAATTTTTGGACTCCTTGGCCCCAACGGCGCTGGTAAAACCACAACTCTTGAAATAATTGAAACGCTACGGAAGAAAACATCCGGAGAAGTTATTGTAGCCGGATATTCCATCGACGCGAACCCCAATGCCATAAAGCAACGAATCGGCGTTCAGTTGCAGGCCGCTAACTATTATCCTAATCTGACCCTTAATCAGTTGCTAAGTCTTTTCGAAGGACTTTATAATTCTAAGATTGACAGACAGCAAATTCTAAAACTGGTAGGACTTCAGGAAAGAGGAAAATCAAAATATAAAGAACTTTCTGGTGGTCAAAAGCAACGGTTTTCTCTGGCAACAACTCTTATTAATAAACCTGAAATTATTTTTCTTGACGAACCAACAACAGGACTTGATCCGCAGGCAAGAAGAAATCTTTGGGAGCTCATTAAAAATATCAGAGACGGAGGAACAACAATAGTCATCACAACACATTATATGGATGAGGCAGAAATATTATGCGACAGGGTTGCCATCATTGAAAAAGGGAAAATAATATCACTCGACACACCCTCTAATCTTATTGATAATCTTCTTAAGAGCGGCTTCAAGAGAAACACAGATGTAAAGAACGCAAGTCTTGAGGATGTTTTTTTATCACTAACAGGACATGAATTACGCGAGGATTAATTTATGAAAACGGAAGTTCCTAAATACAATCAGTTACGTGCAATGCTTGCCATATCAAGAGCAAGTTTTAGTGCAATCATTAAAAACCCATCAGCGGTAATTTTCAGCCTCATTTTTCCATTGGTGTTTATAATTGTTTTTGGTTTCATTAAAGGCAACTCCATCCGTCTCGAAGTAGGCTTAGGTCCGGATTGCGATACGACTTCAATAATCTTTACAGCATTCAGCAAATTGCCAAATGTTGATATCGAACGAAACAAAAGTTTTTCGGAAATGGAAAATCTCCTGAATAAGGGTCGGCTGGATGCTGTATTGAATATTTCGGGGAGCGCGAACGAAAAAGGAGTACTCGTTGAAGTAATAACATCAAAGGCCTCTCGCGAAAAAGGACTTTTTGTAAAATCAATTTTTACAAACCTTGTTGACAAACAAAACCTCTCCGTTATTCGGGAAATGCAAAATGCTTCCGGAAACCCTCTTTCAAACATCAAGATATATCCGACAGAGTTAAGAGAAACAGAAATTCAGGGAAGAGAATATAAGATGATTGATTTTATTCTTCCCGGACAACTCGGATTCTCAATACTAAGCGCCGGTGTATTTGGAACGGCATTCATTTTCTTTTCGCTCCGGCAAACACTGGTGTTGAAACGATTTTTTGCAACACCCATTCGTCGAACTTATATTATACTGGGAGAGACCCTTAGCAGGCTGGTATTTCAATTGCTCGGATCATTAATTATTATTTTACTTGGCAAATACATTTTCGGATTCACACTTGTTCATGGATTTACAACGTTGGTGGAAATGCTATTGTTGTCAGCAATGGGTTTAATCGTATTCATGGGTTTCGGTTTTGTTGTTTCCGGAATTGCAAAAAGTGAAAGTGTAATACCCCCACTTGCAAATGTTTTTACCCTTCCACAATTCCTTTTAAGCGGAACATTTTTCCCTATTGATGCTTTTCCGGGGTGGCTTCAGATTATCAGTAAAGCTCTTCCATTAACCTATCTGAATGATGCGTTAAGGAAAGTTGCCTTTGAAGGTGCCGGTTTTTCTGCAATTTCTCACCAGTTATCAATTATTACGATATGGGGAATTGTCATTTACATCATTGCAATCCGATTTTTCAGATGGGAATAGGCCGTTTATATTGAAAGCCCTATTACAGAAGGACAAATACCTTTATTAATATGTTTTAAGGGTATCTTTTTTGTATTTTAGCTGTTAAACCCCACTGATATTGCATGATAGCCCCTAAGACGAATATACCATTGAGGTTTTTTTTTACTTGTTTTCTTATTCTGATTTTTAATTACTCATTCGGACAATCAGGAAAAGATGGAGCAAGAGTAATCAGCAGTTCTAATACTGTTGTTAACGACTATACAGTGCTTACCTCGAATGCAAATTCCGGAACTACATCTTTACAGGTTTCGAATGCAAGCCTGAACTCAGGTTTTTCTACTACACTAACAATCGGTGATCTTATTATGATTGTACAGGTTCAGGGTGCAAGCATTACAACAGCTGACGATTCTTCCTATGGATCTATTAGCGCTTATCAGAATTGTGGCAATCATGAATTTTTAGAAGTCGCTTCTGTTATAGGCATTAACAACATAGTTATTACTTGTCCCCTTCAGTATAATTATTCTATCGGAGGCAGAGTGCAAATTGTTCGTGTACCACGATTAGCTTCATTAACCATTAACAGCGGAGGCGGCATTACATGTCCGGCATGGAATGGAACTAAAGGTGGAATTGTTGCCATTGAAGTTTCTGGACTCACCACCATAAATTCCGGAGGCTCCATTGATGTTTCCGGAAGAGGATTTAGAGGGGGATCTTTATTAGATAATAATGCTGCAAACGGCGTATTAAATTTCAGATCAACACGCGATGATTACGGTGCGGAAAAGGGAGAAGGAATAGCGGGGTCTGTTATTGATTATGATTTATTGGGAGGAAGATATTGTAAAGGCGCTCCTGCAAATGGTGGCGGTGGAGCAAACTCTCACAATGCCGGCGGCGGTGGTGGATCAAATTCTGGTAACATTGGAACTTATACCGGTTTCGGTATTCCTGATATATCTAATGCTGCATGGCCTACTGCATGGAATCTTGAATCTACAGGTTTTGCAACTTCTTCATCTTCTGGCGGAGGAAGAGGAGGCTATGCATTTTCTGATAACAATCAAAACGCACTTGTAACAGGCCCCACGAATATACTTTGGGGGGGTGACGGCAGAAGAGAAAGCGGTGGTCGCGGTGGTCGTCCACTCGATTATTCATCCGGAAAAATTTTCATGGGTGGCGGTGGTGGAGCGGGCGATCAAAATAATTCCAAAGGTGGCATAGGTGGCAATGGTGGTGGAATGGTTTTTATAATTTCTTACTCATCGATTTCGGGTGCAGGACAATTAGTAGCTAATGGTGCTAATGGTGCATCAACTCTTACAACAAATGGGACAGATGGTGCCGGTGGTGGCGGTGGTGGCGGTTGCGTAATAATTAATTCAACAAATCCCACAACAGGGATTAGCATTTCCGCAAATGGTGGTAATGGCGGACAACAAGTCGTACAGTTTTTTACACTTGAAGCAGAAGGTCCCGGTGCCGGAGGTGGTGGTGGTTATATTTCTCTTACCGCAGGTGCTCCGGCAAGGTCAGCCACAGGAGGAAATAACGGAAGCACCAACTCATCTTCACTTTCAGAATTTCCGCCTAATGGTGCAACCAAAGGTGCTGCAGGAATAAATAATGCTACATTAAATACCTTCACAATAATCCCCCAAACAATTAATCTTTGTTCATCAGGCGCTACAACTATTTCTGTGAGCACTACGGGAACACCACCCCCGGGAATAATTTACTACTGGTATTCCCAATCGTCTGGAGGAATTCTTTATGGTATCGGATCAGTATTTACTACTCCTATATTAACAAGTTCGCAGACATTTTATGTTGGAAGCTGTCCGGGCACAACTCGAATTCCTATTCAGGTAAATATCAACACAAACCTTTCTCCTTCATTTACAGCTTCGCCTGTATGCCTCGGGAATGCAACTGTTTTTAATGCATCAGGAAGCGCAGCAATAAGTTCTTGGAACTGGAACTTTGGAAACGGTATTGGTACATCAACACAACAAAACCCATCCTATTCATATCCTGCAAGCGGATCATATTCGGTTACATTAACAGTTGGTAACGGCGGCTGCACTGCTTCGTTTTCCCAATCGGTTTTAGTAAGCAACGCTCCTGTGGCCGGATTCACATCTTCGGCTCCTGCTAGCGGTTGCGGATCGTTGAATGTATTGTTTACAAATTCAACAACAGGTGCAGCATCCTATTCGTGGAATTTCGGAGATGGATCTCCGGTAAATACATTGTCGGGCCCCTCACATAATTATTCAACTGCCGGATCATATACTGTAGTGTTAACTGCAACAGGCGCCAGTTGTTCATCGACGGTATCACATGTTATATCATTGGGTCCTACGCCACTTGCATCATTTTCATCTCCGAATGAAATATGTCAGAACGATACGGCCTTCTTTACAAATCTTTCAGTAGGAAACGGTTCACCGATTATTTCACAAAGTTGGAATTTCGGTGACGGAAGTCCGGCATCTGTTTCTATAAATCCATCCCACCATTACGCTGCAACAGGCCTTTTCGTAATAACACTTTCTGTTACAACTGCAAGTTGTACTGATGATACAACAATTTCTATTTTAGTTTCGCCTTCTGCAAGCGCATCATTTACTACTTCTGCTACATCTGGATGTACACCATTGAATGTTAATTTTACAAATACAAGTTCAGGTACTTCATACAGTTGGAATTTCGGTGATGGTAGTCCGGCTTCTACGTTAACAAGTCCGAATCACATTTATTCAACACCGGGAATTTATACTGTAACATTAACAGCCACTCGAGGAAACTGTTCAGCTGTAATTCAAAATGCAAACCTTATTCAAACCACGAATTCACCGCTCGCTTCTTTTTCTGCACCGGCTTCAGTATGCGTGGGCAATAACATATCATTTATTAATTCATCCACGGGTAACGGCTCTTCGATTTCATCGTATTCTTGGAATTTTGGCGACGGCACGCCCCTGTCAACACAGGCAAATCCTGTTCACTCTTTTTTAACAGCAGGCATTTATTCTGTTAAGTTGACGATTTCTACTGGTGCATGTGGTGACGATACTACAATTAATATAAATGTTAGTTCAGGACCAATTGCCGCATTTAGTGCACCGATTGTTTCAGGATGCGGAAGTGTTCTCGTAAATTTTAGTAATTCATCGTCAGGATCTCCTTCATATATTTGGAATTTCGGTGATGGTAGTGCAACCTCAACGCTGTCGTCACCGACTCACAATTATGCAAATCCCGGAAACTATACAGTATCGCTTATCGCTTCATTGGGATCATGCTCTGATACAATCAGGCACATAAACTACATTACAGTTTATAATTTTCCTGTAAGTTCTTTTAGCGCTCTAAATGTATGTGCAAATGATTCGGTCAGGTTTAATAATTTATCAAGCGGGAGTGGAAATCCTCTTACTACTTATACCTGGGACTTTGGTGATGGTGGAATAAGTAGTAGCACTTCTCCGTCACATCTATATTCCGGATCAGGTCTTTATAACGTACACTTAACCGTAAGCACTGCTTATTGTTCTGATGACACCACCGTAGCGATCAGCGTAAGCCCTTCACCGTCTGTTAGTTTTTCATCATCGACAACATCAGCATGTGATAGTGCTATAATAATTTTTACAAATGCTTCAACGGGAGGCCAGAGTTATAGCTGGAATTTTGGTGACGGGACTACTTCATCTTTGCTTTCTCCACAACATAATTATAACACACCCGGACAATATTCTGTATTACTTACGGTTTCAACAACCGGTGGATGCAGCTCTTCCCGCATGGTGTTGAACATGGTTAATATATACAGAACTCCACCATCCTCTTTCATCGCATCAGCAAATAATATTTGTAAGGGAGATTGCATATCATTCACCGGTAATTCTACATCTGATGTTACATCGTGGCTTTGGACATTTTCCGGTGCAGGTACAACATCGGCAGCGGTGCAGTATCCCGCTAACGTATGTTATCCGTTCTCTGGAGTATATAATGTTACGCTTCAAGTTTCAAACGGCACATGCGGAAGCTCACATACAGAAGTTGCATACATTAATTCAATTGACTGTTCATCGAAGCCAACAGCTAATTTTATTTCAAGTGATACCGGTTTTTGTAATGGTCAATGCATCAATTTTGTTGATCTGTCTGTCAATGCATTTTCCTGGCAATGGTTTTTTCCCGGAGCCACACCATCATCGTCTAATAGCGAACACCCATCAAATATTTGTTACGCGAATCCGGGAACATACAGCGTTACGCTGATTGCTTCCAATGCGATTGGGAGTGATACAATTGTACATTCAAATTTTCTATCCGTAAGTGCCACTCCTCCCACTCCTTCATTTGCTCAAAATGGGGATACACTATTGGCCTCGGCGGGATTTCAGTATCAGTGGTATTATAACAACATTCCTTTGTCGGGAGCTACTTCAGCGCAATATGTTGTATCGCTTTCCGGACCTTATTCTGTAAGTGTAACAGATGCCAATGGATGTTCGGCAATGTCATTTTCCAGACTAGTTTCACTGGTTGGTATTGAAGAAACGCGTAATGAGCTTGTTTTTTATGTTTTTCCTAATCCGGTTACTGATGAATTTTCAATTTTTCTTCACAGTAATAAACCATTGATTCTTACAGTTTCATTATACGATGTTATTGGAAGAAAAATAATGTCGGAGACGAAAAACATGAGTTTTTCAGAGGAAGTTTTTAAATACGATGTAAAAAATCTTACACAAGGCATTTATTTTCTTCAGATTGGTTCGGATCAAAAAAAATGGATTCGTTCTCTAATCAAGCAATAATGTCTTTCACATTCGTTATGATTGAAGTATGTAAGAAAATGCGGTTTCTTATACCAACATAAGCACTCCGATTAAAGTAGAATATCCTTAATAGCACGCTTATGCGTGAAAGGATATGATGCGTCATCTGTTGACTTTAATTTATTTATTGACAATCTCCGTTGTTCTCTATGGACAGCCTGGGAAAGATTGCGTTGATTCTATTCCTTTTGTTAAAATGTCTCTTGAGGATTTAATGCAGATTAATATATCCGTGGCATCAAAGTCACCGATGAACAGCAGAGAAGCTCCCGGAATTGTAACAATTATTACCGAAGAGGAAATTAGAAAGAGCGGATCAAATGATTTAATGCAAGTGCTTCAACAGGTTTCGGGTTTAGATTTTGGTGTTGATGTTGATGGCATAGTCGGAATGGGCGTGAGAGGGAATTGGGGGCATGAAGGGAAAATATTGATGCTCTGGGATGGAATGGAGATGAATGAGGATCTGTACTCAACCCTCCAATTCGGCATGCACTATCCGCTTGATCATGTTAAACAGATTGAAGTTATTCGAGGTCCTGGATCTTGTATTTATGGAGGCAATGCTGAATATGCAGTAATTAATATTATCACAAGAAACAATGAGAAGTTTAATGGATTATATGTTAACGCCATAAATTCATGGCTGAAAAATACAAATGGGACACACGGGATTTCAATTGCTGGTGGTAAATCCTTCGGCGATGCTCATATTAATTTATCTACATCGTATTATGATGCAATAAGAAGTGATCAGGTATATACAGATTATAATGGCAAAACGTATGACATGTCAAATCAATCTCGCCTTTCCAATACTCAATACCGTCTTGATTTTTTTCTAAAGGGGTTAACTGTTACCGGGCTGTATGATATGTATAGTGTTGACCAGCGTGATGGATACGATAGAATTTATATCAGGCACTATAAGACAGAATTTAACACAGGTCATATTTCTGCTAACTATAGAATTAAAATAAATGAAAAGCTAATTGTAACTCCTGGTTTACGCGTCAAAATTGAGCAGCCTTGGTCCTATCGCAAAAATATTTTAGATGATAATTTTCATCCATTTAATACTACGGCTAATAAAAAAGTTTTTTACCTAAACACAGTTTACGACCCATCGCAAAACGTGAATATCAGCACAGGGTTAGAGTATTACAATTTATTAGCGCATGAGAACATTGACACCAACTATTTTAATAATGGTAAAAAGAATTTTAGCGTAGACAACTATTCACTTTATGTTCAATCAATAATAAAATTTAATTGGATCAACTTAATTGCTGGCAGCAGGATTGATTACAATCCTTTTAATGGCGCCTGCCTGGTTCCTCGAATTGGCTTAACAAGAGTCTGGGATAATTTTCATTTCAAAACACTTTACAGTCTGGCATTTCGCACTCCTTCCATTGAGAATATGAATGTTAGTCCGGGGATAAAATCGGAACAAACGAGAGTTGCTGAAATAGAAGTAGGATTAAGACTAGCAAGTCGATCTTATTTAACAGCAAATGTTTATGACATCTCTACATCAAATACAATTCTGTTTTATTATGATGATAATCTGGAGGACCAGTATAAAAACGAAAGGTTGACAGGTACCCGAGGATTTGAAATTGAATATAAGTGGAAGTCCGAGGGCTGGTATACTTTATTAAATTATTCTTATTTCACTACTGCCGGTCATCCGGTTATTTATATTTATCAGTCACCTGGTCACGAAGGGTCGCCTCTGGCGTTTCCCGCCCACGAATTAAACCTTAGTAGTAATATTCGTCTTTTTAATGGTGTGGAAATAAATCCTTCGGCAACTTATTTTTCAAAACGATATTCTTATTTAGAAAAAGATAATGGGGCAGCAGAATCTATTGAATACCCACAAACTTTATATTGTAATCTGGCATTAAACTTTGATAACCTATTTTATAAGGGTGTTTTATTTCAGGTTTCAAGTCAGAATATTACAGACAGTAAAGTTTATTTCATTCAGCCATACAATGGTGGACACATGCCGTTACCCGGAAGCGGTCGCTCGATTCAGCTTAAGTTAACATATTTATTTTCATTTAAAGATAAATAATGGAGATGAGAGCAAGAGCGTTATATAGATTTTTTCACAAGGCATTTTGCCTGCTGCTCGTTGGCGGTTTTCTTTCTATATATTCTTTTGCTCAAAATGATTCTAGCGAATACAACGTGAAAGCCATGTTTGTTTTAAATTTTATGAAGTATGTCGAATGGCCTTCTGAGTCGGGCAAAAACACATTTAAGATTGGTGTTGTAGGTGAAACGGAATTATTCAACGCTCTTGTCAACATGACACTGAATAAAAAGGAGAGTAAGAAAATATTAATCGGAAAGGTTGATCAGGAATCTACCGGAAATTACCAAATAATTATAATTACCGGCAAGCAAAATAAAAAAAGTATAGAGTGGCTTAAGAATTATGAAGATAAAGGAGTATTGCTGATTTCTGATAATAGTAAGGATGAAACAATTGCTGCAATCAACTTATTAAACATTGACAACAAAATTCGTTTTGATATTAACCACTCAAAAGCAAGATGGGGCGGAGTAAAAATTTCATCAAAGTTGGCCGATCTTGCTATAACCGTTCATCCATAAATTAGTATATGAAAAATAACTCATATAAAATAGATTTTGAAATATACATCGTCTTTATTGTGGTGATTGGGATATCTGTGTTTAATGCAATATATAGTTCCATTAATATTTCACAGAATCAGGAAGCCATTAATAAGATTATGGTTGTGGATATACCGACTCTTCAAAAGCTCGAGAAGATGAATCTTTTGGTGACCAGAGCAAAAATGTTTACGACGAACTGGGTTTATTTACCCGGTAATCATGAAGAAAAGGGTCGGTTGAAAGTATTACAAACCATAGAATATCCGGAGTTGAAAACTGGCATAATCGCTCTTGTTGATGAATGGAATGATAAATCAGAAGCCGATAGTATCATTAGTGTTTTTAATGGTTTTGAAAAATTAGTAGATAAGCAGAAGCAAATCATGTCTTTGCTTCATGGTTTTGATGATTATGAAGATCCGGAGAAAAAATTCAGAGCAGAGGAAATAATAGACAATGATATTCTTCCTGTGAGCGCTGTTCTTATTTCTCAATTGAACAGAATGATCATTAAGAAGAAGGTAACTGCTGAAATTTTACACGTTGAGATGCGAGCCGCTTCACGCAATATGTTATGGAATGTATTGGGAATTGCCATTCTAATTGTATTAGTAATCCTTATGGCTGCGTTTTATATGACGAATAATATTATCGTCCCTACTATGCGACTAAAGAATTTCATACTTCAGATGGGAAAAGGCGAGATTCCTGAGATTGATATCAAGCAACGAAAAAATGCCATTGGTCAGATGATTGAGGCCACCCAATCGTTGAATGTCAGTTTGAGAAAGACGGCTCATTTTGCTCATGCTATCGGAATCGGTACTTTTTCTGCCGAATTCCAACCACTGAGTGAAAATGATGAATTAGGTAATGCTCTTATTCAAATGAAATCGAGACTGCAACATGTGGCTGATATGAATAGTCAGCGCACATGGATTTCATCAATCACTGAAAAAATTAATGAGGTGCTTCGTGAAAATACCGATGATATTGATAAACTGGCTGATAACGTAATTGCCGTTATGGTTAAATCAATTCATGCCTATCAAGGTGGATTTTATCTTATGGACAGTACTATCAATGATAATTCCAATAAAATTATTTTACAAGGTGCTTATGCTATTTCTGAAAATTCGAGAAATGAAATTAGTATTAATTGTGGTGATGGACTTATTGGGCAGGTTATTAAAGACGGAGAATTAATTTATTTAAAAGATACAGGCCATGGAAATCATGTTATTCAGGCAGGCCTTCACAGCTATTCTGCATCACATGTAATCATCATTCCGCTAATTCATCACGGGAAAGTTTATGGAGCAATCGAATTGTCGGGCTTTACTGAATTTCTTGAACATGAAATTTCTTTTCTTAAAAGTATTGGCGAAACTATCGGTACTACAATCGCATCAGTGCAGGCAAATACGATTACAAGAAACCTACTTATCGAAACCAGAAAGCAAGCAGAAAAATTAAAAGCTCAGGAAGAAGAATTATTAATTACTAATCAAGAGCTATCTCACCAGAGCTCACTGCTTCAGATTTCTGAAGAAGAATTAAAGCAGAGTAACATTGACTTAAATCAAAAAGCCCGCGAACTTCAACAGAAGAATGAGATAAACGAGCAAGCACGTGAAGCGTTAATTATAAAGGCAAAGGAACTTGAGTTAAATAGTCGTTATAAATCTGAGTTTCTTGCAAACATGTCTCATGAATTGAGAACTCCATTAAATAGTGTTCTTATTCTTGCCAAGCTCCTTGAGGAGAATAAGGATAAGAATCTTACTTACAAACAAACCGAATATGCAGGTGTAATTCATAAGTCAGGGAAAGACTTACTATTGTTAATTAATGATATTCTAGACCTCTCGAAAATTGAAGCAGGGAAAATAGAGCTGATTCCGGAAGTTACCGATATCAATAATGTCTGTCATGACATTCAGCTACTATTCGGGGAACTTGCAAATGATAAGAAAATAAAATTTGTTGTTGATCAGCAGCTAGCTATACCACCCAGATTTATTTCTGATAGGGTAAGACTTGAGCAGGTTATTAAAAACCTCCTTTCGAATGCATTTAAATTTACACCAGAAGGGGGTGATGTTATATTCAGAATCAAGCAACCGAAAAACAATGTCAGGTTTACTAATCATAATCTTACACATTGGAATAAAGTTTTGGAATTTTCTGTTACCGATACCGGAATAGGAATACCACCAGAAAAACAAGCCTTGATATTTGATGCATTCCAACAAGCAGATGGATCAACAAGTCGAAGTTATGGTGGAACTGGTCTTGGATTATCAATAAGCAAGATGCTTGTAGCCATGTTGGGTGGCGAAATGAAGCTTATCAGTGAACAGGGGAAAGGGAGCACATTCCTTTTTTACCTTCCAATTGATTATTTAGAAGTTGGGAATTTGATTGTAAGTCCAACGGATACAGACACTGAAAATGCACCTAATTTTTTACGAGTTAGCGAAACGAATAGAAAAGTTGTTAATCACGATGACAGAAATTCGCTCGCAAAGGACGATAAAATTCTTCTAATAGTAGAAGACGATAACAATTTTGCCAATGTCTTACTTGACATGGCACATGAAAGAAATTTTAAAGCAATTATTGCAAATGATGGAAATGATGGCCTCAGATTAGCCGAAGAGTTTGTGCCATCCGCTATCATAATGAATATGCAATTGCCGGGAATGGATGGATGGTCCGTGCTTAGCAAAATTAAATCGAATGATAAGTTGAGTCATATTCCGGTTCATGTTATGTCGGCAACAGACAAACAACAATTAGGAATTGATATGGGAGCATCCGCTTATCTAAGAAAACCCCTTGATAAAAGAGATCTTGATAATGCTTTTTTCTCAATAGATAAAAGTATTGAAACAGAGATACGACATGTTTTAATTGTAGAAGATGATATCATGCATCAGGAGATAGTTAAGCAATTAATGATCGCTCATTATAAAAATGTTGAGGTTATAGCTGTTGCATCGATTAAAGAAGCTAATGAGGAATTAAGTAAGGGTACAATAGACTGCATTATTCTCGATTTAAATTTAGGGAATGGAGCATTCGAAGGCTATGAATTTCTTGAAAAGTTAAGAGGCGATATTAAATTTTCGTCTATTCCTGTTGTCGTTTTTACTGGGTCGGAGATTAATGAAGAGCTTCAATCTAAAATTGTTTCAATGTCTGCAAAGTATGTGAAAAAGGATGATGATTCTGTTCACAAATTGATTGATGAAACTCAAGTATTTTTACATAATGTCTCTAAACAGGAAACCAAATTACCCGGTGTTCCTGCATATATGGTTGATATATTAAAAAACAAAACTGTATTAATTGCAGATGATGATATGAGAAATATTTTTGCTCTTACAAGTGCTTTAGAGAGTCAAAATATGAAAGTGATTACAGCAGGTAATGGATTGGAGGCTTTGGCAAAACTTAAATCCAATCCTAATATTGATATTATTTTAATGGATATAATGATGCCTGTAATGGATGGTTTCGAAGCTATGATTGAGATTAGAAAGTCGGAATCATATAATAAAATTCCAATAATTTCTCTGACAGCAAAGGCAATGGTGGGGGATCGCGAAAAGTGCCTGCAATGCGGAGCGTCAGATTATATAGCAAAACCAGTTAATTCAGAACAACTATTTTCTTTAATGAGAGTATGGTTATACCAAGCTTAACAAACATATGATAGACAAAGATTATTTAAAATTCAGTTCTTATTGGAAAGTTATTTCTGATAAAACAGGTTATGATTTTAGCGGGTATTCTACGGAATCGTTAAATATTAGACTTGAAAAATTCATTTCAAGTGAGAGCATTGGCTCGCCAGAAGAACTAAAGGATAAACTATATTCCGATAAAATTATTCAGGAAAAAATTCTTGGAAGAATATTAATAAACTATACAGAGATGTTTCGGGATCCCGGATTCTTTTTGTCAATAAGAAGATGCGTTATCCCCTATCTTGCGACTCATCAAAGCATAAATATTTGGCATGCCGGATGTTCAAGCGGTGAAGAAGTATATTCTCTTGCAATTATATTAGATGAATTGGGGTTGTTGAATCGCTGTAATATTTACGCAACAGACATAAATGAGTTAAATCTTAGGAATGCCTCATCTGGAATATATCCACTTCAGAGAATGCAAGAATCTGCATCTCGCTATTTTTCAGCAGGTGGAATAAACAATCTTTCTAAATATTATACAGCCTACTATGATCACGTAATTTTTAGAGGAAGGTTAAAAGATAGAATAAAATTTATTCCTCATAATCTTGTTTCAGACGCAGCTCCGAATATGTTTCATTTGATTTTGTGCAGAAATGTTTTTATTTATTTTAATCAACAAATGCAAAGAATAGTTTTGAAGGAATTAAGTAATTGCCTTTATGACAATGGATATCTTGGAATCGGAATACAGGAGCAATATGTTGACTTTGCAAATGAAAGATTGGAAGTTGTAGACAGACATAATAAAATATATCGTAAGACATTGTAAAGTGTAAGAAATACCAGAATAGTTTTTAAATAATGAAATTAATTAATATATACTTGTAAAAATATTTCTAATATGATAGCAACAGAATTAAAGCACACACCCAAATTAAGCGATTTATTAAAAAAGAAAGTGCTGATTAATGTTTTGCTTGTAGATGACAGGCCTGAAAATTTATTATCTCTTGAAAGCTTATTGGAGCATGAAGATCGGATTATTTTGAAGGCGTCTTCCGGAAATGAGGCCTTAAAGATTGCATTGGAAAATGAAATAGCAGTAATGCTTCTTGACGTACAAATGCCTGACATGGACGGCTTTGAAGTTGCCAGGTTAATGAAAGATAATTCAAGAACTAAAGACATAGCAATAATATTTGTTACAGCTTTAAGCATTGATGAGAAATTTACTATTCAAGGTTATGAAGAAGGAGCAGTTGATTATCTGCACAAGCCACTCGATATTAATTTAGTTAAAGCGAAGGTTAATGTATTTGACAAATTGTATCGTCAGCGTATTGAATTAAGTGAAGCAAATGATAAATTAAAGTGCACTATTAAGCAATTAGATGAATTCGTTTATATTGTTTCTCATGATTTAAAGGCACCTCTTCGCGGTTTGTCTAGCCTGTGTACGTTTCTTGAAGATGAATTAGGTGAAAAACCAAGTGATGCTATTTTGGAATTAATGAATATGATGAAGAGTAGAACTCATCGTATGCAAGGATTGATTGATGGGATACTTCATTATTCAAAGATGGCTAATTCTTTTTGTGCTAAAGAAAACGTCGATGTTAAAGAATTGATAATCAATGCAATAGATCTAATAAGCCCTCCTTCGAATATCAAATTCGATATAGATGATAATCTGCCGAAAATGTATACTGAGAAAATCAAATTACATGAAGTGTTTCAAAATTTAATTGGAAATTCTATTAAGTATATGGATAAGGAAAACGGGTTTGTGAAAGTTGGTTTTCATGATTATCCAGATCGCTTTGAATTCTTTGTTCAGGATAATGGATGTGGAATTAAAGCAGAGCATTTTAATATTGTATTCAGAATATTTCAAACACTGGTTTCCAAGGATAAAAATGAAAGTACAGGAATCGGTTTAACGATTGTTCAGAAAATAGTTGAGCGCCAGGGAGGATTAGTTACTCTTGAGTCAGAGTATGGAAAAGGAACAACTTTTCGATTTACTTGGTTAAAGTAATTTATTTTTTGAAGATATAAATGACGCTGGAGTATTTTTCGGCGTTATTTTTTGCATTAATATTTGAACGAAAACCGTTTATTAAGGCTTTAAAAATTCCAAAGGTGGATTTCTTATATTTTTCACTTAGCATACTTACGTAAAATGAATCCATTTTCATCGGCAGCGATTTATAATGTGTGAAGCCGTTTTTTTCAAAAAGATCTTTAATTACTTCAGGTGAAAAGTGATAGAGGTGTCTGGGAACATCGTACGCTGCCCAATATTCTTTATAGTGTTGAGCATCCCATGACGTATAATTTGGTACTGCAATTATTGCATAACCTCCCGGAATTAACAGGTTATTTATTTCGGTAATTTTTGTTCTTAATTCATGCACATGCTCCAATACATGCCATAAAGTAATGACAGAAAAAGAATCGCTTCTAAAAGTGTTAATTTCAGTTTCGGGGACTACTTTTAGATTAAAATTGCTAATCGCAATCTTTCTTGCAGCTTCATTTGGTTCTATACCCGTTACTATCCATTTATTTTTACTAATTTCTCCTAAAAAGGACCCAGTACCACAGCCTATATCGAGTAAATTTCTATTTTTTAGATTTAATGACTCAATTAGCTTGATTTTATTATTAATTGCAATTTTTTTAGCCAGATGGTAAATTTTATTTACAATTCCTGTAGTTGTATTACTATGGCTTATATAATCTTCACTTTCATAGTATTTTCCTATAGTTTTTGAGGCGGGTCTGGGGTTTGTAAAGTGTAAATTACATGCGAGACATTTTACAATTGTAAATGTTTCACGTGAAACAGTGTAATCAATTGCATTATTATATGTTTTTAATGCCGTACTCCCACAGATTGGGCAATTTTTTAATTCTTCCATTCTTGAGAATGTTTCACGTGGAACAAATTATCGGGAAAGGTGAACCATTAGCACAGAGATGTCTGCCGGACTAATGCCACTGATGCGGGAGGCTTGCCCAAGAGTTTTAGGTCTAATTGAGCTTAGTTTTATCCTTGCCTCCATAGAAAGTGAGTTTAGCCCATTGTAATTAAAATCATCCTTCATAATAAGGTTTTCCATTTTTAGAAATTTATCGGCCATTTCAACCTCCTTCTCTATATATCCTTCATATTTTAAAGTAATTTCTACCTGTTCGCATAATAAATCATCATCCACAGAAAGAGATGAAATGAAGCCTTCAAGAACAGGCAGGTTGTTTTTTAGGTAAGAAAGTGATATTTGTGGGCGGAGTAATATCGGGTATAACTTCCCTTTTTGACGAATTTCTTCAGTTTCTACAGCAATTAAAAAGGGGTTTATTTCCTCTGGGCTGATAGAATAGTTTTTTATAAATTCAATAAGTTCGGACGACGACTGCTTTTGTGATTCAACTTTTTTTAGCCGGTCAGAATTGGCAAGTCCAAGATTATGTGAGATAGGAGTTAGTCTTAAATCGGCATTATCCTGTCTCAGTAAGGTACGAAACTCTGCTCTGGAGGTAAACATCCTATATGGCTCATCGGTCCCTTTTGTAACCAAATCATCAATCAACACTCCAATATATGCATCAGAGCGCTTTAATATAAAAGCCTCTTTTTCGCTATTCTTCAAATGGGCATTCATTCCAGCCATTAATCCCTGGCAGGCCGCCTCCTCATACCCTGTTGTACCATTAATTTGCCCTGCGAAATAAAGATTCTCAATATCCTTTGTTTCCAGAGTTAATTTTAATTGCTGTGGAGGAAAATAATCATATTCGATAGCATAGCCCGGACGAAACATTTTTGCTTTCTCAAATCCAGGAATAAGACGAAGAGCGCGATGCTGAACATCTTCAGGTAGCGATGTTGAAAACCCATTAAGATATACTTCAACTGTATTCCATCCCTCGGGTTCAACAAACAATTGATGTCTTTCCTTATCAGCAAATCGATTGATCTTATCTTCAATAGACGGACAATATCTTGGTCCAATACCTTGAATTCTTCCAGAGTACATGGGAGACTTGTCGAAGCCCTCTTTCAGAATATCATGAACCTCACCATTAGTATATGTTATCCAACAACTTCTTTGGTTTTCAGGAAGCGGGAAATCAAGAAAGGAAAACCGACCACGTTTTTCATCACCGGCTTGTTCTTCCATTAAGGAGTAATCTAAACTTCTCCCATCTATTCTTGGCGGAGTTCCGGTTTTCATTCTTCCACTCTGAAAACCCAATGAAACTAATTGCTCTGTTATTCCTTTCGATGCTTTTTCACCTGTCCGACCACCACCGAATTGCTTTTCACCAATATGAATAATACCATTTAAAAAAGTTCCGTTTGTTAATACAACTGACTTCGCTCGAAAATCAATTCCCATTCCCGTCCTCACGCCAACAATTCGTTTATCATTGATAATCAACTCATTAACCATGTCTTGCCAAAAATCAACACGATATGTCTGCTCAAGCATGGTTCTCCACTCCTGAGCAAAAAGCATTCTATCGTTTTGCGTTCTTGGACTCCACATTGCCGGACCCTTTGAGCGGTTTAGCATGCGAAACTGAATCATAGATTTGTCTGATACAATGCCAGAATATCCACCAAGAGCATCTATTTCACGAACGATCTGCCCTTTTGCAATACCACCCATTGCCGGATTACATGACATCTGTGCAATGGTCTGCATATTCATTGTAATGAGCAGAACATTAGATCCCATGTTGGCAGCAGCAGCAGCAGCTTCACAACCGGCGTGACCGGCTCCAACAACAATTACGTCGTAATAGGTTTGCATATTTTTAGGGGCAGCAAAGTTAAGCCATTTTCTTGAGGGTTAACAGGCATATGCGAACATTAGATAGTCGACGCAAGAATTATTATCGCTAAAAAACTAACAGCATCTACAATTATTTACTTTTGTCGGCGCTTAAAAAAGATCTCGTGAGTAAACATACTGCCCATAAAGTTTCCGGAGCCATGCTTCTGGTTACGCTTGGAATAATTTATGGAGATATTGGTACATCTCCATTGTATGTTATGAAGGCGATTATTGGCCGACAGCCAATCAATGCAGAAATAGTTCTTGGCGGCATTTCATGCATCTTTTGGACGCTTACCATACAAACAACTTTTAAGTATGTGATGCTGACACTAAAAGCCGATAACAATGGTGAGGGCGGAATTTTTTCTTTGTATGCATTAGTAAGACGAACAAAACTTAAGTGGCTGATTTGGCCAGCAATTATTGGAGGTGCTTCATTACTAGCCGATGGAATAATAACTCCGCCAATTTCTGTTTCATCAGCGATAGAAGGACTTCGCATTTACAATCCAACAATTCCTACCGTACCGATTGTAATCGCAATTCTTACAGCACTATTCATCTTGCAACAGTTCGGATCCAAATTCATAGGACATTTTTTTGGACCCATCATGGTGGCCTGGTTCACGATGATCGGAGTTATGGGATTTTCAAATCTCATTGTTCATCCATGGGTCTTAAAAGCAATCAACCCATATCATGCAATACATCTGATTGCACAATATCCAGGTGGGTTTTGGCTGCTAGGTGCGGTATTCCTGTGTACGACCGGAGCAGAGGCCTTGTATAGTGATCTAGGCCATTGTGGAAGGAAGAATATTCGTATCACCTGGGTATTTGTAAAAACAATGTTGCTATTAAATTATTTCGGACAAGCTGCCTGGCTGATGGAGAGAGATGGATCATTATTGCGGGACAAAAATCCGTTTTATGAAATGATGCCGGACTGGTTTTTGTTGCCTGGAATTGTAATCGCAACAGCAGCTGCTATCGTAGCTAGTCAGGCATTGATCAGCGGATCATTCACGCTCATCAACGAAGCAATCCGGCTTAACTTCTGGCCAAAGGTAAAAGTAGTATATCCGACAAATGTGCGCGGACAAATTTATGTGCCCTCGGTAAACTGGTTATTACTTTTAGGTTGCATTGGAATAACATTGTTCTTCCGTGAGTCTTCCGGAATGGAGGGGGCTTATGGTTTGGCCATTATCATCACCATGATAAGCACAACAACGTTGTTAGCTTATTATCTTTTTTTACGGCGTGTGTCAGGCGTATTTATTGCGATGATGCTCGTCTTATTTCTTTCAGTTGAATTGTCATTTCTCATAGCTAACCTCGATAAATTCGCCCATGGAGGATGGCTAACTTTATTAATTGCATTGGCATTAATAGGAATCATGTGGGGATGGTATACTGCTAGAAAAATCAGAAACAGATTTGTTGAATTCGTTAAGTTGAAGGAATACATGAATTTGTTAAGAGATCTCAGTCACGATTTTTCCATTCCAAAATATGCAACTCATCTTGTGTATCTCACTAGCGCAAATCAACGCGACGAAGTTGAGGCAAAGGTGATTTATTCTATACTACAGAAGCAACCCAAGCGTGCCGACATGTACTGGTTCGCTCACGTCGACGTTATGGATGAACCCTATACGCTGGAGTACAAGGTGACAGAACTTATCAAAGGAAATATTATCAGAATCGATTTCAGGCTGGGATTCAGAATCGAACCACGCATTAACCTTATGTTTAGAAAGGTTGTTGAAGACATGGTCCGGAATTTTGAAGTAGACATTACTTCCAGATATGAATCACTGGGAAGAAAAAACATAATTGGCGACTTCCGGTTTGTTGTGATGGAAAAATTTCTTTCTTATGAAAATGAGTTACCTTTCTATGAAAAAATAATTCTTGATCTTTACTTTCTCTTTAAAAAAGTATCGTTATCAGAAGAGCGGGCTTTTGGCCTCGATACCAGTTCGGTTACAGTCGAAAAAGTTCCCCTTATAGTTAAGCCTGTTGCAGACGTAACATTGAAACGAATAAAGTAAAATAACATGATGGCATTAAAACCCAAATCCCCCAAAGACTCACTCGCAATTCTTACAGAATTCGTTTTGCCTAACGATACAAATACGCTTGGCAACCTTATGGGCGGACGACTTCTTCATTGGATGGATATTGCATCAGCCATTGCAGCTCACAGACATTGCGGAAGGGTGGTGGTTACTGCATCTGTTAACAACGTTTCTTTTTCTCAACCAATTCGGTTAGGCGAAATTGTAACTATTCATGCGAAGGTTTCACGTGCATTTAGTTCATCAATGGAAGTTTTTATCGATGTATGGGTCGAGAATAACACAACAGGTGAAAAGAAGAAATGCAATGAGGCCATTTATACATTTGTTGCCGTTGACCAGGTTGGAAGTCCAATACATGTCCCCGAACTTATTCCGGAAACCGATGAGGAAAAATTAAGATACGAAGGTGCGCTAAGAAGAAGACAGCTATCATTAATACTTGCCGGGAAAATGAAGCCCTCAGATGCAACTGAACTTAAGGCATTATTTGACAGGTAGATTGTTGAGATGGCTAATGGAATAAACATATTAGACCTCCTCATCGGCCACATCATAAAATATTTTTCTTTGCGATATTTTATTTATACGGATTGTTTTTCTCAAGGGAATCATCACAATTTTAAAATAATCATTTAACGATAATCTTTGCAGAGGTATCGCTGTAATTTTATAATTGAAGCATCAAGATCACTATTTATTTCTATTTTAGAAAAAAGGTTTTGACTTGTTTTTTTTTCTAAACCTTACCTAATGCAAACTCCTGCATAGGGCAGTAAGCAGATAAAAAACAGCGGCATTAAGTTTATTTATTTTTATCTCGAATAATTTCTTCCTGTAAATAGGCCGTATCTATTTCCATCATGCATTTAAAATGACCCTTCGGGCACTTCTCAAAACCAATTTTAGAACAGGGTCTGCATGATAAACCTTTAACTTCCAGAATTGTTGATTTATGATTTTTTAAATTATTTGATCCGTAATAAGGATACATTCCAAACTCGGGAATCGTATTTCCCCAAACAGAAAAAATTTCTTTCTGAAATGCTGCGGCAATGTGCATAAGGCCCGTATCATTTGTGATTACGCTAGTTGCATTCTTTACAAGGGCTGCCGATTCATTCAATGTGAATTTTCCGCATGCGTTAAAAATCTCAGCCGTACTTTCCTGAATAAGTTGTTCGCCAATGGCGGCGTCTTCTTTGCTACCTAAAAGTATAATAGGAGTTTTTATACCACCAGAAACGGAAATCATTTTTTCAACAGGCAGTCGTTTTGTAAAATGTCGCGCACCGATAACCCAGGCAATATATCCGGAACGAAATGCAGATGGAATTTTATCCATTACCCTTTCGTCTTTATCAGTAATAAAATAATCAAGACCTGATCCATCGTTTATTACTCCGAATGAATTAACCGCACTCATATAACGATCAACAATATGGATATCGGGCAATAAATTAATTTTTAAATTTACCAAAATCCATTTTTGGATGTTAAGCTTGTTAAACGAATAGCTTTTTACCCCAAGGGATTTTTTTATTTTCAGTGAGCGATAGTTTTTTTGAAGGTCGATTATCGCATCATATTTTTCATCCTTTAATGATGAAATTAATTCATCATAATTATCATCGTAATAATATTTTTTATCGATGTAGGGATTATTTTCAAGTACAGGAGCATACGACCTCTTTAATAGAAAATGCACTTCTGCATCTTTCATCTGCTGCTTAACACAGCGTATTACAGGTGTCGTGAGGACGATGTCACCAATTGAAGAAAATCGAATAAACAGAAATTTCATACTCGTATGCGAAAATACTTGGAATAAAGTTAATAGTGTTTCGGTTTAGCAAGTAATTTTACAATATTAGCGGAATATTATTAAACCCGACAACCTATAGACATCGAAATGGAGGCGATAATTCTGTACGGATATATATATTGGAAGCCATCATTCAAATGAAATTTACAGACACTCATACGCACCTCTACGCTGACGAATTTCTTCCGGATCTTCCTCAGCTTATTGAGACGGCAGCCAAAGAGGGCGTCGAACGGTTTTTCATGCCGAATATCGACCGCGAATCGATTGAGAGAATGCTTCTTCTCGAAAAAACTTTTTCAGGGAAATGCATGCCTATGATGGGACTTCACCCCACCTCAGTTAAAGATAACTGGCGTGATGAAATGAAGATTGTAGAACAATGGTTAGCGAAAAGAAAATTTGCGGCAGTCGGTGAAATGGGAATAGACCTTTTCTGGGATAAGACATTTTTAGAAGAACAAAAGCTTGCTTTTAAAGAGCAGGTCAGACTTGCCAACGAACATAAACTTCCAATCGTGATTCACACCCGCGATTCATTTGATGTTGTCATTGAACTTCTAATGGAATTTAAAAAAGAACCACCATTTGGAATTTTTCATTGCTTCACCGGAAATGCAGACCAGGCCCAAAGAGTTATTGACATGGGCTTTTATCTGGGAATAGGAGGAGTGGTAACATTTAAAAATGGGGGATTAGATAAAACGCTCCCCGAAATCGGGTTGGCAAATATTGTACTTGAAACGGATGCACCCTATCTGGCGCCTGTTCCTTTTCGCGGAAAACGGAATGAGCCAGTCTATCTTGTTAAGATTGCAGAAAAAATTGCCGAGGTTTTGAATATACCTCTTCAGGAAGTGGCTAATGTTACCACCAGAAATGCAAATGCAGTTTTTAATTCAGTAGATTAGGATCAGTTGTATTACTTTTATTTTTTTATTCATCGGTTAACCAAATAAGCGAAGTCGGCCATAAGCAGCAAAATGAAAAAAGTTCTAATAATATATACAGGCGGTACTATTGGGATGAAGCAAGAACATGGATCGAGAACGCTTATACCCGTAGACTTTAAAAGTATTACCGAACAAATTCCGGAATTGAAAAGTCTGAAATGTAAAATTGATTATTACGCTTTCGATAATCCAATAGACTCTTCGAACGTTCAGCCGGAAACATGGGAGGATTTGGCAAAAGTGATAGAGAAGAAGTATGATAATTATGATGGCTTTGTGATATTACATGGTACAGATACGATGGCATTTACAGCATCGGCTCTTAGCTTTATGATTACTAATTTATCTAAGCCAATAGTTTTTACCGGAAGTCAGTTGCCACTGGGAGTTATTAGAACCGATGCAAAGAGAAATTTAATCACGACGATCGAAATTGTTTCTGCAAAAAAAGTGGTGCCAGAGGTCTGCATTTATTTTAACAGTAAACTTTTTCGCGGCAATAGGGCCGAGAAATTTAGCTCAAGCAAATTTGATGCGTTTCATTCTCTTAACTACCCTGTTCTTGCTGAAGCAGGTGTTAATATTGTTTACAATGAAAAAGCAATTTTAAATATCCCTAAGGGGAAGTTTTCCGTGGCCTATGGCTTTGATACAAATGTGGCATTGATAAAACTATTCCCCGGAATTCAACCGGAACTTATTACAACAATTGCAGGAAAGAAGGGACTGCGTGCAATTGTTCTGGAAACATTTGGCAGTGGAAATGCACCGACAAATAAAAACTTTGTCTCCAGCATCAGTGATGCCATCAAAAATAATCAACTTGTAATAAATGTTTCTCAATGTAGTGGAGGTTCAGTTGATCAAGGGCGGTATGAAACGAGCGAGCAGTTGAAAAAGATTGGTGTAATTTCCGGTGGCGATATTACAACTGAAGCAGCACTTACGAAATTGATGTTTTTATTGGAAAAGAATTATCCAATAACGAAGATTGCGAAAATTATGGAACAGGATTTTAAAGGAGAACTGTCAGAATACAAATAAAATAAACAGGATTTTATTTGTATCAAAACTCTTGGACATATAATTTATCAAGATTTTTTAGCGGCCTGTTAATCTGATTCTCTGCATCTCTTTTCGCATTATTTTTATCGGAAGGAGAAATTTCTTTTTCCAGTTCCTTTATTTTTTCGATGTTACTGAGTTGGTCGAGAATAGAGAAGTCGCGTTTGCTTTCATTATAGATGAGGTACCACATATATGCTTTTTCATTGTCCTTCGGCAGATAGCTTCCCGTTTTAAATTTTACAGCAAGTGAGATTCGTGCATTTGTAATTATGCCACTCATCTGTAAATTTTCAACATCGGGTAAAGAAGCAGCTCTGACTGTCCAAACGTATACACTATCGGAATTCATTTCTGTTCCGACACCATTACTAAAGCAGCCAACTAAATTGCTGATACATTCCGGATCATTTTGTTCGGCACATTTTCGCGTCCAATAAAAAGCCTGTTTTTCATCTTTTGCAATTCCGCGACCGACGGCAAAACTATAAGCAATTTTAAATTGTGCATCAATAAAACCCTGTTCGGCCGATTTTAATAACCAGTAATTAGCAATGCTATCATTCTTTTCTAATTCTATTCCCTGCTGATAAAAATATCCATAATTATATTGTGCCTTTGGGTGGCCCATTTCGGCTGCCTGCTTGATTAAAGGCAATGCATTTTTTACATCATCCTTGGCAAGAAAATCAAGTGATCGATTATTCAACTCTTCTGCTGTTTGTCCAGAGCAAATTAATGCAAGTACAGTAAAATAAAGAGTTGAAAAAATTCTCATTTTTATTTTGATGACATTTTATCGGACACGGAAAAACATCGCTAATCACCTTAGACTTTTTCCAATTGTAAAGTAAAGAGAATATCGAATACCCGGTGACCTGTTTGATCAATTCCATTACATAAATGCAAAGATCCAGATGGAAGGTTTTCAAAATCGCAGACTCAAAAAAGTCGTTTTCGAAATGTCCGCTACTGATGAATATTTACTGAAGAAATTCAAATTCCATGTATTTTTTAAAAATAGAGCCATTCACATTATAAATATCGCATACCTTTGAAAAATGGCCAATCAAACATCAGCGCACATCTTAAACACCTCGGCAAATCTGTTGGGTTTTTGTTTATTTGTTATTACTTCCTTACATATTAGCAGCAAGTCTGAGTCAAGTTATATTGATGAAATTACATCAGTTATTGCAATGATTCTAATTGTGTCATGTTTTTTTTCATTTTTGTCAATTCGAACTAAGAATGAACTCAGGGAACAAAAAATGGAATCCATTGCCGACTATCTTTTTCTTGTCGCACTTTCTGGGATACTGTTTATTATTGTATTAATTCTATTCAACTTTATAAAATAATTAAATTTCCATGAATACAGATTCACAAAAAATTACAGTTTCACAAGATGAGCAACTTCAAAAACTTCAAAAAATAGTTCAGGATACTATTAATGAAGAAAAATTAATTGTAGAAAACCTATTAAATCAACCCAAGGAAATTTTGTCGAAGGGTCAGACAATTTCCGATAAGGTTGCCGTATTCGGGGGCAGCTGGAGGTTCATCATATTATTTTCTGTCATTCTTTTTTCCTGGATAATAATCAATACCACTTTACCTACACAAAGTGTGTTCGATGCATATCCCTTTATTCTCATGAATCTTGTTTTGTCGGCCATTGCGGCTTTTCAGGCACCTATTATTATGATGAGTCAGAACAGAAAGGAAGAAAAGGACAGGAAGAGGAGCGAAAACGATTATATGATTAATTTAAAAGCAGAATTAGAAGTAAGAAGCCTGCATCAAAAAATCGATTTACTATTGGAAGAACAGATTAAAACTCTTTTTGAAACACAGGCCAAGCAGCTGGATTTATTAAAATCCATAGCCGAAAAGGTTAAAGCCAATATTGAATAATTTTTTTGATTCTTTATTCTCTCATTATATCTAATTATTGTAATAGGAATTTTTAATTCATATTGAGAAAAGGAGTCTCATTTTACTGGAGCAACATCAAGAATCATAAAGGTCCCCGGCTTTATTGAGGGCCGCGGATGTTGTACTTCATTGGTTGGCGCAGGAGTCTCCCCATATTCGGCAGTAGGCAAATAAAGATGATGCGTACTTTGATTAATGCAAATTGTGCGGGCTCCTTTTTGCGTTTGGATGGTTTCCAATACAAAATATTTATCTCCGGATTCTTGTTGAACTACAGTTATCGTCCCATCTCCATTCGAACTGTATGCTCGTTTTAATTCAGGATCGTATGCACAACCGTCTACATGACTACCAATATCGAGTGTTGAAATAATCTTACCCGTATTTATATTCATGACGATCATTTTTTTGTTATCGCAAACGGAAAATAATCGATGATTGATGTTGTCTAATGCTAAGCCGCTAGGCTCTTCGCCGGGTGAAACAGACCAGCTTGTCTCTGTTTTAAGACTCTTCGAATTAATAACTGTGATAAGACTCTTATCTTCGATGTTCACATATACTTTTCCATTGCCATCACTTACGGCAAATTCCGGTTTCCCTTCGAGGGGAATAGTGGCCACAACATGATTCGTTTTTGCATCAAGGACTGTGGCATTCGATGACCGGCCATTAAATACAAATACATTGTGTGAAAATGAATCGTATAGTATTGCATCAGGATTCGTCCCGGTTACGTTTATTTTTTCAATTAACTTTAAAGTAGTTAAATTTATAATTGATACCGATGAATCTTTTCCACAACTTATAAAGGCCTTATTATCTTCTTTGTCTATTGCAATTCCGTGAACACCTTTCGTATCAGTAATAGTTTCTAAAAGCTTACCTGTATTCATTTCTATAACCTGTGTAACCTGTGAATGCGATGTGAATAATCTTCCCGAGGATTCATCGGAAGCGATATAATCCCATCCACCATCGCCCTCGATGGGAAATTTATTTTCAATCTTATAAGCTGATTTTTGAGAATGAGCTTTTATAGTGAAACAAATAATAAATAGTAAACAGCAGATAATAATTGGTTTATTCATGATGCTTATTCTGAAATAATTATTTTTTTAATCAATGCCATATTGGTGCCTTCAATTTTCACCACGTAAACTCCCAATTCTAAAGTTCTCAGTGAATAAATATTTTCTGAGTTTTTACCCAAGGATGAATTTTCGCAAACTATTTTTCCTAACAGATCTGTTACTTTAAAAGAGAGGATGCTAGTTGATTTGTTGGATATAAAAAGATTTTTTTTTGATGAATAGACATTTACATCATCATTACTTTGCGTTTGTTCAACGAGTGTTGTAGAATTATTTTCAGTAGCCAGCCATACGGTTGCATTCATTATAAGTTTTCGATGATTGCCTGCCGCATCTTGTATGTATCCGTTATACAAAACATCGTTGACGTCTCCGCTGCCATCATCAAACGGAGAACTGTCACCAATAGCGGCAACTTTTCCGGAACCGTAGCGGGCATAGGCGAACATAGCTTTCGTATTATTATTCAAACTTCCATTTTTGAAAACAACACCTCTCACGGTTGGGTTAACTGCCGTATCAATTGTCATGTCGGTTCCGCCGCTCCATAACACCTGAGACACATGGCCGAATGAGCCATAGGCAATGCTGTCTGATAATGTTGTAATTACACTTGTAGACGTCTGACTAAAATTATTCAGATTAAATGTAATGCCGAATGGATTCGCACTCATCAGGTCATTCCAAATTGTCGGTGAATCAGATCCATCACCATTTCTGTCACTCTGATCATGATCAGAAATCATAAACAAACTACCGCCACTATGAATGAAATTCAGAATTGCATTTTTTTCCGTTGTACTAAATAAGATATTTGGTTCGCATACAACAAAAATATTATAATTGGAAAGATCCTGAACATTGCCCGTATTGTTGAATGTTATGCTCCCATTATATGGAAGCGTCTCCACTTCATATCCTTGCTTAACACAATCTATTCCCCAGTTAGAAATCCCGCCCTGCCAATATGATTCAGGGGTTGAAGTCAAAATGCCAGATTGAAGAGGCACTGGAAATCGTTGAGCATTTGATTCATCACCGCTATTGATTTGAGCATTTGGATTCCAATATATATTATGCTGATCCGCATCAATTACCCAATCTGCATTTCCGGCAGACTCGGCTTTCGTGGCATCAAATAAAATTTTAATTGTTTGTGCATCAACATTAGCAAGAAATAAAAACTGAAGAAACAACAAGTATTTAATTTTCATTTACGAATTTGTATTGAACGAAATTTCACCTTTAACATTCATAAGTCGAATCACGGAGGGTAAAACGATTAATAATAGCGGGAGGGCAACGATTAATCCACCGATCACTGCAATAGCCAATGGCTGATGAAGCTGTGCTCCTGTTCCGATTCCCAGCGCAAGCGGTAATAGCGCTACGATTGCACCACATGCAGTCATTAGTTTAGGTCTTAGACGAGTTGCAATGGAAAATACAATGCCCGATTCTTTGTCCATCGTTTTCCTCGCCTCTATATATTGCCAATAGGTAAAAATTGCATTTTCGCCAATGATACCCACTATCATGATGATGCCAGTATAACTTCCGACATTTAATGGTGTTCCTGTTATCAAAAGTGCAATTAAACTACCTGCAACACCGGCCATGGCGAGTAAAATAATTATGAATGAGATTCTAATTTGTCTGAATAAAAAAAGCATCACAATAAAAACAAGCAATGATGCTGTGAGTAGTATTAATAATAATTCTTTAAAGGCCTGTTGTTGCTGGGCGTAACTTCCTCCATATTCAATATGGTAACCAGGTGGTAATGCGATTTTATTTTTTAAGGTTTGTTGAATATCTTTGAGAGTGCTTCCAAGATCCCGCTCATTTAAACGTGCCGTGATAACTCCCATCATCTTTTGATTCTCGCGAGATATTTCTGCAACACCTTTTCCTAATTCGATACTAGCAACGGAGTTTATGGGCTGCATCATTCCGTTTGGTAAAAGAATACTGGCATGAGTAAGGTCGTGTAATGTAGTTTTGGTTGCCCGTGGATAAATCATCCTGATATTAATCTGTTGTTCTTTTTCAAGAATTGTGCTTATCACGCTACCCTCAATCTGTGTTTGCAATTGAAACTGGAGATCGGTGGGCGATAATCCAAGTTGCATTAACTTTGGCACATCGGGTTTGATATTAATTTCCGGTCCTGCGATAACGATGCCATCAAAAACATCGGCTGTTCCTTTCACATGCGAAATCTCATTCGCAATTTGCCTTGACAAATCTTCAATTTTACCTCTGTTGTCTCCAAATACTTTTACCTCGACGGGCTGTACGCTGCTCATCAGATCACCAAGCATATCGCCTATCACCTGGCCGAAGTCGATTACCAGCTGAGGGATTCCTGAAAGTATTTTTTGCCGGATTTCATCTGATACCTCTTCAGTCGTTTTATTTCTTTTATTTTTCAGTTGAATTAAATAGTCGCCGTAATTGGGTTCTGTGATAAAGAATCCCATCTGAGTTCCGGTTCTTCGAGAGAATTTTTCTACTTCCGGTTGATGTAAAAGAATATCGTCAACCTTTTGCAACATCCTGTCTGTTTCTTCGAGCGAGCTTCCCGGCGGACTGGTATAATCAAGAACGATGGTGCCTTCATCCATGTCGGGTAAAAATCCTGATTGCAATTTGGAGGGAACCAACCAGATTGTAAGTGCGCAGAGTGCGATAAAGATTAAACTAATTACGGGCCGGTGAATAAAAAATGAAATCCAGGTCTTGGATTTCACCTCTACAGTTTTTATTTTTTTCTTTTTTAACGGAACAAATAAGAACAATACCGGAAGAATAAGCCAACTAACAAAAAAAGATGCCGATAGTGTAATGACCATCGTATAAGCAAGTACTTTGAAATAAGCACCCGCAACTCCACTCATCATTACGAATGGAATAAAAATTACAATCGTGCTCAACGATGAACCAACCATTGCAGGAAATAAATATTTAATAGCTCTGCTAACAATCGAAGGCATTGGTGTTTCCGGTTCTTCTTCATGACTTCGGTGAATTTGCTCTACAACGATTACGGAGTCATCAATCATCAAACCAATTGCTGCTGCGATGGCCCCCAATGTCATTATATTAAATGTGTATCCTATTGCATTTAAAATTATCAGCGTTAATCCGAGAGTTACAGGAATAGTAATCAGAACAACAATACTTGTTGACGCCGAGCGCAGAAATATAATGACAACGATTATTGCAAGTAATAAACCAATCCATAAAACATCACGGATGCTTTTTATACTATTGTTTACAAAATCAGCTTGCTTATAATATGGGATTAGTTTAATGTCGGCAGGTAAAATGTTTTTTAATTCCTCTACTCGTTTTTCGATTCCGGAACTTACATCAATCAAATTTGCGTCGGGTTGTTTGACGATAGCAACGAGAGGAACATCTTTTCCATTCGCATTAATTTTAATGTATTCCTTTTCCTCACGTAATTCGATATTTGCGACATCATTTAATCTGATCAAACGATTTGGCGAATTGATCAAAATTAAGTTCTGTAATTCTGAAAGATTTTCAACGGCATTGTCCGTAAGTGTAAGATAAAGCCTGTTGTGATCGCTGATGTATCCATTCGATTTAAGTATGTTCGACTGACTTACAGCATTCTCAATTTGTTGTAGTGATATGCCAAGTGTCGAAATTTTTTCTGGCTTGATGATAATTTGATATTCTTTTGTTTTTCCTCCAATGATAGCTACATCGGCCACTCCCGGAGTAGCAGCGAGATAAGGCTTTACCTGATAGGTCGCTATTTTTTTTAATTCGACTTTCGATCTGTTACCTTCAAGTGAATAACCCATCACAGCAAGAATTGAAGGATTCATCTTTTCTATAGAAATAGAAACATTCGGAGGCAAATTATTTTTTATCTGACTTATATATGATTCAATTTGCTGGCGGGAGTTATCGATGTTTGCATTCCACTTCAGAAAAACGGAAATTTCACAGCTACCCCGCGAAGTAGTGCTACGGATAAAATCGAGTCCTTCAGTTCGTTTTATGCTGTTTTCAAGTGGCACAGTAACGGTTGTCATCATCTTATCAACAGGCTGCTGACCGGCATCTGCAATCACTTTAATTTTCGGAAAAGTAATATCAGGGAAAAGTCCTGTTTTTAAATTCCGATAACTGAAGAATCCTACAAGAAGAAGCAAGATTGCTACTGCAATTAGCGGGTACTGAAATTTATGATGATGTGCCTTACTCATTGCTTTTCGAAAGTTACGAGTGTTGAATCGGATAAGCCATAGGCGCCCTGAAGGATAACTATATCATCTACAGAAATTTTATCAGAAACTATTTCAACGAGTGAATCATTTTGTAAACCCGTTTTTACCGGAACCTTAACTGCAAGACTATCATTAACTAATTTCATTACCCAAAATTCTTTTTGCATTTCATCGGTTTGAACTGCAGATAAAGGCAAAGCGAGTAGTTTGTTTTTTTGTCTTTGTGCAATGCGAATTGTAACATTCAGATTCTCGGGCAGATGTTGGTCGGGTAGACGAATGAAAAATGACTGCGATTGAGAAGTAATGTCAACAGAAGGCATTATCCCTGTTATTGAAGAATGAATTATTTTTCCATCTGGCAAAACAATTTCACATTCTTTTCCTACACTTACTGTGTTATTAAATTCATATGGCACATTTACCTGAACGATTAAAGAAGAAGGTACCGAATAAGTAGCGAGCACGTCGCCTTCACTTACATAATCTCCCTGCAAAACATTTATAGCTGTGATTATTCCAGATCCGTTAGTCAATACAGAAATTGGTTTTTGAAACTTAATAAGAGAAGAATCAAGGGAGGAAATATTTTTAAGAGCCTCTTGTTCCTTTGTATCGATTGTACAAAAAAGTTTTCCTGCGATTACTGCATCACCTGGCTTAAATTGTAGTGATGCAATATATCCAGTGTTCGTACTTCGAATATTATTTTTCTTTTGAAAAACAGTAACTCCATTTAGCTTTATGTATTCGGTAATATTCTGTAAAGATGGGTGAGTAATACTAACCTTTGTTTTTATTTCAGGTGAATCATCTGCATTGTTAACCGGTGATTTACAAGATGTCATTATCACAACTACCATAATTATTATCATAAAAGAGAATGAAAAATCCTTATCTGTCATTTTTTACCAGTTATAATAATTATATTTATTTATAAGCAACCACAGGTTTGTGCTAGTCTGAATTTTATTTTGATTACTTGTTTCGTAATTCTGCAAGGCTATCAAATAATCAGTGACAGAAATTTGTCCGGTAACAACCTTATCCTTTAAAATTTGTAACAGAGTCTCCTGAGTTAATAATTCCGAGTCGATCATTTCCAAAGACTGCCGCGTCAGATTTATTTGTTGCTGGAGAGCAGCCAGATTATTTTCAATCAAAATGGAATTCTGCTTTAGAAAATTTCTGGAGTTTTCAAGTAATAACTTGTTTTGTTCAACAACGGTTTTCTTTTGCCCTCCGTCATAAATAGGAATAAGGAGATGAAGTCCGGCACTTATGCCTGTGTTATGTGCAATATTTTCTGTGGTTGATGAATTTAAACCAGCATTCCCGTAGGCAGCAAGCTGTGGCCGGTATTTAATGTTGAATACCTCCTGACGGGCAATAACTTCTGTGCTGTCTAATTCAAATTTTTTCTGAAAATTATATTGATTTCTTGGAGCTGATAGTGGTATAGTGGGAGGATCTACTATATAAGTAGTAGAATCCTGTATGAGACAGGTGTTGTTTAGACTACTAAATGCGTCATATAATTTTATTTTTAATTGTTGAACGTCGAATCGGCGTTGCTTTAATTCTATATCAAGTAATAAGTATTCATTTTGTTGTGATAATCCTTTTTGTACAAGCACTTCCTGAATTTTTTTTCGATCTTCAACATGTAGAATTATTGTTTCCTGAAAAGTCAATAGTTGTTGTATTTGATATATTGTTATGTATTGATTAGTAATGTTATTATCAAGATCATGAACAAGCTGATTGTTAATATTTTTTAATACTTCATTCTGTACAGAATTTTGATAGTTAAATGATTTAATAATTCCTCCAGAAAACAATGGAAGAGCAGCATTTAGTTGCCCGGCATAAAGGCCCCCATTGCTGAGATTTACATCATAGCCATAGGCGTCCTTCGTGGGATTTTGTGTAATGCTTATAAACCGACCGTAGTTAAAAAAGAACGGAGCGAATAAATAATCAGCAGTAATATTAATTTGTGGTTTTCGAAACTGCGCAAGCGTAATATTATTTTGTAAATTATTGAATTGCTGAAGATTTTTATTTTCTAAAAGCGCAGGATTATTTTCATGTGCTGAATTTTTATAATAATCAAGCGATCGGATGTTTTGAGAAAAAGCGAATTGTTGTATTAACATCAAAAAAATGAGCAGCCGGAAACTCATATTTTTAAAAAATTGATAAACTTAAAAGGCGTCACTGCGTATTTTTTAATTCGTTAATCTAAAATTATTCTATTTATGCCCAACTTAACAGTTCAAATATAGAATATAATTACTATTCATCACGATAAGATATCCATCATTAATAAACATCGATTTTTAAGTATCATGGTATTAAATTGTGTTTATCAAATTATGGTTGGACTAAATGGATGGCTTATTAATTGATTGCCCGAAAGTAATTTTATTAGATGAGTATTTCATGGAGGAATTGAAAGGGAAGGCTGAATATTAAGGCGATTTTATTGCTCATCACGGCAGTAGTTCAAAAGGAAACTTGAAATGAAATGGTTAAAGCAAACGTATGGGTTGAAAATACTGTTAGTGAAGGTCAAACGTTCGCATTAGATCACGGTTTGTTGAACCTGAATGACAGCCGATACATCCGCTACCTTTTTTAGATGTGCTAAAGGCGACAGATCCATCGGTATTAAATTCTGCCCATAAATACCCACCACCCGAACTTCCGTTCCCGGGATCTTTTTTCATGACGGCAAAAAGATTAATGGACCCTGAAGCAGAGGAATAAATTTCTTTAACAATAATTGCTCCTAGTGGGAAAGTACCCCCAACCGGGAGCTTGCCAGTTGAGTCCAAAGCTGCCTGTGCCACAGAATTGAATCGAACCCGTTCGAAACCATGCGGACTATTTCCTGTGCCGGGAGTAATTCCCGGAGTGCCTGCATAATAGGCATAACCACTGGCGTCTTTAATGACATTAAATAGATCGGTATCGGTTGATGTAGAGGTATTATCTTTTTTACAAGATTGAAAAAGAATAATAAGCATCCAGATAGAAACAAATGAAATGAGTGATTTTCTCATGACGATATTATTTATAATCGGCTTTAAAAGTATTTTTAAATTTGTAAAAATCCGGAATGGAAACATTTTTCACATAGCTGTTTTCCGGATGATTCAGGATATATTCCTGATGATAATTTTCCGCAGGATAAAACTTTTTTAAGGGAACAATCTCTGTAACAATTTTATTAGCATATTTTTTAGAATCCGTCAGGCGTTTAATTTCTGCATTAATAATTTCTTTTTCTTTTTCATTCGTGTAAAACGCTATCGAACGGTATTGTGTTCCGGTATCATTACCTTGACGATTTAATGTTGTAGGATCCTGACTGGCGAAGAATGCTTTCACAAGTGTCTCAAAAGATATTTTTCCGGGATTATAATATACCTGAACGGCTTCTGCATGTCCAGTTTTGCCTGAGCAAACTGTTTCATAATCGGGGTTTGGCATTGAACCGCCAGAATAACCGGACACTGCATCGCGTACGCCCACTAAACTTTGAAAAACAATTTCAGAGTGCCAGAAACAACCCTCGGCAAATGTTGCCACTGCTTCATTGGAAGAAGGCATAAGGGATCCTGGTTTAATCAGCACATTATTATTCTGCGACTGAACGCAGGAAGTAAATACAACGAGTAGGATTAAAGATGCGATGATTGTTTTCATGGCTTATATTTATTTTGATGATGTTGGTGGTTTTTGTCCTTCCGGAACAAAAATAAGAGCGGCTGAATTCATACAATATCTTTTACCTGTCGGCAGAGGACCGTCGTCGAATATATGTCCCAGATGCGAACCACTTTTACTGTCTACTACTTCGACGCGTCTCATTCCGTCGCTGTTATCGACAATTAAGCGAACAGCATCAGGATTAATTGGTGCATAGAAACTTGGCCAACCGGTTCCGGAATTAAATTTTGTTTCTGAGCTGAACAACGGTTGCAATGTAGCAGCTGAGTAATATGTTCCTTTTTCATAAAAGTGATCATATTTTCCCGTGAAGGCTCTTTCTGTTCCTTGTTTTCTTAGAATATAATACTGATCGTCAGATAATTTTGATTTCCATTCGGCATCTGATAACTGAATTGGAAAAACAGTTTTCGCTGATGCCTGTGGAGGGTCTTGATATTTTTTACCCTTAGTTTGTGCATTGCTGCAATTGCTTAAGAAAATTGAAACGAGAGCAATTGCGATAAAATTTAATATTTTCATTTGATTGTCGGTTTTCTTTTTGATTATTAAAATCTTTTTCCTTTTCTATTAAGATAAACGAAATTTATTAAAGTTTCTTTTCCTTTTGACAATACAAAATTCAGAAAAAATATGACAGAATGAAAACAGTAATGAGAATTTATTCTTGATCTATGATTTAAATATGCAGAATTGCGATTTATTGCCAATTTATCAATGAAGAGTCATAAAAGTGTTCGAAGATCCCTCACCAATAAACTTAATTCATATGAAATTCAGAAGTCCCCAAGCTAATCCTTCACTCTTATATATAAATAGGTATTGGGACGAACGCCCAATTGTGAAAAAATAATTTTTAGTGTATCTGTATTTCTCAGATTCAAATCACAATTGAATGGTGGCCAATTTGGAAAATAACCAGAGGACGAAACATTATTTAGTGAGTCTTTTGAAAAAAAATAAGGATGAAGTGAAATAGATTTTAATAAAACCTCAAAGCCGGAATTGACAAATTCAATTCTGTGTTTAGTAGAGTCATTCGTCTCCCAAAATCCAATAAGCAATGCAGCATAAATTTTCTCATCGTTGTGTTGAACTGACCCATCAATCTGATCGGGCTCAGCCATTACAAATTCAGTAACAAAAATTAACGTTGAAATAAGAAAATATTTTGCATGATTCATATCTAATCTATTTTCTTGAGAGGTGTTTTTCCCTTAGTTATTATATAATAACAATTCCTCAGCATTGTTTGGGAAGCAAAATGTTTTAATATACGTCATCCCAATTTTCTCAATTAGCCGGATTGACTTAATATTAGCAGCGATAGTTATTGCTGAAATTTTTGGAAGATTTAATTTAGTTGTTGCATAGGTAAGTGTTGCATTTGCAATTTCAAATGCAAATCCTTTGCCGGTGAATTGGGGCAGGAAGGCAAATCCGATATCGGGATTATCTAAATGATGACGTTTTATTATTCCGCACATGCCGATTTTTGTCCCATCCGTTTTTATTTCTACTAACGATAATCCAAAGCCGTTTTCCCGATAACTTTTGATTGGTCCGTTTTCGATATATGCTTTCGCTTCGACATCAGTTTTAATTTTTCTGTCACCGATAAATTTTATCCAATCCGGACTATTCACCAATTCAATGATGAATTCCGAATCATTAACCGTAAATTCTCTAAGCGCTAATCTTTCTGTTTCGAGAATATATTTCATTTTTGATTTGCCTTACACATTATTTAATGCGATGCAGAAAATGTACTTAAAATACTCTCACGTATCCCGCGTAGGGAATGAGAGGGACACCGTCTAAACCGGGAAAAACCATGCCGCCAATATCGAAGGAACTTTTATGTGAAAGGATTCTTAACCCATGGATTCCGAAACTGAGATTTTCTCCAATGCTATTTGGGAAAAAATAATTTTCAGTAAGGAGGGCTATATTATTTCCGACACGAAGTATTCCGGAAAACATAATAGAAGGATGTTCTGACAGACTACCATCAACGAAACCATATCCAACGCCAGCAGAAATATTTTGATCTGATGTACCATATGTTACGACTCCATAGCCTAGTGTGCCTGATCCTATATCAGCAATGCCAATCATGAAGATGCCTCCACCAGCATAAAGATTTTTTGTAAGCTCGAAACCAACCTTTGGAGTAAAAAACCAGATTGGATTTCCGCTAAACGTTGAAATGAATTCAAATCCCCCGCCCACCGAAATATTTTCTGTAAGCCCGACATTCACAAAGTTAGTAGTGAGCATTAAATTCTGATAATATCCTTTTCCCTTCTTTAACGGAATTGCTGTTGGACCGAAAAAGTAACGCGTCTTATGTGGATTTTCATAGCTGAAAATTCCCTGATAGGTTATTGGAGTAATAGATCTGATTCTAATTGTAATCAAATTCATTTCACCGTTTTCAGTTTTCAAAATAATTGCCTGACCATCCTGATGAATTATTTTCCCGGTGTATTCCTCACCATTATTCATAACGATGTGTACCTTTTTCAGGGAGTCGGTCATTTCCTGCGAACTGGCAGAAAAAAAAGAAAGGGAAAAAAACAGTAACAGATAAGGGTATTTCATCATTCAATGATTTTATGAAATGTAAATGGGATTACGAATATGATTAAAAAAAATGCGTTGCACGAACAAATATTCAGAATGATGGGAAAGCGGGGTTTTAAGAGTAAAAATCGATTGTAATTTTGGAAATACAGAAGACACAAACCTGTTTTACTTACACATGTGTATTGTGCAGACGCGAGCGATAATCTAAGGAAGAATTAAGAAGCTAATGAGTTATTTATTAGGATTGACTTTAGAGGAGCACTGGTTTAAAAATTTTACAAATCGCCGTTGTAATCAAATAAAATTAATAGGATCAGAGAAAGCGTACTGTAAACGAATAAATAATCCCGCCACGATAAGATTTGCAGCGGGATTATTCTAAGGTGAATCGTTTACATTTTCAAAAATCGATTGCTCATTATACCGCTATCGGTTTTAATCTGAATAAAATAAATACCTGAAGCGAGATTACTAATATCGACCGAGCGGGAATCGTTAATAAATATTTCCATAACAAGTCTGCTATCAGTATTGAAAATAGCAATGCTTTTAACATTAATGCTGTTTAAATTTAGATGCAGAATATTTCCGGCTGGATTAGGGTAAAGTGTAATTGAGAAAGCTTGTGCTGATTGATTATTAATGGATGTCGTATTCTGAGCGCATGCAAAATAGTGTGTACTGTCTCCAGTCGTAAAATTTCCATTTACATAGTTGAAAATATTTGATAGTCCAATCAAATTCTGACTGGCATCATAGGTTTGATTATATTTTTGATAAAACTCCCAGGTATTATTATTGTAAAGTTCAAATATTCGTAGCGTCATATTGTTATTATTGTCGAACATGTATGTATATCTTTCGCTATTTACCCACGTATTAGTAATGTAATTTTCGGCGAGAACACCTGTAATATTAAAATTTGCATCATAAGAATATGTATATCTCAAGGCACTATCAGCCCACGATGTACCATCCCAGTTTACAGATAAATAAACTGTCAGATAATTATTCATATCGTACGTATAGTAATCCTGACTAATATTTACCCACATTGTACCATCCCAGTTTTCGTAAATAGAACTCGTCTTTTTATTATTTACATCGTAAATGGAAGTTGTTTTTGAATAGTTGGCGAGAGATGTTCCATCCCATACTTTATAAATCCGACTTGTTTGGTTATTGTTTGCATCATAGGTGTAAGTATGGAGATAGTCATTCATTACCCACATTGTGCCGTCCCAATTTTCACCGAGGCCCATTGTCCGATTATTATTTACGTCGAATGTTTGTGTAGTTCTATGGCTATTCACCCACATCAAGCCATCCCA
>JANPNV010000099.1:0-6516 GCA_031427625.1 Bacteroidota bacterium
GGGTATGATATTTTTATAAGTCCTGAAAAATATCCTGTCGAATACGATGCCTTAAAAAAATCATGAGTAATTTTTTGCCCGAATTCCTCAATGAGTATTACTCTGATGAAATAAAGGAGGTTAATTCACTGATAAAAAAACACACGAAAGAAAAAAATAAGTTAGAATCGAGGATTAAAAAGAATGAATCGAAAATAAGGAAAAATGAAGAGAAGATTAATGCGCCTTTAGATTCTACTAAACTTAACGAAAAGTCCTTAATCGATAAAAATAAAATATTAATAGATAACAATTCCATGCTGGATGAAAACAGAGAATCGAAAAATAAAATCAAGGAATTGGAAGATAAAATCAAGGAATTGGAAGATAAAATGGAAAAGCGGAAGGAAAAGCTTTCAGGGCTTAAGTCAAGGAAAAAAATGATAAATAAGTAGTGATTCGTTCTGTGACTAATTATTTGATTAAAAGATTTATTATTACATAATCCGAATGACTGCTATGGGAGAAATATAAGACAATTCTTCCCTGATGGATTCGTTGAGCAGTTGCGAGAATTCTCTCTTAAGTAAAATTTTATTCTATTAGTTTTGGCTTGTCAATATTGTCTTAGTGTGAAACTGTCCGTTAAAATTGATGCTAACAATAAAATAAATGCAACTCCAATAACGGAGGAAGTCAGCTTATGATTTCATTTTTTATTCAATGAATTAAAAATGTGAAATAATTGGGGTCGATTTACATAGTAAATTGATTAATTTATATTGTTTTAGTTCATGTAATAAAATATTAACAGATAAATTTATATTTAAAATACAAACTAAGGTTTTGCAACTTCGATTAACTGGTTGCACTCGACAATACTCAGGTCTGTCGATTCTACAATTCTATCTCCGGTAAGGTCTTCACTCATATAGCCTGTATTAAATAACAGTGTGCTTGTTATTATTCCATTGATATCATTTAAGTTGATGATTCCATTCTGATCAATATCACCACTTCTCATTGCGAAAACTCCTCCACTGTTAATTAGATTATTCCCAAAAGCTTGTGATGCAGAAGTTGTAAAATCATAAGTTACCGTTGAAGATGATAAACCTAATGGATTTGCACTCCATGTTTCAAGTGAGTTACGATGTTTGATAACAATGAAATATGAATTATTAAATGCCGATGAAGGGAAAACGAAGTTTCCATCTCCATTGATGGAAATTACATCTTTAACTGAGTTGATTATGGAATAAGGGAAAGTCGATTCAGCCAGGTTAACTACAATTGTGTCGCAGATAAGTGGAGATAAAACTCCTGTCATTTGTCCACCGCCGATATGAAATCCTTCAATAATAACCCGAATGTTCAGTGTGACATTTCCTCCAATTATAAAATTTGATGCGCTAGTTGTAATTCCACAGTTGTTAGTGATGGAAATTTGTCCGCTTGATGCTCCCGCAGGAACTATTGCAGAAATCTGATTATTGTTGTTAATGGTATACGACGCACTTATTCCGTTGAATATAACAGAACTCACACCCATATAACCTGAGCCGGATATAATTACCGTGGATCCAATATTGCCAGTGCCAGGACTAAATGAATTTATTATCGGTGCAATATTTACAGTCATTGAAATAGGATTCGATGTTGCCGGACTTCCGCTTACACAGTTTGAATTTGAAATCATCTCGCATGTAATAACATTACCATCGTTTAAGGTGGACGTTGAATAAACTGAATTATTTGTTCCAACACTGATTGTTCCGTTTTTCCATTGGTAAACAGGCGATGTTCCTCCATTAACGGCGGAGGCAGTAAAAGTTACACTTGTGCCATCGCATATTGTATTACCCGGATTGGCTGTTATGCTTACGCCTGCTGAAACAGGAGAACTCACAGTAACTGGAACAGGATCAGAAACACTGTAACATGGACCGTTTACTGATGCGGGAAATGTGATCGACCAGTTTGTGATTGAACCTAGATCAGAGGCGGCACGGTCATATACTTTCAAAATCCAGTTGCCATTTGGATTGATCGAACCTCCTCCGATTGCACTAAAAGATGTAATCGTAGTCGTAACGCAATTTGTAAATACTGAAGCTACCGGTTTATACGTACCTGTATATGGTGCCCCCGATGTAGGGATAACAGTAGCGCCTCCATCAGAAAAAATTGTATTTGTAAAATTATCACCACCATTAGAATTTAGTCCGGTTCGGTTCGACAAACCTAATAGTGATCCATTAGCTGATTGAAGTACCAGAACAAGATCACCAACATAAGTATGAGAAATATTTAGCTTAATGGTAATTCCTGCTGACGTGATCGTTCCTGTATATCCTGAAACAGTAATTGTGCTTGACCCGCCCGTACAACTATTGTCAGGGATAGTTGATAAATTTGTATTGGAGAATGTTTGAGATAGTCCTGATATAACATCATATACACCACTTGTGGAAGCAGTATATGATGAGCTGGTCTCTCCACTAATCGAAACATTGTTCTTTCTCCATTGATATGCAGCATTGCTCAATTGAGTATAGGATAATATTACATCTTCGCCTATGCAGATACCTGTTGGGCCGTCAGCGCTGATAATGGGAGGTGAGGGTGCGGATAAAACAATAACAGAGAATGATGATGCTGCGCCGTTTCCACAACCATTTGTTCCATTAACAGTAATTGATCCACTTGTAGCAGATGAGGAATAATCAACGAGAATATTATTTGTATTGAAACCGGATGTAATCGAAGCTCCGGCAGGTAGAGTCCAAAGATACCCGGTTGCACCAGTGATTGGAGCGGTTGAATAATTAATTCCTTGTGCGCCTTGACATATTGATGAAGTTCCTGAAATATTTCCGGCGATTGTGGGCAAGGTGTTTACTGTTACAGAAAATGGAGATGAAACCGAACCAGTTCCGCAACCACTATTTGTTCCCTGAACAGTAATTGTTCCTGAAGCTGCAATTGCAGAATAGCTAACAATAATGGAATTTGTATTTGCTCCGCTTGTAATTGATGCGCCTGATGGTAATGTCCAATTATATGAAGATGCATTTGCTATTACAGGTATTGAATAAGCTACACCCGTTTGCCCCTGACAAACTGTTGATGAACCCGTAAATGTTCCGGGTGTTCCGACGGGCTGAGAAATAGAAATATTCGATCTGTTGTCTGATCCTATTACAGATGGATTAGAACTGATTACTCGGATTAAATAACCACTACCTGCTTGTGTTCCACCTGGAATCGTTGAACTAATAGTGCCTGAATTTATTGACAACAAAGTTCCAATATCAACCGGAGAAGAGAAACTTCCTGTAGCATTAGATAGCTGTGCTGTGAAAATATTTCCTGCATTCGCAGGTCCATCTGTTGAGAAATCAACATCAAGAATTTGTCCGGCACAAAGACTATTTGATGAGAGTGGTTGAGTCGAAATTAATGTCAGTATAGGAGAAGATCCGACAATTGTAAAATTGACATTCGACATGTCGAAGAAAATGTTTCCGACTGACTCAATTTTTATTCTGGCCTTATTACTTATTACGTTTGGAAGAGTAACAACTTCGCTACCGTCATTCAGTGTATTTGATATTAGTGTATAAGGGAATGTGTAGCCGCTATCAATAGAAAGGAGAATATTTACGTTCGCGCAACTTACAGGAGCCGCAGTGGTTGAAGCAACTTTCCAGGTTACTGTAATATTTGTTCCTCCCGTCCACGAAACATTTGTATTAGGTGATGTCACTTTAAATGTGTCAGCTGTATTTGCGACGGTTAGAGTAACGACATTGTCATCATGCATAACACCGCCGCCACCAATTCTGTTATCTCGTGCTGTAAATCTAAAAGTGAGCGACCGTGCATAAGACGGGAGAATTTCTCCTATTGTCTGTATGTTGCGAACTATGTCTTCAATTCTTGGGAAAGTTCGTGCCGGGTTTGTCGAAGGAACAAAGTCACGGAAAATCGGAGCATTTCCTGACGGACTATTTGGTGCGCCTTGTGTTCCTAGGTCATACTCTTCCCATAAATAAGTAAGCGGATCACTGTTAGCATCAGTTGCTGATCCTGTTAAGATGAATGATGTCAGGTATGGAATGGTTCGATTCGGCGGGAGTGTAACTACCGGTGCGATATTTCCTGTTGATGAAGTAACAGGACATGTGTTACCTGTTCCGGTTGTAGTGTAAATCTGAATTTCATCATAACTCTTTGTATGAAATATTGCATCGCTATGCGGCTGAGTATTGTCTGCGCCACAAATTCCTGCATAAGCCATAATTGTAGTTCCGCTTCCAGGCTCGTATGCAGCTCCTGAAGATCTGTTTCCACTACACGATCCGGTGACACTGTTGAATGTATGATTACCACCATATTGATGACCAATTTCATGTGCGACATAATCGATATCATAATTATCTCCAACAGGTGCTGTAGATCCTGTGACACCACGTGCTTTATTTGCAGAAGAACAAACAACTCCCAGTCCTGCAACACCTCCTCCACCAGTACTGAAAACATGACCAATATCATAATTAGCAGAGCCGATTATAGTCGTAATATTATTTTGATTTTCAGTTAGCATTGTACTTCCGCTTCCATTTGTATACGGATCAGTAGCAGAGTTTGTATAGACTAGTAGATTATTATTTGCAATTAAAACGAGTCGAATAGACAGTTCAACTTCATATACAGCCGTCACGCGATTTACAGAAGTCACCATTCCAGACAAAGCTCCTGAAACAGTGCCACCATAAAATGCTGCATATTCACCAGTACATGCAAGAGCAAGCCTGTAAGTTTTAAGTATTGTACCACTGCTCCTGTAAAGATCAATGACAGTCGGCTGATGAATCATTTGTTGCCTCTCTATTTCACTCATCGTTTCACAAACGAATGCACGTGTAGCAATAGAATTACTTCGATCATAACAAATGTACTGGCTTGAATTTCCGATTGAGACGGGATCGATAAATATCCAGCCGTTGGGAGTCATAATCATGGCATGAAATCCCCATTCAGTATAATCCAACCGTGCAACAGCAAGAGAGTCGTCAATGCCTTTTGCAGTAAATGTTCTGATCATTGGAAATTTGTCAGCAAGCTCCTTCGGCATTACTGAAGTGTATGCGACGCTGAATCTGGAAAATGATCCGTCTGGCATAGGAAGAGATATAATCGGTCCGGTTGAAAAAGCATTTGGTAAATTATCGTCGATCGAATTATTCAATACTGAAATCATTGACTGTAGATCCAGATTCAATATCCGGTATGTTAATGGAATACCCGATCGTTCTCCAATAGTAACTGAATTCTTATCGGAAACTTCTTCCCACAGAAAAGTGGTGTTTTGAGAATAAGATTTCGTGTTAATCGATGGCAATAATAGAACGCTAAGTAGTATAATAGCCCTGTAGATTTTATTCATAACTATTTATTGGAAGTTCGCAGAATTACCCACTTTCGCGAGTGCAATAAATATAATATTCTTCGTCGAATAAATCAATTATATGAGACTTAACGACTCCACACATGTCGAAGACGCTGTTTAATTGTAATTAAAATGACTGATTTCTTTTTAAAAGACATCTGTCGATTTTTAAAATAATTTATGGTTGCATTTAAAGTGAAGCAGAAAAGGTGATTTTTCTGCTAAAAAGCTATGGAATTTCAGCACATCACTTCGAAGTGGATGTTTTCATTGCTCTTTCAGTAGCAGGGTACTCCATGAGAGAAATTGACCGGTAACGTGCATCCGGATATGTTCCGTCTATAGGATCTTAGTATTTATGTTACATTTATATTGATTATTACCTATATCAATTACTCATGAAAACTATTAATACAAGCATAAATTGGCAATTGAAATTTGCAATCATTGCTTTCTGCTTTTTACATTTTACTAATGCATCGTATTCTGCAAGCATTTGCTCAGCACAATTCTCACATTATTCATTAAGTAATCCTGACAGTGTACATTATTATTCTACGGGAAGCGGTGCAGTTTCCTGGCACTGGAATTTTGGTGATGGAACATCATCGACTGATCAATTCCCATGGCATTTTTATTCTCATGCAGGAACGTATCAGGTTTGTCTGATCATTACTGATTCTCTTGGTGCTATTTGCGATCATTGCGACAGTGTTCATGTGGGTGCTGCGACTCATACATGTACAGCCTCATTTTCACATTATTCATTAAGTAATCCTGACAGTGTACATTATTATTCTACGGGAAGCGGTGCAGTTTCCTGGCACTGGAATTTTGGTGATGGAACATCCTCGACGGATCAATTCCCATGGCATTTTTATTCTCATGCAGGAACGTTTCAGGTTTGTCTGATCATTACAGATTCACTCGGCGCTACTTGCATCATTGCGACAGTGTTCATGTGGGTGCTGCGACTCATACATGTAATGCTGAATTTTTACATTACTCATTGAGTAATCCTGACAGCATTCATTTTTATCCTGTAACTACCACAGCTACAAGTTACATATGGGATTTCGGTG
>JANPNV010000100.1:0-2954 GCA_031427625.1 Bacteroidota bacterium
GAGGAAAATCATCAGTAAAAGTTAAGCACTACAAAACACCGGCATGCATGATTTGTCCGGTGAAAGATGCATGCACAAAAAATAACAGAGGACGATTAATAGAACGTACCGAACATGCTCCTTATATAGAACAAAATCAAAACAACATTGATGCAAATCCGAAATTTTACAAAAAAAGACAAGCCATTGTAGAGCATCCGTACGGAATCTTAAAATGGCTCCCGATAAATATCGGGAGGGGATTTTATTACATCATGACTAAAAGAGGAAAGAAACGTGCAAGTGCTGATGTTGTATTAATGTTCGTCGCGTACAACTTAAGAAGAATAATGAATATCCTTGACAAAAACATATTCAAAAAGTTCCTTAAAAAACTTGGCTTTTTATTTATTGGAAAATTGATCGATGCAAACGAAAATGCCTTCACTAGAGCACTACCTATTTTTGAAGTATCAAAATCGAATCTCTTTTTAAGGGCTGCTTAAAGTGAACGTAATGCGTTTAAATATTTACTATATTTGATGATGATGGGTAGTTAATAGACAGACTGCCGTTATGCGTCACCAATGTGTGCAATACCAACTTTCGACTTTCCGAATTCAAATAAACAGATAAATACCAATCTCATGAAAACACAGGCTCATTTTTTTCTTGTCACCGCTTTACTTTTGATTGCCGAACATGTTAATGCACAAATCACTTTTCAGGAAAGACTGGGAACAATGCATTCTGAAGCAGGTTTTCGTGTCGCTCCACTGAGCGATAGCGGGTTTATGATTTTTGCACATGTAAACACGGATACACTTTCTCTCATAAGAGCTGATAAATGGGGCAATGCACGCTGGGTAAAAAAATATTGGTTAAACAGTCAGCTAGGTAGTGCATCTTTTAAAAAACTGTCCGATGGAAATTTTCTTATTTCAGGCAATTACAATACACGTCTGTCTCTTTTTAAAGTTAATGATTCGGGCAATGTGATTTGGAGTAAGTCATATGCATTTCCGGGTGGAGCATCATCAAGAGGAATCCAGGAAACGAATGATCATGGGTTTATTGTTCCATTTTTCGATGGCTTTTCGAACCCTGATAGCTACCGGTTAATGAAAACTGACAGTGCCGGAAATGTCGGCTGGTGTAAAAGTTATCATGTAGATAGTCTCAACCTCCTTTGTATGGCAGTTGAGCAAATAGAAGACGGAGGGTATCTTTTTCTGGGAACTAATCTCGACTATTTGGGATTTGTATACATCAATTTTTCAATAAAGCTTGATGCCAATGGCAATATTCTTCACGCCAACCAATTTGACGATCTCTCGTTAAAATTTGAGAATCACTTACAGCATCTTAACAACAATTCATTTTTATTAGCTTGTGGAAGTCAAATGTTCTGTTTTGATTCAACAGCAAGTCTTGTTTGGGAAAAGGGATTTATTGATTATAATATATCGATTGAGTCCTCCCTCTTGATTAATCAAAACAAAATTGCACTTGCAGGCTATTGTCCGGATAGCTCGGGTAATACTGATGCAATATTCATTGAAGTTGATTCATCTGGGAATGTTCTGAACAGCAAAAAGTTTGGAAGTACATTTCGGGATTACTCTCTTGGATTTTGCCTTGCAGCCGATAGTGGATTTTGTCATGTGGGACGAACCGAAAGTTTTGGCGCAGATTCAGTTGACATTTATATGGTAAAAACAGATTCGAATGGAAATAGCGGATGCAACGAAATTTCATATTTGCCTGCCATTTACTCAGTTACAAATAATGTATTTTCTCCTTTCTCCATGAATGTTACTAATCTAAATCCTTCCATTAACAGTGATACTCTTTATAGTGAATCTATTTCTCTTACTCAAAATATCATTTGTTCAATTAATACATCAATCGGCATTGGACCCATTATCGACTCTCGTTTAATTATTTATCCTAACCCTGCTTATAATAATTTCATTGTCAAAATCAATTCAGAAATAAGCAACGGGGCATTAGAAATATTCAATACATATGGAAAGAGGATTTATTCAACAATTTTTAACGAGGAAAAAATAATTTACGAGAATTTTCCTTCGGGCATTTACTTTGTGAAAGTTACAGATGGAGAAAAGCAATTCGTTGCAAAACTTATAGTACAATAAATAGATTGCATCGAAAAATTATAAAGAGGGTTTCAAAGAACAACTTGGCGATCGCATAACACTCGTTAGGCGATATTCAAAACAGCGTTGATCAACCGTTGACTATTTTTTAGTAAATTTGGAAAAACATCCAATTATGGATATACAAGCTGAAAAACTTAAATTAATTGAATGGCTGAAGAACTTATCAGATCAGTCGATCATAGAAAAATTAAAACTTTTCAAAGAAAATCTATTAGAAAAGTCTGATTGGTGGGAAACATTAACTGACGATGAGATAAAATCAATAGATGAAGGACTAAATGATATTAAGGAAGGAAGAACAACCCCACATTCAGAAGTAATGAAAAAGTATGGCAAATCAGCCTAGAGTGCTTTGGTCATCCAGAGCAATTAAAGATCTTGAAAACATTATTCACTACCATGAAACAAACTGGTCAGAAAAAGAAGTTAGGAATTTCAAACTCAAATTAGAAAAAGCTATTTCATTAATTTCGACCCGACCTAAATTTTTTAGATTAACCAATTTTAGGAAAAATTTAAGACGGTGCGTACTATCAAAACAAACTACAATTTACTACCAAGAAATTGAAATGACAATTTACATTGTGTCGTTGTTTGATAACAGAAGAAGCCCATCCAAACAGCCTTAAGTTGAACATCGCCTAATAATTAAGACTTCCTGTGGCCGGAACGGCCAAACATGAAGTCGATGTTGCACGAAACCCCGGCTGAGTGCTGGCCTGTATTATGGGAATTGAATGTAGTTTTTGCTGTTTTGTAAATAGAAGCGTGTAGCGAATTTGCTTCAGGATT
>JANPNV010000101.1:0-7303 GCA_031427625.1 Bacteroidota bacterium
TTTGTGACCTTTGTGGTTTAACTTTGTGTCCTTTGTGTTTAACTTTTTGCTCCTAGAATAACTCAACCCCAAAGTTCGTCGATATAATCAAATCATGGTTTTTTATCAAAGCCATTTCTATAACAACTTGTTTAAATTTTCAGGCGCAATGAATGATCAAACCCAAACAATTAACGGAACGTTATGTATTAAAAAAATGGAATTTACTGAATTTTCATATTTTAGCTTACACTTGCTATCTATTCGCCCAATAAATATATCAATTTACATACTTTGAAAAATTGCAATCATTTTTTATTACAACTTACCACTACTCTAACCTCTTGATTTATGAAAAAAATTTCTTTGCCTCAGAAATATAAAATATACCATGTATTTTCTCTTCAGATAGTTAGTTTAATTGTATTTTTCTTCCCTTCAATTTCTTTTAGCCAATGCACTCCTCCAACAAATTTATCTACATATAACATCGGCCAAACAAGCGCCAATGTCACCTACTCCTGCTGCACAGGCGGATCTTACTACCTTGAATATGGCTTGCATGGCTTCACACCCGGCACAAATGCAGTTCCCGGAAACGGCGGCTCTGTAGTCGCACTGGGAACTTCTACTAACAATTATTTAATCACCAGTCTGTTACCCGATACAGGCTATGATTTTTGCCTGCGTTTAAATTGCAGCGGAACCTGGAGTTCTAATTCGGCTATCTCTCAATTTCAAACTGCAGTAGACTGTGCTAACGCTTCTGCGATTACTTGTAATACTTTTATTTCTCCCGGAATAATTGCAGGCGCAGGCGCATGGTATAGTTGCTCAGTCGGTATCGGAAGGGAAAAAATATATTCCTTCACCCCATCTGTTTCGGGAATGCATATGCTTGTGACACCAAAAGACACTTTAAACGGCAGTATTAATTATTCTTACAAAACTATTGCAAGTGGATGCAATGGTAATGGCTTGACATGTATTGGATATGGACATCCTTCTTATGTAACTCAATATTCATTTGGTCCGCTTACAGTCGGCACATCATATTATATATTAGCGGACAATTTAAGTACAGATTTAAATACATCGCAATTCAGAATTGAATGTCCGAATTGTAGTCAACTAACAAATACGACTATGTCATGGAGCGGTCCGACTTCATTCACAATTCAGTGGGATAGTAGTGCTTATTTTTATCTGGAATACGGCCCACTTGGATTCATGCCGGGTACGGGAAATACACCTGGACAAGGTGGAACACTTGTTTATGGAAATGGAAATTCATGTACAGTTACTCCTTCTTTACAAGGATATTATGATGTATATGTACGAAAGAATTGTAATAATGGAACTTATAGTCCAAATAGTATAAGAACCTACGCTTATACATCATTTTGTCCCCAGACAGGCACATATGGTTCATTAGGATCATATAGTAATTTACCATTAAACCTAGGCGGTTATTGGAATCATTATCCTCTTTGTAATAGTACCTTTGACTATAATGCTAGTGAATATTTTCTTCATTTTACACCACCAGAAACCGGATATTATGATGTAGGTGTTAATTATGGTAATAACGTCGGAATTTTGATGTATAAACAAACAGGCCTTTGCGACTTGTCAGGTTCAACTTGCCTACTTCCATATTTATCAAATAATCAAAAATATAATTATAATATCGGGCCTTTAACTGCAGGTGTTTCATACGATTTAATTTTTGATGCTGTTTCTACCGCATTTTATCCAAACCCATTTTTTAGCGTTATTATTAATTGTCCCCCTATAAACTATATCACGCTTTCAAATTTCGAATCTAATTCCATTACTACCAGTTGGTCTAGTTACTGCAATTTTGCAACGATTGAATACGGTCCAAAAGGATTTACTCCCGGAGCTGGTGCTGTTGCCGGAATTAATGGAACAGTAATAACAAATGCGACTTCGCCATATACTATTACCGGACTTTTGCCAAATACAGAATATGATGTATACCTCCGTAGCCAATGCGGAACAAGTTATGGGACAAACACTACAGCAAGTACTCACAGAACAGCAATCGATTGTAATGTACCCACTGTTTTATTTGTTGGCGTACCAGATTCCTATGTGAATAGTTATATGCAAGTAGGTGCCTGGTCAAATTATGGTTGCGGACTGACGACAAATAATGCAATTGAAAAATTATATTCATTCACTCCGCAACAAACAAAGCCTTATTCACTCCATGTATTTTCCGGTTGGGCAAATGCAATTTTCTATACTTATAAAACCAGCTACTATATAAATTCTTCTGGTTCATGTACTGAAAATAGCTGGACATGCCTTGGAAACACATCCTTTACCAACAATACTTTTACTCCAACAATTTTTTCATTAGGAACATTAACAGCAGGAGTAACTTACAAAATATTAGTCGACGCAATTAATCAGCAGCCAAATTCTCACTTTAATTATTTCCGAATTGAAAGTGCCGATTCATGTCTTGCGCCTATTTTATTACCCATAACGAATGTTACTCTTAACTCAGCAACAATAAATGCACAATGCTCTTCCTGTTTCGGAAATATTACGCTTGAATATGGTCCGGCTGGATTTACTCCCGGAACAGGATCATCTGCAGGCACAGGAGGAACCATTGTTACAAATGTAACCTTCCCATACAACCTGACGGGATTAACCACAGGAGTTACCTATGATGTTTATACTCGTCAAAACTGCTCATCTTTGAATTCATATAGTCAGAATACTACTCCACTTACTTTCACTCCTTGCTCATTAGCTCCTTCCGGGATTACAGCATCACCGTCTGCTCCAATTTGCATTGGTGATTCAATTACACTTACAGCGAATGGTGGCAGTGTCGCCCCGGGCGGTGACTATAAATGGTATACAGGAACATGCGGTGGCACATTGGCCGGAATCGGATCTTCCATTTCTGTATTCCCAACAGCTAATACGACTTACTTTTGCCGAATAGAATCGTCATGCGGAAATACTTTCTGTGTATCAAGTTCCGTTTATATATTTAATCCATTCATTTCAGGTTTCCCAACCACTTATTGTATTTCCACACCAACAACAATTCAAGCCTCAAGCGGAAGTGGTTTTACTTATCAATGGAGAAAGGACTCTATAAATATTCCCGGTGCAACAAATTCAACTTACATCCCATTTAGTTCCGGAGTTTACAGTTGTAATATTGATAATGGATCTTGCGGATCAATCTCAAACACCATAAATATCACAGTCAATAATGCCCCTGTCCCCGTTGTAACAGCAACTGATACCTTAATTTGCGTCGGCGACCAGTCAGTGCTTATGGTAACATCACCCGGACCAATTACAACCTATCATTGGATACAGAGCGGACAGATGTTGAATAATACAAACGTGAGTACCATTTCAGTTACCTCTGCCTGCACAATTCAATGCACAGTAACAAATTCATGTGGTATTGGTACGTCTAATCTTGTGACAATTACGAATATTTGTCAGCCCGTCATATATATGAGGGTATTAATCAGCGGATATTATGCAGGCGACGGAAAGATGGTAGCCGTGATTGATCCATATAAATATCCTTCTGTATGCGATTCATTAAGAGTTTCTCTGGCCAGTGCAATTTTTCCTTATTCAATCATTCAGACCGTAACGGGAACAATCTCAACTTCAGGTTATGGACAATTTAATTTTGGAGAAGTCCCGTCTGGAAAATACTTTATCGTAGTAAGAAATCCGAATAGCCTTGAAACATGGAGCAGTATTACCCTACGTTCGTCTTCCGAAATGAAATACAATTTCAGTGCTTCGGCTTCATCGGCCTTCGAAAAGAATTTAATAAACCTCGGCGATGGTAATTTTGCAATCGTAACAGGCGATTTAAACAACGATCGCATTATCGATGGACTCGATAATCAACTTTTACAGAATGCCCTGATGAATTTCAAAACAGGCTACTCTCCTTACGATTTAAATGGAGACGGAATAACGGAAGGATCAGATTTCAGCATGCTCGAAAATTTTATTGATAAGTATTCTACGAAGCGACCATAATCGAATTGCGAAATTAATTTTTATGAAGTCCTGCTTCCCCTGCTGGGTGATTTCAGCGCCTGCCTATAGGCGGTGAGCAGGCAGGTGCGGAAGAAATCATGAAAAGGAAGGAATACTTGTCGAAGCTCTAATTATTACTTAAAGTTATATTCATTAATCATTTTTATAGTACTATCTAAAACACTCTCAAACTTTTGTTTCAATAGTGTATCCCCTAAAATATCGATCTGAAAACCATAGCGAATTATAGCTGAACCATTGGAGCAGTTAAACAACTTATTTAATTTGCATCTGTCGGCATCAATAGTGCGATCAGAAATATTTAACAATTTAGAAATTTCATCTGTCTTCTTATTCTTGCACAATAAGTATATTATTTGACGATATCTTTCTTGAATATGGGAGTTTGGCGAAATGGTATGGTAAAATGGGTAGTAAGTATTTTGAATAAAAACATGCTTAAAATTATTTGTAAAGTATTTTTCTCCGTTTAATATCATTTCAATTGCCTTTGATACTTCAGATTTATCTGTACTTTTTAGGAGAAAGCCATCAGCTCCTTTTCTTTGCATTTGTAAAAAATAAAATTCATCGTCAAATGGTGACATTCCAATGATTTTTGTTTTTGGATATTTCTCCTTTATGTATGCAGTTGTTTCGATGCCATTACAGGGCGCCATACGCATATCAGCAATGACCAAATGAAAGGGTTCTTTTTCTAAAAGATTAATGACTTCAATCCCACTGTTTAATTCAACAATGTTTTTTAATTTATGATGTTCCTTTAAAAAATCCGAAAGCCCTTGTCGAAAGAATGGAAAACTATCAGCAATAATTACTTTTTGTTCGCGAATTACAGAAGAGTGGATCATTTTAAAAATCTTGGAATTGTCCAGCTAATATAAAAAAAGAATTGTGCAATAGTACAAGTACTATAATTTCATGAAAATATAGTACTTGTACTATTGATTTGTTTATATTCCTTGATTTCCTTTAGCCTCGAAATGAAAATGAAATATGTATTTCAAGGAACTTACTCGTTACAATTTTGAAATTGGTGCATAAGGATTGTTTTTTACAGGAGAATACAATTTTTTAAAATTTACTTTAACACAAACAGCAAATCTTCATAAAAGAAAAAAGTTTAATAATTCCAAAATCAATGTGTTGAATTATTTTTTAAAACTATATACGAACTTATATTTTAAATAGAAATCAAAAATCAATAACCATGAAAACAACTCTATTATTAAAGTATTTATTATTTTGTTTGTTTATTCTATTAAATTATTTTAATTTCTCTGAATGTTTTGCTCAAACTCCTACAGGGGTTTTGGGTTATTTCGGCAGAGGAATGTATGTCGACAAATTTATTAATGTTTACGCTGATGCATCCAATGTCGGACGTGTAGATGATGTGTATTCGTTATTAGGAGAAGGTACATATAACTCCTCATTGGATTTATACCAGAAAGAAATTGATTTACTAGAATATTGCGAAAAAAACCATATTACCTATTTAGTGCTTTTTGAATTAAATACTCTTTTCGCTAATAAAAACTTGAATCATTCCAATGGAAATGGAACCTTGGAGAATAATTTGTGCCGGTTTATGCAGGCGGCTAAATCAAATTATTGTATCGAAGCATTTGGCGCCTCTATAAGTAATCCCTCACAGTATTCTGCTATTGCTCTTTTTAATAACTCCTTAATTCCCCCAATGGTTTTATCTTCAACGGAAGAGAGCTTAATTACAGATGTCAATATTCAAAATGCTATCAAGGGCAATATCATCTCGACAGATCCATTGTTTCCATATACTCAACCATTACGTTTGGGATTATCGCTATATCGACATAATTTATTAGGCACCTGTGCTGACTTTGATGTAATTACTGCTGAAGTTGAATTTTGGCATTCAGGATATGGAACTTGGGCAAAATTTACAACATTAATTGATTATTTAAATTCATTTTCGGTAAATACTGAAGTTTACTTGGCTCGATTACTGGATGCCGGGAATTCAGGAATCACTGCACAAAATATGGTCAATTATATGGATGGAACAGATCCTACTACGGATCCAAAACGTGTAGGAAGAATTTTAGAAGTGAATTATCGTGAGCAAAATGCAGATATAGAGCATCCATTTTCTAATAACACGGATATGATATTAATTAATACTGATTTTAAAAATTCTGTTACTAACAATTATTCAGGAATTCATCCTTTGTTTAGTGCCGAAGACAAGGTCTTTTATGATAACGGAGCAAACGTTGCAAATTATCAAGGTAGTTGGATGATTCATCCTTATTATTACGGTGGTTCGACACCTGAGATTGCCCGAAATATATTTACAGTTGAAAAATACTATTATGATGATTGGCGGACTAACTCAAATGCAGCAACTGATACGACGCAAATGGAGGAGAATAAAATACGTCCTGGTGGAGCTCACTGGTATGTATCAAAATTTATGGAAAAGTATTTTAATAAGCCAGCAATAGTATATCGAAGTGATATTAATGGATGTATTTCATCAATGGCAAATATACAATTTACCTATTGTGGTCCGATTGAAAGAAATACGACTTATACTTTGAATTTTTATGATCATAGTTCCAATTTATTTTATTCCACAGGATCTCAAACTGTAAATAGAATTGAGATTAATAACTATTCCTCAATCCCGCAGCCTAATGTAATAGCTCCTATAACAATCTCTTCTGTCCCAATAGATAATAGTAATGCTTATAAAGTAGAGATGATTTTGCAATATAGCAATCATGATAATCATGGAGGGTCTGCATCATGTGGTTCATATACTTATACTCAGGATGTTTGGGTTTCATCTCAACCAAAGGTGATCGCGTTTGGGAATTTAGATGCCTCTGGAAATGTTTGTTCCGATGAGCAGGTTATATTAATTGCGAATATGAACACAGGGACATCATCCGCAATTAAGTGGTATAGAGATAATGTTCAGGTTGGCACGGGACCATTTTATACGTTGGATTCGAAAGACTATGATCTAAATTATGCCGGACTAAGTACTTACGTAGGCCCTGGTTCTCATACTTTCTACTTTACAATTACTGATGCAAGTTGTGGTACATCGCCTGTAGCAAGTAATAATGTTGCACTTAATATTAAGAACAATTCCCAAGTCAATCCTATTTCAGCAGTCTGTACCGCGGGACAAACTACAGTTAATCTTACTGCTCAACCATTGTATTCTTCTGCAACCTATAATTGGTGT
>JANPNV010000102.1:0-12608 GCA_031427625.1 Bacteroidota bacterium
CAAGAGCAAAGAACCAAGAGCAAAGAACCAAGAACTAAGAACCAAGAACCAAGAGCAAAGAACCAAGTGCCAAGAGCAAAGAACCAAGAACCAAGAACCAAGAACTAAGAACCAAGAACCAAGAACCAAGAGCAAAGAACCAAGAACCAAGAGCCAAGAGCAAAGAACCAAGAGTAAAGAACCAAGAACAAAGAACAAAGAACAAAGAACAAAGAACAAAGAACCAAGTGCAAAGAGCAAAAAGTCAAGAGTCAAGAGTCAAGAATTAAAAACTCTCCTAATACTACTTACTTATTTTTCATTCTTCAATATTAAATCTTCAACACCATGACTCATCAGGAAATAGAAGGCAGAATCAAGGTCGGCATTAGTTGCGGGGATATTAATGGAGTCGGGCTGGAGGTAATAATAAAAACATTTCTTGATAGCAGAATGCATCAGATTTGTACACCGGTAATCTATGCCAGCAACAAACTCGTCAGTCTTCAGCGAAAAATGTTAAACATGAATGACTTCCAGTACCAGACGGTAAAGGGAGTTAATGAAGTGATTCTTCGGAAGACGAATGTGATTAATTGCTGGGATGAAGAAGTTCCTGTTGAATTTGGAGTTTCGAACGAAGCCGGAGGAACATATGCATTGAAATCGCTACAGGCAGCTGTGAATGATCTGATATATAAAAACATTGATGTTTTGGTAACAGCACCAATCAATAAGCATAATATACAGTCGGCTGATTTTAAATTTCACGGTCATACAGAATATCTGGCCGAAACATTCAATGCTACTGAACATCTGATGTTTCTTGTTAGCAACGATCTTCGTGTTGCAGTTGCATCCGGACACATTCCTGTAAAAGATGTTGCGGCAGGGTTAACCATTGAAAAAATATGTTCCAAATTAAAGTTGATGCATTCGACATTGAAACGTGATTTCAATATTCGCAAACCTAAAATTGCTGTATTAGGATTAAATCCTCATGCAGGCGATGAAGGATTATTGGGAATGGAAGAAAAAGATATTATTATTCCTGCCGTTAAAAAATGTTTCGACGAAGGAATTTTCGTTTATGGCCCCTACTCTGCAGATGGCTTTTTTGGTTCTGCTGCTTTTAAAAAATTCGATGCCGTACTGGCTATGTATCACGACCAGGGCCTGATTCCGTTTAAGGCATTAAGTTTTACTTCAGGCGTAAATTTCACGGCAGGATTACCGGTAGTTCGTACATCACCGGATCATGGTACAGCATATGATATTGCAGGAAAAGGAATAGCGAGTGAAGACTCATTCCGTGAAGCTATTTATACGGCAATCGATATCCTGAAAAACCGGGAAGTGTATGATGAGATCAATGCGAAGCCGCTTGCGTTTTCGAAACAGTCGCGGGATCAGTAGTCAATTTGAGAATGTGTTGAATTTAAGAATGGCACTTTGATGAATATTGCAGCTACTGCTTTTTCCGAAATATTATTTGAAGGTATAATAACAGGATATATTAAAGCCTCCACTCCATAATTTAGCTGTTATTGGCGCGTGAATGATATTAAACAGCCCATACCTGAATGTTGGTTCTGCTCTCAGATTAATTTTGTTATTTATTTTATACTCGGCACCAATGCTGATTGTTGGAGAAACATTAAGTGACTTGTAAGCATACTTCTGAGTTTGAGTTTTGTATTCTGCTTCCCCATTTTCGAATTTCAAGACACTTGTTGTTGTTGCATTTAGAAAAATATTGGTAGTTATTCCAACGCTCGTTACCAATTGAACTCTTTTTTTACCCAATCTAAAAATTGCCCTGAGAGGAATATCAAGATAATAATGATTGTATACAAATTTCCCTTTATTCGGAAGGGGGTCGTTGCTTGTTGTATACGTAAAACCAAATCGTGGGTCAGTCATATCACCAAAAGTCAGATTAAAATACTTTGTCGAATAGCCTTTGTTTGAATATTGAATTCCGATTTCAATTCCTAAAAGTTGGGAAACATTATATCCAAAATTAAGTCCGGCAGTATATCCAATTTTAGGTATTTCCTGGTCATTCCTAACATCAATTAACCATATGCTATAATTAACATCCCTGTTGTAAAGAGTACGATAACAGTAATCGGGAGAAACATTTACTCCGGCATAAAGTCGCTTGATTTCATGTGTTGGCTTCGGAATAATTGCATCCTGTCCGAATGATATATTTGAAACAAAAATTGCAGAAATTAAAATAAGGTATTTCATTTTATCGAAGATGCTTATAAACAATCCAAGATAGGAATTTGAATGAACTTCTAAATTTAATGCTGGGAGATTGCGTTTTTTTACCTTATCAATAATATGAATTAAAAAATGCTGCAGAAACACATCTGACTTAGGAAAACAATGGATAGTCTGCTAACCTTAAAGTAACTTCATGAAATGACCAAGCTCGTTGAGAGTCATTAAACCGACACATATTTATATGTGTGAATGATGTAACCTTTTTCTTCAATTATATAACATTCATGTGTTTAATAATAATCAATTTTGAAATAAAATCACCGCTTATTAACATTAGAGATGATGGCAACAATCTTATTAATTGAAGATACTCTACCGATTCTTGAAAATTTAACTGAATATTTTGAAATGGAAGGTTACAAAATACTTGTTGCCGATAATGGAAAAAAGGGAATTGAACTTGCCAGAGAACATATGCCTGATTTAATAATTTGTGATACTAAAATGCCTTTAATGAATGGTTATGAGGTTTTGCATTTGATTTTAGATTTAAAGAAAACTTATGAGATACCATTTATTTTTAGCACTTCAAATTCTGAAAATGTTGATAGAAAAAAAGCGCTCGAACTTGGTGCTGACGATTATATTATTAAGCCATTCGAAATGCAAACACTTTTAACTATGGCAAAGAAATGGATAAAGTCGGGAAGTGTTAGGCACAAGCAAACAATCGAGAAAGAAATAATCTGACAATTAAAAGTAAGATAGAAATGAGTGTAAATTTTTACGTGAGCATCAAACAGATGAATTTCGAAGAAAGAGTTTAGCTGACTTTAACAATAAGATTAAAAAAAATAAATAAAGAAGGGCGTAAAATATATTGAAAGAGTGCCCAAATAACAAAGCGTGCTGAGGAGGAGAATGTGTATGATTTCAACTCCCTTCTTTTTTCACTTCTTTAATCCGTTTTTCTTTATTAGCATATTCTCTCTCATCGAAGCAGGACTACAGGTTCAAGATTGCACACAGCTTATTCAAAAACTAACTTTTTCACAAAACTCTTTGCCCCATCGCTTACACGTATAAAATAAATCCCCTTTGTAAGATTCGCATCAATCAGATATTCATTCTTCCCAAACAATTTTTCCAAATAAACAATTTTCCCAAGAGTATTGAATATATATAGCAATTGCTTTTCACTATAAGCAATGTTTTTTAAGGTGAATGTGCTGGAAGTAGGGTTCGGGTAAATAGTAAAAGATTCCTCTGGAAATTTTACCGGATTAATTCCGCTCACAATATTTTGGCAGAAATAAAAAGTATCGACAGGCAGAACGGAATCGTTGCAGTTGGCATACGGACTGAAATTTAGCAAGCCAAGAGTAATATCATCGTAGCCATCATAAACAGCTGCAGCAATTTGAGTCGAGTCAGTAATGCAATAGCATTGATCGGGGAAAGCGCCATTGTTGGATGATGTGTAAACGATATTGTAAACACTGTTTTGGCAGAAGTTATTGGTATTACTATTTGGAGAGTAGCCGCCTCTGAAAACAATTCCCACATGATTGTTAAAAATGTCATTGTTGAACATGTGCGTGCGTGTTCTATGCCAAAAGTCTATTGAATCATGAAAAGAAATTTGGGAAAGTGCAGTATCATTTTCGAAAAATATATTTTCTGTCATGTAGGTAAATTGATCAGAATAGGCAATATGATTATGCGAAAAAGTACAGCCGGTGATTGTATCAAAATTACTCTGGTTTCCTCCCACATCATCTGCAACTCTGCATGCATAATCATTGTTGCAGAAATAACAATCTGTAATAATGGTCGGACCCGGCTCTCCAGCATCTAAACCGACTTGATTATTAATAAATGTACAGTTGTTAACTCTGTTGCCGCCTACTCTTGCTGCAACTGTATTATTCTCAAAATAACAATTGTCCAGGTTGCAAGCTCCGCCACTCCACGACATGCCAATGACGTTATTGATGAATACACATTGAAAAATATTTGTTCCATTCACATTTTGAGTAAGACAATCGGAGTTAAAGGAGAATGTTGAATGAGATACGGTAAGTGGAAAAGTTATCCACGGTTTAGTATATATTGCCATGAGAGCATATTTAAAAACACAATAGTCAATTGCGATACCGGTCGGGTCGTTAAAATATAATCCCTGATAAATCCCTGCAACGGGCGTGCTTGAATTGGAGGTAAATGTGATACTATCAACACTGTTTCCGACTGCAATAAAATTGGATTGACGCATTTCAATAACCACTCCGTCATTAAATTTCACCGTAACGCCAGGTTCTATTGTAAGAGTGAATCCGGGGAAAACAACAACTGTATCAGTTACTATATAAGGGCTGTTTACTGATGTCCACGTCGTGTTCGAATAAATTCCTCCGCTTACATTTGTCTGTCCATATGTAAAGGCTAAAAGAAGAGAAGAAAACAAAGTGAAGAAGAGTTTTCTCATGGTTTTTATTTTTAGAAAAAATTTGGCAATGTATATTTCATTAAGATACTTTCATAATGACACACTGCCTGAGGTTGCGGAAAACTATTCAAGAGTACCGCAGAAGCGAGTATTAAAGATATAAATAAAAATACGATCCGGATATTCGACACATAAATAGGAGTCAGGCAGCCCATACAATGTCATGAGTTATTGAGAAAAGTTGGTGTTATTCCCAAACTCTTCTTAAACTATGATTTCATTTATTAGCTATTTGCGAACAATTTTTATTAAATGCATTTGCCGCGCTTTTTTCACTTACATCTTTTCCTTCTGAAAAACACCTACACGCTTTTTTTAATTTACCTGCTTTCTCGTATGACAACCCCAGATAGCATAGCGCATCAAAATCATTTGGATTTACCTCCATAGCTTGTGAGAAATTATAGATAGCTTTACTGAAATCACTTTGCTGAAAATATTTTACACCTTCATCATAAAAATGTTTATCGTCTGCACATTCATTTTTTTCCAACTTTCTTGCCTCCTCTGGAGTTTTAAACGTTAATATGGTTGAATTGTATTGCACCATTCGCTCTGCTAAATCATTATTTCCATTTGCCTTCACTAACATTTCTTCCCAATTGCGATTATGAAACCTATATTTTATGTAAACCATCGATCGAACAGGAATGTTGCCAAATAAAACAGGTTTGAATTTTCTTGATGCTTCTTTTACCAATACGATAATTAAACTATCAGTCTTCGGTAAGCTGGTGCCATTAATTATTTGAGCAAAGGGAACTCTTCCTGAAGTATCAATATAAGCTAATATGCCAACGTCATTGTGATTACAATGGTCAAAGCGCTGCTTCTTTATTTCTTGCCTTAAACTCCAAACTTCAGCAACATTAATTTTCAGAAATGAATTTTGCAGCGAGTCATTGTATGAAAAAGAATTGTCCATGATAGAAGCTCGTACTCCATCAATTGTTATTACCGTTTGTGCATTCAATGAAGTAAAGCACAAAAAATAAATAAAAAGTATCTTCTTTAAGTAGATTCTCACTTTCATTTAATTTTGCAATCAAATCGGAGCGAAAGAGTTGCGAATAACAATATAAATCCAAAACTATCGCCAACAACAACCCAGCTTAATCAAGCTCAAACTAAAGCACAACCTTCCTCACCGTCTCACCTAATGCAGACCGTACTTTCAAAAAATATATTCCATGCGAAAGACTTCTTACGTCTATCCGGAAAAAATCAGAATGATCGGAAATAGTTTTTATGCGACGACCGCTGAAGTCAATTAGCTCTGCAAATGTGATCGTATTTCCATTCTGCGATTTTACATTAAGATAATCATCCGCAGGATTTGGGAAGATTGTAATATCATTATTGGCTGTTATATTATTAATTCCCGTTGTAAATGTATTTGGAAGGGGTGTTGGATCGGCAGGATTACAACCGAGATATCTGTATAAGAAATTGCTCACAAAACGTACAGTCGTATCCATATATGCTGTACTGGCAGAATAAGGAACATGATCTGCGCCGAAGTATGTATAGAAATCATTGGATACAGGAACGGTGTTCGCATATTGTGAGATGGAATAACTTCCATCAACGACCATTACCGGAAAGGCGCCAAGCAAATAGATCGTCGCTGTTGCATAGGGAACAGTTCCATCATTCGTACCATGCATGGCAACGAAAGGAACATCGCCGGATTTAATCCATGTCTTATCACCAAGCGCACCGCATAAATCAATTACGGCATTTACGGTAGAGACATATCCAGGATTTCCACTGTTACCTTCAAGGTTACCCATCACAGTGGTATCAATCTCTGAAGGTAATTCACTATACGAATCCATGTAAGCAAGATGTAATGCTGTAAACGCACCGGCAGAACTTCCTCCGGCAAAAATTATATTCGGATCGATCCTGAATGTATTTGCATTAGCTGCATCACTACGAAAATAACGAACGGCTGCCTTCATATCCTGTACTGCCCTGTATACGGCCTGCTTGGCTGCTGCTGCCGTCGGTGGAAATGCCGATAAACCAAGTCTGTAGTTGATAGAAACGCATACATATCCGCGCTTTGCAAAATGCTGACACAATGAAACGACATCACCATCATTTTTTGTTCCGCCGACAAAACTTCCACCGTGAGCCCAAATAATCAAAGGACGCATCGCTAACGTATCGCCCACTGGTTCATAAACATCAAGCGTAAGATCAGTCGGAGTCCCTGAAGTACTCAAATTATTTCCGTAGAGGAGGTCAGTGGTCGTAATCACTGTCGGAAAAATTTCAGAATCGTATCTCGAAGAGTTGCAGGAAGCTTGTCCTTTAACATTCAATTGAACCGAAAGAATAAAAAATAAAAGTAGGGCTGAGGTTTTCATCACATTATTTATATAAGAAAGGCCGGTAATGAGCCGGCCTTTCATGAATTATTTAATTATTACTTAAGTACTATTCTCCTCACTACATCGCCCTTTTCAAAAGCGGCTCTGATCACATAAACACCAGGAGAGAGATTATTCCTGTCTACATCATAGACGAATTGCCCGTTACCTTTTATCGATCGGATAACTCTGCCTGTAAGATCACTTATAGTGATGTATTCCAGTTTTGTAAATGCTGCATCAACGGCAATATTGAAATTTCCTGAAGCAGGATTCGGATATAGTTTCACAGACTTCTCGAGAAATTCTACATCATTGATTCCTACATTCAATCCCATGGCTCTATACATTCTTGGACAAACATAACCTTGAACAGTATCAATGTATGCCATTCCTTTTGCCTTACTCATGTCAGGATTCGAAGCATGGCTGGCTGCGTTATTTGTACAAGTAGAATCCCACCATTCCCACGGACCGGCTTCACCAGTTAGTGGTCCGGGAGGATCGCCTCTAACAAGTGGACAAAGTCCATCATAACCATCATTCAGCATATTAGCTCTAACAGTAAACGGATCTGAAAGTCCAAGGAAACGGAAGACATCGTTATTACCAAAAAGATCGGCGCTTCTGTTAATGTTATAACTGCCACTTACGTTTACAACGAATTGTCCGGTTGTCGGTACTATTACAGGACCATAAGTGTATGGAGCGAATGGATCGTTTGGAACATGGATATTCACCATTGGAACATCGCCTGCCTGCATCCAGGAAGAATCTCCCATTGCACCACCCATGTTGAAGATGAAATTAATAGCATTGCTATATCCCGGATTGTTAAGAGCAGGCTGATTTAAGCCGCTGCCTCCGATACCGTCCCAGTCACCCGACAAAGTAGTGTCTACATAAGGATTACCCGTTGTAAAGTTGAAAAATTTTGTAAGTGTTATGTCGGTATAAGAATTAGCCGTTGCATAGGCAAGTGCCACATAACCGCCTGAACCCTGACCACCTATTGCAATCTTCGTTTCGTCGACCATGTAAGGATTACCCATTGTTGCAACTGTCTTTCTGAAATAGCGAACAGCAGATTTTGCATCCTGTAAAGCACGGTATACTGCGTTAAGAAGTGTACCTGTACGAGTATCCTGATCACCGCCAGGATTCCATCCCAGACGATAATTCAATGATGCAACTATGTATCCTTTTTTGGCAAGGCGGTTACACATTTCAACAGAAGCGCTGTCGCTTTTGTCTCCTGTGCACTGACCGTTTAAAGGAACAGGAAGAAAACTACCAGTGTGAAGATAAATAACCAGCGGGCGGATAATTGCTGTGTCGCCAGCCGGCTCATAAATATCCATCTTTAATGTATCCAATGCCGGTGAACCGGAAATTACAGAAACATTATAGCCATAAACAACATCTGCTGTAATATTTACAGAGGCAAATACGCTATCAAGATATCGCTGCTGTGCTTGCAACGAAAAGCTTAAAGCAAGAAAACATATTAGTACAATTTTTTTCATGGAGTTGATCAGTTTAATTTTGATGCAAATTATAAATTAAACCAAAACAAGACTGATTACCCTGAAAAATATATTTTGTCAATCGGCCAGATTCACCAAAACGGAAATATAGGCCAAACGGCCAATTAGTGGCCCGCCATATACCTGATACACCTTATTATTTAAAATATTCGAGGCTCCGGCTTTTATTGTTGTATGGATTGACTTAATCATATGATTCACCTGAAAATCCACAATAGAGTATGAATTGACAAATCCGGTAAATTGAGGCGATCCTTCAAAGCGGAAACCTTCTATCCATTTATAGTTCAAATTGAATCCTGTTCGCTGAATGTGTGCTCCAAAAATTCTGGCATCGATATCGCGGCCATTGAAGCCTAGGTTAAATTTATTAACAGGTGTATTAAATGCAGGTATCAACGGATCGGTCGAATTACGACGATCGAGGTAGTTATATGTATAGTTACCCGTTAATGCAAAATACTTTCCGACGAAATAATTAATACCAATTGACCCGCCTTGCGTTACAACCATATCTGAAGCATTTGATGCTATCCTGTATACCTGATAGGACTTCAGACGATTTTGAAATGGAGGATTTTCAAATGCGATTTTTGCACCAATCCTGTAACCAATGAAGTCTGTATAAAAACTAAAGTAATAATTGGCATCGAGAAAAACATTTTTAAAAAGTGTTGCCCGATATCCGACTTCTACTGTTTTAACTTTTTCGGGTCTGACCGGATCCAGTGAGAAATATTTTACAAGCGATTTATCAAGTGTAGGACTGTTCGTGTAAATCTGAAGAGAAGGTATGGTAGCCAATGAATCATACCCTGTAATGTTTCCGAGAAGTATGGCCCGACCGACATTATAATAGAGATACTGATCAGACATAGTCGGATTCCGTATGGCCGATGAAAACGATACACGAAGGATCTGATCCTTATTCAAAAAATAAACTGCTGAAAGTGCCGGCGAAACCAATGCCTGGAAGTTTTCATTCTTATCAACCCTGACGGTCAGGTTTAATTTTAGTTTATCGTTTAATACCTTTTTTTCAAATCCAGTATAAAATCCATATTCATTATTAGAAATTTTCTGTGATGCTGTATCACTGAAGATTGTTCCTGACGATGAGGGACGATATAATCTCAGGTTGCCGCCTACGATAATGTCCATTACCGTAGGTGTAAATTTATATTCTCCCTGTACATGATAGAGCGCTGACTTATCATAGAACCCGCTGCCACCTTCTTTGTAGGTCTTCCGACTGGAAACTGAATTCAACAAAGAATCAAATCGTGCTGTTCCGGGAGCATAATACTCATGATTCTCCGACGACAATGCACCATTGTTTGCATAGTCTTCCGCACCATTATGCCATCCAATAACAGTGTCGGAATAAAGCGCCATTACTTCATTCGCTTTTGTGGTATCGTATGGGAACTGGTACGGAGGAAAGCCCGGGAGATTATGCGCTCTGTTAAAAACATCATTATAAATCCAATAGTTTCTATAATCTCTGCTCCACTGATTATCGGGCTTCGCCGCATTTTGCATGAGAATGGCTGTGAATACTGCATCATATGATTTTCCTGCATCTTCATTGGTAGCATAGGCCCGTAAAAAGAATTTGTTTTCTTTTCGAATTTCTATCCTGTTCTGAAAAAAAAGTATGTCGTTCAGACTATAACGATTATCCCCCTGATAAACAGTTGTACCTGTTCCAAAATTTGAAGCAAGAATAAGTTCTGCCTTCCCTAACTTATAGTGAAATGCTACGGCTGTTTTAAGATTCTTAGAATTGTAATTTACAATATCTTTTTCCAGATACCCTGAACGATACCATCTTTTCAGTCCGGGATATTGCGCCTGTTGTGAAAGACTAGTTGCATTATTTGAACCCGTGATGTCTTCGTCGCCATATCTGTTTACTGCATCATATCCTCCCGGATTATTTATTCCATCAGCAGAGTTAGAAGATGCTGAAAGATTATTTGCCTCCCAATCATGCGCTTTCATATAAAAGATATTGAGCTTATAACCGAACTTCTCTTCGCCGTTTTTGTTTTTAAAAACCTGAGCCCAGCGAATAGCTGTCTCAAACAAATTTCTTTCACCCATTTTCACTGATGCTTCCAGACCTGGCTTTACAAACGGACTCCGTGTTGTCATGCTGATTACACCATTGAATGCATTCGGTCCGTAATAGGCCGTACTTGCGCCAGCAATCATATCAACTTTCAAAACATCCAGTTCTGAAGATCCCAAAAAATTTCCCAGAGAAAAACTTAATCCGGGCGACTGATTATCGACGCCATCAATTAATTGAAGAGATCTCACAGGCGAAGTACTGTTGAATCCGCGAGTATTAACTACTGTAAAGCCAAGCGATGCACTTGTCAGATCAACACCTTTCAATGAACCAAGCGCCTCGTAAAAAGATGTCTGCGGACATTCCTTAATTCCAATCAGGTCGATCGATTCGATTGTAAGTGGCGCCTCCTTTTGTTTTTCCGAAATCCTGCTTCCTGTGATTTCCACATTTTTCAGATTTATCTCCTTCGACTTTAGTTTTACCTGAACGACGGTAGTAACATCACCTAGCGTAATCTCCTGTTCTTCAAATCCAACATAGGAAATAACAAGTATATAGGGTGGTAATTTGTCGGATTGAATTTCAAATTTTCCGTCGACATCTGTAATCGCTGCAATATTGGTACCTTTTATTCTAACGACTGCACCAATTATCTTTTCTTTCTTCGCCTCATCGGATATGACACCCTTGATGATCTGTGCAAATGAAAAAACCGAACCTTGTAAAATAAAAAGTAAACATAGCAGCGTCTTAGTCATAGCGGATTTTAGGATGGAGGTACAATGTAGCAGGAAAAGTTAAAATCCTGATAGCTATCGGGAAAAAGTTAAAAATAAAGAATTGTTTATTAATACTATAAATCAGGAGTGCTATCGGGAATAAGTTGAAATCGAAGAGTAGCCTGGCCTTGATATATTGATTAGTTTGATGACCCTTAGTTAGACGTCGAACATTTACATTATTCAATATTCAATTTTCCTTAAAAAATCTTCCTTAAAAAAGGTTGACCATAACCTGATTCTTCTCCACCTTATCTCCCTTTATCACATGAATCTTTTTCACTATTCCATCACCGGGAGCTTTTAAAATATTCTCCATCTTCATGGCCTCTAACACTACGATGGCATCGCCCTTTTTTATCTCCTGATTGTTTTCTACCATTACCTGCAAGACCATTCCTGGCATTGGAGCTACAATGTTATTTACCTTCTTGCTGGATGTTTCGTCGATGCCCATCTGTAGCAACAATTCGTCGTACCTGTCTTTCAACTGAACATTTATCACCGACTTGCCTACTAATATTGAAAATGACTTCGTTTCTTTATCATGAGAAAGAATTTCGGCTGTGTATGAACGGTTGTTCAGAAGAATATGAAACTTCCCATTACTATATTCTATAACATCAGCAGGAAAAGGCTTCCCATCAATCTCTGTAATTTCTTTGCTGTCTAATTGAAAAATATTTTTTCCGATGATTGCTTTGTACATGATGCGAAGATAGCAATAAGGGAGAACCAAGAGCAAAGAACCAAGAATCAAGAACCAAGAGAAAAGAACCAAGAACCAAGAACCAAGAGCAAAGAACCAAGAACCAAGAATCAAGAATCAAGAACCAAGAGCCAAGAACCAAGAGCCAAGAGCCAAGAATCAAGAGCCAAGAAACAAGAGCCAAGAAACAAGATTATCAGCTAAACGCAGAAACAAACACAGACAAAAGACAAAATACAATTTACATAAGACATAGGACTATCGACTTAGGACTATCGACTTAAAGACTAAACAAAAAGAATATAAACCAATAAAAACGAAAAACCATGTTAGAAATGATGGAAGGATTAGAAGAGTACAACAATGCGGGAGCATTGTTTGGAATAGACGGG
>JANPNV010000103.1:0-11802 GCA_031427625.1 Bacteroidota bacterium
AAATTACAAAAAAATTACTATAAATTTAAGTGTGCATTGAAAAAACAAGAATCCAATTCGAAAATTTCAAAAGTTGTAAATGAAAAATACTTTTCTCGAAAAAAACAAAAATTGTATTTGCTTGCTTAAAGTAAATCTGAAGTAAACTCCGATGGTAAAATTCATTATTTGAAATAATAAAATAATTGATATTAATATATAATGTATCTTTTTAGTAGGTGGTCAAGCCCAATTTGTACTATTTATCTTAAATTGATAAATACAAAACTTGGTTAACGACCGATTTTTCTTTACGAGTAAACTTTTTGGGTATTCGAGTTTTAATTGACTTTCGAAGCCCAAACTATAAGTTCATTTGAATAATTAGAAATATTAATGAGAGATAATTGAGATATATTAAATAATCAACCCTCCGATATTCTCATTTATATAATTAGTTTTATCCAGACTTTTATTTACCTGATTTTCTTTAATCAAAATTATCTCTTCTATTCATGATGCTATACAATGCCTTGGATATAAACCATTTCGAAGATTTATAAATCTCCCCTCTCATAACCAATAGTTCATGATTTCTTAAGGAATTAATTACTTTTATCGCAGTGAAAAACAATCCTATAATTTGCATCGGCGCTACTCTTGTTGATGAAAGCTTCCGCTGCATCGAAAATCCAATTAACGGCACTTCAAATCCTGCAGAGTATTTTCGTTCTCCCGGAGGAGTTGCACATAATATTTCGCGTCATTTGGCTTTGCTTGGTCATCATGTTGAGCTGATCACTCATTTCGGAAACGATACAGATGGTGATTGGCTCATGCAAAAATGCAAATCGGGAGGAGTAGGAATATCACACTCTTTAATTAATCTTTCCTCAACTGGTCGATATGTTGCCATTCTTTCTCCTTCGGGCGATTTATTTGCCGGGGCCGTCACTACAAGTTTCGAAAATGAAATCACACCTGAATTTCTAAATAATAAAAAGCGTTTTTTGAAAACAGCATCACTTCTTCAGATAGATTGTAACCTCAGCACTACCACTTTAGACTGGCTGATTCAGTTTAGCCGTGAAGAAAATATTCCTTGCATCATCGAGCCAGTTTCAATATCAAAAGCATCAAGACTTCAAAATGTCGATCTGAAAGATGTTTTATTAATTACTCCGAATCTGGATGAAATGAATGCCTTAACGGGAAGTATTGGAGATAATAATCCCGCAACAGCAATTCAGCAATTACTTAAACGTGGAGTAAAATACCTTTGGGTAAGAAAAGGGAAAAATGGTTCTGACATTTATTCTTCTGCTGATCATTTCGAACTAGCAGCTCCTGACGTAAATGTAATTGACTCCACAGGAGCCGGCGACGCTTCTTTAGCTGGTTGGATACATGCCTGGATAATGAAAAATAATCCAGAAAATTGTTTACGCTATGGCCATGCTTTAGCATCTCTTGTCCTGCAAACGAAAGGAGCAATACAACAAAAACTCACTAAAGACATTCTGGAAATATCGTTTGATAAAATAAACTGATCAATGATTGCAATAAAATATTTAAACATTCAACCTGAAATTCAAAAAGCTTTAGCTACAAATAAACCAGTTGTCGCTCTTGAGTCTACAATTATTTCACATGGAATGCCTTATCCTGAAAATATTAAAACGGCGCTCGAGGTCGAAGACATCGTCAGAATTAACGGTGCTGTTCCTGCAACCATTGCTATACTGGATGGAAAACTTTGTGTAGGATTAGATAAAGACCAGCTGGAAATTTTGGGTAGAGCAGAAAACGTATGGAAAGTAAGTCTGCGTGATATGCCATTTGTAATAAGTCAAAAAATTCCCGGAGCCACGACCGTTGCATCCACTATGAGGATTGCATCGCTTGCCGGAATAAAAATATTTGTCACAGGCGGTATCGGAGGTGTGCATCGGGGAGCAGAAAAAACCATGGATATTTCTGCCGATCTTTTTGAGATGACGCAAACCAATGTAGCTGTCGTTTCTGCAGGAATAAAATCTATTCTTGATATCGGGCTGACTCTTGAATACCTTGAAACAAAAGGAGTTCCTGTTATTACTTTTTGTCAGGAAGAATTTCCGGCATTTTACTCCCGTCATAGCGGATTTAAATCTCCTTCACGTCTGGACTCTCCTGAATCAATTGCCGAGCTTATTAAAACTAAATGGCAACTCGGACTAAACGGTTCTGTATTAATCGCAAATCCAATTCCTGCTAATTCAGAAATTCCTTATAATCAAATGGAAATATTTATCAATGAATCATTGTCTGAAGCATCAAAGATGAATATCAATGGAAAATCAATTACTCCTTTTCTTTTGAAAAAAATTACTGAAAAAACCGGTGGAAAAAGTCTTGAAGCGAATATTGCATTAGTGAAAAACAATGCTGCGCTTGGAGGACAGATCGCATTTAGTATGTATAAATAATAAAAAAAATACCTTGTATATTTTCTTCTGATTGACTTGATTTTTTTTATTCCTTTTCATACAATCAATCAATATCAAAAAAATAAAATAATCAAACACGCTATGATTGTTTTCGGCTAGGCTGATTGAATATAATTCGATAATTTACCAACAATATTTACTAATAAAACCCGTAAAATCCTCACAAATGAAAATACGTTTACTCCTGCTCATCATCCTGCTTAATGCAGGCATCACTGGCGCAATTAAATGGGAGCTACACTATTGGTGGGACAACACCTGATTACATGACGATTACTGATGCAGATTTCGCATGCGAGAATAATACTATCGGGATGCAAAACATAAACCTCTCTCCTTCATTTGCAAATTGCGGACTTGGATTATGCAGCAGTTTAAGAATACCTGTTAACGTAGTTGTTTTGCCCGGGGTAAATGTAAATCTCGGTAATGATACGTCCATTGCAATTCCATTCTCATACACACTTGACGCAGGTACTGGCTTTACTAATTATTTATGGTCAGATAATTCTACTGGTCAGACATTGACAGCAACTCAATCAGGAACCTATTGGGTAACTGTAACAGGTGGAAATGGCTGTTCATAAACCGACAGCATTAATATAAATGTTTCTGTAGGAATCTCTCAAACATTAAATCAGGATCTGATTACTATTTATCCTAACCCGGTTAATAAAATATTACATGTTGAACTGGCAGATGGTTTGCACGCAGACTTTCTAAATATTATTGATCTTAATGGCCATATCATACTTGAACAAAAAATAAATAACCAACACGGGCTGAATACATTTTCTGTAGATGTTCACGATTATGTGCCTGGAATTTATTTTTTACGAATAGTTGGGAAGGAAAATATTATCATCGAAAAATTATTTATTCAGCCGAATTGATATACAAAAAGTAGTTTTGTTTGCGTTAATCTTAGAATATCTGATAGGATTAATTCAATTAATACTATTTAAAAACAAATCAGATTCAATTCAAGAACTGTTATATGTATATCTAAATATTCGATAGTAATGATGCTCTTTCTGTGCTGACATATACGTAAACAGCCTCATTTCGCCTCATTTATTAATATTATTGCCTGATTCCACAAAAAAAATAACTTTGTAAAGGCTGTGTATGTCTTAACAACCGAAGGAATCCCCCTTACGGTGACCTCTCAACTGTTAATTGAATAAAATATCAAATTCATTTTCTACCTAGCCCTCATGCGAAAGTGGCAATCAGAAAATGAGATCAATATCTATAAATATTTGACATCGTTATTGAGAATCCATTTCCAATATTAAATTCGTTAAATATCATTGCTTAAGTAACAAGAAAAATACAATTGGGAAACATATTGTCTGATAGTCAATCCGAGAATCTTTTTTCCCAAATGAATAAATAAACTGTATTGAATAATTTAATGTGCGTTTTGACTAAAATGAAATCATCCTGGTGAAAAAAATAACCTTTCAATTATTTTTTTTAGTATTTATCATTGGGTTGCCTGCTCACTCGCAGACAATCAAAATATTATTCGATGCATCAAAAGCAGAATCAGCCGGTAATGCAGACTGGGTAATTGATGCTGATGCTCACAATCTTGGTTATGGTACAGGTCCTGCAGTATTAAACGGTGGTACAGAATCTAACGCACAGAAAATACCAACTCCAGCGCAATCCGGAATTACAGGATCAACAGTCGAAACATACTGGAACGGAGGGTTATCATATTGGGGAATTGACTGTGTTAATCGCAATTATGTTGTTGAATCATTGCCATATAACGGACTAATCACATATGGTAACAGCGGAAACACTCAAGACCTTTCGAATTACAAAGTATTTATCATCTGTGAACCAAATATTATTTTTAGTGCATCAGAAAAAACTGCTATCCTGAATTTTGTATTGAATGGCGGCGGATTATTTATGATATCCGATCACAATGCATCTGATAGAAATAATGATGGAAATGATTCACCACATATCTGGAATGATTTAATGACAACAAATTCTGTTCAGTCAAATCCTTTTGGAATATCTTTTGACTATACCGATTTCTCACAAACAACAAGTAATATTCCATCACTGCCAAGCGATTCAATATTACATGGTCTTGCAGGCAATGTTACGCAGGCACAATGGAGCAATGGAACGTCAATGACATTAAATCCTGCTCAAAACTCTACCGTTAAAGGTGTAATTTACAAGACGGGCTCAACTTTTGGGAACACCAATGTAATGTGTGCTTACGCCAGATATGGTAACGGGAAAGTAGCAGCAATAGGAGATAGTTCGCCATGTGATGATGGCACAGGAGATTCGAATGATGTTCTTTATGATGGATATATTTCAGATGCCGCCGGTAACCATAGAAAGTTACTGATGAATATTACGATTTGGCTGGCTACTTCCACTAGCACGCCGGCACCTACTGCCGACTTCACTGCAAACCCGCTAACTTTCTGTACAAGTCAGACAACAACATTCACAAACAATTCAAGTTCCGGAATAACTTCATATGCATGGAATTTCGGATCAGGAGCAACGCCGGCAACAGCAAATACAGTTGGCCCACATACTGTTTCGTATTCAACCACGGGGTCAAAAACTATTTCATTAACCGTTACAAGTCCGGGCGGAACGAACACTTCAACTAAAACTAATTATATAACAGTTAATACTACTTGTCCGGGTACTGATTTAGGAGTATTGTCGTTGCTAAATCCGATTTCAGTTACCTGTCCAACACAAAATAATTCTCTACAAGTTCGTGTAAAAAATTATGGGTCACTGGTACATAATTTCTCCACAAATCCTGTTACAGTTAATATGCAAATAACTGACCCGCAATCAGCAAATCAAACATTTACCAAAATAATAAACTCAGGTACGCTGGCAGCAGGCTCTACAATTGATGTTACTTTTTCTAACACTTACAACCTGACCACTTCAGGAAATTATACAATTAATGCAAATACTGTTTATGCAGCTGATCCCAACACATCGAATGATGCGATGACTCCGGTAACGATTACAGTTGGCCCGGGTTTTCAATCAGATTACATTGTACTAACCGAAAACATGGGAACAGTAACTTCGACAACAGCAATAAGTACTCATGAGCTCAACAATGGATTTGAAAATGTAAATTTAACGATGTCTGGCACTGCTGATGTAAGGAATACAACAATATCTTCCGGTTATACTACTGCATCGGGAGGGGCGAATGTTTTTTTTACAAATGTTTCTGGAAGGAATTTTATTATTTCAGGATTAAACACTTTGTCCTATAGCAACCTTAAAATGTCATTTGGAATTTTAAAAAGTGTATCAACTTCAACAGGGAGCGAATTAATTCTGGAAGTAAGTACCGATGGAGTATCGTATACCCCTTTATCAATAACAGCTTTACCAGCTGGCACAGGCTGGAATTATGTCACAGTAACAGGAGCTATCCCTTCCACTTCAGTATTACGAATACGATTTACCCAAAACAGTACAACTGTTCAATTCCGAATTGATGATATTCTTATTATAGAAAAAATTACCCAACCCGAAATTATCACAAACGATCCTCTTACATTTTGTCAGGGTGCATCTGCAACATTAACAGCAACAACGGCTACATCCTATATATGGTCTAATGGGATGTCGACACAAAGCATATCAGTAACTCAATCAGGATCCTATTTTGTTACTGAAACAAATGCAACCGGATGTACGGCATCTTCATCACCTATAGCAATAACTGTAAATCCGGTTTACAATAATACTGTTAGCGCTTCATTTTGTCAGGGAGGCTCCTATACTTTACCTGATGGCTTAATTGTATATTCTGCAGGTACCTATATAACTTCATTGCATAGTGTTGCCGGTTGCGACAGTATTATTACAACAAATCTGTCCTATGCAGGTAGCGGATGCACGCTAATGCTTCATCTTAAAGTATATATTGAAGGATATTATTCCGGTAGCGGAATTATGCGAGCCTGTACCAATCCCATTAATTATCCTTTAGTGTGTGACACATTAACTATTGAATTAAGAAATGGCGCGACTCCATTTAGCTTAATTAGTACAGCCAGAAAAACAATTGATATTTATGGCAACGGCGACTTTGAGTTTTCTTCAGGCAGTTCAGGACAATTATACTATCTTGTAGTTAAGCATAGAAATGCATTGGAAACATGGAGCAAGGTTCCCGTACAATTTACCAATTCAACATTAACGTATAATTTTACCGACTCAAACACAAAGGCGTTCGGGAACAACATGAAAAGTTTTAGCGATGGGAGTTTTGCACTTTACAGTGGTGACGTGGATATGAATGGTTTAATAAACAATGATGATTTTATTGATATTGAAAATAATTGCTCCCTTTTTCTTTCGGGATATCGAAAAGATGATTTATCCGGAGACGGGCTTATTGAATCACTTGACTACAGTATTGTTGAAAATAATTTGGGAAAAATTGTTTTGCGACCATGATTAGAATTGGAAAGCTTAATTCATGATTCAACCCAATTGGAAATTCAATTTAAATTAAGAATATTTATTCTTTGACTTTTTAACCGCACATGCTTTATATAATTTAATAATTTTACTGTTGAGGACATGTTATTTTCAAATATCAATAGACGGGGTGAAGCATACGGCTTATCGTTTACAAGATTTGATTAACGTGAATAAATTTCTAGGGCATAAAAAAAGTGCCTGGAACATACCAGACACTTCAAACTTAATAAACAACACAATTACTTTGTTGCTGGCACCTTTGCATGTACTTCTTTGTGTTCGCTGTTGCGTTTATCAGAAGTTCCATCATTCTTTGAATGCTTGGCACTCTTAGAATGTTTGTCAGGAGCTCCATCTTTTTTCATTGCTGCTGCTGTTGGAGTACCTGAAGACGCAGGTGCAACTTTAACTGCGGATTGAGGAGCTGCTTTTTCCTTTGCAACTTCCATTTTTGCTTTTGCAGGAGCTGCAGGAGTAGCTGCAGGCGTTTGAGCAAAGATCATTGTACTGAAGCCTAATAAGGCTGCACTTAAAATTAACTTTTTCATTTGTGTTTGATTTTGACTGCAAATGTTCAAAACGGTTATGACGGCAAAATGAGTTTTTATAATATTGTCGAGTTGAATTCTTAAAACAAAACTAAATTCATTTTTCCTTAATGTTAAAACTGAAGAGCTCCTTATATGTTAATATATGTTAAGCTGATTTTAAGTCTGACAAGGTTAAGATGAACAATTGGCTTTCAAACTAACAATGTATGTCCAATTGAAAAACGTTTTTATATTCTTGCGCTTACGTCCATGTCGATTAAAGCACTTGTTTAATTGTAATTAAAAATTGATAAATTTCAACCCAGAATTATCTAATGAAAAACCTATACTAACATAAAAATGAAAAAAACCATACTTGTAATTTGCATATTATTCATCTTTCAAATGAGCTTACATGCTCAACAATATCCGTACATGCAGGATTTTGAAGGATACAGTTCGTTTTCCGCCCCAAATGACTGGACACATACAAGTCCGGGATTTCAGATATACCCTACTCGCGGTGTAAATGGATCAAAGGCAATGATCCGTGAACTTTTCAATTTATCAACTTCGGATTCTGTCATCAGCCCATTAATTGGACCTGTTAATTCACAGTCGATGCTTAGCTTCGATTATCGCATTGTAGAATATATTGGGAGCACCCCAATATCTCATACACTTACATCCGGTGATCAGATAGAAATCAAAGTAGATGATGGTACCGGTTCGCCTATAACGGAATATTTAATCGATATGAATAATCATATTGACAACGCCAGCTATTCCAATATTTCTATTGGCCTGGGATCATACGCAGGTTTAAATATAAATATTATGATTAAAGGTATACGGGCTTCCGGTGACTTCTTTATTGAAATCGATAATTTCATGGTTCAGGATGCAACTAGTTCAGGCCATATCAATGCTGATAAAAACGAAATCAAACTTTTTCCAAATCCATTTAATAATTATTTACTGGTTTCATCCTCAAAAAAATCGGATGTCCTGATATTTGATTTGACAGGAAAAAAAGTATTGGAAACACAAACGGGAATCGATAATAATATAATAAACACTGAAGAACTTAAATGTGGAAATTATTTAATTGAAGTAATTTCTGATGAGAGTACGTTCTGGAAAAGTATATTTATTAAAGAATGATTTTAAAAGTACAATAAAGAACACCGATATTAAAAGTCTTGTAAAAGAGTTCCGGAATAACAATACTTAATACGAACCCATCAACATTGATAATTTAAATATCGATGTTGATGGGTTCTTTCTTTTCATTTATCAACTAAAAATTGTTTTTATTTTTTAATGATTTTGATTTCTACCCTCCTGTTTGTTGATTCATCTTCCGGAGTGAGCTCCTCAACCAGTTTCATGCTTGGTCCAAATCCTTTATAAGAGAGACGCGTTGAATCGATTCCATTTGATATCAAAAAGTCATAGATTGTCTTAGCGCGATTTTCAGACAAATTGTTTGTTTTGGTATCAAAATCATATCCGTCGTTGGGGCCTGTAATGCAACATATATGACCTTGAATTTCGATTTCCAATTTTGAATTAGCCAACAGTGTATTTAACAAAATTCCAAGAGTCTTATTCGATTTTGGCAGGAGGAGATGCCTGCCACCTTCAAAATTCAGGTTTTCGAGTTTAACGGTTGAGCCTAAATTAATATCGTCTAAATTCAGAATAGTTGAGTCGGATAATTCAGATTTATTTTCATCTTCTTTGAGATTAAAAAAAACTTCTGCACGTCTGTTTAGCGAACGTTGACCCTCAGTTTCGTTTTTATTGACTGGCTTCCTTTTCCCATACGAACGAAGTACAATATTTTGAAGTTTCGGATTATGTAAAATTAGATACGTTTTAATTTCTTTTGCTCTTTTCATAGAAAGAGAATCATTGTATGAAAAACTTCCGATGGCATCACAATATCCTTCAATCTCCACCACAGAAACTTCTCCTTTTTGAAGCTCGTGATCAATTTTGCTTTTTGAAATTTTATCAAGCTTATGCTGATTGAATCTAAAATAAACAGTTGTTTTTTTCCCCTCCTGCGCAACCAGAAAACCGCCAAAATGAAATAATATAAAAAAAAGAAAAAAGCGCTTCAGATATACAGTCATAATTAATAAAAAAAGAAATAAAATGCTGTGTCAGTAAATCAAAACTAAATATTAATAGCTTTATTGTACATTCCGATCTAAAAAAAAATAAACTAATATGAATGAAGACATCCTTGATAAATAAAATTCAGAGATCAATCTACTGAGTTTATTCTATTTACTTTTAAAAAAAGATCCTGTCATGGAATTTAGCTTACACGAAATACTTACTGTCTCAACAATTCTGTTTGCAGTAATCGATATCATCGGATCAATACCTGCTCTCCTTCAGATAAAAACAAAGGTTGGTTTTATTAAAGCAGAGCAGGCAACATTGGTATCCTTAATCATTATGATTGTTTTTTTATTTCTCGGAGAAAACATCCTGGCTTTTTTAGGTGTTGACGTTAAATCATTCGCCATTGCAGGCTCACTTGTAATCTTTTTCCTTGCTATGGAAATGATACTTGGAATCCGATTATATAAAGACGACATCCCTGAAACAGCCTCCATTGTACCTGTTGCATTCCCTCTAATAGCCGGAACCGGAACCATGACAACCCTTCTTTCCCTGCGCGCAGCCTATGATTCAGCCACCATTGTAATCGGCATAATTATTAATGTTATCCTTGTTTACGTAGTTCTTCGCAACCTTTACCGAGTAGAAAGGTTCCTTGGCGTCGCCGGAATGAGCATTTTAAGAAAGGTTTTTGGCATTATCCTTCTCGCAATTTCAGTCAAATTATTCCGTGACAATATTGGCATATAAGTGTGACAAAAAGGATGAATTCGTGATATGGATTTTAAAAAAATATCATACATTTGAAATTGAAAATTAATCCCTCATCCTGATATGAAAAAAGTACTACTAAAGGCCATTGCTGTATTAATATTTATTGCCATCAGCCAGGTACAGGCATCGGCACAAAGCACATTCTTAATGTGTTCTACAACTACAACTAGTGATACCAGTGGAATCATTTATGATACTGGCGGACCCTCAAATCCCTATCTTGTATCTGAAGACTGTACTCTTCTTGTTGCTCCTTCCTGTGCAACATCCATTACTTTGACATTCCAACAGTTTGCTACTGAATCCGGATGGGACTTCTTTCACGTTTATGATGGTCAGACAACAGCAGCTCCTGAACTACTTAATACGTCCGGTAATACTCTTCCTAGCCCGGTAACTTGTACATCAGGATACATGCTTATTGTATGGCATTCAGATTTTACGATTGTTGATAGCGGTTTTGCCTGTTCTTGGACTTCTGTTATTGCTCCAAGTGTTGCTCCTAATGCCGCATTTACCATTTCTTCATTTGCTCCTCCTCTAAGTGTTCCTGTTCAGTTTACTGATCAATCGACTGGCGGACCGACTGCCTGGTTATGGAATTTCGGAAATGGCGATACCGCTAAAAGTCAGAACCCGCTTTATGCTTACAGCACTCCTGGAACATATACCGTAACATTAATTGCCTTTACTTGTAATGAATCCGATACAATAACGCATACTGTTACTGTTCAGGCAGCGCCACATATTAGCGTAACTCCTCCTACAGGATTTTCAGCAAGCATCCCTTGCGGAGATTCTGCCAACTTCACTTTAAACATTGCTAATACTGGTGGCGGACAACTTGTTTATACATTAGATGGTTCTCTTGTCGGATCCATAAAAGTCCTTTCACTTACACATGGGACGGATCCATTTGAAGAGTATCCACGAACCATAACTGCAATCAATAATTATTTTACAAATTATACTCTGACACAATCTGCGACTACCGATCCGGGTGTATTAAGCGGATTACTCGTCGGCAAAAATGTACTGTTGATTCCAGAACATGAATCAGGAAATGATAGTGTATGGCTCAATATGGGTCCTGTTATTCGTCAATATTTGAATAATGGTGGATCCGTAATTTTCCTTGGATCATTCTCTTCTTATTCAAATGATTTATTCTGGACTGGAGTATTCACAGGATCATATGTTGAAAATGAAGCAGGTTTGTCATTAAATGTTATTGACAACACCCATCCGATAACTACGGGAATTCCATTAACAGCATTCAATGCTCCTAGTTCTACTTATTCAATGAACCTTACGAATCCTGATAAGGTTACTTTAATTGAATATCAAGGAAACGACATTGTATCATATCGATATGT
>JANPNV010000104.1:0-6103 GCA_031427625.1 Bacteroidota bacterium
GTGGCGCCATCATTCCCGACATTGGTTATTATCCTCTAGGAAGTACTGAATTCAGTAATCTTGTACATTATGTTCGAAGTGGGGATTTTGTAACAATGCTGCTCGAAGAATCTAAATCATTAAATGAATATGCTTTTGCGCTTGGAGTTTTATGCCATTATGAAGCTGACAATTACGGTCATTCGTTGGCAACAAACAAAGCTGTGGCAATTGTATTTCCAAATTTAAAAAAGAAATATGGAAAAGAAGTGACGTTTGAGCAAGGGCATAACCAGCATTCAAGGGTCGAATTCGGTTTTGACGTTTTACAAACGGCAAGAGGGAATTATCAGCCAAATGCATATCATGATTTCATCGGCTTTCAGATAGCGGATACATTGTTGGAGCGTGCTTTTTTAAAAACGTATGGAATAAGTTTAAAAAGTATTTTCAGAAGTTTATCAGCAGCCATATCGGTTTTCAGATTTTCAGTTAAAAATATTATTCCTGAATTAACAAAAAATGCCTGGAAGATTAAAAATTCAATAATTACTAAATTGAATCCGCTTGCCACGAAAGATAATTATTGTTACAGTTTGAATAAAAAAAATTATTACAAGGAATTTACACGACCAAAGATTCAATCTATTGTTTTGTCGTTCGTTATCGGAACATTGCCAAAGATTGGGCCACTTTCAAAATTCAAACCAAAGATCCCAAACGCTGAAGCGGAAAAATTATTTGAGCAGGCGTATGATACAATTGTCACACACTACATCGTAACACTAAATAATCTGCGTTCTCAAAATGTTACATATCGTAATAAGGATCTAGACACGGGCAAAGAATCTGTGATGGGTGAATATAAACTTAGCGATAAAACCTACTATAAATTATTGATGAAACTTAAGCGTAGAAAATTTGTAGATACTGACAAGAGTTTGAAGAAAAATATTGCTGCGTTTTATATTAAGCAGGAATCTTCCCAGCAGTATGCAGTTAAATCGCATAAAGGAAAAAAAATAACATTAGCTTTAAAACAGATGAATGAGTCACAAGCTAGTATAGGGGTTCATTCAAAATGAAAATAAAATACAAAATCGTTCTTAGTGTTGTAGTCGTATTAATTATCATCCGGCTCATTTTACCGTATGTGGTATTGCATTATGCCAATAAAACTTTATCAAACGTCAACGGATATTACGGACACATTGATGATATAGATTTATCCATTTATCGTGGCGCCTACATCATCAACGACATTTATCTAAATAAAGTTGATTCAGTTTCAAAACAACAAACCTCATTTTTCAAATCTGGCGACATTGATTTATCGGTCGAATGGGGCGCACTCTTACACGGATCCATAGTCGGTGAACTCACTTTCAATTCACCTGAATTGATTTTTACAAAAGACAAAACAGACCTAACCGATGTAAAAAAAGACACCACCGATTTTCGAAAACTACTTAAAGATTTTATGCCGCTTAAAGTAAACCGTTTTGAAGTCAATGATGGCACTATTCATTATGCCGACAACACCACCTCACCAATTGTTGACATCGCATTAAATCAAACTCAAATCCTCGCTCTCAACTTCAAAAGCGTAATCGATGAAAAAAATGAACTTCCTTCTACTATAACCGCAAAGGCCATTGCCTATGAAGGAACATTAAACTTCAACATAAAATTAAATGCCTTGGCCGACAATGCAACATTCGATTTGAATGCCGAAATAAAAAATACCAACCTTGTTTTACTAAACGACTTTTTATAAGCGAATGGAAATTTTGATGTACGCCAGGGCAACTTTGGCTTATATACAGAAATGGCTTCCAAGGATGGAAAATTTAAAGGATATGTAAAACCTATAATAAAAAATTTAGATGTAGTAGGACCTGAAGACAGACATGATAACTTTTTTAATAAAATATGGGAACAAATTGTCGGTGCAGCAGGAGTAATATTCAAAAATAAAAAAAAGATCAGGTTGCAACTAAAGTGGTAATGGAAGGCAAATTTAAAAACCCACAAACAAATACACTCGATGCTATTTGGGAAGTCCTCCGAAACGCCTTTGTACAAGCGCTTCTTCCTAGCGTAGACAACGAGATAAATATTAACTCGGTTAACTCAGCCACCCCCGTAGATAAGAGAAATGAATTTCAAAAAATATTTTCATCCGGAAAAACGAATAAGGACAAGAAAAATAAATAAAATATATTAATTAACTCATGCAAACTGGAAAGAATTCAAAATATTTTATTTTTTTTTATTTTATTCTCCTAACAAAAATTACAAATGGGCAAGAAGAAAAAAGCCCGACAGTGATATTTTTAAACAAAAGAGGATATACATTTACAGATTCCAATACAATAAATACTCGTGTTGACAGTTTGCAGAAATGGCCCGATACTATATACTACAACACCTCTTATCGGGCAACGTTATTAGGCTCTCCCACTATTCCTATCTCCTTTAGTAAAATAGAACTGGTAGATGGCAAATATCAGGTAACTCCTACAGTAAGTATAGGATATGGCTACACTTGGTTTACAGGTAAATTTATTTTTAATGAGAATGATAAAATAACCATCGACCCTGTATTCTTCTTCGGCTTAATTGCTGACATAGGATTACAAAATGATTTTAGGTTAAACAAACTTACCAGTATTTTTACAGGCGGATTTATTGGATTCGGAGCATTTTCATTATTTGGTGGGTATGATTATATGACTCAATCCCCTTCCATTGGGTTAGGTGGCAGAATAGATTTATTTACTATCTCTCAAAATCGCCTCAAGCCGTTTGGAAAAGTACGTGAAGTAAGAAAACATAAGAAAGCGGCAGTCCCTATTACAAATGAATGACCCATAATGCTGAACACATCATCAATCATTTTAACAGTTGGCAAAACCTATTTTTAAATGAAAGTAAATTTAAAAAATATTCTTACCGTCTCAAAAACTGCTCTCAAAGAATGGTGGGCAAAAGACCCTTTTAAAGAAAGCGCTGTCATTGCATATTATGCAATTTTTTCATTACCCGGATTGCTTGTAGTTATCGTATTCGTTGCAGGATATTTTTTCGGACAAGAAGCAGTCAACGGACAAATATCTGCACAAATCACATCCACAATGGGTGCAGATACAGCACAACAAATTCAAGATATCATTGCAAAAGGAACAGAATCAAAAAATTCACTGTGGGCAACTATTATTGGAATAATTACCATTCTTGTTGGAGCCACAGGTGTGTTTGCACAATTTCAAAAATCAATAAATATTATATGGGAGGTAAAAGCAGATGAATCCAAATCTGGCTTTTTAAGTTTACTCAAAGCACGCCTTTTTTCCTTCGGACTTATAATTGCCATTGCATTTATATTAATTGTATCACTAGTAATTTCTGCAATTCTTTCCGCTTTTGGCACATGGATATCAACTTATTTTTCAGAATCCTTACTCATCATATTATTAGTAATCAATTTTATTTTATCGCTTTGCATACTTGCAGTAATATTCGCGCTTATGTTTAAATTATTTCCCGATGCAAAAATAAAATGGAGACATGTCTGGATTGGCTCATTCGTTACCGCATTATTATTTGAAATAGGAAAATCCGGTCTAGGATTTTATTTCGGAACAACCGACCCCGGATCAGGATACGGAGCAGCCGGTTCAATTATATTAATTATGCTTTGGGTTTCATATTCATCAATGATCGTTTTTTATGGGGCAGAATTTACACATGCCTACGCGGAAATCAAAGACGGAAGAATTCCACCTGATAAAAATGCCGTTATTCAAAAAAAATGCAAAGCATAGGAAGTGCTCTTTTTCTTCTGGGATACTGTTTTCTATATTGAAAATTAAATTTTATAATTTTCAATATTTTTCTGATGATTGCAGAAATACGTTCCTTTTTCAGGAAGATTAATGCTTTCATTTTCAGAATTCCTTTCTTAAGAAAGATTGAAAAGAGTTCTCCATCGATATTTTTATTTCTTGTCATGCGATTAAAAGTGCCATCCGCTTGGGAGAATCTTTGCCGTCATTTCTTCCACGCTCTTCCCTATTCGACCGAATCCTCTCTTGTGCTTGACTGGCGTTCATGGATTCAGATGTACTTAGTACTTCACTTAGCGAATTCTTCCACAATAAAACCTTTGACCTTATATTATCTCAATGCAGCGAAAATTAATGTAATTGATTTGTAGTTCCGGAACGCCTTTCGCTGTGTTATGATGTGCTTGATATTTTCCTTTTATCAAATTGGGTTTACATACTAAAACAAGTTATGGAAATTTATAACACTAGCTTTCACTCGTTCATTTTCTCCCAATAAAATTCACTAAGCATCGACTAATATATTCCCTGCTAAACAAGGATTACTTACTTCTTTTATTTTTTTAATAATTTTGTAACGATTCTTTCATTGTTACAAAGCAATACTGCAAGGTAAATACCCGGTTGCAGATTTTTATCATTATTGTACTGATACTGATTAATTCCATCACTTGAATTAATAATATCTTTTGCTACAATTTGTCCAGATGAATTTAATAATTGAAATTCTACTCTTGAATTTGTATTTGTTTTGAATGAACAAATGAAACTTTCGTTAAAAGGATTTGGTGAGATTGAAATTAATTTCAGGGTCTGAGCTCCTTCATTATTTTGCGAAGGTGAAAATTTTATTGACTTTACTTCTGAATATGTAAAGTGATTATCATAATCTGTTTGTTTCAGTCTGTAATAACTTACACCTTCCATTGGATTTGCATCAACATCGGTATATCTTAAAGTAATTGTACTGTTCCCAGCACCTTTTTTCGTTAGTATCGGTTCAAATATTATTCCGTCAACAGATCGTTCAATGGTGAAGTAATCATTATTTATTTCTGAACCTGTTGCCCAGGAAAGATTTACTACATTGTCTCTTTTTACAACATTAAAATATATTAATTTAATAGGTAAGCCGCCTACCTTTGTGGTTTTTCCTATGCTAAATTGAGAAAAAGAAGTAAGGCCTGATCTAACAGCTGTGGCTACACCATTTGATTCAAATTGTGTAGGGATATTATGCGTACCTATTGACTGCCAAGAAGAGGTGCTGTTTTCTCTTTTTAATACACAGTAGCCAGCCGGGCTGTTTGCCGCATTTGAAAATCCTTTTTCTTTTAAGGTTACACTATAATTTCCTGATGCCATTGGATTATTTGGAGTCAGTGTCCAATAACCATAATTAAGTAGGCTATCTATATCCGTACCGAAAACATTAATTCCTGATATAGGAAAATCAGAATTAAAAGGGTTCGAATTAGTGAACGAAGAAAGAATATTTGTAAATCCTGTCATTCCCATTAAAGTAACATTAATGTATTCGTAGTTGGAGGATGTTCCGACAGGAAAGTCATATGAACCTGAAGCATTCACATACCTTCGAAGATTTCCTCTTACATAATTGGTCAATGAATGTCCATTGACGGATGTGGTGGCAGAATTCGTTATTATCAATTCATTTGTATTTGTGACAATCTGTCCGTTTGCAAGTGTAAGGATTCCTCCTACAGAAACGGTATTGGTAAGTGTAACATGATTTGTATTATCAATTGTTAGATTGTTAACAGATGCAGGTAAACCATCACCAGATACTTGGGGTCCTATTGCATTATAAGTATAATTAGCGGAATTACTATATGAACGTGTACCAGTAACTTGTACATTTCCATTTAACGATGTAGAAGTTATTCCTTCCGTTGAAGCCAAGAGTAATGCTCCTCCACTTAGTACGGAAAATGAACCAGCCCCGGTTGGAAAATAGGTGCTCATATTAAGAATGGAACCATTATTCACAGTAATATTAATATTATTACTCATCGTTCCTGCAAGCTTGGTGAAAATCTGTGTACCTGATTTAACAAAATATGTTTTACCAAATCCGAAATTGACTCCTGTCGTAGCTGTTTCGGTAACTGTTCCTCCAGTTTGTGAAAAGTTGCTATTAATATTCAGAGTTGTTACTCCGTTTCCATTACTGCTACCTACATTACTTGTCATATCGAAGGTGCCATTGGAAATGTTGAAATCAGTCACTGTCATAAATGTAGGAGTAACACCGC
>JANPNV010000105.1:0-5270 GCA_031427625.1 Bacteroidota bacterium
AACAAAGATCAAAGAACCAAGAACAAAGAGCAAAGATCAAAGAGCAAAGAACCAAGAACCAAGAACCAAGAGCAAAGAACAAAGAACAAAGAGCAAAGAACAAAGAGCAAAGAGCAAAGAGCAAAGAGCAAAGAACCAAGAGCAAAGAACCAAGAACCAAGAACCAAGAATAATGAATAATGAATAATGAATTAACTGTTCACTGTTGTCCTGTTTTTGGAACCTTCAAAGATCAAAATAATTCAAGTCCTTGGAATAAATTTACTCATCCAATGTTTTTTTACTGCATGATTAAATTTCAATAATCCCGGCGGGGTCAGACGTTTATTAAAAATCTCACTCAACACAGCACCGACCCCAACTGTATCGCTGTTATTTGTTGGTGTTGTTACTTTAAACATATAACCCTGTGGGTCGGCGCATTTTCGGTGAGTCTTAAAAAAATCAATAGTACTCGTCGTGAGATCGAACTGGTTATTCATCTGTTCGCTATTCACTTGTCAAGGCTAAAGAAGGAAGATGTGTCATGAAAGATAATAGGGCTTGCAACCTATTTGATTTTCTTTTCAGGCCTTAACTTTTCTTTGCATCTTTTGCAGTGAATCCTACCTTTGGCGCAAATGATAAAGCGCATCCTTTCTCTTTTTTTCGGAATTTTTCTTTATTCATGCAGTATAAAGCCACCGACTGTCGTTCAGCAAACTGCACCTGTATTGCAAGAAGAAAAGATTCCTGAAAAAGAAGTCTTCCGTGCCTCCTACACCAAAAACTTCGATCTCACACATACCCGACTGAATGTAGCTTTCAACTGGAAAAAAAAACAGCTTATCGGTGAAGCATCCATTATTCTCCACCCGCATTTTTATTCTACCGATAGTCTTCTTTTAAATGCTCGCGGAATGGACCTTATAGAAGTTGCACTGTTGTCATCAAAAAACTCAAAATTGCCATTGCCCTTTACATACGATTCTTTGATTATACATATCAAACTGGATAGGGCATATACCAGAGAAGAATCTCTCACCATTTTCATCCGCTATATTTCAAAACCAGACGATCTTCCTGAGGGAGGAAGTTTTACAATCAAAAACGATAAGGGATTGTATTTTATTAATGCCGATAGTCTCGACGCAGAATACCCAACCCAAGTATGGACGCAGGGAGAGACTGAATCTAATTCTGTCTGGTTCCCGACTATTGAAGATCCCGGACAGAAGATGACTCAGGAAATTTACATGACAATCGATACTGCCTTTACAACGATGTCGAACGGTCTTCTGATATCTTCAGTAAATAATTCTGACGGCACAAAGACGGATTACTGGAAACAGAGTTTGCCGGCTTCACCCTACCTCACTATGATTGCAGTAGGAAAATTTGCTGTCGTAAAAGATTCATGGAAAAATATTGATGTAAATTATTATGTCGATCCCCCTTTTGAGAAATATGCCAAAATGGTTTTTGGAAAAACTCCTGAGATGATGTCCTTCTTCTCCGACAAACTCGGAGTGCAATTTCCATGGGAGAAGTATTCTCAGATTGTCGTTCACGATTATATTTCAGGAGCCATGGAAAATACCACTGCCGTAATTCATGGAACGAATATGCAGCAAGATCCCGGAGATTTCATGGATGGCAATTTTGAAAATTATATCTCGCATGAATTGTTTCATCATTGGTTTGGCGATCTCGTTACCTGTGAATCATGGAGCAACATTGCTCTCAACGAAAGCTTTGCAAATTATTCTGAATATTTATGGAGAGAATATAAATATAGCCGCGATGATGCAGACAGACTCAGTCAGGCAGACCTCGGTATTTACCTGTACACTGCCGCTAAAAAAGATCCGCCGCTCTTTCGGTCGAAATATAATTTCCGTGAAGATGTTTACGATGCAATATCGTATGATAAAGGAGGCAGAATACTGCACATGCTTAGAAAATATGTCGGCGACGAAGCATTCTTTGCATCGCTTAACGATTACCTCACCGCTCACCGGTTTGGCACTGCGGAAATCGATGATTTAAGAATGTCATTTGAGAAAATTACAGGTGAAGATCTTAACTGGTTTTTCAATCAATGGTTTATGAAGGGTGGACATCCAGTTATCAACATCGATTATAACTGGAACGACAGCCTTCACCGAGAAACAATAACAATTAAGCAAATACAAAAATTCTCTTCAAATCCACTTTATAAATTACCCCTTGAAGTAGATTTCTATTATGACGGCAAAGTCAGAAGGGAAAAAATTGTTGTGGAAGATGCTATTCAGAAATTTCAATTCGATCTTCCTATGAAACCGAATCTTGTTAATGCCGATGCGGAAAAAATGCTTGTTTGTACGAAGACTGAAAATAAAACAACTCAGGAATATATTTTTCAATATGACCATGCGCCACTCTACCTCGACCGGTTTGAGGCTTTGGCAAAAGTAGGTGTGAGCTATACGATAAATACACCAGAAGCCGATTTAGTCATGCGTGCTTTGCACGATAAATATTCAGTCATCAGACAAAATGCGTTGAATTTTATAAGCGAACTTGCTCTCAACAAACCGGATACAGTAAAACAAGTCATTTTCTCTATGGCTAAATCAGATTCATCGGCAGATGTGCGCGAAAAAGCGTTGACTGTTATAGGCAAATATTACAGTTATTCGGATAACATCCTTTTCATCAACGACGCTTTGAAAGACACTTCATATAAAGTAAAGGCGCGTGCATTTAAGATTATCAGCGATAAAGATATTGAACGCGCGAAAGCAATGGCTCCTGATCTTGAACGTGACAGCGGACAGGCTATATTAGCTAAACTTTCTGAATTTTATTCAACAACAACAGAAGATAAAACAACTTTTTACCGTAAGGCCATTCGTCTCGGCGGATTATATACACGTTATCAAATTATAGGCGATTTCGGAAAATACCTTAAGAACTCAACAGATACTACAATAATTCTGAAAGGTGCCGACATTCTTGTTGAGCGGGCAAAAAGACCAGCCTCAAAAAATTACCGCTCTTCATGTCTCAATACTCTTAAAGATGTGCAACGATCTTTTAAAAAAAGACTGGCTGATGAAACAGGGGAAGAAACCCCAGAGAAGGAAAAATCTCAAACGCCAGAAAAGATTGCCCTCATTCAGAAACTAACTTTCCTGAGCAAGACGCTCGAAAATAAAATTTCAGCGATTGACAAATAACACTACGGACATTTTTAACAGGAAAATATTTATTTTCTGGTTTCCGATTTTTCTTTTCATTCTTAATTTCATTATGAAGTCGTTATTTCTCACTTCGAATGATATTTCGCTCGATGAACCATTCACACTCTATCATAGCCAGAAAGGATGGAGCGAAATGTTACTTATGCTAAAGAACGAGAACAACCCTCCCCTGCATTTTTTATTTATGCATTACTGGATAAATTTCTTCGGCACTGAAGTCTTTGCAGCACGCTTCCCCTCGTTAATTTTTAGCTCTCTTGCAGCACCTGTAATTTTCATCACTGGTAAAAAACATTTGTCGCTGCGAACGGGGATCTTAGCTGCATTATTATATTCATTCTCCACCTTCCATGTTTTCTATGCACACGATGCCAGAGTTTATTCTTTGTTTTTTCTGCTGTCGGCATCTTCACTTTATCTCTTTCTGGAAATCATTTCCCGAAACAAGAAGAAGATAAATTATTTTCTGCTCTTCCTATGTAATGCACTTTTATGCTACACCCATTTTTTCGGAATTATAGTTGTCGGCATGCAGCTGTTATGTGTTTTATTAATACCAGCATGCCGGTTTTTTTTAAAAAAATACTTTTTGATAACGGTCGCTGTAATTATAGCTTACTCTTTCTACCTGCCAATTCTACTCAATCGCTTTTCTGCAAGTTCGGGAGGAACCTGGATCGAGAAGCCCTTGTTCAGCGATCTGTATACAATGTTCTGGCGATTTTCCAATGTTCCTGTTCTGACAGTTTTACTGCTTGCCGTAATTTGTGCAGGCATATTTAAATATTTCAACGGAAAAGAAAAAACGCTTGCTGTTCCTGTGTTACTATTATCAATGCTGATTCCATACATCAGCTTATTTATTATTTCTCAGCGCCTTCCGGTGTTTCTCGACCGCTATCTTATTTTCATCTCACTTTACTACTACCTTCTTGCTGCATATGCAATTGATCTCTTAACTTCAAAAATGAAATACGGTCTGATATTGCTGATTATCATTCCTTCTATCATGATGTTAACAGTAAAACTTAATCCGCCGAAGAAAAGAAATGTGAATGAAGTAGTCGCTTTAGTGAAAGAAAAAATGACACCATCAGCGATCATCATACTTGCCCCAGAATGGTTTGATCTTAATTTTGTGTATTATTATAATCACGATTGGTTTAAAAATACATCAACCCTTCGTGACACACTTATCGCAAACAAAATATTCCCCGTAAATTATTCTTCAGATTTGGCTGGCCAAGACATTCTGAAAGCATCAGAAATTATCTTCGTTGACGCCGGAAATAAATCTATGGATCCCGAAAATAAAATATATAATATGATTCATTCCGAATTTCCTTCTGTTAGCCCCCATACCGTTTATGAAAACCTGAACGTTTATACCTTTAAGAAGTGATTAAGAATATCTCAGCCTTTTTATTTTTTATCCTAACCACCTGCCTTGCTCAAGCTTCTCAAACAGATTCTACTTTTGGAAAATGGAGTTTACAATCAAGAGCAGACTTTGGATTCATTATCGCTCATCGTCCCGCTTTAGTACCATTACAGGAAGGACATGTGAAAGGATTTGAAATCACTGCACAACGTCAAACAATCGGTACATCCGACTGGGAAAACATTTTTTATTATCCCAGCTATGGTATTACAACAGCCGTCTTCGATCTTGGAAGCCCTGATCACCTGGGCTATGGTATTGCCGTTTACCCTTTCATCGATTTCCCGCTGAGCAAACGCTTTGGAAAAGGTTTACATTTTCGGTATGGCATGGGACTTGGCTACATCGAAAAACCTTTTAATGCAGTCACTAACATAAAAAATGCAGCCATAGGATCACATCTGAACGGAGTCATCCATTTTGATTTGCATGCAGAAAAAGCAATTTCGAAAAAATCGAAACTTGAATTAGGAGCTGGCATCACACACTATTCCAATGGCAGCTACGAACTTCCCAACCTCGGTATTAACATAGCTACAGTCAACCTTGCCTATCATCATTCTTTCGGAGATAATCTGGCAATCAAAAAAAGAGAGGTTCCA
>JANPNV010000106.1:0-2692 GCA_031427625.1 Bacteroidota bacterium
ACCAATTAGCAATCTTTAACATCACAAGTTTCTTATTCATCATCAAATATTTTAGTGGCATCATTGTTATCAATAAAGTATTTGCCATTGGTAATCGCAAAACCATGACAATTATAAGTTGCTATAATCTGATTTAAAAAAGCGGGCTGACGGCCTTCAAATTCTACCAACGGAATTCGTATGTATTTTTTTTCGCGAAGTTCTGCGAAATATTCTACTTCAATAGAATCTGGTAATACTTCACAACATTCCACACTCACTTTTTTAGATCCTTCTGTTAAGTAATAGTGCTTCTTATATTTAAAATGTACTGTACCCTTATAATTTCCAACTTTGATAGGAGATGAGCCATCGTAAATGATGTCAGTTTTATTAATGAATTTCATTTGAAAAGGATTTTTGTTGGTGCGCGCTTTTGGTGCGCGATAAAGGCACTATTTTGTTCCATTTTGTTCCCTTTTGTCGCGTTTTGTTGTGTTTTGCAAGGTGATGCAGCACTTAAAATCCTGTGATCATTGCGATCGTGCGGGTTCGATTCCCGCCCCGGGTACGAAGGTAAGTTTGAGAGCGGAGTTTGAGTGCGACGGCAACACTCAAACTCCGTTCTCGTTTTTTCAGAACTCGCGAACTTCGCACTCATACTGAAACTCAAACTAAACAAACTCATTTTTATTTCTCAAACTCACGCTATCATTTCCATATTCCTTTAAAACCCTTCACTCAGAAAAAAATTCGACAATTTTCTTTGAGTTCCTTTTTCCAATACCTTTTATCTTTCTGAGTTCATCTGCACTTGCATTTACAATTGATTTAATATTACCGAAAGTTTCAATTAATCGTCCGGCAATAGCAGGTCCGGTTGAAGGGATTCCTTGTAAAAAGCGCAACCTCTGACTTTTTATCTTTTTCGGTTTGTATCCACTGTACGTTCTGATATATGCATCATCTTTTAATAATTGTGTTCCTAACATCATCAAGAGTTCAACACTGCTATCAGCGCTTTGTGAATAAATCACAGGTATTTGCCAAGCGGTCAATATTGAAAGGATTGCACCTTTTACTGCGCGTCCATCGATTTTATGTTCGGTCCTATATGGATTGCCTTCAATAATTATAAGCACTCTTCGTATATCTTTCTTTAGTTTCGAGCATTGCTCAAATAATCTGTTGTCCATAATAGACTGAATAAAATCTTCTGCCGTTTTTCTTTCCACAATAATTTGATCATTGATAATATAATCTCCTGTACTAAGTGAAGAAAAAGAAACATTGATTTTATTATCAGCTAATAATTTTGGAATCCCCGAATGTTTTTCTCTGAAATCACATATAATTTTTATAATTGTCAACGGTTCTATTTTTATGTTTCATTTCGTCAACAAATATACTTCTGAATATATCTAATTATAAGTACGATAAGATTTTCACACTTTAATTAAACAGTAAGTATTAAATTTTAGCAACTGGTTTCCCCTTCAAGGATCGGTCAACAAGATATGCAATGAACTTAGTAAACGGTTCAATGTTATGTTCCGCACTTGCTTTTTCGAGTGAAGTCATGTAAGATTTTCGTTCTTCAACTGGTATCACAGTCCAGGGAAAACCACCTGATGCAAGCATTGCATTCATTAGAAATCGACCCATTCTTCCGTTACCATCCATATATGGATGAATATAAACGAATATGAAGTGACCTAACACAGATCTAACGGAAGCTTCTGATTCATTTTCCAGTAATTCAAAAAGTACCGGCATTGTGTCACGAACAGCTTTTGCATTAAGTGGAACATGTAATGAGCCGCCAATGTATACCTGAGCATTCCTGTATCCGGCAAGATCAGAAGCCTTTATTATTCCGGCCGCTACACTTGGTGCAAACAGCTCTCTATACCAATCTCCATGATCTGAATCTGCGACCCGTCCTGGGTTTTCTCCGTCAAGTATTTTTATCAAACTATCCCTTACTTTCCGGGTTGCTTGCCAATATCCTCTTGCCGCCATAGCATCTTTTTGTTTTTTATCGACTTCACTTTTTTTAGAATCCCATTCACCACTTCGCACTCGTTCGATCAGTTCAGGTGTTACACGGTATCTTTCGATCGATAATGAATGATAGGCATCTGTTACATAAATTTCTTCAACAAGTTTCATGTATTTTTTATGGTTCTTCGGAATGCCAGGTGTTTTCGGAAAAAATTTAATAACCGAACTTCTCATTTCATGCCACATGAGTCGAATTCGATTTACATAAGGTGACGTCTCTCTATTTGATAATTTGATTGGTGATACATTTTCAAAAGGATCTGTTTCACGAATATCATAGTCGACGGACTGCATTGTTTTAATTATATCATCAGCAATCCTGTCCTGACCAATATTTCGGAAAGCACCGGCAAGTCGCCCTCCAATTTTACTATGTCCACCATTAAGAAGTGGCCTCAATATTTCTGATGAATTCCGTATTAATGCTAACGCTGTACGAACATCTGTAGGGTATTTAGTAAACATTGCCGATGAACAATGTATCAATGAAGACTCAAGAGTTAACATGCGTATTCCTTCTATGACAACTATTTCTGCCGATTCCGGTAGGGTTGACTTCATAATGAATAATGATATTCCATGGGGAAGAGGAGTCATTGAGTTCGTTCCATTTGTCGATCGGATAATAAGTTGATGTGGCACCGTCCAA
>JANPNV010000107.1:0-8224 GCA_031427625.1 Bacteroidota bacterium
GTTTTTCATTTACGTATTTAAATGAACAGTTTTTTAATTAGTGATATTGCCGCGAGAAAAGGGAATGAGGGTAAATCGCGGTAATTTCTTTTGGCGCAAGCCTTATCTGATTTTGAATCTACTAATCAGACTTGTATCAGAATCAAAAATGCAGTGGAGGGTGTAAATCAAATCCTGACCATTGGAGTTAAGCAGGTCAATCTGACGTCAGACCCTTTGGGATGATGATTATGATCGTTCCCACCCTTGGCCACTACCTATGATCTTTTATTGCATATAAAATCCATCCGATAATCAACTTATTCTATTAAACATGATTTAAAAAATCACCCCGTTCATTCCTGTGATATTAATTTGATTGAGGTGCAAAAAAATTGAGCAATGGAATATCAAAATTCAATATCCAAAATAACAGGAGCTGATCACATTATGCATAATACAATGCAATTATCATTTAGGTGCCGTAATTTCAAATAATATTAAATTGATTCATGGTCTGATCAAACTTTTCAAAATAGAGTAACATAAACTTCTAAATATAATCTAGCCATCACTCAGAAGTAATTTACAGTTTTCAGAAAAATATTCTGATCTGATATGAGTTACTATCTCAAAGTTCCCCAATATCTTCATTCCAGAGCTTCGGATTTTCGTCGATAAATTTACGCATCATTTCCTTGCATTCGTCAGAATCGATGTTGATTACTTCAACTCCCATTGACTCCATGAATTCTCTCGCACCCTGAAATGTTTCATTCTCACCGGCATATACTTTTTTAATGCCGAACTGAACAACTGCTCCCGCGCAGAGATAGCAGGGCATCAGCGTTGAATATAATATTGTATTCCTGTAATCGCCGATTCGTCCGGCATTTCGAAGACAATCAATCTCAGCATGGGTCACTGGATCACCGTCCTGCACTCTCTTATTATGTCCGCGGCCGATAATTGTACCATCGCGGACGATTACGGAGCCGATGGGAATTCCGCCTTCGCTTCTTCCTTTCTTCGCTTCATCAACGGCTGCTTTCATAAATTCATCCATACTCATAATATCTCTTTAAACATTTTATAATTAACAATTCCGAAATGTGATAACGTTTCTTCTAAAAGGCGTTCGCGTATCACCAATACAAGGTTATAATTTCTTTTATCATTACTCAATATATTTTTCAGAATTTTGCTGAAGCCATGTCCGAGTAGTTCGAGAGGCCCTATTTCATCGATAACAATAAAACCTTTATCCAGACGGATCGCCTCTTCAATTATATTCACTGCCTTTTCGAATGCATAAGGATTGAAATCGTATTTGCCAATTGAAATTTTATCGACAGCATGTTCTTCTGCTTCCATCGCGAAAACTTCCAGACTGCTAATGTTGAATATCATTCTATTATTCCTGATGACAGGCGTTGCAATTCCATAAACATCGTCTGTCTTCAAAGCCCAGTCTAGCAGCCGTGTAGTTTTTCCCGAACCGACAGGTCCTGTCAGTATGAAAATATTATGCATCGATGAGTGAAATAACCATTACGATTCTGAAAAAGAGTTTTAATCGCGAGATGCCTTTTTTCTGAGACGACATCTTCCAGCTTTGACCAACGATATGTTGTGTATAAGGCAGGAGAAGAGAAATTTCTTTTATTTCATTTCCTGATTCGGTTTTCTTTTTCTTCAGCCATCGATGAAGCATGTAAATTAACAGTGGGTTTATTAGCAGAATCCATGTCAGAATTATCAATGCTGATCTCAGAAGAAGTTTTATGATTATACCTGATGGAATGATGGCCCGTTCGGGATAGAAATAGGAGTGAATTAATATTGCCCAAAGTAATATCCAGATAACCTGAAGAAAATATTTTCCCGCCTTCTTCTTTCGTTTAGGTTTCTCAATTTTTACAAAACTATCGCCCGAAATTCTGAATGCCATTTCATCTTTGTCACGCAAAACAAAGGACGGAATTTTTGAAGCATAATTCCCGACGATAAATCCAATTATAATATGGAGGATAACATAGAATGATGCTATGTAAAGACTGAAATTTGTTACACTGCTCTGTCCCGTTATCCCATTGATGAAACTATTAAAGGCCGTCCATATATCCATGCCGAAAAGAATAGTCATCATAAGCAATCGCTGAATAGCCGATTCAAGCAATGCGAGAATGGCAAATGCAATACAACGGAACCGGAACTGATTTCTATTTGAGAATATTAATTGTCCGATCACTCCCTGGAAAATGACTGCGATGTAGGCGGCGAACGGACTTTGCGGACTAAGCATCATCTTGAAGATGGCGACGATGATCGTTGCTTTCAAAATTGATCCTTTTGCCGGATAGTAATAACCGATCAGACTAATGCAGATAACAGCAGCGCTGCCAACAATCAGCCCTGACACCGGAAGTTTTAGTCCGTGAATGATACCGCCAAGCATCGCCTCGCAAACCACCCATAAGGCTATCAGTCTGTAGTACACTTGTTTATTCGCCATCCGATTCTTCAGTATAAACATTCAACCATTCAAAACCCTGTCGAGAGGTATTTGCTTCCACATGTCAATAATAGTAACTTTACACAAAGCATAATAATTTCCTTACTCTTTGATACAGTTTATTCTTAATCAGATACAGATCAGGACAGATCTGCCGGGTGGCATGACGCTACTCGACTTTGTTAGATATGAACGCAATCTTTCAGGCACAAAGATCGGTTGTCGCGAAGGTGATTGCGGTGCCTGCACGGTCTTAGTCGGCGAACTGACTAGCGGGAAGGTTCTGTACAGGACGATGACGAGTTGCCTGATGCCGCTTAGCAATGCACATGGAAAACATATTGTTACCATCGAAGGAATAAATTTCCCGGGCTTAAATCCTGTTCAGCAGGCGATGAGTGATGAGGGAGCCACTCAATGTGGATTCTGCACGCCGGGATTCGTCATGTCACTGACAGGATTTTGCATGCAGAATGAAACCAGTGATCCGATTGCGGCTATCGACGGTAATATTTGTCGCTGCACGGGCTATAAATCCATCGAACGTGCCGCACAAAAAGTTTCGGCTCAGTTGAAAGGTCGGAAGGGCGAAGATCCTGTCGCTTATGCAGTATTAAATAAATTTATCCCTGATTATTTTTCTGATATTCCTAAACGGATGAAGGAATTGAACCTTTCATCAAGTGGCCGGAATGGCTCGGAGGGGAAAAGTATTTATGTCGGAGGTGGAACTGATTTGTACGTGCAAAAGCATGAGCAGATGGTACATGCATCGAGCACATATCTTGCTGATCAGGCTGTGTTGAAAGGAATACGAAGAGAAAAAAATATGATACGGTTGGGTGCATCTGTCACAGTTACCGATATGATGCGATCAGAAATAATTAACGAATTATTCCCGGCTTTTCCGAAGTATGCGAAGCTCGTATCATCTACTCCGATAAGGAACATGGCAACGCTTGCAGGAAACTTCGTGAATGCATCTCCGATAGGTGATTTCACCGTCTTCTTTCTTGCATTGGATGCCGGACTTGTTATGAATAACAGTTCTGTTGATCGAAGCATTACACTTAGAAATTTTTATCACGGATATAAAAGGACCGATAGAAAAGATGATGAACACATCCGTGAAATTACTTTTGTCGCTGATGAGAATATGCTTTTCAACTTTGAGAAAGTCAGCAAACGGACGAACCTCGACATTGCCAGTGTGAATTCGGCAATAGCTATAACATTACAAAATGGAAAAATAAAAAGCTGCGGATTATCGGCAGGCGGTGTCGGACCGATTCCGATGTTTCTAAAAAAATCGAGTGAGTATTTAATTGGTAAGGAAGTCTCAGAAGAAGTTGTGATGGAAGTCTGCGAGATTGCAGGTGGAGAGATAACTCCCATAAGCGATGCAAGAGGTTCTGCAACATATAAGCGTTTCCTTCTACAGCAACTGATTCGTAGTCACTTCATCACCTTATTCAAAAATATCCGTCCCGAAAAACTTCAATCTACCTATGAGGAATATTGATTCGGCAACACATACAAGAGGCGAGTCAGTTTACCTCGATGATATTCCGCAGATACAGGGAACACTCTTCGCTGCTGTTTATGATTCGCCTGTCGCACATGGAAAAATACTGAGCGTTGATATTGACGAAGCCGTTAAATCGGAAGGCGTTGTTCGTGTGTTTACTTATAAAGATATTCCCGGCGAGAATCAGATAGGTGGAATTATTCCCGACGAGGAATTGCTTGCCAAAGATAAGGTTCACTTTTGCGGGATGCCGATTGTTCTTGTCATAGGCGAAACGCCCGAACAGGCACGCGCGGCAGCGAAGAAAGTAAAAGTGGAATTCGAAAAGCTGCATGTCATCACCGATCCACGCGAAGCAAAAGAGAAGAACGAACTCATTGTGCCGCCACGGACATTTCGTTGTGGTAATATTGAAACTGCCTGGAAAAATTGCGAATATATTTTCGAAGGCCGCGCCGACACGAACGGACAAGAGCATCTTTACATAGAAACGCAGGGCGCATATGCCGTTCCGCAGGAAAATAAACTTATCCGCATTTATTCATCGACGCAGGGACCAACGGCAGTGCAACGATGTTGCGCGCGTGTGCTTGGTGTTCCCATGCATCAGGTAGAAGTCGATGTGACTCGTCTCGGTGGAGGATTCGGCGGCAAGGAAGATCAGGCGAATGCATGGGCTGCGCTATGTGCGCTTGCCTGTTTTCATCTGAATAAGCCAGTGAAATTTTCGCTCGACAGGATGGAAGATATGCGTATGACTGGAAAGCGTCATCCGTATTCTTCTGATTATAAAATCGGATTAAGTAAGGACTTAAAAATTATCGCCTACGAGGCAGATTTTTTTCAGAATGCAGGAGCTGCGGCAGATCTTTCTCCGGCCGTACTGGAGCGTACGCTATTTCATTGCACCAATTCTTATTTTATTCCGAATGTGAGAGCTACTGCATATTGCTGTCGAACTCATCTTCCCCCAAATACTGCCTTTCGTGGTTTCGGCGGACCGCAGGGAATGTTCGTGATTGAAAGTGCCATCGCTCATGCAGCAGATGAATTAGGAATCAATGCCAGAGAAATTCAGAAAAATAATCTCCTCAGGACAGGTGAAGAATTTACTTACGGACAAAAGGCAGAGAGTGAAGCGATGGAATGCTGGCAGAACGTGGAAGATCTGTTTGATATCAGTGCTCACAGAAAAGAAATTGAAACCTTCAACAGCAAAAATTATTTACTGAAGAAAGGAATGGCATTCATGCCCATCTGTTTCGGTATTTCATTTACGAAGACGATTATGAATCAGGCGCGTTCGCTTGTGCATATTTATACCGATGGAAGCGTGAGCATAAGCACAGGCGCAGTCGAAATGGGGCAGGGAGTGAATACAAAAATTCTTCAGGTCGCTGCTGAAACTTTTTCCATTTCTCCTGAACGGATTCGCATCAACACAACAAACACATCACGTATTGCCAACACATCGCCTTCAGCTGCATCAGCAACTGCCGACCTGAATGGAAAAGCAACTCAGATTGCTTGCAAAATTTTATTTGATCGATTGATTCAAATTGCCTCAGAGGAATTAAATACTCCGCCCGAATCGATTACGATGAAGAATGAGACGATTCATGTAAATGGGAAACCGGTAGAACTTCATTGGCGGGAATTGGTCATGAGTGCATTCTTGAAAAGGATCAGTTTGTCTGAGCATGCACACTATGCGACTCCAGAAATACATTTCGATCCTCTGCTTGAGAAAGGTCATCCGTTTGCCTATCATGTGTACGGAACGGCCATGATCACTGCAACAGTTGATTGCCTAAAGGGCGTCTATGAAATCGATTCCGTAAAAGTTGTTCATGATGCAGGTTCGGGAATGAGTCCGATGGTTGATCGCGGACAATGCGAAGGTGGAATCGTTCAGGGAATTGGCTGGATGACAATGGAAGAAATCATCTATGATCAGGAAGGAAAGCTTCGGAGTAATGCGCTATCAACTTATAAAGTTCCTGATGTTTACTCAGCACCGAAAGAAATTGATCTTCATTTTTTATCTACGAAGAAAGAAAACCTTGCGCTCATGCGTTCGAAAGCAGTGGGTGAGCCACCTCTTATGTATGGCATCGGAGCCTTCTTCGCCTTGCGTAATGCCATCATGGCTTTTAATCCTTCAGCACGTCCAAAGTTTTCTGCACCGATGACGCCGGAGAAGGTGCTGATGCAGTTGTATTTTTCTAAGATTGTTGGAAGCAGGAGGGAAGAGGTAAGAAGTAAGTAGTAAGAATCTTCTTAGTGATCTTTGCGATTTCCCTTTGCGCTCTTTGTGTTTGATTCTTTGCACACGGCTATAGTTTTAAACACAGAAAACACGAAGTATGCACAAAGATCACAAAGAATAAAATTAAATGTCAACCCTCTTCCTGCCTGATGCGCTGTGAAATTGTTTTGAAAAATTTCTTATGAAAAAGGAGAGTGACAATTAATCCGATGATGCATCCTGCAATAACCGCCGCTACTCTTTCAATGGTAGTCGTCCAAAAATGCGGCTGACCATATTCTAATCCATGCAGCATGATAATGATGACAGCAGCAAGCGCTGCCCGGCTGCCATTCATGAGATTTAATAAATGGCAACAAAGAATCGTAATCACGAGGGCCATCGTAATTGTAAAAGGATTCGCCACGACGAAATATAGAATGATCATACTTACAAGACCTCCAATCAAATTAGCCTTGATTCTTGTTATTGCTAATTGCAAAGCTTCGTTATTATCAGGTGTCAATACAAGAATGACTGAGATGATTGCCCAGGAAATATCAGGATAATCTAAAAGCCATGATAAGAAAAAAACAATTGCACTTCCAAGTATGCATTTGGAGATGTAGATGAGGAGGTTGTTCATAAGGAAAGTTAAAAGTCAAAAGATGGAGACTGATTGACATTTAGTTTCTTCTTGTCATTAATTGATAATGAGCTTCTGTGTTGAAATTTGTTTTTCAGACTGAAGTTTTATCAGATAGAATCCTTTTTGAAGATTGTTTAAGTCTATTTGCTGATCAACTCCTGTAATTTTTCCGCTGTATACTATTTTCCCGGAAGGAGATATTACTTCGAAAATACCAGACAAACCGGATTGATATACATGGATATTAAAAATTCCTGAAGAGGGGTTTGGTGATATTGAAAAAACTTTTTTGCTGATGCCTGTAATTCCTGTTGGCGTACTCAAGTACGATATAATTTGTGAGGCAATTTTATAATGGGGCTCAGTGTGTCCGTTGTAATTGTAATTGCAATCAGTGCATGTTGAACCGGTAACACAGCCGCTATTGTTAGGACTGCAATTATTGAAGTAGCTCTGAAGCTGATATTGGATATTCACATTTTGACCAGGAGTGACATTGGATGTAATATCATATTCATTCGGTAAAACATCAGCGCCCGGACACCAGCCTGCTCTGTTATATTGCCACGTCCCGCTTTGAGGAGAGCATGGATTTGAGTTACAATTTGATCGCCATAATAATTGATTGTAGGTATGAATTCCATTCACGACGATATGATGCGTCTTCTGTGAAAACTCCGCAGCATTATCCGTATTACCCTGGCCATGCCCTGTGTTTACCATTTTTATTTTAACAGTTGTTGCAGAACCGTCTATATTTCTTGTGAGCATTGGAAGGTTAATTGGCTGTGTGCTGTCTCCATAAATGACATTCTCATTATTCCAGAGATTTTCGACATGGATATAAGGATTTACCGGAATTCCAGCAGTAAATGTGAAGTCGATATTTACAAGCCATCCGGGATTTGTCCATGTATCGATGAATGAGTTGATGATGACAGTGTCGGAGAGCATGCTCCTGTAATCGCTTACATCAATATTCCAGCCGCATGATTTTCCATAGGGTGTCATGTAGCGTCCGATCTCATACCAGTCAGTGTCATGCCAAACTTTTACACTTGCAAATCGGTCCCATGGATCGCAGCCACCTGTCGGACAATTCAGTTGCACATGCATGTTGATGGAACTATATCCTGAAATATCATGAGGAAGGAAAAAGGTATCCACAACAGTTCGCGTTGCGAGACCCGCGCCATTTCCCTGATGCACATTTACGAATGTAGATAGAGTTGTATCTGTTTGCGAAGCAATTGTTGTAAAACTAAAGCTGAAAAGGAAGCAAACAAGGATGTATAGTTTTTTCAT
>JANPNV010000108.1:0-39321 GCA_031427625.1 Bacteroidota bacterium
GTAGCTCCGCCATCTGTAGATTTCATAACACCGGTTGTATGTGTATCACTTGCATCACCGTCGCCGGTCGCCAGAAAAAGTAGAGACGTATTAGTTGGGTCTATTACAAGATCGGATGCGCCAACAACGTTGAGGTAATCAGTTGTTGTACTCCACGATGTTCCTCCATTCGTAGTCTTCCACATACCACCTGCTGGGGAACCGACATAAATTATCGAACTGTTTGAAGGATCGATGCGTACGAAGTTAAGACGTCCTGAACCACCGCTCGAAGAAGGGACAGATGACGGTCCGACAAGCGACCAGTTGCTGACAGTACTTATTGTATTTCCTCCTTGAACAGGACCGCCGATCCGGAAAACAGGTGATTGCAATCGGGACTAATTTTCAAAGTCTAATTTTGTGCGTCTTGGCAAAGAAATATTTCCGGAAGGATAAACTCTCGGCTCCATAAAATATTCCCAGCGTTTATAAATTTCGAATCCTGGAGTTTCTTCTTCTTCCTGCTTTGCATTTTTCCCCTTCCTGAATTTCTCTCTGAGCATTTTAGCATTCTGCTTTTCATATTTACTGAATGCATCTTTTATATCGTAAAAAATTGCGTTAGGATTATCCAATAATTGATACCATTCCTGATTTCGCTTTTTCTGTGAATGAGCGGGAGATAAAAATGATACGATAAAAGCAATAGTTAAAAGTACCGTAATTCTCATGAAGTAATCAGGGTAGATTTTGGTGTGGAGGGATTCGCATAGAGCAGGTAGGTAAATACCGCCACTATGCTTGAATTCGAATATACACTTATTAAAGCACCTCTGCAATTTTTACCCGCCAGATGCTGAAAATAGGTGGTAATGCACGATAAATATCAAAACAAAACGAAGAATTTATTTCTTTTTGTCCTTTGTGTATTCATTCTGCACTTCTGGTCTGACTTCGAGTAGAAGTCAAAAATTGATGATTACACTTTCGTCATTACTTTCAAAAAGGATAATTAATTTATCCTGAAATTGTAAAAAATGCTGACGTAGCAATAATATCATAACAATAGACGTAAGTTTGGAGGGTAAATAAATTAAATGAGAAAAATTTTAGCACTATTTGTAATCGCGTTCACATCTGTCATTACAAGTGTTTGTGGTCAATTTACAAATGTAATAGTCGACAATAATTTTGGACCACAGGAACCTTCCATTACAATAAATGCAGTCAATGTAAGTCAGATGGTTGCAGGTTCGAATACTAACAATAGTTATTATTCTGTTGATGGCGGTGCAACTTGGATAACTACTTTTATCAATTCGTCTTTAGGATCGACAGGTGATCCATGCCTGGTTTCAGATTCCCTTGGCAACATTTTTTATTTTCATCTGTCCGATATGTACGATAGAATTGTTTGTCAGAAATCAATTAATGGTGGTTTGAATTATAATGATGGATTCTTTACCTGGAATAACAATTCACAACTTCAGGATAAAGAATGGGCAACGGTTGACAGACATTCGAATAATATTTACGTTACGTGGACGCAATATGACGGTGGGTTTAATCCGGGTCCTCAAGACAGTTCGAGAATTTACTTTTCGAAATCAGAAGACAATGGAACAACTTTTTCAGATGGAGTAAGGATAAATAAAATTGCCGGAGACTGTCTCTATCTGGATATTACAGATGCTCATCCAGTGGCTGGACCTAACGGAGAAATTTATGTGACGTTTATGGATTCTATGGGAATACGTTTTAATAAATCGATCGATTCTGGAAGTACATGGCTTTCATCTCAACCACTTATTGACAGTGGAGGGGCGTTCAGATATTATTCAATTCCTGGTGTGTCACGCATAAGATCAATGCCATATTCTGCATGCGACAACAGTAACAGTCCATACAGGGGAAATGTTTATGTAAGCTGGGCAGATCAGAGAAATGGTGTTAATAATACAGACATATTTTTTTCTATGTCGGCTGATGGAGGAAATACATGGTCGTCAGCAATGAAAGTAAATGGTGATAATACAATAAGCCATCAATTCAGGAATGCAATGACTGTAGATCAGGTTACCGGAAATATCTACATCGTTTATTATGACAGACGAAACTATAGTAACGATTCGACGGATGTGTACTTATCAAAATCTGTTGATGGCGGTACTAGCTGGACTGATTATAAAATTAGCAGTACAGGATTTGAAAATCCCGGAAGCGATTTTGATGGCGACTATATTGATATTGCTGCTCACGATGGAGTTGTCAGGCCGATTTGGACGCGTGTGGATAATTTTATAACAAGCATCTGGACCTGTTTGTTTAACGAGCTGTCGGCAGGGATTGCAGATACAAAATCCAATACAGGCATGTTTACAATCAATCCGAATCCTGCTGACATTGTTGCTGCAATTTGTTTTTCGAATGAGATTGCTAGAGGGGAAGGAGTCATTTCCGATGTCACGGGAAGAGTAGTGAAAAAATTTACTGTTGATCATCAGCGTGAGAAGGTTATTGATCTTGCAGGAATTCCTTCTGGAATTTATTATGTGATCGTGAATGGAAGAACAGGGAAACTGATAGTTGGAAAATAGATATGCGTAAAACAATATTCTTATTATATTTATTTTCATAGCTCCATCTGCTTGCTAATTATTTCCGATATTCCGCGATAATTAATTTACTGAATGCCCATCCTGAATTCCATATTAAACTGGTTAATGAAGAAGAGGATCCACCAGATCGAACTTTTCATTAAATACCCGAACGACGTACAGCAGGATTGGTTTTTCCGATTGATTGATGCCGCAAAAAATACGGAGTGGGGAATCAAATATGAATTTAAGTCAATTAAGTCGATCGAGGAATTCAAAGCCCGTGTTCCGATTCAGAATTACGAATCTATTAAACCGGAAATAGACAGGTTGATGAATGGCGAACAGAATATTCTCTGGCCATCAGATATAAAATGGTTTGCAAAATCATCAGGAACAACTGCCGGTAAGAGTAAATTTATTCCGGTAAGTATAGAGGCGATGGAAGAGTGTCATTACAAAGGAGGTAAGGATCTCATTTCAATTTACTGCCATAACTTCCCGGAGACCATGATTTTTTCAGGTAAGAGTCTGACGCTCGGCGGAAGCCATCACCTGAATATTAACAATACGGATTCTGTTTATGGTGATATATCAGCAATCCTTTTGCAGAACCTTCCATTCTGGGCGCAGATGATCAGGACACCCGAGTTAAGTATTGCGCTGATGGAAAACTGGGAAGAGAAAATTGAGAAAATGGCTGCTGCTACATTGTCAGTGAATGTGACAAGTATAAGTGGTGTTCCAACCTGGACAATTGTACTTGCAAAAAGAATACTTGAGATAACGGGAAAGAAAAACCTGCTTGAAGTATGGCCGAGTCTTGAATTGTTTATTCATGGTGCGGTGAACTTTGCTCCTTATAAGGAACAGTTTCATCAGCTGATGCCTTCCGACACATTTAATTATCTTGAAACATATAATGCATCGGAAGGATTTTTCGGAATTCAAGATCGGCTAAAAGCTGACGACATGTTGCTGATGCTTGATTACGGAGTTTTTTATGAGTTTATGCCACTCGAAGAATATGGTAAAGAAAATCCGCATACGATTGGACTCAGCGAAGTGGAGATTAATAAAAACTATGCTCTTGTCATATCCACCAATGCCGGTTTATGGAGATATATAATTGGTGATACGATTAAGTTTACTTCACTCGATCCTTACAGGATACGTGTCACAGGAAGGACGAAACTTTTCGTCAATGCTTTCGGTGAAGAAGTAATTATTGAAAATACAGATCAGGCCATATGTATTGCCTGTGAAAAAACGGGTGCAATGGTAAAAGATTATACGGTAGCGCCCGTTTACTTCAGTGAAAAGCAAAATGGTGCACATGAGTGGCTCATCGAATTTGAGAAACCTCCGGTTAACAGTGGTTACTTCAATGATGTTCTTGATACTGCACTTAAGTCACTCAATTCCGATTATGAGGCGAAGCGATATAAAGATCTTGCCTTAAGATTTCCAATCATCAGAGCAGTACCCGAAGGGACATTTTACAATTGGCTGAAAAGTAAAGGTAAACTTGGCGGACAGCATAAGATACCGCGTTTAAGCAACGATAGGACAGTAATAGATGAAATAAATGAATTGTTGAAGAATACTATCATTATAAAATAGCAAATAGAATATTGATTTGCGATAAAAGAAACGCAAGTCCTCAGAAGATATTAATCCTGATAAAAAAATGCGACCGATACTGGTGATGTTTATTTTTTGTTTATTCTTTTCAGCTGCTGATAATGAATACAAGCTTATAAAAAGCATTTCCTTTCCACATGCGGCGACATTGACCACTGATAATCTCGGGCAGGCATATATTGTTTCGGAAAATCAGCTATTAAAATACAGTCACCGCGGAAATTTACTTTCAAATTTCAGTGAAAGTAATTTAGGTAATCTGGGGTTTGTGGACGCAGGAAATCCGATGAAACTTTTATTGTTTTATCCTGATTATGCCAGAATTATAATCCTTGATTCAAAATTATCTTTTCAAACAGCATTGGATTTTAGATCGATAAATATTAATCAACCGCTTACCGTTTGTAATTCAACTGAAAATGGATATTGGGTTTATGACAGGGAAGATGATCAGCTAAAAAAAATTGACCTTAATTTGCAGGTTATTCAGCAGAGCGGCTCGCTTACTCAGTTGCTTGGATATCAGGTTCAGCCGGGAATGATGACTGAGAGCAATGGTTTAATATATATGAACAATCCTGAAACCGGCATTTTAGTGTTTGACCGTTTTGCAGCTTATTACAAAACTATTCCTTATACAGGGGTGGATTTTTTTCAGGTTATTGAAAAAGACATAGTGTTCATAAATAAAAGAAGTCTGATCAGGTTCGATACGAAGTCAGTAACCGAAAATGAGGTTCTTATTCCCGAAATCGATTCAATAAGAGCTGCCCGGATCGAGCAGCATGAACTTTATTTATTAACAAGTGACTCACTAAAATTTTATTCTTTTTAGTTTTAGCGAATCATTCAACCAAAATTAAAAATCCATGGCATCAAAGATTGTTTCGGTAGGGAAATCAAATTCCAGTAAAAATGTAAAAACGGTAACAGGAAAAACTTCCGTTAAAACCGTAACAGTAAAATCGGCGGAGAAATATTCTCCAACGAAAAAACAACTTAATCCGCTTCATATTGCTGTTGCAGGAAATATCGGCGCCGGTAAGACGACGCTAACATCACTGCTTGCAAAAAATATGAAATGGGAACCGCATTATGAAGATGTGGATGACAATCCATATTTGAACGACTTTTATGATGATATGCAGCGTTGGTCGTTCAACCTTCAGATATTTTTTCTGAATTCGCGATTCGAGCAGATTACAAGAATTCGCCAAAGCGGAAAGACAATTATTCAGGATCGTACAATTTACGAAGACGCCCACATTTTTGCACCCAATCTTCATTCGATGGGTTTGATGACGACTCGTGATTTCAATAATTACCTGTCTCTTTTTAATCTGATGAACAAGTTTGTTTCACCTCCTGATTTGCTTATTTATCTGAGAGGAAGTGTTCCGACTCTTGTAAACCAGATTGCACGTCGCGGCCGTGATTATGAAAACTCAATCCGTATAGATTATCTGAAGCGTCTTAACGAGCGTTATGAAGCGTGGATTTCTACATATGATCAGGGAAAATTGCTAATCATCGATATCGATGATATTAACTTCGCCGATAACCCGGAAGATATGGGAGTGATCATCAATAAAATTAACGCTGAGATTAACGGACTTTTCTAGAAAAATTTGAGGATGCGCTAATTTGAAAATGGGGTATTGTAAGCTTCTGTTTTTTAATTAAGAAAACACAATCGCAGAATTTAATTTGTTTAATTTTTATCCAAATTTGTTGGATATGAAATACAAGCAAAAGGAATAATATTCAAATCCTCAAATCATCCCTTCATCAGGCCATCTGTATAAAAAGCAGAAAAAAGAAAATGCCATCACCGATAACGAGTGATGGCATTAATCGTTTAGCACCAATCCTGAAGACGATACTTGTAAAGTAAATTTCAACTGTAACAGCCATTATATACATGATGAAGGGTATGTAATAAAATCCGGCAGAGGAGAAAATTATACCTGCCAGACATGCAATGCAATAAAAGGCGATCGTGCCGGATAACCAGATCAGGAATACTTTAACGACTGAATTAGTAGCCGTGTAACGAATTAGCACCAACTTGATTAGCAATGCTATCACAGTAAGGTACCAGAAATCGAATGTCAGCTTAATCAATAAGCTCGTGATCAAACCTTTTGGCATCGGTCAAATATAATCATACAGAATTTAAAAGCACGAGCATTGCTTCTTCGACATTGTTTTTTTCTAAAAGTACTTTTGCAAGTTCATGAAGTTTATCTCTCAGCGTCTTTTTATCGTGACCGTATTTTTTAAATAACTCCTTCATAAAGTCTTTTTTCCCGAAATTATTTACCTGTTTGTTATCTGGCAATGAATGCATGTTGCCTAATTGTCCAAGGTTGTTGCCGGTAAGTATATGACTGTTTCGAATAACTTCCGGTAACTGATCAATTCCGATTCCAGGAACGCTTAATGGTTTCGTTACTTCAAAAATCGCATTTCCTGAGGCTCTGCAATATAGATTGCCTCCCATGCGAGCGACAAGATCGATTTTATTGGGATCGATTTTGTTTTCAGCTGTCAGGATTTTATCGTCGATGTGCATGAGAAGTATTTCGCAGATTATGAGGTTTGCTGCGCCACCTTCAATTCCGGTTTCCTTCACCTCCAGCACCTTGCATTCCATCTGAACTGGTGATTCTTTTACGCGGAAAGGTTTTACCATTTGTGAGGGAACAGGAGTGAATCCTGCCTTGGTAAATTCGTTAATACCTTTCGGGTATTCGCTACTTGCAAGCGACGATTGCATGACCATGTCGTAGCTGACAACATTGATAACGACTTCCATCGTTTCATAAATATTTTCGAGCGTATGCTTTAATGTGTTGTCCCGTACACGACGAGCGGGAGAAAATACAACGATAGGAGGATGGCTTCCGAAAGCATTGAAAAAACTAAAAGGTGCGAGGTTTGGATTTCCTTCTTTATCGACTGTACTTGCAAAGGCAATAGGCCTTGGAGCAATGGATGCAAGCATATAGCTGTGAAATTCGGAAGTCTTTATTTTTTTAGGATCAATGAGCATTATTGAATTATATAATTTGAGGTAAGAAGCTTTGGGAATAAAAAATCAGAAACGATGATAAGGGTGTAAAGATAGTTACCATTTTATATACATAATAAAAGCAGCGATGATCAGGAGGATTGCCAAAAGGAAAAATATCATGATCAATGAGATGATGTCGAAACGGGAGAAGATTTTTTTGCGGCTTGTGGCTCGCTTTTTCATTCGTTTTTTTAGTTCATGAGTAACATGATAAATTCCCATAGCATCATGCATTTCTGCAATTCCTGTAAGAGCATCCTTACACAGTTCGCAACCTGTAAAGTGATTTTCGATGGCTTTTTTATTTTCTGCATCCAGCATTCCACGGTGAAACTTCAGCAAATCGTCGCTGCTGAGGTGTCGGTTAGAATCAGATAGAATATTATTTTTTGTCATCGATCTTTTTCATTAATATAATCTTCAGATTTCTTTTCCCATTCTGAATAAAACTTTTCACCTGATTCATATTGAAGCCGGTTTTATCACTTACTTCCTGATAACTCATATTCTTCATGTAAAACAGATCGATACAGATTTTCTGTTCATTCTTTAATTGCTCTATTGCTTTTTCGAGATGTGGAAGGTATTCGGCCTCGAAGCCTCTATCGTCCTCTTCGGTTTTATCGACAAGTTGTTCGATGTTCGATGAAAAATATTTTGTTGACGAAAGAGTCTTAAAGCAATAATTTTTTGTTACCGTATGAATCCAGGCTGAAAAATTTTGAATGTCATAAGCCATCAGATCTCTTGGCAGTTTTTCGAAAATCTTTAATACGGCATCTTTGCTGTTTTCTTCATTTTTTAGGTATTTCATGGATACGGCAAAAATCAGGTGACTGTATCGGTCGAAAAGCATTCCGATCAGATCAGGATCCTGATTTTTACGGTACGCAGAGATAATCTCAACGTCGTTTTTTGAAGTACCCTTACCTGATTTTAGAAATTGCACCCTTTGTTATTGAGGAAGTTTTATTGAAGATTTAAGAATGGGGCTGATTGGGCATTTACTTATTTCCGGATATGAAAATTGACAATTTTCCATAATGCTGTTTTAAATCTTTCACCGACATATGCCGCGATCCCGCTCATTAGTCATTAGTCTTTAGTCTTGGCTCTTTAGTCTTGGTTCTTTTGTCTTGGTTCTTTTGTCTTGGCTCTTGGTTCTTTTGTCTTGGCTCTTTATTCTTGGTTCTTCTTTCTTCTTTCTTAATTTTTTCAATTGAAAGAACGGAAAAAAATGTATCTTCGCATCCTTTCAAAAAATAAATTCATCACTGCGGGCGTGGCGAAACTGGCAGACGCACCAGACTTAGGATCTGGCGGAGCGATCCATGGGGGTTCGAGTCCCTTCGCCCGCACTCTAATTGAACCAGGCATCAGGCATACTGAAAGACAAACATCTTTCAGTATGCTTATGTTAAAGCCAAAACAGAATCAAAATGAATATTTCAAAGCGACAGAATGGCGATCTAAATGCCATCATTACCATTGAGGTAAAACCGGCCGATTATCAACCGAAAGTTGAGGAAACGATTAAATCGTACCGTAAAACTGCAAGTATTCCTGGCTTCAGACCGGGTCATGTTCCTGCAGGTCTTATTAAAAAGAAATATGGTAAAGAGGTATTGGTAGAGGAACTCAACAGATTGTTAGGCAATGAGCTAATGAATTATCTGAGAGAAAACAAGATCGATGTTTTAGGTACTCCTTTGCCTGTAAACGCTCCTGATTGGCTTTTGATTGAAGAGGGAAAAGACTATAGTTTTGATTATGAAATTGGTATTGCACCGACTGTCAGCGTAAAATTATCAGAGACTAAAATTCCATATTATCTTGTGAAAATCGATGATAAGATGGTTGAAGATGACTTAAGCGATATGCGTCGCCGCTACGGTAAATTTTCAAATCCTGAGGCTGCCGAAGAAAACTCCGTGTTATACGGTGAATTTACTGAGTTGCAAGAAAGTGGGGAAGTGAAAGAAGGTGGTAATGTTACTACGACCACATTATCCGTCGAAATGATAAAAGACGAAGAGGAAAGACAGAAATTTATAGGAGCTAAGAAGGAGGATGTCGTTCGGTTTAATCCAATTAAGGCATTGAAGAATCAGGCTGAAATTTCGGCGATGCTGCGCATTGACAGGAAATCACCTGCAATGGAATCTGATTATAATTTTTCAGTAAAGACAGTTAACCGTATCGAAAAAGCGGAATTAAATGCTGAGTTATTCGATAAGGTTTTTGGCGAAGGTGCAGTTAGTACTGAAGATGAGTTTCGTGCTAAAATAAAAGAAGGGATAGCTTCCTATTTTGAAAAAGAAAGCGATAAAAAACTTCAGAAGGATTTAAGAAGTACAATTTTAAGTGAGAATGATATATCACTACCAGATGATTTTCTGAAACGTATGTTAAAAAGCAGGCAGGAAAAACCTGTTGAAGATCATGAGTTTGAACATGAGTATTTTCATTTAGCGGAAGACCTTAAATGGAATCTGATACAGGAGAAAATCGCAGCCGACCAGTCTATCTCTGTACTTAAGGAGGAAATAATGAATACGGCCAGGATGATGATCAGTCAGCAATTCATTCAATATGGTGTAGCACCTCCTGAAGATGATAAACTCGATGAACTTGTAAATAACTATCTTCAGAAAGATGATAATGGCGAGCGGTTAGATCGTACTATTCTGACGCAAAAGGTATTCGACTACCTGAAGAAAAATCTGAAGCTGAACATGATCGAAATGCCTTACGATGAGTTCGTCGAAAAGGTAAAAGAAAAGTCGGCTCATGAGGTGGAACATCACCACTAATAGTAATTGTCTTTGTCGTATTTACTCCCTCTATTTTTGTTGAAAACTATTTGCGACAAACCTTTCCAATTAATGCCTTCATCATAATTTTGGATTCCTGAAATATTTATTGACGACGATCGTCAATTCGTTTAGGGTTAATCTAAAAATATAAAAGAATATGATGAATTATGCAGATGAATTTCGGAAATATGCAGTCAAACATCGTGGCATCAGCAGCATTACAGTAGATAGCTTTGTATCTGCTGTCCGCGCCGATTACATCTCTCCGACAATTATCGAAGAGCGCCAGTTGAATATTGCGACGATGGATGTGTTTTCCCGCCTAATGATGGACAGGATTATTTTCCTGGGAGTAGGAATCAATGATTATGTTTCTAATATCATCCAGGCTCAGTTACTTTTTCTTGAATCGGTTGACGCAAAAAAGGACATTCAGATTTATATGAATAGTCCGGGCGGATCGGTGTATGCCGGTCTTGGTATTTACGATACGATGCAATTTATACAGCCGCAGGTTGCAACCATTTGTACAGGAATGGCAGCATCAATGGCCGCTGTGTTAATGTGTGCAGGAGCAAAAGGAAAACGTGCAGCATTAAAGCATGCCAGAATCATGATCCATCAGCCAATGGGGGGAGCAGAAGGTCAGGCATCTGATATCGAAATTACCGCTCGTGAAATCCAGAAACTGAAAAAGGAATTGTATGAGATTATCGCATTACATAGCGGACAGGAATTTGATAAGGTTTATAAAGACTCTGATCGTGATTACTGGATGACTTCCGAAGAAGCAAAGACATATGGAATGATCGATGAAGTTCTTACAAGGAAAAAAGCATAAGTAGAAAACTTCAAATTTTTTAAGAATTAAAAATGGGCACGAAATGCCCATTTTTAATTTAAGTATATTCAAGAATTAATTAAAGATCCTGAATTATTGCATAAAAGTTTATCCCCACAGCAAACAGACCATCAATCTTTATTCTTTATTCTTTATTCTTTATTCTTTATTCTTTATTCTTTATTCTTTATTCTTGATTCTTGGTTCTTGATTCTTGATTCTTGGTTCTTGATTCTTGGTTCTTTGTTCTTTGTTCTTTGTTCTTGGTTCTTGGTTCTTGTTTCTTGGTTCTTGGTTCTTTGTTCTTGGTTCTTACTTCTTCTTTTTTCGAACATTTTTGGTTACTTTGCGTAAAGTTTTTCTAATCCAGCCCCTTCTTATTCGATGAAAAATCCAAAAGATATAAAGTGTTCATTTTGTGGTCGTGACAAGAGCGAGACCTATGTTCTAATTGCAGGCATTACCGGTCATATTTGTGATCAATGTATATCGCAGGCACAGAATATACTGAATGATGAAATGAATAGTAAGTTGAAAAACACTATCAATTCTCATTTAACCTTGTTAAAACCTCAGGAAATCAAGAAATTCCTGGAGCAATATGTTATCGGCCAGGATGATGCGAAAAAGGTAATAGCTGTTGCTGTTTATAATCATTACAAAAGAATTTCCAGTAAGATTAAAAAACAGGACGATATAGAGATTGAAAAATCAAACATCATATTAGTAGGCGAAACAGGAACGGGAAAAACGCTTTTAGCACGTACGATTGCAAAAATGTTAAACGTTCCTTTTTGTATAGCTGATGCAACTGTGCTTACCGAAGCTGGTTATGTAGGTGAAGACGTTGAGAGTATTTTATCACGCTTACTGCAATCGGCCGACTATGATGTAGCTGCCGCCGAAAGGGGTATTGTTTACATTGATGAAATCGACAAGATTGCCAGAAAGAGTGACAATCCATCTATTACCCGCGACGTAAGTGGCGAAGGGGTTCAACAGGCGTTGTTGAAGCTTTTGGAAGGATCCGTTGTAAATGTTCCGCCGCAGGGAGGAAGAAAGCATCCGGAGCAGAAGATGATATCAATGGACACACAGAATATACTGTTTATCTGTGGTGGCGCTTTTGATGGTATTGAAAAGAAAATTGCAAAAAGACTACAGTCGAATGCAATCGGATACAAGGCGAGAGAGTTTGATCACTTGGATAAAACAAACTACCTACAGTATATTAGTCCGGTCGATCTAAAAGCATTTGGAATAATTCCAGAGTTGATTGGGCGGCTACCGGTAATCACGCATTTGGATCCGCTTGATAAGGTGGCATTGCGTGCGATACTTACGGAGCCAAAGAATGCACTGATGAAGCAGTATGAAAAACTTTTCCAGCTTGAATCGTTGAATCTTGTGGTTGATAAGAATGTGCTCGACTTTATTGTTGATAAGGCCTTTGAGTTTAAGCTTGGTGCGCGTGGACTCCGTTCCATATGCGAGGCCATATTGCTTGATGCCATGTTCGAAATCCCATCAATGAAGCATTCCTCTAAAGATTATCACATTTCACTTTCCTATGCAAAAGAAAAATTTGCTAAGACAAATGTGAATAAGCTCAAAGTAGCGTAGTAATTTCTCCTGCTTCTTAAAAAAAGGTCATCTGAACATTCAGTTTTTTTTCTGAATTAATCCCGTGTGGATTCAATGTGCTATGCTGCAATGCAGAAAGTATATTTTACAGGAAAAGCCATGTTCCTGATAAATACATGTTGAATAAGTAAGCTGTCCATACAGCATTTATGAATACAAGTATAAAGGCGAGTGAATGGAAAAGTTTCAGGTTAATTTTATCCTGAAACAACCACAGTCCGACGCTGAAGAAAAGAAGAAAAAATCCTGTATCGGAAAAGTCCCAACTGTTTCCATAGTGAGAAGTAGAGAGGTAAAATATGGCAGAAAAGAAGCATAGCAAGAAGAAAAATATTCTTTGACGCATTTCGATTTTTCTTATGTCTGTTGTAAAAAGCAAAAAGATAAAAAACGGAGAACATACGATGTACCTGAAAAGGCTGTGCAGGCTTCCTTGTTGAAAGAAGATTACAAACAGGACAGAGCCTCCAAGGAAAAATGAAGAGAGAAGGTAAAAGTAGCTGTGCATGTTTTCTTTTTCATTTGGTTTCTTTTTGTGTAAGAATATAAATGCAAGGGCGGGTATTCCAATGATGAAAATAGAAGCCACGCTTATTCCGAAGCCTTCCGTGGACCAGTCAGACGCAGGGCCGGGAATAGAAAACGTATGATTCCAGTATTTGTGCACTTCGGCAAATTTGAAAAAGCTTCCGCTTTTATATAGAAGCTGGATGAGTGAAACGATGATGGTTCCTGTTAGGATTGGGAGAATATTTTTTAGAAAAGAGACTAGGTGAAAACGAAGTTTTCTGCCGGAGAAGAAAAAAAATAATTCAGTCATAAAAAATGAGATCATGATTATAAGTGCAACAGAGCGAGTCATTGCAGCAAGCATGAGTCCGATAAAGAACAATGGGTAATTATTTTTAAGTCTGCCGAAAATGGCAAGTGAAATAGTTGCAAAAAATACAGCTTCAGAATAAGGAATAAGGAAGACTACAAGTCCGGGCAAGATTGCCAAAGGCCAGGAAGAATAGAGAAATGACCTTTCTTTCAGGCAGCGGCTTAAAATAATAATGCCAATTATAAAAAAGAAAAAATTCAGAAAAGGAATACCTATGGGCGGGAGGAGTGTTATTTTCCATATATAAGGAAACATAGGTGGGAATGCAAAAACAAAGTCTTTGCCGGCAATCGTTAAATTGTATCCATGATCCATGATGAATTTATAGAATTCAGCATCGAAATTAATCATGTTTGAATTGTCGGGTTTCAGAAAAGGTTGGTGTGACTGTATATTACCCAGTGGAGTATGGACAGCATTGATGGCAACCTTATCGAGTGTTTGATGGTATATATATTCATTCCTCATTAACACGCTTATAAGCTGAAAAAGAATGAAGAAAGTGAGAAAAGGAACAGTAATCCGCATAAGAGGAATAGGGGCAAAATCAAATTTTCATTAAGCGCAAAAGTAAAAACACTGAGAGAAAATTGATGTTTTTTGTAAAATAAACTCATAAATGAGTGTATATTTTTCAAATATCCATCGTAAGAAATATGTAGAGCATAAAAGCAGGTAAATCGACTCAATGCCATGATTTGATTCGGAAAAACAATAAATTCCGGAGCGGAAAAAAGCAAATAGAATTTTTGAACTTGAAAAGTTCAATTGCCAAATGATAAAAAACAGTAAAATAGCGATGAGCTCAGGCTATCGATTAGATTTAATTAATTCTGACTATGCTTAAAAAGTGTAAGGTTTTAGTAATACTTTTTTTGATTTCAGGCGCATCGATGGCACAGGACTATTCGAATCCCGGATCATATATGCAATTTTTCAGTGATCAATATAAATCAGTTTCAAAAGATTTATGGGATTACATGAGTTCAATATCGCGTGGCCAAAGTGCCAGAAGAGTTGAGAACAGGAGAAAGAGCTTGATGAATTCGTTGCTTGATGCAAGAAAGAAGATAGCTGCAACTGATGGATACAGGGGAGATACAGGTTTGAGAGATTCGACACTTGCCTATTTAACTATGAATTACAGCATCTTAAAAGAAGATTATGAGAAGATTGTTAATATAGAAGAAATTGCAGGGAATTCGTACGACAATATGGAAGCCTATGTCTCTATCCGACGAAATGCAAATTTGAAGATGAGTTATGCCTCCAGCTCATTAAATTATGAGCAGAGGCGATTTGCAATGGCTCATCATATTAATATTATTGATGATGAGAGTAAATTGTCAAAGAAGATTGACAGAGCAGGAGATGCATTTGATTACTATGATAAAATGTATTTGTTGTTATTTAAAAGCCAGATTCGGGAAATAAATCTGATAGAGTCTCAAAATCAGGAAGACTTAGGTGCTATGGAGGAAAATAAGGGGGATCTTCGTCGGTATTCGAATGAAGGAATGGCGATGCTGGCAGACGTAAAGCCCTTTGCCACAGATTCTTTGTTGCTGAATACCTGTACGAGCTTAATGCTTTTTTATAAAAATGAGGCCGAAGAAATGGCACCATTTATCATTGATTTTTTCAAGAAAAAAGAAACTTTTGATAAATTGAAACTCGCAATTGATGCAAAGGGTCAGTCAGCTGCAAGAGAGGATATTGATAATTACAATGCCCGGTTGAAAGACTATAATGATCTCATTAATAAGTATAACCAGATAAATAATCAGATGAATCTGGATCGCATGATAAAAACAAAAGCCTGGAATGAAGCCGTTAAGGTATTTTTAGATAAGCAGGCCCGTTAGTCAAACATTTTTCGAATTTTTTGTGAATTTATTTTTCGAGCCAGAACTGCGTTGAAATTGCATTTATTTGATGCAGCAATCAAGATTATATTGCTTCCACTTTCACGGTAAAACCGCCGTCCATGGCTTCCTTTGGGGTTAATTGCTTCGGGGATTTTTCATTATTTCTCTTTTTCATTTTTTCGTTGAATTCAGTTGACACATCAGGCATTCACATGCAATAAGATAGATTGTTGAAATTTTTTTTCAACAGGATTTGGTAGATAAGATCATTCTTGTACCTTTGCATTCCCCAAAAAAGGGCGAAATCAATATAAAATCCAGACTCCAAACAAGTAAGAACCTAAAGAATGCCCACAATACAGCAGTTAGTTCGAAAAGGACGCTCCAAATTGATTGATAAAAGTAAGTCGCCGGCACTGGCATCTTGTCCTCAGCGTCGCGGAGTATGTACACGAGTTTATACAACTACGCCAAAGAAGCCAAATTCGGCTATGCGTAAAGTAGCCCGTGTCAGACTTACAAACAAGTTCGAAGTAACGGCTTATATTCCCGGAGAAGGACATAATCTTCAGGAGCACTCAATAGTGATGATTCGCGGAGGCAGGGTAAAAGATCTTCCGGGAGTTCGTTACCACATTATTCGTGGAACGTTAGATACAGCTGGAGTAGAAGGTCGCAAGCAACAAAGAAGCAAATACGGCACAAAGCGTCCAAAAGAAGGTGCTGCTAAAAAATAAGGATTACATAAAATTATAACAGAGAATAATAATGCGTAAGTCGAAGCCCAAAAAAAGAATTCTATTACCGGATCCTAAATTCCACGATACACTGGTTACACGTTTCGTGAATAATCTGATGTATGGTGGAAAAAAGAGTACTGCCTATGGAATCTTTTATGATGCTATTACTCGTGTGGAAGAGAAGACAAAGGAGAATGGACTTGACGTATGGAAGAAAGCAATGACGAATGTAATGCCAACGGTGGAAGTAAAAAGCCGTCGTGTTGGGGGAGCTACATTTCAGATTCCAAGTGAAATTCGTGCTGATCGCAGAATTGCTCTTACAATCAAGTGGCTTATTGGTTATTCAAGAGGACGTAATGAGAAATCAATGGCAGAAAAACTTGCCGGAGAAATCATTTCAGCTTCGAAAAGTGAAGGTGCAGCAGTAAAGAAAAAAGAAGACACACATAGAATGGCAGAAGCCAACAAGGCCTTCTCTCATTTTAAAGTATAATAGTAGCGTTGAGCAATCAACGTCAAAGGTGAAATGATTACAAAGTATCAGGATAAAAAACAAACCTGATAATTAAATAACAGTAGTTCTTTCTTTTACAGATAACAACTGACTTGCCGCAGAAAACGTGCAAGAACAAACCGGAAAACTGAATGTCCGTCCTGAAAAAACAGAATAACATTCAAAGTGTCCAGTTATCGCGAAAAAGAAAACTATCGTTATGATTAACGGAGAAATAATCACATGAGCAAAGACTTAATTCATACTCGCAACATCGGAATCTCTGCACATATTGATGCAGGAAAGACTACTACGACTGAACGTGTGCTTTACTATACCGGTAAGGTTCACAAAATAGGTGAAGTACATGAGGGCGCCGCAACTATGGACTGGATGGTTCAGGAGCAGGAGCGTGGTATAACAATCACTTCAGCAGCAACAACAACTTACTGGAATTATTTAGACGATACTTTTAAAATCAACATAATTGATACACCCGGTCACGTGGATTTTACCGTAGAGGTAGAGCGTTCACTGCGTGTTCTTGATGGTGCCGTCGCACTTTTCTGTGCCGTTGGTGGCGTTGAGCCTCAGTCTGAGACTGTATGGCGTCAGATGAATAAATATCATGTTCCCCGTATTGGTTTTGTAAACAAAATGGATCGTGCAGGAGCAAATTTTCTGAGCGTAGTTCAGCAGGTTAAAGAACGTCTTCATGGAAATCCTGTTCCATTACAATTACCTATCGGAGCCGAAGATATGTTCACAGGTGTTGTAGATCTTATTACCAATAAAGCTATTATCTGGCATGATGAAACAAAAGGTGCCACTTTTGATATTGTTCCAATTCCTATCGATATGCAAGCTGATGTGAATCACTGGCGTGCAAATTTGGTTGAAGCTGTAGCAGAATTCGAAGATCACCTGATGGAGAAATTTTTCGAAGATCCGAATAGTATCACGGAAGATGAACTTCGCAGTGCCATCCGCAAGGCAACAATTGCCATGAAGATTACTCCGCTTCTTTGTGGTTCAGCATTTAAAAACAAAGGTGTTCAGGTTATGCTTGACGCCGTTATTCAATATCTTCCTTCACCAATGGATGTTCCGAATATTAAAGGAATAAATCCTGACACCGATAAGGAAGAAGAGCGCGCAGTTGATGCAAAAGAAAAATTTGCCGCACTTGCATTTAAAATCATGACAGATCCATTCGTTGGTCGTCTGGCATTCTTCAGAGTGTATTCAGGTCATCTAGACGCTGGTTCTTATGTATTGAATGCACGTACGGGTAAGAATGAGCGTATATCGCGTATCATCCGTATGCATGCCAATAAGCAAAGTCCGATCGATTTTATCGAAGCAGGAGATATTGGTGCAGCAGTTGGATTTAAAGATATCAGAACAGGTGATACACTTTGTGACCCGAAATTTCCAATTGTACTTGAGTCTATGACTTTCCCGATTCCGGTTATTGGATTAGCAGTTGAGCCAAAGACTCAGGCTGACGTAGATAAATTAGGAATTGCTCTTAACAAACTTGCAGAAGAAGATCCGACTTTCCGTGTAAATACGGATGAAGAGACAGGACAGACCGTCATTAGCGGAATGGGTGAATTACACCTTGAAATTATTGTTGACCGTCTGCGTCGAGAATTTAAAGTTGAATGTAATCAGGGTGCTCCTCAGGTTGCTTATCGTGAAGCCATCTTAGGTACTACAAAGCACAGAGAAACATATAAGAAACAAACTGGTGGACGCGGTAAATTCGCTGACATACAATTTGAGATTTCTCCGATCGATCCTGAATGGTTTGAAAAATCACAACTGGAAACATCTACAAAAGGTCATAAAGGTCTTCAGTTTATAAATGAAATTTCCGGTGGTAATATCCCACGTGAATTTATTCCATCTATTCAAAAAGGTTTTGAGCAGGCAATGGCTACCGGTGTTCTTGCAGGATATCCTGTAGAATATCTTAAAGTAAGATTGTATGACGGTTCATTCCACGCAGTTGACTCCGATGCATTGTCATTCGAAATCTGTGCAAAGATTGCTTTTCGTGAAGCTGCACCAAAAGCAAAACCGGTGTTGCTGGAGCCAATCATGAAAATAGAAGTTGTAACTCCTGATCTCTATATGGGTGATGTAATGGGAGATCTTAATAAGCGTCGCGGTCAGTTAGAAGGAATGGATACACGTGCAGGTGCACAGGTAATCAGAGCAAAAGTTCCTTTATCTGAAATGTTTGGATATGTAACAACACTTCGTACAATAACGTCAGGACGTGCGGCATCATCAATGGAATTCTCGCACTATGCTGAATGTCCAAAGTCATTAGCTGATGAAGTTATTGCTAAAGTAAAAGGCAAATCAAAAGCAGAAAAAGTATAATTACTTAAATAATAATAAACGTTCTTTAAAATGTCTCAGCGAATCCGCATTAAATTAAAAAGCTACGATCACAACCTGGTTGATAAATCAGCTGAAAAGATCGTTAAAACTGTAAAGATTACAGGTGCTGTAGTGAACGGTCCAATTCCGCTTCCTACAGATAAGAAAATCTTTACCGTGTTGCGTTCACCACACGTGAACAAGAAAGCACGTGAACAGTTTCAGCTCTGTTCATATAAGCGCTTACTCGACATTTATAATTCATCTGCAAAAACGGTAGATGCTCTGATGAAGCTGGAGTTGCCAAGCGGAGTAGAAGTAGAAATTAAAGCATCATAAATAACATAACAGCGAATGTCCGTACTGCGGACCTCTGGCAAAAAATTTAAAACAATGTCTGGAATAATCGGAAAGAAAATAGGAATGACAAGTGTCTTCGGTGCTGACGGAAAATATATTCCGTGTACTGTAATACTTGCCGGACCTTGTACGGTTACACAGGTTCGTACGAAGGAAACTGATGGTTACGAATCTATACAGCTTGCATTCGACGATAAGAGTGAGAAGCGAGCTTTGAAATCAGAAATCGGTCACTTTAAGAAGGCCGGAACTGGTCCGAAACGTAAAGTTGTCGAGTTTCACGAATTCCCTGCACCATTGGAGCTGGGAAGTGAAGTGAAAGTTGATCTTTTTGTTGAAGGAGATTTTGTTGATGTTGTCGGAACATCAAAAGGAAAAGGATTCCAAGGTGTTGTTCGTCGTCACCATTTCGCAGGTGTCGGTGGTACTACTCACGGTCAGCATAACAGACTTCGTGCACCTGGATCACTGGGAGCATCTTCATATCCTTCAAGGGTAATGAAGGGGATGCGCATGGGTGGTCACATGGGCGCTGAGAGAGTAAAAATTCAGAACCTTCAAGTAGTAAAGGTTATTCCTGAGCAAAATCTTTTAGTAATAAAAGGTGCTGTACCGGGACATAATGGTTCATACGTAATAGTGGAGAAATAACAATGGAATTAGCAATCATAAATACAGCCGGTAAAGAAACCGGAAAAAAGATGAAGCTTAATGCTGACATCTTCAGCGTCGAGCCTAACGATCATGCGATCTATCTTGATGTAAAGCAATTCCTCGCTAACCAGCGTCAGGGAACGCATAAGTCGAAAGAGCGTGCAGAAATTGCCCGTACTACAAAAAAACTGAAACGTCAGAAAGGAACAGGAGGAGCACGTGCAGGTTCGATGAAGTCGGGATTATTTGTAGGTGGTGGACGTATATTCGGTCCTCGTCCCCGTGACTATTCATTTAAGCTTAATAAAAAACTTAAGCATGTGGCATGTCTTTCTGCATTGACATACAAAGCGAAAGAGAATCACATTATGGTGATAGAGAATTTCACTTTCCCTCAGGCAAAGACGAAAGACTATACGGCACTTCTTAAGAATTTAAACTTAGAAGATAAAAAAGTTCTACTCGTATTACCTACGAATGATAAGAACGTCTATTTATCATCAAGAAATATTCAGAGAAATAAATTAACAACAGCATCTGAGCTGAACACGTACGATGTGCTTAATGCACAACTGCTGGTTCTTGCAGAAGATTCTGTATCAGTTTTAGAAAACAGATTTTTATCAAAATGAGCATTCTAAAAAAACCCCTCATCACTGAGAAGATGTCAAAGCTCGGAGAGAAACTTGGACATTACGGATTCATTGTGGATTATAAATCCAATAAGATCCAGATCAGTCAGGCTATTGAAAAAATGTATAATGTAACTGTCGAGCGAGTGAATACAATGCGTGTTCCCGGCAAGATCAGGACCCGAAATACAAAGAACGGAATCACTAAAGGATCTACAGGTGCTTATAAGAAAGCAATTGTAACTCTGAAAAAAGGAGATACCATTGATTTTTACAGTAATATTTAATTGAACTAGACATGGCAGTTAAGAAACTTCGTCCAATAACCCCGAGTCAGCGTCATACAATCGTTGATTCGTACGATGATATTACAGCTTCAAAACCGGAGCGAACACTTCTTGTGCCCAAGAAGCGTTCGGGCGGTCGTAATAACGATGGTAAGATGACAATGCGCTATATCGGCGGCGGTCACAAACAAAAATACCGTCTTATTGATTTTAAGCGCAACAAGCATGAAGTCGAAGGAACAGTAAAGACGATCGAATATGATCCGAACCGTACTGCACGTATCGCTCTTGTATTTTACATGGATGGCGAGAAACGATATATCATTGCTCCGAATGGTTTGAAAGTTGGACAAAAAATTATGTCAGGCGACAAAGCACTTCCTGAAATAGGAAATGCAATGTTCCTGAGAGATATTCCACTGGGAACGCTTGTTCACAACATTGAAATGCGTCCGGGTCAGGGTGGTGAGATTGCACGTAGTGCAGGATCATATGCACAACTAGCAGCTCGTGATGGAAAATATGCAGTCTTAAAGATGCCGTCAGGTGAAACGCGCATGATATTGATTACATGTCTTGCGACAATCGGAACGGTTTCTAATTCTGACCATTTTCAGGAGACTTTGGGTAAAGCCGGTCGTTCACGTTGGATGGGCCGTCGTCCAAGAGTTCGTGGTGTTGCCATGAACCCGGTTGATCACCCGATGGGTGGAGGCGAGGGTCGTGCATCAGGAGGACATCCTCGTTCACGTAAAGGATTACTTGCGAAAGGATTTAAGACACGTAAGAATAAGACGACAGATAAGTATATCATAGAAAAAAGAAAAAAATAATTTGAGTTCCGCATCAGCGGGATGAGAATTTGAAATTCTAAAACAAAAAATAAACAATGGCTCGTTCACTAAAAAAAGGTCCTTATATCGCTCATCATCTTCTGAAGAAGGTTGAGAAGATTGGCGAGAACAAGAAAAAAACTGTGATCAAAACATGGTCTCGCGCTTCGATGATTTCTCCGGATTTTGTCGGCCAGACGTTTGCAGTTCACAATGGAAATAAATTCATCCCTGTGTATGTAACCGAAAATATGGTAGGTCATAAATTAGGAGAATTCGCTCCGACACGTACATTCCGTGGTCATAGCGGAAATAAATCAGCTTAATAAAATACTGTCAAGAAATGGGAGTTAGAAAAAGATTAGCAGCTGAAAAGCGCAAAGAAACTAGAAAGACGTCGGCAATTGCACGTAATGTAGCAGTGCCAACATCACCTCGTAAGACTAGAGTTGTTGCGGATTTAATCCGTGGAGTCGAAGTTATGCAGGCGATGAATATACTACGCTATAATGCAAAAGCGATACCAGCAGCTCGTCTCGAGAAATTACTGCAATCAGCAATTTCGAACTGGGAATCAAAAAGCGGAGAGAAGATCGACGTTGGAGTGGTATACGTAAAAACAATTGCTGTTGATAGCGGCAGAATGTTAAAGCGTCTTCGTCCTGCACCGCAAGGTCGTGGACACAGGATCCGCAAACGTTCGAACCATGTAACGATCATACTCGATATTATGGCAAACCGTAAAATAAAAAATAATAAAACTGAGGCAGTAGCCCCGGAAACAACAAAAGCATAACATCAACTAAAAAAAATCTTCTTCGTCTAAGGGCGATAAAAAGAAAATACGATGGGACAAAAAGCAAATGCGATAGGTAATAGACTAGGAATCATCAGAGGGTGGGACTCTAACTGGTATGGCGGCAGACATTATGCTGACAAATTGGTAGAGGATGAAAAGATCCGTAAATATCTTATGGCTCGTTTATTAAAAGGCGGAGTTTCTAAGATTGTTATTGAGCGTACATTAAAACTCATTACTGTCACTGTTCATACTGCGCGTCCGGGTATTGTAATCGGAAAAGGCGGACAGGAAGTTGATAAGCTTAAAGAAGAAATAAAGAAATTAACAAAGAAGGATATTCAGATAAACATATTCGAGATTAAACGTCCCGAATTGGATGCACAACTTGTTGCTGATGGCATTGCCCGTCAGATTGAAGCGAGGATTTCATTCCGTCGTGCATCGAAAATGTCGATTGCATCAACGATGAGAATGGGTGCAGAAGGAATCAGGATTCTAGTATCAGGTCGGTTAGGTGGAGCGGAGATGGCAAGAAATGAAGGATATAAAGAAGGTCGTGTTCCACTTCATACATTCCGTGCAGATATTGATTTTGCAATTTCAGAAGCACAGACATCTTATGGTAAGATTGGTGTGAAAGTCTGGATTTGTAAAGGCGAAGTTTACGGTAAGCGTGACTTGTCTCCGAACATTGGTTCATTAGCGACAAGCAGTGGAGCAAAGGGTGGACAAGGCGGTCGTGAGCGTGGAGAGAGATCAGAGCGTGGACCGGGCGGAGATCGTGGTGGTCGTGGTGGCGCTGGTCGTGGACGTAGCGGTGGTCAGGGCGGTCAAGGTGGCGGTCAGGGTGGTAATCGTGGAGGCACTGCAGGTGGTGCAGGAAACCGTCGCGGCAGATAAAATTAAATACAACGAAAAAGCGTAAGGCTGTTGCAACAGTCAGACGCAAAAACGAATCAATAAATAAAATTCATTACAAAGCACAATCATGTTACAGCCGAAAAGAACGAAATTTAGAAAACAGCATAAGATGGTTCCTAAGGGAAATGCAACCCGCGGGCATGAGCTATCATTTGGCTCATTCGGAATCAAGTCACTTGATATCGGCTGGATCCCAAGCAAGCAGATAGAAGCAGCCCGTGTCGCTGTAACTCGATTTATGAAACGTGAAGGACAGATATGGGTACGTATATTTCCTGATAAGCCGATAACACGTAAGCCTGCAGAGGTACGTATGGGAAAAGGAAAAGGAAATCCTGAGTTCTGGGTGGCAGTAGTAAAGCCCGGTACAATCATCTTCGAAGCAGAAGGTGTTCCTGAAAATGTTGCACGCGAAGCAATGCGTTTAGCGTCACAGAAATTGTCAGTAAATACAAAATTCATCATTCGCAGGGATTATAGCGCTTCCTGATTAATAAAGTAAAAAGAACCTAACGATGAAAAAAGAAGATATCATAGAACTTACAACAGATGAGCTAAAGCTCAGACTGCAAGAGGAGAAGTCAATGTATACAAAGCTGAAAATGAATCATGCAGTTTCTCCGATTGAAAACCCAATGAAAATACGCAGTACACGCAGAGGTATTGCAATGATTCACACAGAACTGGTAAAACGCCAGAGCTCTGAAAAAGTCAATAATTAAGATGATCAGTACAATGGAAAATATTACTACAGAAAAGCGTGGTCTCCGCAAAGAAAGAACCGGTGTTGTTATAAGCACGAAGATGAACAAGAGTATTGTTGTAGCTGTTGAGCGTAAAGTGAAACATGCGATGTACGGGAAGTTCATTAAGCTAACATCAAAATTCATGGCTCATGACGAGAAAAATGAATGTGGCCCTGGCGATTTAGTTGTGATCGCAGAAACCCGTCCAATCAGCAAAAACAAATGCTGGAGACTTAAACAAGTAATTGAAAAAGCAAAATAATTTTCATCCGTCGGAAGACGGACAAATGAATAGATAAACGAATAATATTACAGATAGATGATACAGCAAGAATCAAGATGCGTGGTAGCCGATAATAGTGGAGCAAAGGAAGTTCTTTGCATTCGCGTACTTGGCGGCACCCGTAAAAAATATGCAAGTGTCGGCGACAAGATAGTCGTAACTGTAAAACATGCCATTCCTTCTGGTAACATCAAGAAGGGAACGGTATCAAAGGCAGTTGTAGTTCGCACAAAAAAAGAAGTTAAACGTTCGGATGGATCATACATCCGTTTCGACGACAATGCTGTAGTTCTTCTTACAGCTACGGATGAATTGCGCGGCACGCGTATTTTCGGACCGGTAGCACGTGAGCTGAGGGAGAAGCAGTTTATGAAAATCGTTTCACTTGCGCCAGAAGTACTTTAATAGAACACTAGAAAAATGGAAAGAAAATATAACAAACAACCGAAACTGAATCTTCGCAAAGGAGATATTGTAAAGGTTATCGCCGGAGATTCGAGAGGATCACAAGGCCGCGTACTCGAAGTACTTCGCGAAAAACGCAGAGTGCTTGTTGAAGGTGTAAACCTGGTGAGTAAGCACACCAAACCGAATGCGAAACAAACGCAGGGTGGTATTGTAAAAAAAGAAGCGGCAATCCATATTTCAAATGTGATGCTGGTCGATGGCAAGGGTAATACAACCCGTGTTGGCCGCAAAATGGAAAATGGAACCCTGGTTAGATATTCTAAAAAGTCAGAGGAGGTAATCAAATAATGGCATACGTTCCCAGATTAAAAGAGAAGTACAGAAATGAAGTTGTACCTGCTCTTGCGAAAAAATTCAATTATAAAAGCTCAATGCAGGTTCCACGCATGTTAAAAATCTGCGTGAACCAGGGAGTAGGAGAAGCTGTAAGCGACAAGAAGATGATTGATGCGGCAATCCATGAGATGACGATGGTTACGGGCCAGAAGGCAGTACCTACGAAGTCGAAGAAGGATATATCGAATTTCAAACTTCGTGTGGATGTTCCGATTGGTGTTCGTGTTACACTTAGAGATGTAAATATGTACGAATTCCTTGACAGACTGATCTCTGTATCTCTTCCACGTATCCGCGACTTCCGCGGTATTAACCCGAAGGGTTTCGATGGAAGCGGCAACTATACATTGGGTGTAACTGAGCAGATCATCTTCCCAGAGATAGATATCGATAAAGTAAGTAAGGTTACCGGAATGGACATTACATTCGTTACATCAGCAAAAACTGATGAAGAGGCGATGGAATTAATGAAAGAATTCGGATTACCATTCAAATCAAATACAAACCAGTAAAAAGAATAACATGGCAAAAGAATCAATGAAGGCGAGAGAAGTAAAGCGTGCGGCAATGAATGCACGTTATGCTGCAAAACGCAAGGCGTTGAAAGCTGCAGGCGACTACGAAGCGCTTGACAAGCTTCCAAAAAATGCCTCTCCTGTACGTATGCACAACAGGTGCAAACTTACGGGTCGCCCCCGCGGATACATGCGTACGTTTGGAATTTCAAGAAACGTATTCCGTAAAATGGCGCTCGATGGTAAAATCCCAGGAGTTACTAAAGCGAGCTGGTAAATAAATAAATTAGAAACTAAGACAAGTATAATAATATCACAATGACAGATCCTATTGCAGACTTCATTACAAGGATTCGTAACGCTGTTAGAGCTAATCACCGCATCGTTCAGATGCCGGCATCGAATCTTAAAAAGGAAATGACAAAAATTCTAAAAGAGAAAGGTTATATTCTCGATTATAAATTCGAAGACGATACAAAGCAAGGGCTTATCAAAATTGCATTGAAGTATCATCCTATTACGAAAGCTCCGGCAATACGCAACCTTACGCGTATCAGTAAGCCTGGTCTTCGTAAATATGCAGGAGTTGATGTAATGCCCCGCGTATTGAACGGACTTGGAATTGCAATCCTTTCCACATCTAAAGGTGTGATGACCGACAAAGAAGCTAAAGTGGAAAAAGTTGGCGGAGAAGTTCTCTGCTACGTTTATTAATCGTTAAAAGAAAGACAAACAAATGTCACGTATAGGAAAATTACCCATCACAATACCCGCAAAAGTTGAAGTAAACCTCACCGGTAAAGTTGTGAACGTTAAAGGACCAAAAGGTCAGCTTTCTCAGAAAATCAATGATGGCATCAGTGTAAATATTGATGGCAATACGATTACTCTTGACAGAGCAAGTGATTCAAAAGGTCATCGTTCGCTTCATGGACTTTACCGTTCATTGATCAACAATATGATTATCGGAGTATCAGAAGGATTTACAAAACAGCAGGAACTTGTTGGTGTAGGTTACAAAGCCACCAACCAGGGACAACTTCTCGATCTTGTACTTGGATATTCTCACCACTTTATCTTCGAATTGCCTGCGGAGATAAAAGTTACGACAAAACAGGAAAAAGGTAGTAACCCTACCATAATTCTTGAGAGTGTGGATAAACAGTTACTCGGTGCAGTAGCCGCAAAAATCCGTTCATTCCGTACTCCTGAGCCTTACAAGGGTAAAGGTATTAAGTTCACAGGTGAAGTTCTCAGAAGAAAAGCTGGTAAGTCAGCAGCCAAAAAATAATTAATCATGTTAAGAAAACAGCTCCGTAGAAACAGCATTCGCACACGTATCCGCAAAACCATTAAGGGTACTGCAGAACGTCCGCGCCTATCAATATTCCGCAGCAACAAGCAGATATACGCTCAGCTTATCGACGATATCAGCGGTGTAACAATCGCAGCTGCATCATCAGCATCGAAAGATTTTGAAGCGATGAAGGCGAAGAAAGTGGATATCGCAAAAGAAGTAGGTAAGAACATTGCAACAAAAGCATCGCAAAGTGGAATCGACACTGTCGTTTTCGATCGTGGAGGTTACTTGTACCATGGAAGAATAAAGGCGTTAGCTGAAGGTGCACGCGAGGCAGGACTTAAATTTTAATTTTAGAAACAATTACAAAAAGTAATATGTCAGAATCAAACATAAAAAGGGTTAAGTCAAGCGAGATCGAATTAAAAGATCGTCTCGTGACTGTAAACCGTGTAACCAAGGTTACCAAGGGAGGCCGCGCCTTTACATTTGCTGCTATTGTTGTAGTAGGTGATGAGTCTGGTGTCGTCGGTCACGGACTTGGCAAAGCGAAAGAAGTAACGGATGCAGTTCAGAAGGGAATTGATGATGCGAAAAAGAATCTCGTAAAAGTTCCAATAATGAAAGGCACAGTTCCGCACGAACAGTATGGGAAATACGGCGGTGCACTTGTGTTTCTGAAGCCAGCAGCTCCTGGAACAGGAGTAATTGCGGGTGGTGCGATGCGTGCCGTCCTCGAGAGTGTTGGGATTCATGACGTACTTGCAAAATCTAAGGGAAGCTCAAATCCGCATAACGTTGTTAAAGCAACAATTGATGCACTTGTGAAAATGCGTGACCCGGCGACAGTTGCTCAGCATCGCGGAATTAAAATGACAAAAGTATTCACCGGCAAATAAGCCGTTAATGATAACAAGCTATGGCAAAAATTAAAATCAAATTAGTAAAAAGCGGAATCGACCGTCCTGCAAGACAGAAGGCGACTCTTGTCGCTCTGGGTCTGAAAAAGATGCAGCAAACGGTAGAAAAAGAAGTGACGCCGCAGATTACAGGAATGATTAACAAGGTAAAACACTTGTTAGAAATTATAGAAAGTTAAACGACAAGATATTTCAATTATGAATTTATCATCATTAAAACCTGCTAAGGGTTCAGTAAAACAAAGTAAGAGAATCGGTCGTGGTACCGGTTCGGGCAGAGGCGGTACGTCGACGCGTGGACATAAAGGAGCACAATCTCGTTCCGGTTATTCATCCAAGCGTGGTTTCGAAGGAGGCCAGATGCCATTACAACGTCGTGTTCCGAAGTTTGGATTTAAAAATCCATTCCGCGTAGAATACCACGGAATAAATCTTGACACTTTGCAGGAACTGGCAGATGCTAAGAAAATTACAATCATCGATTTAAAGGTGCTTATCGAAAACGGTCTCGCATCATCTAAAGAGAAAGTGAAAATCTTAGGACGCGGAGAATTAAAATCTAAACTTGAAGTTAAAGCGCATGCTTTTTCCGCAACGGCTAAAGAAGCAATTGAAGCAAAAGGAGGAAGCACAGCTACTGTCTAAGCATGAAGAACCTGATACAGACAATACGTAATATATTTAAGATCGAAGATCTGAGAGTTCGTATTCTTAATACGCTATTCTTTCTACTGATCTACCGTCTCGGAACGCATATCGTGTTACCGGGTGTAGATCCTGAGAAGTTGGCCGCATTACAGAATCAGACTTCCGGAGGTGTTTTGAGTTTGCTGGATATGTTTTCCGGCGGAGCATTTTCGCATTCATCGATCTTCGCACTGGGAATCATGCCATACATTTCGGCATCAATCGTGATTCAGCTTTTGAGTATTGCAATCCCTTACTTTCAGAAGTTACAGAAAGAAGGAGAAAGCGGCAGAAAGCGTATCAACAATATCACCCGCTGGCTTACAGTTATCATTACTGCATTTCAGGCACCGGGGTATATTGTCAACCTACGTTCACAGGTTCCGGGAGCCATCATCTCAGTTACAAATCCTGAGCTTGTATCTCCTTTTATGTTTTGGTTTACATCGATCGTTATTCTTGTTGCAGGAACCATCTTCGTGATGTGGCTTGGAGAAAGAATTACAGATAAAGGAATAGGAAACGGTATATCACTCATCATCATGATTGGTATCATTGCCCGTCTACCGTCTGCACTTCGTGATGAAGTATTATCTCGCGCGAATGCCAATGGAGGAATGGTTGTCTTGTTGCTTGAATTGGTTGCGCTGGGGGCCGTGATCGCATTCACCATAATGCTCGTACAGGGCACAAGGCGGATTCCTGTAAATTTTGCAAAGAAGATTGTAGGAAATAAACAATATGGAGGAGTAAGACAATACATTCCGTTGAAGGTAAATGCAGCCGGAGTTATGCCGATCATATTTGCACAGGCAATCATGTTCATTCCGGCAACTATCGCTCAGTTTTTCCCTGATGCAAATGCATCGCAGGGGGTTATGACTACGTTAGGTAATCCGTTATCATTCTGGTATAATTTCGTGAGCGCTACGCTTATTATTCTCTTTACATATTTCTATACGGCGATTTCTGTGAATCCAAACCAGATGGCCGATGATATGAAGAGGAACGGTGGATTTATTCCAGGCATAAAGCCAGGACGCAGTACAGCTGATTTTATCGATGATGTAATGTCCAGAATAACATTACCGGGAGCAATTTTCCTTGCGTTAATTGCCATACTGCCGACATTTGCAATGATGTTTAATATCAATAATAATTTCGCTCACTTCTATGGAGGAACATCACTGCTCATCCTTGTAGGTGTTGTATTGGATACGCTTCAGCAGATTGAAAGTCATTTACTGATGCGTCATTACGATGGATTGATGAAAAGCGGAAGAATAAAAGGAAGAAGTTCACAGGTTACTTCTGCAGTCTAACGCAGCAATGTCAAACAAAAAGAGACATGCTGTATTATAAGACTAACGAAGAGATTGAATTAATAAGGGAAAGTTCTTTACTTGTTGCCAGGACCCTTGCTGAAGTGGCGAAAGTCATCAAGCCGGGTATTTCCACTCTCCAGCTCGACCGAATTGCGGAAGAGTTTGTGAGAGACAACCATGCAGTACCTGCATTTTTGAATTACAACGGGTTTCCAAACTCCGCCTGTATTTCTGTTAATGCACAGGTCGTACACGGTATTCCAACGAATACTGAACTGCGTGATGGTGATATCTGCTCTGTTGATTTCGGCGTCGTCAAGAATGGTTTCTTCGGAGATTCTGCCTACACATTTGCTATTGGGGATGTTGCAGAAGGAACGATGAAGTTGCTAAGAGTGACACGAGAGTCATTATACAAGGGAATTGAAAAAGCCATCGCAGGAAACAGACTCGGAGATGTAAGCGGAGCAATCCAGGAGCATGCAGAAGAGAATGGCTTCTCAGTAGTGCGGGAATTAGTCGGTCATGGAATCGGAAGACATCTTCACGAGAAACCGGAAGTCCCTAATTACGGAAAGCGCGGAACAGGAATGGTGCTGAAGGAAGGTTTAGTTATCGCAATAGAGCCGATGATTAACATGGGAGGAAAGGCAGTGGTCCACGAGAATGACGGATGGACAGTGAGAACGGCTGATAAGAAACCATCGGCACATTTCGAACACACAGTGGCCATTGGAAAAGGTAGTGCAGATATCCTGAGTTCGTTTACATTCATTGAAGAAGTGCTCAAACTAAACATTAATACAAAAGTCAGTTACTAAGCGTGGCGAAACAGGCAAATATAGAACAGGACGGTACGATAACAGAAGCATTGTCAAATGCAATGTTTCGTGTAGAACTAGAAAACGGGCATGAAATAATTGCCCACATATCGGGAAAGATGAGAATGAATTATATTAAGATTCTTCCCGGCGATAAAGTAAAAGTAGAGATGTCGCCCTATGATTTAACAAAGGGCAGAATAACATACAGGTATAAGTAAAAAAAGAAAAAGATGAAAGTAAAACCTGCTATCAAAAAAAGAAGTGTCGACTGCGTAATCGTTCGCAGAAAAGGCAGACTGTACGTAATCAACAAAAAGAATCCAAGATTCAAGCAACGTCAGGGATAATGAGGATACCGGCGTAATAACCGATTCTCAGATTAAAAATGAGTAAGTAACTAACAAAAAGAAAAAATAAATGGCTCGTATAGCTGGTATTGATTTACCAAAAAACAAAAGAGGCGTTATCGGTCTGACCTACATCTACGGAATCGGTTCAGCGCTGGCAATGCGCATTCTTGACGAAGCGGGAATTGACCATTCTGTTAAAGTTGAAAACTGGAATGACGATCAGTTGAATAAAATTCGTGGATTGATCAACGAACTAAAAGTTGAAGGTGCTCTGCGTTCTGAAATGCAACTGAACATTAAACGCCTCGTCGATATTAACTGTTACCGCGGTATTCGTCACCGTGTGGGCTTACCCGTACGCGGACAGCGCACAAAGACAAATACCCGGACAAGAAAAGGAAAACGTAAAACTGTTGCCAACAAGAAGAAGGCAACTAAAATGTAATTAATAATATCATGGCTACACAACAGGCATCAGCGAAACCCGCTGCAAAGACTGCAAAGAAAAAAGTAGTAAAGGTTGACGCTTATGGAAAAGCGTTTATCAATGCAACTTTTAATAACATCATCATAACTCTGACAAACGATGCAGGACACGTTATCTCCTGGAGTTCGGCAGGGAAGATGGGCTTCAAAGGATCGAAGAAAAACACTCCATATGCTGCTCAGTTAGCTGCAGGTGACTGCGCGAAGGCGGCATTCGATCTCGGATTGAGGAAAGTAAAGGTGTTCGTAAAAGGACCCGGTGCAGGAAGAGAATCAGCTATCAGAACATTACACCAGGCAGGTGTTGAAGTTACTGAGATTATGGATCTCACTCCAATCCCTCATAATGGTTGTCGCCCTCCAGGAAAAAGAAGAGTATAATTTTTAAAGAAAAACATTCAACAAATCATGGCAAGATACATCGGCCCATCAACAAAGATTGCACGTAAATTCCGCGAACCAATATTCGGTCCGGATAAATCATTCGAAAAGAAGAATTATCCTCCCGGACAACACGGTAATACGAAGAAAAGAAATAAGCAATCTGAATATGCAGTTCAGCTTATGGAAAAGCAGAAAGTGAAATACATGTATGGAATTCTCGAGCGTCAGTTTGCGAAAATTTTCCACCATGCTTCCCGTAAAGCAGGAATCACAGGTGAAAACCTTTTGCAGTTAATCGAGTCAAGACTGGACAACGTAGTTTACCGTCTCGGATTAGGAGTAACAAGAATGGCTGCGCGCCAGCTTGTATCTCACCGACACATTACCGTTAATGGAAAAGTTGTGAATATTTCATCTTATACATGCAAAAGCGGAGATGTAATCGGTGTTCGTGAACGCTCGAAATCACTTGAAGTAATTACTGGCCAGACAACAGGTCACAGCAGCCGTCATGCATGGCTGGAGTGGGACAAAAGCACAATGAGTGGAAAGATTGTTAATCTTCCTACGCGCGACCAGATTCCGGAAGCGATCAAAGAACAGCTAATCGTCGAATTATATTCTAAGTAATCAGTGAATACAGGAAGGTAATTGCCTCCCTGAAAAAATCTCAGTCAAACCTTTAATTATATACGATACAATGGCAATCTTAGCATTTCAGAGACCAGATAAAGTGATAATGATTAACTCCGACGAACGTCATGGTGTTTTCGAATTTCGTCCGCTTGAACCAGGTTATGGAATTACAATCGGTAATGCATTGCGCAGGATTCTGCTTTCTTCTCTCGAAGGACATGCAATTACCTCTATAAAAATTTCTGGTGTTGATCATGAATTTTCAACCATCAAAGGTGTTGTTGAAGATGTAACTGAATTAATTCTGAACCTGAAGCAAGTTCGTTTCAAGCAGCAGATTCAGGGAACCGATCAGGAAAAAGTAACTGTTACTGTAAGCGGAAAGACTCAGTTCACCGCAGGCGATATCAGCAAATTCACAACTGCATTCCAGGTTCTCAATCCTGAGCTTGTTCTTTGCAACATGGAGTCAAGCGTAAAGCTTACTATTGATGTAAACATCGATAAAGGCCGTGGCTATGTTCCATCAGAAGAAAACAAATCGAACAGCGCTCCGATCGGAACAGTTCCTATGGATTCTATTTTCACACCAATTCGTAATGTGAAATACTCCATCGAAAACTACCGCGTAGAGCAGAAAACGGATTATGAAAAACTCATCATGGAAATTACTTCTGATGGTTCTATTCATCCGAAGGAAGCTTTGAAAGAAGCTGCCGAAATACTCATTCATCACTTCATGCTTTTCTCAGATGAGAAAATCACATTAGAGACGAAAGAGAAAACTCCTACTGAAGAATTAGATGAGAATACGCTTCACATGCGTCAGCTGTTGAGCACAAAACTTGTCGACATGGATCTTTCTGTCAGAGCATTGAATTGCCTGAAAGCTGCCGACGTTGAAACACTGGGTGACCTGGTTTCTTACAACAAAGCTGATCTGTTAAAGTTCCGCAACTTTGGAAAGAAATCTCTTACCGAGCTTGAAGAACTTGTTCGTTCAAAAAATCTTACTTTCGGAATGAACGTAGGAAAATACCTCGACAAACGATAATCCGTAAAAAAATAGTTTAGTAATTAGTATTCAAAAAGTCATTAGCAGATAATACAATGAGACACGGAAAGAAAATAAATCACCTCAGCCGGACACATTCGCATCGTGCGGCCCTACTTTCAAACATGGCAGCATCGCTGATCATGCATAAGCGCATCAATACGACTGTAGCCAAAGCGAAAGCATTACGTAAATACGTTGAGCCAATCATAACACGTTCTAAAAACGACAGTACACATTCGAGAAGAATGGTATTCAGTTACCTTCAGAACAAAATTGTTGTTGCCGAACTCTTCCGTGAAATCGCACCGAAAGTTGCTGATCGTCCGGGTGGATATACACGCATCATCAGACTTGAAAATCGTCCCGGTGACAATGCAGAAATGTGCATGATGGAACTGGTAGATTTTAACCTGATCTACGGAATCGATGGCGGAGAATCTACTGCAGCTAAGAAAGCAAAATCAACACGTCGCAGAGGCGGAAGCAGCAAGAAGACTGCAGCTCCTGATGGTGAAGTGGCCGATGCTACTGCCGAAGCTCCTGCTCCAAAGAAAAAAGCAGTGAAGAAGACAGAAGATAAAGCAGCACCTAAAAAAGTCGCAGCAAAGAAGAAAAAAGACGAAGAATAGTTTGTAGTCAAAAGCCGATAAACTAAAGACAGAAGAGGGTTGAGCGTAGGTTCAGCCCTCTTTTGTTTTTACATTGATTTCGTCATTTAATGAAGCCTCTTTTTTTTTGACGTTTCAGCTTAAACGTTTCAGCTTACACGTTTCATGTTTGACGTTTGATTTTTGACTTTAATTTTCTAGTGCTATCTTTACCGTCATGCCGACAAATATTCTCGAAAAAAAGCCTGCAGTATTACTTTTGGAAGATGGAACTTTCTATCATGGAAAAGCAGCAGGAGCAATTGGAATTACGACAGGAGAGATTTGCTTTAACACAGGGATGACGGGCTACCAAGAAATTTTTACTGATCCGTCTTATTACGGACAGGTACTCGTTGCCACACATGTACACATTGGCAATTATGGAATTCATCCAGCTGAAGTGGAAAGCGACAAGGTGCAGATCGCCGGACTTGTATGCCGCGGTTTTAGCGTACAGTATTCACGCAAGGCAGCCACAGAATCGATTCAGGATTATTTCGAGAATGAAAACGTCGTAAGCATATCAGACATCGACACGAGAGCTGTGGTAAGACATATACGCTCGAAGGGAGCGATGAACTGCATCATATCCTCTGAGACGACAGACATCAACATACTAAAGAAAATGCTGGCAGAAGTGCCGCCGATGGAAGGACTTGAATTGTCGTCGAAGGTGACCACGAAAGTTCCTTATCTGATGGGCAACCCCGGCGCAAGACATAAGGTAGCCGTTATGGATTTCGGTGTGAAGAAGAATATTATTCGTCACCTTATTCAGCGCGACTGTTATGTAAATGTTTTTCCGGCTAATACTCCTTTTGCTGAAGTGAAGAACTGGAACCCTGACGGAATCTTATTGAGTAACGGTCCCGGCGATCCTGCCGCTATGCAAAACGTCGTTGAGAATGTAAAGGCAATATTAAAAGACAACATACCTCTTTTCGGCATCTGTCTCGGACAACAACTTTTAGCGGAGGCTTGTGGCATCGGTACCTATAAAATGTTTAACGGTCATCGCGGAATTAATCATCCTGTAAAAAATATTTTGACGGGAAGATGCGAGATTACTTCTCAAAACCACGGCTTTTCTGTGAACGAAGATGAGATGAGGAAATCGAAATTAGTAGAGATCACACACATCAACCTGAACGACGATACCATCGAGGGCATGCGCGTAAAGGACAGAATTGCATTCAGTGTACAATATCATCCCGAATCTGCGCCCGGCCCTCATGACAGCACATATCTTTTTGATGAATTCGCCGAGTCGATGAAACATGTGACAGAGTCAGTGATCTGATTTACCTTTTCAGTTTTCAATTTATTAATAGTTGTTGATGCCATGCTTTCTAATTGGCTAAAGGGAGGAGAAATAATATTTTTTAATTTTTCTTTATAGATTGGGGAATAAATATTTTGTGGATGTGATTTAAAAAGAATAATGTGGATATTAATAAATACTGAAAATTCAATTAACAACTTACATATATGACACTTCTTCTTTGTTAGATTTATTAAAATGAAAACTTCAATCACAATAATCTTTTTTATTATTTGTTGTAATTTCTGTTTTTCACAGGAGAAAGGATCTTCCGTTACGAAATCTTATTATAAGTCAGGTCAGTTAAAGGCAATTTCCTATGGAGTAGATTATCATTATGATAGGATTTTATATTACAATGAAGAGGGAGTCATAGTTTCTGAACGAAAATATGTTGATTAAAAAGGAAATCAAATTATAAGCTTTTTCAATAAGGGGAGGCTGCAATCAAAATATATTTTAAAAGTGATAAAAGAAATGGGGAGGCTTTGGGATATTATGATTCCGGAACGATTAAATGGAATGGATCATACGAAAATGATTTACAGATCGGTGAATGGTATGGGTACTACGAAAATGGTAGAAAATATAGTTTTAGGATTTTTGAAAATGGTAAACCAAAAGTAGATTCAATATTCAATGTGGTGGAGAAAATTTCTATGGTAGTTGAATATCACTACTATAAAAATCAGGTTGAGAAAAGAATTTATTATGAAAATGGTTTATATAAATCTCAGGACGCCTTTTTTAAGGATCAGGAGTTGGAGGGTTTGACAACTAGTTTTTATAAAAATGGCAATGTTAAATATACCGGAGGGTTCCGTAAGGGAAAAATGTTTGGAGAACGATTCTACTACAATGAGACCGGAGAATTATGCAATGGAAAATTTACTGCCTATAGTGATAGTGGATTTGTTGAACGTGAAGGAAGATGTATAAACGGAAAGCCAGAAGGAGAATTTATCGTGTTTGATTCTAACAGGGAAATTGTCATCAAAGCCAATTTTAAAAATGGAAAAGCTGAAGGACCATCATATTTTTATAACCCGCGTGAAACGACTGTCCTGATAGAGCACTACAAAAATGGGAAATTTATTAAAGAGGTTAAGGAGAGTTTAAAGTGATTTCAAGTAATTAGAGTTGTCATCATTATCTGTTGTTACTATTAATATAAAGCTGACTGAAATAAATTACATTTGAAAATTATGATAAAAGCCGTTGTCCAATTCCAGCTTTCAAAAATAAAAACTAACCTACTGACGTTTTTGTTGATCGTAGCAACATCGATAATTGTAATTTATATCGGATATCGGCATGATACGATAATGCAAAGTCTGGCTTACATAGCTGTTATGTGGCTATGTTCATTTTTTATTGATCTATATGCAATTAAGAAACCGACAACACACAACTTTATTGTTCGACAACCAAAACGTGAAACAATTTATTTCTTTATCAGTTTTATATTAGGACTCCTGTTTTTTTATTTTCGACTTTCTCCTTCCGTCGATTGGAAGCATCTCAACGGATTAGTGAGACTAGCAATTATCCCGCTTATCTTTTTTGTTTTCCCAATTGCATTAGCAATTATTTTGTTCGTCTTAAAATATAAACCAAAGGATTTAGGATTTCGAATTCGTGGTTTCATTCTGATAATACCGATAGTTCTGATTTCAGCAATTACTAATAGAATCGTATCTCCGGAAAGTTTAACCTGGAATGCAGTTCTTGTTGAAAGTGGAGGACTTTTTGGTGCATTATACACTGGCTTTATTGTAGCCGGCTTGTCAGAGGAATTCTTTAGGGTAGTAGGTCAAACAAGAATAGGTGCATACCTGAATAATTTAGGAATAGGTTGGTTCATAACTACAGTTCTCTGGGCATTTATGCATTTCCCTAAATGGTATTCTGAAGACCAAAACCTAACAGAAGCTTTATTGAGTTCAATGCGGATTGTTCCCATAGGATTGATGTGGGGATATCTGACTCATAGAACAAAAAGTATTCTGCCATCTGTAATAGTGCATGGCATGAATTTCTGGGGCTTGCAGAATTTTTAGGAATATTCTAAGTTTGATTGTATTAATTAAGATAATAAGTAAAAGTCATTTATCAAACCTTGTTCTTCTTACCATTTAATGTTAACTTAAAATGAAATAACGAATTTATATGTATCAATCAGCAATCGAAAAAATTAAGAAATCAATTTTTCCTATATTTTTTGTTTCAACAAATGATGGGAATATGCAGATAGGAGTAGGAGGAACAGGATTTTTTATAGATACTAAAGGGCATTTTCTAACTGCCTTACATGTATTGACGGAAGCCCCGACAAATTCAATTTTTCAATACAGAGGAAATATACCTGATCATATTGTAAACCCGCCTGAAGTTATTACGGAAATTTATCGCGATGCTGTCCGCGATATTTTTTTAGGTAAATTAAATATAGCTAATACGACACCTGTTGATATACTACTGGATAGACCTAAGGCCGGAAAATCAATTTGCCTATGTGGTTATCCGCTTGCACAAATATCGCAAAATCCAAATGGAAGCATTAACGTAAATGCTGTCAGACAATATTGGCAGCCAACTTATATTATTGATGCTGTAACTGTGACGGATAACGGAAAGAATTATATTGGATTTATGACTCAGGATATTTCCTTAAATGGAATGAGTGGAGGTCCTGTTTTTGATACGGATGGGATTGTTCACGGCATAGATACTGCCTTTATGCATAGGGAAATTCCGCAAAAGGATAAACCGGCAATTCAGGTATTTAATGGGATCGCATTGGAGAATGCTTCGATAGCTGATGTTTATGCAAAAATAAATTTAGTCTGACAGTATTTGCTTCAAATGTTGGAAGGCTGGTAACTACAATGGAATGTCATTGATAAGCGAGCATTTGTTTTAGCATAAAAAGATGATTGGATTTATTAATTTGGAAGATTGGGAAATATCGCTATAATCAAAATTCATTATTGTCGATTTTATCCGCTTGATAGTTTTTTCAGAGTTGGCTTATTAGTTATTTACTAATACATTGTAGTATGAATTGTTATAACTCCTTTTTATCATCTACCAAAAACATAAAAAACATGAAAAATATTTATTCAACTGTTTTATTACTTGCATTGAGTGCAACAATATTTTCCTTTGACAATGCTACTGGATGGTTTAAAGCAGGCAGTGAACCCAAAAGCTACGACATGGGAATTGATAAAGGTGCCGGACAGGATGGGAAGAATGCAGCTAGTATTAAATCTACAGCAAAAAAGATAAATGGCTTTGGTACGTTAATGCAAAATTGTTTACCCGACAATTATATTGGAAAAAGAGTTCGCATGTCGGGCATGGTAAAAACGAAAGATGTTTCGGATTGGTCTGGACTCTGGTTTCGTATTGATGAGAAGGGTTCTGATCATTCGTTGGGATTTGATAATATGCACGACGGGAAAACGGACCGATCGATTAAAGGCAGTACAGACTGGACAAAGTATGAGATCGTATTAGATGTCCCGCTCAACGCCTCTAATCTTGCTTATGGTGCATTG
>JANPNV010000109.1:0-54671 GCA_031427625.1 Bacteroidota bacterium
CTTAAATCTTGGTTCTTAGTCTTATATTCTTGGCTCTTTATTCTTGATTCTTGGTTCTTGGTTCTTGATTCTTGGCTCTTGATTCTTGGTTCTTGATTCTTGGTTCTTGATTCTTGATTCTTGGTTCTTGATTCTTGGTTCTTGGTTCTTGGTTCTTTATTCTTGGTTCTTGGTTCTTGGTTCTTGGTTCTTTATTCTGGGCTCTTTATTCTTTATTCTTCCCTCTTGCATCTTTATTCTCTTTTCTTATCTTTGCGCTCCATTTTCAGGAATTAACAACTGAAAAAAAGAGCAAAATCCCTATCAAAAACCCTTATTATCATGGACTTAATTAAAATTGCTACAGACGCCATCATTGAAAAACGCGATATTCCTGAATTCAAAGCAGGCGATACTATCACTGTTTTTTACAAGATTATTGAGGGAACTAAAGAGCGTATACAGCAATATCAGGGTGTTGTTTTACAGCGTAAGGGCATTGCCACTGCACAAACTTTTACAGTAAGGAAAATTTCCAATGGCGTCGGAGTTGAGCGTATTTTTCCGCTCTATTCACCTAAGATCGACAAAATCGTAGTTGATAAACGTGGTATCGTTCGTCGTTCAAAAATCTTTTATCTCCGTGGTATATCTGGTAAGAAAGCCAGAATTGAAGAGAAGAAAGCTTAACTTCTTTAGGCTTTGGTTTCCAAGTACTACAGGAAGCAAAATTGAAGATTACCTTTCCGGATTCCATCTAGAATACATTTCAATTATTATCTGACTAGAAAGCAATTACTATCGGTAAATGCTTTCCTGATAATTTATTTCCGGAAATTTAAAATTTCAACCGGCAGCAAATTAGTATTGATCCGTTGATAACATGACAAGCGTACATGCTTCCAGGTTTTCAATATTATTTTCCTTTGCTAGTTTTACAAGTTCTTCATTTTCTGCTCCCGGATTATAGATGATTCGTTTCGGATGCAATGAAATAATATAATCGTAATACTGCTTTTGATTCTTTTGCGAGAGATATAATGTTACTGTATCAACATCAGTCCATATCTGTTTAATTGTTTTTATATCCACATCAGTTACCTGCCCCTCTCTAAGTCCAATTGCATAAACCGTATGACCAGCTTTGCGTAACGACCGAATGGCCCGATTTGAAAATCGTTGTGGATTAACCGAAGCACCAAGCACAAGCGTTATTTTAGTTTTCATAGCTCACATTATTTCTGAATAAGCAAGTTCTTTATGATAGGTTTCCTCCAGCCTGCTTAATGCAATAAATGCAATGACAACAGAAATTATTCCGACAATCAGACAGCTTGTGATCAAATCAATATGAAGATCTTTTCTAAAAAAGTTCAAAGTGAATGTTAGTATAACCAATGACCCACGTACAAAGTTCGGTACCGTTGTAGTAACAGTTGACCGGATATTGGTTCCGAATTGCTCAGACGCTATCGTAATAAAAACAGCCCAATAACCGGAGGCAAGACCTAAAAAGGCGCAGATCCAATAGAACATGTAGGGATCATTAATTGGCATATACAGGTAAAGTGGAACGGCAAGTACTGTCAATGCTAGATAGAAAAAAACAATTTTTATTCTACTCTTGAAAATCTGACTGAGATAACCACTCATAAAATCACCGAATGAAGTTCCGATATAAAAATACATAACGGCATTACCTGTTACAACACTTTCAATCCCTTTCGCTGCACTTATATCTCTGGCCAGCGCGATTAATATTCCAATCATAAACCAGATGGGAATGCCAATGGCTATACATGAAAGATATTTTTTCATCAACTTCATTGATGAAAACAGTTTAAGAAAATTCCCTTTTGAAATATGTTGTGTACTGACTGATGTGTACATATGACTTTCATAGGCACCCAGGCGTAAAAACAGTAGGAAGATTCCTAGAATGCCCCCAATAATATATGCTACCTGCCAGGCCTCATAATGATGATTGGTCAATGTAAATAATAAGCCAGCAAAGTACTGCCCGTTTAAAGCAACCAGATTTGCGGCCACCGCGCCCAATACACCAAAAGAAACAACGATCATAGTTCCATACCCTCTGTTCTTCTGAGTCATCGTTTCGCTGACAAGCGTTATCCCTGCTCCTAATTCGCCGGCTAATCCGATACCGGCCACAAGTCTCATTAGCGCATACATATCGAGATTAGTCACGTATGCATTGGCAATATTTGCAATCGAATAGAGAAGAATTGATCCGAAGAGCACTGATAACCGACCCTTCCTGTCACCGAGTACGCCCCATAAGATTCCTCCAATGAGCATTCCAATCATCTGCCAGTTCATCAGATCGAGGCCTGCATCAGTGAGTTCCTGGCCTCTTAATCCTAACGATTCGAGACTTGGGTTCTTAATCACCTGAAAGAGAATTAAGTCATAGATATCTACGAAATAACCCAGGGCTGCAATAACTACTATTATATTAAGAGGAGATGTGTGAGGTTTTTTCTGACTCATAGATCGTCAAATATAGAATTGAATTTGAATCTTCCGCATTATCAGTCAGATAAGTATAAAACAAAAAAAAGCTACCAATGCGGTAGCCTGGGCGGAGAGAGAGGGATTCGAACCCCCGGAGGTTTGACCCTCAACGGTTTTCAAGACCGCCGCAATCGACCGCTCTGCCATCTCTCCGCCGCAAAAGTAAACTATTTTTAAAACCTGCAAGAGAAAATCTCAAATTCATGCAATAGAATTTCATAATAGTTTCGATTGTTGGTAAACCTATACACGATGACAATTGATTTCCAATATATAACAGCTCTTAACTTCAGAAAAAAGTAAGTAAAAATTATTTTCTTTTCGTTGGAACCCAGACTCCTGAATCTATCCCACCCAGGTATCTGAAAAACCCTCTGAGAAGTGCCAGATTCATAAAAGAAAAATAAGCGACGAATCGTAGAACCCTTAGGTGTATTCCTGCCCGTCTTGCAATGTTGTCGATAAGTGGCGATGCTAGTAATAAAATTTCACCTACCAGTAGAAATAGAAATCTGCTATCATAAAATGAAAGAATACAGAGCGAAATGAAAGAGATAACTATCAGAAACGGAGTCATCCATCTTAAAAATTTATGACTGATAAAACAAAAGCCGGCACCCGTATATGGTTTTAGAAGAAACTTTCTGAAGACTTTTAAATTTTGAAAATTACCCGAAGAAATTCTCGCTTTTCTTTTGTACTCCTGATAAATATCGTCAGGAACATCTTCATAACAAATCGATTCAAGATCGTTTATACATCTATACCCCTTTTCTAAAACCTTCATAGAAATATAGAAGTCATCAACCAGAAATCCTTCAGGTACTTTTTCAAAAAGCGCACGGCGAATGGCATAACAACCACCGAATGGCCCCATCATGCATCCCCATAACAATCCTTCTCTGTATTTTATAAGATTTTCTCTCTCGATATAGCTCATTTCCTGAACCGATATTCCATGGTTTGTTGTTCCTACATTCAAAATATTCGAACCGACAAGGCCGACACGTTCATCTGCAAAATGTGCGACAAGTCCCCAGATGACTCCTTTTTCGAAAAGGACGTTTGCATCGGTTAGTACAATAATATCATTTCCGGATAAAGCAACTAGATCATTTATAACAGCAGGCTTTCCTCTCCGCTCATTAAACTCATAGAGCCTGATGTTTGGATGTTTTTCCGAATACGAACGAACAATTTGATTGGTCTTATCATCGGATGCATCGGAGCCAATTAATACTTCGATATTCCCAATTGGATAATCCAACTTCAATATACTTTCCAGTTTGTCACCGATAATGCCTTCCTCATTATACACTGAAATCAATATGCTGACCTTATACTCCCTGTTTGATTTTATTGCTGTTGCCGCCTTCTTCCTCCAGGTTAACAATGCCAGAAGAACAGGGAACAGGACATAGGAATAAAATATCAGCAGAACTGACATAAAAAAAAGAAAAAGAAAAAACCAGTGTATGGACGACATTTCCGTCAAAAATAGATAATCGCTTTTACCTTTTCGTAAACTCTTGAAAGTTCTATTAATGAGACCTTCGATTTACTTGACAACTTATCCGGCAAAACGGCAATTTTATTAATCCATTTATTGATCTCAATTAAAAAGTCCGAAGTTTAGAAACATCACCCTACTACCATCGTCATGATTCTGTTAAATATCCAGTCGGTGACAATATGAAGTTATAGCCACGGTTAATTTTTGTATTTTTACTTCACAAGTCATATCAATGAAAAAGATTATCTTTTTAATGTCTATTACCTGTTTGACATCTGCTATTCAGGCAAAAAACCTTATTGCATTTTTCTCATACTCATCTTTTGATGTGCCAGGCAAACAAGGTTACATTGAAACCTACCTCAACGTTGTCGGAAATACAGTAAATTTTATTCCAGCCACGAACAACAACCTGAAAGGCCAGATTGAAGTACGATGGATTATCCGTGAGAATGATAAAATTGTTTATGCTGATAAATACATTCTCAACAGCCCTGAAATACCTTCCGGAAGTTCTTCTTCGCCTGACTTTGTTGACCTGCAGAGAGTGCCACTTAAGCGTGGGACTTACCAGATTGAATTAGCTATCCGTGATAAAAATTCAGATTCGAAAGAATTCTCTTTAAAAGAAAATATCGATTTTGGATTTCCGGCTGATACATTAAGTATATCAGATATCGAATTAATAGAGTCGTATACTAAAACTGATCAAGTTGGGAAATTTTTCAAAAGCGGATTCGATATAATACCCTTTGTAAATGCTTTTTATCCCAAAGAAAATTCTGCACTTAAATTTTATGCAGAGGTATACCGTACCGATATAGCACCTGCAGATGTTTATCTGGTTCGTTATTACATCAGCGGAAAAGAAAGCAGACAAATTCAAGAGAACTATATTGTTTCACAAAAGCAAAACCCGATGAACATAAATCCAATCATCGGGGAATTCAATATTGCTGATCTGACATCAGGAAATTACTACCTGAATATTGAAGTCAGAAATAAGTCGAACAAAATAATTGCATTTAAAAATATGTTTTTTCAAAGAAGTAATGAAAGAAGCAAACCGGAAGTAACGGCAGACATAAATGCTATCGATGTAAGCAATACTTTTATCTCTTCTGTTTACAACCCAGACACGCTGAGAGATTATATTGCCTGCCTCTTCCCTATCGCTTCTTCCATCGAAGTTATTACCGGCGAAACTCAAATAGAAGTCGGCGACATACATAACATGCAGCAGTACATTTATTATTTTTGGTCTCGTCGTAATCGCGAAAACCCAGAGGCTGCCTGGCAAGAGTACAAACCACAGGTAGTAAAGGTCAATAATTTATACAGCTCATTAAATAATAAAGGATATGAAACGGACCGTGGGCGTGTTTACCTGCAATACGGAGCACCCAATGCAATTGCCGAAGTGAAGAACGACCCCAATAGTTACCCCTATGAGATTTGGCAATATTACAAACTCGACAATCAAAGTAATCGAAAGTTTGTTTTTTACTCTACAGACCTTTCAACGAATGATTACAGGCTTATCCATTCTGATGCTAAGGGTGAACTAAAGGAACCCAAATGGGAACTGATGATGCATGGCCGAACACAGCAGTTTGGGAATGACATGGATCAGGAAAACTCTATTGATACATATGGTAGCCGAACAAAAGAAGATTTTGTGAATCCACGTTAAGGCAACCCTAATTTCATTCGAACATATTCATAACTTTTCATGACTGAACTAATTGACGCTTTTAAATTATATGCGTCTTAGTACCTTTGACTTTTCACCAAATCCAAAATGTCTCACCGCATATCTGTCGTTATTCTTAATTGGAATACCAGGAATTTTCTTGAGAAATTCCTGCCAGACGTCATCCGTTATAGCGAAGATTTGGCAGATGTGATTGTTGCAGACAATGCATCTACCGACGACTCAGTTGACTTCCTGATTAAAAATTTCCCCTCCGTTAAAATTATCAGGAATGCCAACAACGATGGCTATGCAGGCGGTTATAATTCTGCATTATCGAAAGTTGAAACCGAATATTATATCCTGCTTAACAGTGACGTAAAAGTTACCGAGCATTGGCTTGAACCCATGTTAACCTTAATGGATTCCGATAAACAGTCAGGTGCTTGTCAGCCGAAGATATTGTCCTATCATTCGCCCGAATATTTTGAATATGCAGGTGCAGCGGGTGGATTTATCGATAAGTATGGATATCCGTTTTGTCGTGGTCGAATTTTCAATACTGTTGAAAAAGATAATCATCAGTACGACGATAACTGCGAAATATTCTGGGCTACCGGTGCATGTATGATGATCAGGTCGGCAGTATTTAAAAATATGGGCGGCTTCGACGCTTTGTTCTTTGCCCATATGGAAGAAATCGATCTATGCTGGCGCATCAGAAACACCGGGAAGAAAATTCTTTACTGCGCAGAATCTAAAGTCTTTCATGTTGGTGGCGGAACCCTTCCAAAAAGCAATCCTCACAAAACATACTTGAATTTCAGAAACAATCTTCTGATGGTTTATAAAAATGCAAGTGAAAGTGACTACCAATCTATCCTGAAAACAAGGATTTTTCTCGACATTCTGGCAGCTTTTAAATTTCTATTTTCAGGTAACTTCAAAGATTATAAAGCTGTATTAAAAGCATGGCGTGATTTTAAAAAGCTTAAAAGCAGCTATTCACGCCCAATTTCAAAGATTATTGAAAATAAAAACCCTACTTCCTTTTTCATTTTTCCTAAAAGCATACTTCGCTATTATTATCTTTACGGCCGTAAGAAATTTTCATCTTTAGGGTGGAACAATAACGGAAATCGTTAAAATCCAACTGTAAGAAATTTACGTAAATAGTCAAACCTTGAGGGGGTTTATTGATATAATTCAGACGAGTAAAAGTTTAATAATTCTTCTGGGTTAATTATTTCATTATGGGATTTGAAAGTGTAGATATACTTATACAACGCGCACAAGTGTTGAGAAACCGAAATGTCAATCAGGCTATGTCGCTGCTTGACGATGCGCTTTCAATTGCTCAGCAGGGTAATTATCAAAAAGGCATGGCAATTATCATTCGTGATAAAGCAGCATGTTACCTCATTCAGAAACAATACAAACAGTCGCTCACAGCATTCAATGAAGCCATATTGTTTTTCCTTCAGCTCGAGGATAAACACGGGCAACTGGATTGTCTGAACGAGATCAGTTCTATCTACTTCAAGCTTGGCGATTGTCCAAGTGCTTTGCATTACATACTACAGAGTCTGAAAATAAATACAGAACTAGGCGACTCAGAAGGTATTGCCAATAATTATAATGAGCTTGGCAAGTTGTATATTTTTCTTCAGGAGTATGAAGAGGCTATTGATCATTTCAAAAAAGGATTGAAAATTTTTGAAGGCCTCAAGCAAAAAAATCAAATGGTCAATTCATATTTCCTTCTTGGAAATGCCTACAACTGGCTTGATGAATATGACAAAGCTTTGTACTATCTTCTACGTGCAGCACACTCTATCGAATTTATTGAAGATTCAGATACAAAAGCAAAAACGCTGGGTAGTCTTGCAATCCTTTATACTAAACTTAAGGAATACGAAAAAGCAATCAATTATTTCAACGAAGCACTGAATGTTGCCAAAGACGGTTCTTCTCCTGTGGTTAAAGCACAGATAAAGAAAAGCCTTGGAAATTTATATATCGATCTAACGCAATACGATAAAGCGATCGAAGTTCTTACGAGTGCATTGCTAATCGCGGAAACATCTCCGATGGAAGGACAGCTTGTAAAAATTCATCAATTTTTATCATGCGCCTATGAGAAATTGGGTGATTATAAAAATGCCCTCAATCATTATCAGAAATATTTTGATTTGGATAAGCTGGTAACTTCAGAAGAGGTAAACCTGAAAACAAAAGCACTTCACATTAAATACGATCTGGAAGAACTTAAAAAACAAAAAGAGATTGCAGAATTATCTGACAAACTTAAGGAACAGTTTCTTGCCAATGTAAGTCATGAAATTCGCACACCTATGAATGGTGTACTTGGGATGGCTCACCTTCTCAATAAAACCAATCCTACAAAAGAACAGGAAGAATATATTGATGCCATTAAGATTTCTGCAAACAATCTTATGGTTATCATCAACGACATTCTCGATTTTTCAAAAATCAATGCCGGCAAAATTGAATTCAACGAAAATGAATTCAATCTGCGCGATCTCATTAAGGGTATTGTCCAGATTCTTCAGGTAAGAGCCGACGAGAAGAAAATTAAAATAGGATGTACGATTGATTATCATATAAAGAACAATCTTATCGGAGACCCTATCCGTTTAAACCAGATTCTAATAAATCTCATGGGTAATGCCGTGAAATTTACCGAGAAAGGAAAAGTAATGTTTGAGGTGAAACTCCTCGACGAGAATGAAACAACGTGCAAAATAAGAATGAAGATTACTGATTCCGGAATTGGAATTCCTGATAATAAACTTCAGAGTATATTCGAAAGTTTCGAGCAGGCAGAAAACAATAAACGCAGATACGAAGGAACTGGTCTCGGCTTAACAATTGTAAAACAACTTGTCGAATTGCAGGGTGGATCAATTTCCGTTAAAAGCAAGATTAACGAAGGGTCGGTATTTACTGTCGACATGACGTTCCGGATGAGTAAGAATCAGCAAAAGCGTGAAGTTATTCCTTATGTAGAAAAGATTGAAGCGCTCGACTTTTCAAATGTCAGTGTTCTTATCGTAGAAGACAATAAAATAAATCAGCTTCTTGTAAAAAATATTCTCAAAAAATTCGGATTCGACAACCTCGACACCGCAGAAAATGGCCGGGTTGCATTAAGTAAGCTTCGGGAAAAAAATTTCGACCTAATTTTAATGGATATTCAAATGCCAGAAATGGATGGCTATGAAATCACTCATGAAATCCGCACGCGTCTTGGAAAAGAAATGAAAACCATTCCAATCATAGCTATTACTGCTGATGCTTCCGATAAGGAAAAAGCAAAAGCGAAAGCATGCGGAATGGATGATTATGTTGTGAAACCTTATACTCCGGAAGAATTATATTTCACCATCATGAAGTATGTTCAGCCAAATGTTTCTGATTCACCGGCATCACGAAAAGATAATGCGAAAGTGCTGACTAAGTACAGAGAGGCTGGAATGAATCTGGAACATCTTGATAAGTTTACCGGTGGTGATCAGGAATTAACAATTCAATTGATAGAAATTTTCCTGAAACAAGTTCCTGAAGCTGTTCAAAAACTAACTCATTCGATAGCAAAACACGATTGGAAAGAAACGCATGCTGTTGCGCATAAAGTTAAATCGAGTATTGCCATCTTCGAACTGAATGAACTGAAAAAACTCATCACAAATATTGAAGAGTATGCACGTGATGGAGAAAAACTTGAAGAAATAGCACCTGCATTTTCTGCTTTCCGCGAAGGCTCACGGTATGCGATGCGAAACCTTCAGGCTGAATTAAAAAAGTTGAAACAGACTCAGCTTTAATAACCGCAACCACTTTATTTCTGTTACCCGATTCGAAAACTATCGCCTTCTATGGCAAGTGTGGTTTCCGAGAAAACAGTCCTTGCTTCTTCAAGAAGTGGATATAGATTTTTATAACGGGCAGAAAAATGGCCGATGATTAGTCGTTTCACTTCCGACTTTTTTGCAATCATCCCTGCCTGCGCAGCTGTTGAGTGAAATGTCTCCGCAGCGCGTACTTCTTTATCACTTAAAAATGTAGATTCATGATACAAGAGATCGGCATTTCTAATCAACGGAATTATTCGTTCATCGTAACACGTATCAGAACAATAAGCATAGGTACGAGGTGGCTTCGGATCAGTCGTTAATTCAATATTTGGAATAATACTGCCATCAGACGCTACAAAGTCATGCCCGTTTTTCAAATCCTGATAAGCACTCAATGACACTTCGTATTTTATTAATTGTTCTTTATTAAGTTTTCGAAGTAAGGGCTTCTCTTTAAATAGAAATCCAGTACAGGGAATTCGATGGTTAAGAATAATTGTCTTTATCTCAATTGTGTCGTCGCTGAAGATTACTTGCGACTGATCAGTTTCTAACGGATGAAAAATCAGATTATATCTGAGTTTTGTTTCAGAATATTTTAACTGGATATCAATTATCTCTCTCAATGGCTCAGGCCCGAATATGTGCATATCCGTAGTTCTCCCTTGTAAGTGCATGGTAGATAATAATCCGAGCAAACCCAGATAATGGTCACCATGTAAATGAGAAATGAATATATGATTGATCCGGTGAAACTTTACTTTATACCGGTTCATCTGAATCTGCGTTCCCTCACCACAATCCACTAAAAAAAGGCGCTCATGAATATTTACTATCTGAGCAGTTGGATGTCTTTGATAAATTGGTGTGGCTGAGCTGCTGCCAAGAATGCTTACTTCAAAAATCATCAGTCATTAGAGACTATCATCCTACGGGTTATCGTATTAGTGCCGTTTGAAATTGTATACAGATATATTCCCGGCTGTAAGCCATGTATGTCGAGCTGAATATTCGTCTTTCCTTTTTGAAGATTGTACGTCTGGAAAATAACTTTCTTTCCGATAATGTTTGAGACAGTTAATGATACAATCTCCGGATGAACGAGCATTACTGGAATGATCGTAGATTCTTTTGCAGGATTAGGAAGATTTTGTCCTGCTGAGAAATTAGATTTTTCAAGTGTTCCAATACCAGTAGTCGAATCGACGACTATACTATAATCCGTAGAACTGTCCAATTGATTCAAAGGCGTCCCTGAAAGTGTTCCATATTCTTTAAGTCGGACAACCAGTGGGTAAGTTCCCGCCATTTGATTTGATGGTGCCTGGCCCTGAAGAAAAATACATCCATTGGTACCTCCCGGGAAACTGCAATTAGATGGCGTGCATGAATAGGTAAATCCCGGAGGAAGCCCAACAACATTTTCAACATTTACCGAATCGATAATGACATGAAATATTCCGATTGTCGTATCGGGACGAACGAAGACTTGTATAACGGTAGAATACGGCTGGCCTGTAATAGCGTGAGGCAATCCTATTGCTGCGCTGGGATAGATACCGGGAACATTGTGCGTAATTCCTGAATCAGGCACACACTGTGCGTATGACAAAGTCCCAAAAAACAATAAGCAGATTAACGGGTAGATTACCTTCATTCGATTATTCTTTGTGTATTTGCTTTTCTACCTCTTCCATAAAAATAAGATCTACAGCCTCGCTTGTTGTCGGAACCTGCAATAGCATACTATCTAATTGCGAGATTGAAATAAGCTTTTTTACATGATCCTGAACTCCCGCAAGAACAAATGTTCCATTGTTATCTCTGCACATACGATATCCTACCAGGATGGCGCTAAGACCTGATGAGTCGCAATATTGCACCTCAGTCATATCAAATATCATATTTTTAAATGCCTCGTGATGTAGCATTACTATTTCCGCTTTGAGCTCAGGAGCAACAACAGAAGTTAGTTTCGCCTCTTTGATTGTAACAAGTGCGTACTTCTCTTGTTTGTCGATTGTTAAGTTCATAGAATGTATTTTTTCGAATTGTGTTTCTCAAATTTACAACTTTTATTACCATAACAAGTGGGATAGCCGTTAATTTTCAACATCAAACCAGCCTTAATTGTTAATAAGAACAGTTTCTTTAAAGCCACTTCCATTCCACCCTCCCTCCCTCATCATTCTTCAATTTTCAATACACAATCGTCAATATTTAGATTACATTACTATCATCAATAATGACTGTAATGCAGACAAATTCTCCTCATCGGACAATCGTTCACATGGATATGGACTCCTTTTTTGTGTCGGTTTCTATTCTCCGGCAGCCTGCACTTAAAGGCAAGCCTGTACTGGTCGGCGGAAACAGCGATCGTGGCGTAGTGGCAGCATGCAGCTACGAGGCCAGAAAATACGGTATCCATTCTGCCATGCCTGTAAAAATTGCCCGTCGTCTTTGTCCCGAAGCAATTATCATCCGTGGCGATTATGAAGAATACGGACAATTCTCCGACATCATCACTGATATCATCAAGGAAAAAGTACCTCTTTACGAAAAATCTTCGATCGACGAATTCTATATTGATCTCACGGGTATGGATCGCTTCTTCGGCTGTTATAAATTTGCATGCGAGCTGCGCCAGTACATCATAAAAGAAACCTCTCTTCCTATTTCCCTGGGCTTCTCACAAAACAAAACAGTTAGTAAGGTCGCTACCGGCGAGGCCAAACCCAATGGTCAGCGTAAAATAGAATACGGAACAGAAAAAAATTTCCTCGCACCTCTGTCTGTCAGCAAAATTCCAATGATCGGCCAAAAAACCTATCACCTGCTCCGAAGCATGGGCGTAGAAAAAGTCCACACGCTTCAGAAAATGCCAGTCGAACTCCTCGAAAGGGTGCTTGGCGAAAACGGACTTACCATCTGGAAAAAAGCCAATGGCATCGACAACTCTCCGGTAGTACCTTATCAGGAAAGAAAAAGTATTTCTTCGGAAGAAACTTTCGAAACAGACACCATCGATATAAATATGATCCAATCTGTGTTTGTGACGATGACAGAAAAACTCGCCTTCCAGATGAGAACGGAAAACAAACTCACTGCATGCATAACAGTAAAAATAAGATACTCCGATTTCAATACTCATACTATGCAGATGAGAATACCTCACACTTCCTGCGATCATACGCTCATCGGAAAGGTGAAAGAACTTTTCAATAAACTTTTTACGCGGCGGCAGCTCATCCGGCTTATCGGCGTACGATTCAGTCACCTCGTCGGTGGCGGTCACCAGATCAATCTCTTTGAAGACAGCCAGGAAATTATACAGCTGTATCAGGCGATGGATAAAATACGCAGAAGATTTGGAGAAAATAAAATTCACCGGGCTGTAAGTGAAGGATACAGGATGCGTGAGTTCAATCCGTTTAATGGCATAAGGAAAAACATTCAGCCCGACCCCAAATCAACTCAACAAAATCAAGAGAACCCGTTAGAATGATTGCCCATGTTCCTCAATTGTCATACATACTTCAGCTTCAAACATGGAATTCTTTCGCCCGCCGACCTTCTGACGGAGGCCGAGAAAAACGGCGCACATGTCGTTGCGCTAACAGATATCAACAACACATCGGGAATTCTTGACTTTATACGAAGAAGCGAGAAGAGAGGAATCAAACCCATTGCAGGCATCGACTTCCGCAATGGGATGAATCAGCAGTACATCGGACTTGCCCGTAACAATGAAGGATTTCTGGAGCTTAACGACTTCCTCTCCCATCACCTTCATACAGACGAACCCATTCCTGAACAAGCGCCTGCGTTCAATCACAGCTATATCATCTATCCATTTCATCACCCTACCAAAGAGCTTAGAGAAAATGAATTCATCGGAATCAAACCCGGTGAACTGAACCGGCTAAACTTTACTCCATGGAAAAACAAACTGCATAAACTAGTTGTTCTGGCTCCGGTTACATTCCGTCACAGAACTGACTTTAACGCTCATCGGCTCCTGCGCTCAATTGCCAACAATACTCTGCTCAGCAAACTTCCGCTCAACGAACAGTCAACACCCGATGAAATTATGTATAAGGAGAATGAACTCGAAAAATTATTCGCCTCTTACCCTGAAATTATTCATAACACAAAAAAAATCCTTAACGCATGCCACATCACATTTGATTTCGGGAAAAATAAAAACAAAAAATCATACACTTCTTCTGTCAATGAAGATTCACTTCTGTTAAGAAAACTTTGTGATGACAATCTCTCTTACCGTTACCCAGGAGCAAATAGAAAAATTACCGATCGCATCACGAAAGAAATTGCCGCGATAACAGAGCAGGCATTCTCATCCTATTTCCTGATAAATCATGACATCATTAATTATGCAAGGCATAAAAATTATTTTTACACCGGCAGAGGAAGCGGCGCGAATAGTATCGTCGCCTATTTACTTCAAATTACCGACGTAGATCCTGTTGATCTGGATCTTTACTTCGAACGGTTCATTAATCCATTCCGAACAAGTCCGCCCGATTTTGACATCGACTTTTCATGGGCCGACCGCGACGACGTAATCGACTATATTTTTAAAAGATTTGGCACCCGGCATACCGCTCTGCTAGCCACATACAGCACTCTGCAGGAAAACTCCGTAATCCGTGAACTGGGAAAAGTATTCGGTCTTCCGAAAGCTGATATAGACTCGATTCAGACGGAAGGATTAATTAATCAGCGGGGACAAATCCCGTCACTCATACAAAAATATTCGGGAATCATTAACGACTTCCCCGCACACCTGAGTATTCATGCCGGAGGAATTCTCATTTCCGAATTACCCATACATAGTTTTACTGCCACAACAATTCCACCGAAAGGTTTTCCGCTTACACAATTCAGCATGATCGAAGCCGAAGATGTCGGACTATACAAATTTGATATCCTCAGCCAACGGGGGCTCGGTCACATTAAAGACACAGTAGAAATTGTACGCAAAAACAGAGGTGTCGAAATCGATATTCATGATGTTGGAAAATTTAAAAATGATGAAACAATAAGAAAGCTACTAAGGGAAGCCAATTGCATGGGATGCTTCTATGTGGAAAGTCCAGCCATGAGAATGCTTCTGAAGAAGCTGGAAGCCGATACCTATCTCGGACTTGTCGCAGCCAGTTCAATCATCAGACCCGGCGTTTCATCATCGGGAATGATGAGAGAATATATCCTTCGCTCAAAAGGATGCAAACCCACCTATGAAACGCCACAACAGATCTACGATTTACTTAATGAAACATTTGGCGTAATGGTTTATCAGGAAGATGTGATAAAAGTCGCTCACTACTTCGCCGGTCTCACACTGGGAGAAGCCGATATGCTGCGACGCGGGATGAGCGGAAAATACCGCGGCCGGGAGGAGTTCTCTGTTGTACGCAATAAATTTTTTTCCAGCTGCAAACAGAAGGGCTATGACGACGGCACCGTCAGAGAAGTCTGGCGTCAGATAGAAAGTTTTGCGGGATACGCTTTCTCGAAAGGTCACAGCGCTTCCTATGCAGTCGAAAGTTATCAAAGTCTTTATCTAAAAGCATATTTTCCGCTCGAGCACATGGTAGCAGTGATTAATAATTTTGGCGGGTTTTACAATACAGAATTTTATTTTCATGAGGCGCGTATGAATGGCGCAACCATTCATGCACCTCATATTAACAGGAGTGAATACCTGACCTGTATTTATGACAAAGACATATACCCGGGATTTATACATGTCGCAGAATTGGAAAAAAAAATCGTAGGAATCATCGTAGAAGAAAGAAACAACCAGGGAGAATTTTCAGGCCTCTCCGATTTCATGAAACGGGTGCCGATTTCTGTCGAGCAATTAAGAATTCTAATTCGCATCGGCGCTTTTCGCTTTACAAAAAGAACTAAAAAGCAATTGCTGTGGGATATCCATACGCATCTGGGAAGAAAAAACAAAACAACCGTCACGCATGAACTGTTCGAAGTCCCTAAAAATGATTTTACAATGCCAGATCTGCATTACCATAAACTTGACGACGCTCTTGACGAAAAAGAAATTATTGGCTTTTCTCTTTCTTCTCCTTTCGACTTGTTGAAAGATGTTTCACTTCCTGTTCACACAGTCGCTGACCTTGCAGCGAATAAAGGGAATGTCATCGAAATCGCGGGCTATCTCGTAACTATTAAGCATACACGCACGAAGCATGGCGACAGAATGATGTTCGGAACATTTATCGACATCAAAGGACGATTTTTCGATACCACACATTTTCCTAAAGTATGTACAGAATTCCCTACTCGTGGAAGAGGATGCTATTTAATCAAAGGAAAAGTTGCCGAAGAATTTGGCTTTTTTAGTCTCGATGTACTAAGTCTTCACCTGCTCGAAAACGAGGTTCTGGTGTAAAGACAGATACAAAGAATCCTAATTAAGAAAATAGGAAATACCAAATAAAACCCCTGCTGAATAATACTTCTGCCGTACACCAAAATCAGATTTAAAAACTGAATTAAGATTTGTCCGTAGTTGCGGACGCATGACAACTTTGGTGCGCGCAGAAAGTCTGTAATAAATATCTGCGCTAACTCTTGCATTTACCACAACCTTTCTGAAATATTTTATATCATCAAACGAGTCAAGTCCTTTACCATCACTCCGAATATAGTTCCCTCTTTCATTTACCAGTAAGGCAGGTGAGATGCCGGCACTTACTCCGAAACCCATTCGGCCACGCGATAAATAATAAGAGATATCAACCGGTAATTCGAAAAAATAATATCGGTTATAACCATTTCTTTCGGCTATTTGCTTATCATATTTATATTCATAAATCGTATCAGAATCCGAAACAAAGGAACTGTCCTGACGCTGTAAAACAGTACTAAGGAAAAGCGGATTCCCCATGATGTAAGCTGTGTCAACATCCGTATAAGAAACAAGGAAGGTTTGCCAAAGACTATTATCAATAATCGTCTGCTGATTGCTGTAAGGATAATAATTTGTCTTTTCGCCATAAACAGAATACTCGGCGCCCACAGTGATGCTAAAAGATTTAATACCGGCTGTAAGCGCTATACCAATAGAAGGATTAAGAACTGCCTCTTCCTCATTTTTTCTATGAAGCAGATAATTATCCAGACCATTCACCGATGATAAGTTTTTCCTGATATGCATTGAGCCGCCATAAACACCAAGCTCCCACCCTATTTTTGAATAAAATGATTTTTTGTCAGACGAAGAATAAATTGAATTAACATCGACATCACTTTTTTCAGACGGCAGATATCCGGATTTAACAGGAAAAGCTAAATCGATTTTTTCAACTGTATTCTGCATTTCATCCGGTTGGCTAACTACTTTCTCTGACAGAGTAATCGATCCGTTAATTACATTTGATTTTCTGATGCGTCGTTTACTAATACTGGATTTTTTTTCAGAATGTGGTTTATTAACGAAAGTATTATTCACATAAGATAACTTTTCCGTCATGATTGCCGGAGGAATAGTTTCAATCTGCGAATCAACATCTGCAGATGCATTATGAAATTTTAACAATTCTCTGGGATCATTTTCCTGTGAAACATCAACTTTTTCGGACAAGCCAGATGAGGCAACATCATGTGAAGAATCTGTTTTAAAATTTTTGTCCGGCATATTATTTTTATGCAAATAAATTGCAAACCCAATAATTAATACGGGAATGATCAATGATAAAAACCATATCAATAATCTTCTTTTTCTGAAATGCTTGTCAAGCATTTTCTCAGCTGCGGACCATGACTGATCCATCTGAGGAATATTTTTATCATCCATCATTGTAAAATTGAATTATGAATCACTACTTTTTTTTTCCATTCTCCGTCGAGCATCTCTCTCAACTTTTTCTTTGCATTATGAAGATGCGCTTTTGATGTCCCTGAAGATATTTTTAACATCGTTGCAATTTCCTCATGCCTGTATCCATCAATTACAAATAAGTTGAATACTGTGCGGCTCATCGGTGAGAGCTGCTTTATTGCCAACAAGATTTCCTCAAGACGTTCTTTTTCAACAGCAGGTTCAGTTGTTGGATGAAGGTATTCAGATTCATCAAACTCACGATAATCGATAAGCTCTCTGTGGTTTGCATTTTTCCGAAACTCATCAATGACGTGATTGATGGCGACACGACGCGACCATAATTCAAAAGGAACGGACTCTTTTTTATTTAAATAATTTGCAAGCCCTTTAATCATTTTCAGATAAATCAGATTTAAGGAAGATTGCACATCTTCACTATTGACATAATATCTTCTGCAAACAGAAACCAGAAAAGGGAAGCACATTTTATATAATTCATAATGTGCCTTCCTGTCATTCGTTTTGCATCGTTCAAGAAGATCTGTCTCTGGTCTCATCATGAATAGAAACAGGATGAGGCATATGCCCCATCCATGTTCAATCTTAACACTAGGAAAAATTAATTTTTAATTATGCTTTGATAACTACGTGAACCATCTATTAAAGTCACTTCAAGAAAATAAGCCCCTCTACTAAGACTCTGAGTATTGGCCTTGCCTTCAAACCCTGACAGCAACCCCTTAACAACTTCAGCTCCATCAATGGATAATATCCTGTAAGCTTTAGCAGCAATTCTGCTTGAGGAAATAACAATATTCAATTCATTTGAAACCGGATTAGGATATACATTGAAAGAACGGGAACCTGCTATTTCATTTATGCCGGTTAATTGTGCCGGTGAAACGATATTAATTGTAAAACCCTGAGTTGCTCTGAAGACATTTCCGAGAGAATCGACAGACAATGTATCACAATACGTATCGGAACAACCATTCGCATCTGCAACTGTTAAACAAAGGTTATATGAACCTGTATTGGAATATAAATGAGTAGGGTATGGTTGAGTATCGCTTGTTCCATCACCAAAACTCCAGTTAAAATTCAGGTTCAATCCACTTGAAAGATTTACAACCGTTACCTGGTATGGTGCAAGTTGCACAATAGCAAAAAGCGCACGACAACTTCCTCCTGTTGGGTTTATAATCGTATCTACAATAACAGGACTGCAATATGTATCAGTACAGTTACCATCGATAATTGTAAGACAGGCATTATATGTTCCAGGGGCTGAATAAGCATGTTGAACAAAACGGCTGTTAGATGTTGTGTTGTCACCAAAATCCCAATGATAGGTTGTGGTATTGCTATTGGCAACAGACTGATCGATGAAGTATCCTGTTAGAGCTAACGTTGTTGAGATAAACTGCGCCTGACAATTGGAAATAGTTCCGGAGACCTGAACAATTATGCATGTATGACAAATTACGAGGCCTGTTTGTGGATCTGTTTCAGTTGCACATACAGTATATGTTCCTGTGTGAACATACGTATGTGTTGTTGTAGTTCCTGTACCTGCTGTTCCGTCTCCAAAACTCCAGCTAACAACAGATGTACCAGATGCCGGTTGAAAGGCGAAGGTTAATACAGAAGGAAAAAATGAACTTGCCGTATATGTAATTGTACAATTTCCTGTTGAATTGTGAACGGTAATTGAAGTACAAGTCGAACATACTATTACACCATTCTGTCTAACATACATGCATACATTGTAAGTTCCGGAGTTAAGGTAAGCATGACTTGTTGCAGCTCCAGTTCCTGAAAAATTATCCCCGAAATCCCAGGTAACAGCACTACCAGCAGTACCGCTAGCCTGGAAATCGATGGTCAGAGAATGATTTGGATTTGCGGAAGAGGTGAAACTGCACTGAGCTGGTGAGGCAATTGTTACTGCATGACAAGACTGACAAAGGATATTTCCGAGAGAGTCGCTTTCTGTCATGCAAACAGTATAAACTCCTGTTGAATTATAAGTATGTGTTACAGTCGCTCCTGTTCCTGTCAGTCCATCGTTAAAATCCCATGTAATTGTTGAATGTGCATAAGCAGGACTGCTGGTGAAAATAATTGTATTTGGATGTAAACTATCGGCAGCAAAACTAAAAAAACAATTTCCGGTAGCAGAACTTACAACAACTGAATGACAGTAGGTGCAGGTAGTTCCGTTAGTATCTGTCGCTGCCATGCAAACTGTATACGTTCCCGGAACACTGTATGTGTGCGATGACGATATTCCCGTTCCCGAACCACCATCTCCATAGTTCCATGATACAAACGGACTATTATTTACACTTGAAATAAAATCATACGTGTTGAAAGAGTTTGGATGTAAAGCTGCTGTAAAAAAACAAGTCGTTGTTGCATGAAATGAAACAGAATCACAAGCATTGCATATGACAACATTATTCGAATCTAAAATGTTGTAGCATACATAATACGGACCTGTTGAATTAAAAGTATGGGAAGGAGAAACCTGAGTACTTGTAGTACCATCACCAAAATTCCAGTCAAAATGATAATGATTAGGAGAGAATGCAGAATTCGGAGTAAAGCTGTAAACGTTTAATGCTCCTGCTGGTGAATAACTGAAATTGCAATTTTGACCTTTGACAATGACGGTTATCGCACAAAATAATGATACTAGTACTAATTTTTTCATGGATTTGGTTTGATTTGGTTTGAGTGGTATATATAGCAACACGAAATCCTTCGACAAAAGGTTTAGTGAGCTTTGGCTTTTATTAAAAATAAATGAATGAAACTAAGTTATGGAAATATTTCTAAACTGAATTGATGTATATGATTCAAAAACAGCGTTTTCACGCATAATAGCCTCTACTTTCATGTGAATTGATTTTCCAAAATTACCCTTTTAACATTTTTTATCAATTGTCGCTCTTATATTAATTACGGTCTAACCCATGCAAAATACAAAGAGAAAGCTGGCCAGCTGCTAAAAAACTCTTGTCTATTCAAACGCAATATCATACAATTGAAAACTCAAATATAAAAACCAAAAAAAAATCCATATGAAAAAACTAATTACCCTTATTCTGATTTGCTCAAGTATCGTTCCATCACTTGCTCAAAAAAATGTTTTAAAAATTAATATACTATCACTTGCATTAGGGAATATATCCATGCAAGAAGAATACTCAATTAATGGTCACTCATCTGTTGCCCTGGGAGCATCCTATCTTCCATCAAGAGGATTACCGGGATTTGCAGTTTCAAACGATCCATCTAATAATGCAAAAGATTTATCTTTTTCAGGATTTAGCATAACACCAGAATATCGTTACTACTTAAAAGGAAATGGTCCTAAGGGATTATATTTTGCAGGATATATCCGATACTCTAAATATTCGGCAGACAAATTCAATATTAGCTATGACAGAACAAGTGGAGGCATCAATAATTTATTACTCACCGGAGATTTCACAACAACTGTTGGAGGAATAATGCTTGGTTCGCAATGGCTTCTAGGAGATAAGTGGACATTGGATTGGTGGATATTAGGTGCAGGATTTGGTTCGTTAAAAGGTGAATTTGAATCAACCGGAGATTTTACTTCTGAAGATCAAACAGACATAAAGAATGAAGTAGCATCAATTGATGTTCCAAGTGTTGATATCAATGTAACGACAAGCAGTACAAGTACGAAATTAACAATAGAATCAAAAGTTCCTGCATTCAGGGGTTTTGGACTTTGTTTGGGTTATCGATTTTAAAAAAAAGTAAGCTATCCTGAGGCTGCAGAAACGCAGCCTTTTTTTATATATCACAGTCAAAAATAATAGAGTTCATAATTGAGGAAAAAATAAAAATCCCTTGAACGCATTTAAGGTCAAGGGATTGTTGTAGCCCGTGCGGGAATCGAACCCGCGTTTCCTCCGTGAAAGGGAGATGTCCTAACCCCTAGACGAACGGGCCCTTTAATTTAAGGAGCGCAAAGGTAGTTTTTTTTTAAAATTTGAAAAGAAAAAAGAAAGTTGTTTCTATGAAATTTGATAAAAACGGAAATACTTCCATTCGCTCGACAAGTTGGTTATTTTCAAGGAGTCCTAGAGATCTATCTTCCCTTCATTCTCAAAAGCAAATCCCAACCGCTTGCCTGTGGCAATTCTTGACTGGAGGCTGGAATCCATAATATCTTTTACAGAAATGTTTTGAATGCTTTCAAAAGGAGGTGTAAATAGGTCAAAATCAAGGCTGTATAAAATTGACGATTCTATTATTTTCAGAATGTTTTCAGAATCCAAAATGGTTGTTGAGAAATCATTATACAAATTTTCGATTTGCTTTTTTCCCTCCACGAAAAAATGACGCTCTCTGTTTATAAAAATTCTCGCTATCAGATATCCGACATCGTTTATTCGATTGTAATGAAAGCTGTCGTACAAAAAATTATAAATAAAAATTTTCCCACAATAGGAACGTCTGTTATCTTGCTGAACATATTTTTGTCTCCAAATTTCATGTGAGTTATCAAATGTGAATATGTTCGTATGCATAACAAATACGAGAGTTTCATCTCCCAATATAAATTGGCATTCATAATCGCCGGTATCCTTAAACTCAATTGACAATTCCTTACTGATATTTTTAACAGACAATTTCAGGTCGTCAGCAATTTTATTAAGACTTTTCTTTAACTCATCAAAGACCGACTTTGTACTGCCAAAGACTTCCTGTTTAAGAAGAACCTTTTCCTCTAAAAGCTTTAAAATCTTATTATGAGAGTTGTCTTCCATTTCAATATGCCCTGGCAAATATGACCTTCTGTTTAGATGGTTTTCCGCTATACATACATTTTCCTGATTCCTGTTTATTGTTGAGCGGAATACAACGGATAGTGGCTTTCGTTTCTTCTTTAATTTTTAATTCTGTCTCCACAGTTCCATCCCAATGAGCAGAAATAAAACCACCCACTTCAATCAGTTTTTTAAACTCATCATAGGTATCTGCAGTGAATGTATGTGTCTCACGAAAATTGAGTGCCTTACTATAAATGTTATCCTGAATCTGGCTCAGAAGATTTTCAATTTTCAATGTTAAATCTGTAACCTGCATCACCGATTTTTCTTTAGTATCACGGCGAGCCACTTCAACAGTTCCATTTTCGAGATCACGGGGGCCGATTGCAATTCTAACAGGCACACCTTTTAATTCGTATTCCGAAAACTTCCACCCCGGCTTATGAGTTTCTCTGTCATCAAACTTAACAGAAATATTTTTTGCCTTGAGGTTTTTCATAATCTCACCGGCAAGTAAAGATATTGCTGCTAACTCCTCATCCTTCTTATATATAGGAACAATAACGACTTGGATAGGTGCAAGTTTTGGGGGTAACACTAATCCGTCATCATCACTGTGTGCCATTATTAAGGCACCCATTAAACGTGTGGAAACACCCCATGAAGTTGCCCAAACGTAATCCTGCTTCCCATCTTTGCCAGTAAACTTTACATCAAATGCTTTAGCAAAATTTTGTCCGAGAAAATGTGATGTGCCTGCCTGTAATGCCTTTCCGTCCTGCATCAATGCTTCTATGCAATATGTCTCAATTGCTCCGGCAAATCGTTCATTTTCTGATTTTACACCTTTTAGAACAGGAATAGCAAGTATCTCTTCAGCAAATGTTGCATACACATTAAGCATCTTCGTCGTCTCTTCAATGGCTTCTTCTGATGTAGCATGTGCAGTATGCCCCTCCTGCCAGAGAAATTCCGTTGTTCTTAAAAACAATCGTGTCCGCATCTCCCATCGTACAACATTTGCCCACTGATTAATAAGTAATGGCAAATCGCGGTAAGATTGAATCCAACCCTTATAAGTATGCCAGATAATCGTCTCTGATGTGGGCCGAACAATTAATTCTTCTTCAAGCTTCGCTGTCTCATCAACAACGACATTACCGTTGGGGTCAGTTTTTAAGCGATAGTGAGTTACTACAGCACATTCCTTCGCAAAACCTTCAACATGTGATGCCTCCTTGCTAAAAAAAGACTTCGGAATAAATAATGGAAAGTAAGCATTAACATGTCCAGTATCTTTAAACATCTGATCCAGAATGGATTGAATTTTCTCCCAAATGGCATAGCCATAAGGCTTTATTACCATGCAACCCCTAACAGCTGAGTTCTCAGCCAAATCTGCTTTAATGACCAGGTCCTGGTACCATTGTGAATAGTTCTCTTCTCTTGTTGGTTTTTCTTTACTCATAGGACAGTTGGTACGGTGTTTGTAAAATATGCGAAACAAAAGTAAAAATAAATATAAGTATAAGTTTACCCTTTATATTTTCGTTCAATAAAATACCGAAAGGAAAAAAAATGAAAAAGATAATGTTCTTACTAGGAATAGTCGCAATAATCGCCACATATTCCTGCTCTTCTACCTACCATGCCGGAAGCAACACTGATGATATTTATTATTCATCTAAAAATCAACCACAGCCTGCTCCTGTAAATACTCAATCGAATCCTTCCTCTCCAGTCGATTATAGTACGAACGACAATAATTACAATAAAGACAATTCTGGAAGTAATCAGAACGATAATTCAGATCAATCCCAATACAATCGCAATAGCGATAACTCAAACAGTAATCAATCTACTGATAATAATGGTAACACTTATGTTACCAATAATTATTATGATGATTACTACAACTATGAATACTCATCCCGGATTCGCAGGTATTATACTCCTGCCTATGGATACGGTTATTATGATCCTTTTTATACAAACTCTTATTGGTATGATTACTCACCGGCTTCCTATGGAGTAAGCATTTATCTTGGTTATAACTGGTGGGCACCATCCTTTTGCTATTATCAACCTTTCAATTATGGAAGCGGATGGTCTGTCGGCTTTGGATATAATTCATGGTATCCATATTATGGTGGCTATGGTTATGGAAATTCTTACTATCAAGGATACAACCATGGTTATATGAATGGTTACTATCATGGTTTATCTGATGGTTATTATGGTGGAAATTCAAATCCATATTACTACAACTCATACGATGCAACTAGTTACTATAATGGTCCAAGAGGTTCAGTAAGCAGCAACAGCCCACGTTCAAGTTCTCAGCGTCAAAGTAATTTAGCTCCTTTGAGTGCAAAATACGAACAGGCATTATCTGAAGGCAGGGTTTCTAAATCACAGGTCACAAACAAATCCGAAATTCTGAACGAGCGTCAAAATAACAAGGTTGAGCCAAAAGGAAACACGCAGCAGAATTCTCGCGACCAGATTAACAAAAGTCAGCCATCGATGGATAAAAGCAATAACAATGGAAATAATGACGTAAGGAATAATTCCACAACAAGACCATCGAACGATCAAAATCGCAACAACGGAATGGAACAAAAAAATAATACATTGGATAACAATTCAAGAAATAATTCCGGAGTAAAAAATAATAACCAAGACGTTATCAGGAACAATAAGAATATCGATAATGGCAGCCGGAATGATTCCAGAAATAATAATCCGGATATTAATCGCAACAATGAAAATCCTTCACCATCTGTTCCTCAGAATAATAATAACAGAAACAATTACGACAGGAATATGAATACACAACCTGCGCCAGAACCGAATAACAAGAATAATAATCCTCCGAATAATTCCAGGAATTACACTCCACGTACGAACAATGTAAATCCCGGAAATGATCAGGCGCCAAAGCAGGAAGAACATCGCCAGCCAAAACAAGATTCCAGGATTGAGACTCCATCACGTCAGGAAAACAAAACGCCTGTATTCCAGCCACGCAATGAGCCGAAGCAATACAAACAAGAAAGTGCCCCTGCTCCTCAACGGTCTCAGCCATCACAATCGCCATCAAATTCAGGTGGCGGACGAAGAAAATAAACTGACTTTGAATAACAACAAAAAATAAATTATTCCCAATGTGTAATTTGCCTGCATGTTTTTAGAAAACCTGAACACATGCAGGCATTTTTTGATAAAGCCATGAAAATAAAAACCCTCATAACTCTTTCATTATTATTTTCCACTAACTTTCTTAATGCGCAAACCGATGTAGATGCAATGAGATATTCGGGTGAATCCATAACAGGCACTGCGCGATTTACTGCTATGTCGGGCGCGTTTGGTGCATTAGGCGGAGACTTCACCAGTTTGTCTTATAACCCCGCTGGTATTGCAGTTTACCGCTCCTCTGAATTTACATTTACACCTTCAATTTATGTGGGCTCTACTACTTCAACTTTTCTTGGAGAATCTAACAACGAGCGCAAATACAATTTCAATATTGGAAACATTGGTATGATTTATACCAGCAAATTATCTAAGGACGAAAACAGTCCGGGTTGGAAAAGCTGGAATTTCGGACTCGGCTACAATAGACTTTCAAATTTTCACAACAGAAGTTTCTATCAGGGAACAAATCATTCAAGTTCAATCTTAGATAATTTTGCAGAGAATGCTAGTGGCAACGAGCCATCTGCTTTGGATGGTTATTATGAATCGCTTGCTTACAATACATATATGATAAATCATGATGGAAGTTTATTATATGAGAGTGTTATTCCATATGGACAAGAAACTCAAAGAAAGTCAACGGAGACACGCGGATCAATTGGAGAAACTGTTTTCACATTCGGTGGTAATTATTCTAATAAATTTTATCTCGGCGGGTCACTAGGATTTAAAAGCTTAAGATATGTTGAAAGTACTACTTATGAAGAAATGGATCCGGATACAAGCATACCCTATTTCAAACGATTTAAGCTACAACAGGATCTGACAACAAGAGGTACAGGATTTGATTTAAAGGTAGGCATGATCTACCGTGTAAATGACATGTTCAGGTTTGGTGTTGCAGTTGAAACGCCATCCTGGTATTCGATGCATGATGAATATAAAAATAGCATGACAGGAACATTGGATACAGGTGTGACCAAAAGTTTCTCAGCCGAATCTCCCGATGGCTTTTTTGACTACGACTACACATCTCCATTTAAAGCCATGGGAAGCATAGCGGTAGTTTTTGGTAAATATGGATTAGTTAGTGCCGATTACCAATTTGCTGACTACAGTGAAGCGCGCTTCGATGCAGCATTAGCACCATTTTCAGATGTAAATAGTTTAATAAGCCGGAAATATATTGAAACTCACACCGTACGAATCGGCACCGAATGGCTTTATCAGAGTCTTGCGTTTCGTGGAGGTGTTTCATTAACTACCTCACCACTTAACGATAAATACAAAGTCGGAAATTCCGATTTTACAAAAAAAGGACTTTCTGCAGGCATAGGCTACAGAGAAAATAATTTATTTATTGATTTGGGTTATGCCAGAACGCAAAGTGATGAATATTATCAACCATATACCTTAAGTTATGAAGTTGTTCCTGGTGTAAAGTCACATGTAGTTACCAATAACTTTACAATTACTATGGGAGTGAAATTTTAACTTCAGCCTTAATCGTCCACTTTTATATTTTTTATACGATCCAAACCGGCATTTGCTTTTTGGTTGATACTGTTTTTATATTCACTTATTTCCATTGAAAGGCATTTTCGAAAATAGCTTCTTGCTTTTTCATAATCATTTCTTTCCTCGTAAATTAATCCCAGTTGCAAGGAGCTATTAGCTGCATAATATAATCTGGATGAGGATCCATTCTTAATTGACATTTCAAAATATATTATGGCTTTATTAATCTGCTCTGTCATTTGCATAATGCGACCCAATCGGTAAGTTACTTCAAGCTGATCTTTGTACCTGGGAAATTGTTCAATTTTCCTTCCACTTATTTCCAAGAGTGACTGATTATAATATCCACCATCAAAATACAATCGGGATTTCAACAAAAACACATTTGGTATATCACCTGAAAGCGCTTCATGGTATGCCTCCTGATCCTCTTCCAGCAAAATACTTCCTGATGCTTTGCAATGGCTCAGTTGATTTTTATAATTGATAGTATCCCCTCTTATCAGGAATATCCATGCTAGTTTTTGAAAAGAAGATTTAATGTGATTAGCACCCTTATAATGATTTAGAAAATAACTAAAGTCATCACTTGATTCAAAATCCATACTGCGAAGTCTGGCAAGGCCTCTTTTATAATACAAAACAGTTAAAGGATAAGTAGATTTACTCTTAAGAGTATTATTTATTATAGCAATTGCATCATCATTCTTACCCTGTTTCATAAGCAGGCCGGAGTATACATAGGATATCAAAGGATTTTCAAACGCATTTGGCTTCATCAATTCTAACAGATTGTTCGAATCAGGTGTTAAGGAAAAGGCAGAGTAAATATTCCCAAGATAAAAAAGCAACTCAGTACGATATGCTTTAAATTCTGTTAATTCCAAATTACGATAATCTTCATTCAATTCATTTAGCCCAACCGAAATGCTACCCTGAAGTCCTGCAAATTTTGTAAGCCACTGATATTGGGAAGGGACAGCACCGATTACGACATTTAATAAGCCACTTATTTTTTTATTCAATGGAAATGATGGAAATAATTTTTCATTTCGTTTTATCAATTTATACGCTTTGTAGATTTCATTTGCCGATAATATATTCTCCTGAAATTTAATTCTAACAAGGGCAAGTTGAATATACATTTCAGCCTGAACATATAAATGGAATGGTGACGACGAATTCCCCTTGATGGAAACAATTCCTTCTATTCTTTTTGTTGTATTCTTTTTCAATATATCGAAATCCTTTATGTCTTCCGAAATGAAAGCTGTTAAAAAGTCTATGTAATTTGAATAAAGCTGGACAAGTTCATTATTTGGTTTTTCAGTCTTCTCCTCCCCGAGTAATAATTCGGCCTTAGAAAAATGAAGAGATATAATTGAACTATATGCATCTTCCAGTTTCTTATCAAACTCATAGTACCCCATCGAATTTAACGATGAGGTGAAAAAAAACAATAATAATAAAATGCGTTTTATCACCATACAAAAAAAGGGTCCCGTTTATAGGACCCTTCAATATAAATTATTTTTCTAAAAGATTATTCAGCAACTTCTTCGTCAGCAATCTTTGGGTCAACTAAGATTCGGCCACAATGTTCGCAGACGATAATTTTCTTATGCTGACGGATATCAAGCTGTCGTTGAGGCGGGATTTTATTGAAGCAACCTCCACAGGCATCACGCTGAATAGCGACAACACCTAATCCATTCCTTGCATTGGTACGCACTCTCGAATATGCCGCCAAAAGACGGTCGTCAACAATTGTACGGGCCTTTGCAGAAATTTTATGCAGATGATCTTCTTCCTTTCGCGTTTCTTCGACGATACTCTCTAATTCTGATTTTTTCAATTTCAGAACAGCTTGTCGCTCGTCCAAAACTAATTGAGTCTCGTCCAGAATAAGCTGCTTTGAAGATACATCAATCGCCTGCTCTTTAGAACGCTTATCAGCAAGTTGAATTTCAAGATTCTGAAATTCGATTTCCTTATTCAAAGAATCAAATTCACGATTGTTCTTTACTTTAGATTGCTGACTTTCGTATTTCTTGATTTGCTCTTTTGCATCTTTTGCAGTCTGTTTCTTCTTATTTACCTGTTCAGATAAATGAGCAATTTCATCATTAATATTCTGGATGCGAGTTGTGAGTCCAACAATTTCATCTTCAAGATCTGTAACTTCCATCGGTAATTCACCTCTGATTGTTCTGATCTTATCAATATTTGAGTCGATTTCCTGAAGTACATAAAGTGCTTTCAATTTCTCCTCTACAGTAAACTCTGAATGATCCATCGACATAATTTCTTCAAGCTTTTTCTCCAGCCTGTTTACATCGACGATTCTTTCAATCTTCCTTGGTTTAAATGTAATTTGCTCTTTAAGTTTAATCTTTGTTTTTGCAATTTTTGATAGACTCACGTTTGATTTATTTTGTTCGTTTACATTTAAAGCAACCGGTTCGGCGCTTTTGCTTTTTGAGACTTTTTTATCATCATCGGATGATGCTTTCTCACTTGTTTTTAGTTTCGATTTTGTAGCTGGCTTCACAACAGGTTTAGCCGTTTTTTTTGTTTTGGAAGTAGTGCTAGGCATGGACAAAAATTTATATGTTTTGAGAGGTGTTTGGCCTTCAGATTATATATAATGAACGGGATTTGTGTTTACTTCCGATATTCGGACGGCAAATGTAGAAAATTTTTTCAGAATTAGCGTTTTAATTCCCTCCATTGTATACTGTTCGCTCTCAAAATGCCCGATATCGGCAATTAAAATTTGCCCGTCAGCATCAAAAAACTGATGATACTTGAAATCAGCGGTTATAAATAGCTGAGCTCCAGCCTGTATGGCATTTGACAGAAGGAAACTCCCAGACCCTCCACATACAGCAACTTTACTTATTTTATTTCCGGTAAAAGATGTATGGCGAATACATCCTGCTTTCATTATCCGTTTTACTTCCTTTAAGAAATCGCCTTCCAACTGACTATCAGCTAATTCACCTATCATTCCGCTACCTGCTTCCTGCCATTTATTTTCTAGGCTGTAAATATCAAAAGCTACTTCTTCATAGGGATGAGCTTCATTTAATGATTTGATAATTTCGCTCTGTCGATACCCTTCAAAAATCATTTCAATCCTGATTTCGTTTTCAACATGTCTGGTTCCTACCTCGCCTACAAAAGGATTAGTCAATTCATTACCCCTGAACATGCCTTTACCTTCAACGTTAAAGCTGCATTCATCATAGTTTCCTATGCTTCCGGCTCCGGCCTGATACAATGCTGTGCGAACCTTTTCTGCATGTTCTCCCGGACAGAATGTGACAAGTTTCTTTAATGCATTTTTTTTGGGTGATAAAATTTTAAGATTTACTAATCCTAGTTTTTCGCAAATCATCTTATTCACCCCTACCAATACATTATCAAGATTCGTATGTACTGCATAAATTGCAATATCATTCTTAATAGCTGTAATGATTGTCCTCTCAACATAGTTACTTCCAGTCAGTTTCTTCAATCCTGAAAAAATAATTGGATGATGAGCAATTACAAGATTGCACTTGTTTCTAATTGCATCCTGTATGACACCTTCAGTGCTATCGAGACAGACCATAACCCCTTTTACTTCCCATTCTGGATTTCCGGTTATTAATCCTGAATTGTCATACGATTCCTGAAGCGAAAGCGGAGCAATACTTTCTAGGTAATCAGTGATGTGCTTAATCTGAATCATCTAATAATTTTTAATTGATCAATACTACAAAAAATAATAATCATTTGAATTTTTGTAATTTGCCGCAATGCAGGTATTACGAAGGCTACTGCTCCCTTTTTCATTATTATACGGAGCAGTTATTTATGTAAGAAATTATCTATATGACAGTGGGAAGATGAAATCATCTACATTTTCTGTGCCTGTAATCAGTATAGGTAATATTACGACAGGAGGAACAGGGAAAACTCCACTTGTAGAATATTTAATCAGGTTATTGAAGAATGATTTCCGGATTGCTACCCTTAGCAGGGGTTATGGTCGCAAAACTAAGGGATATATTCAGGCTCAGTTCCCAACAGACACTACTCAGATTGGTGATGAGCCCATGCAGTACTTAACTAAATTTAAAGACGTTATTGTAATTGTTTCTGAAGATAGGACGGAAGGAATCGAAAAACTAATTCACCGGGAAAATCCACCGCAGGTAATACTCATGGATGATGCCTATCAGCATAGAAAAGTTGTTCCCGGATTAAGCCTGTTGTTACTTGAATATGATACTATATTTCAAAACGATTTTTTATTACCCGCCGGGAATCTCCGCGAACCAAAATCATCTATAAATCGTGCTAACATAATTGTGATAACCAAATCACCCAACATACTTGTACCTATTGAAAGGAAACGAATATTAGAAACTATTAAACCCGGAAAAGATCAGATTGTTTTTTTCTCTTTTGTAAAGTATGGTGAGTTCAACAGAATATTTGCCGAACAGAATATGATGCAAATGGGCGCAGGATACTATCTGGAAAAACGATTTACAATCCTGCTCGTTACAGGCATAGCAAATCCTTCCGGAATGATAGAGTATCTGAGAAGACATACTGACAAACTGGAAATTCTAATTTTTCCTGATCATCATGAATTCTCAATTAAAGATCTTAATAAAATTCTGCAAACATTTGATAACATTGTAAACCCAAGCAAGATCATTGTAACAACGGAAAAGGATGCAATGCGTCTTAAAAATCCGGACATAAAAGATATTTCAAAAAAGCTTCCCGTATTTTTCCTCCCAATTGAAGTTCATTTTCATCAGGAAGGGGAAAAATTTAATAATCTGATCCTAGAATATGTTAGAACAAATCAAGCAAACAGCAGAATACATACGCGAAAAAATAATTAGCAAACCGGAATATGGTATTGTACTGGGATCAGGTCTCGGCGGATTAGTAAATGAAATCGAAACAGAAGTAGCATTACCTTATTCATCTATTCCAAATTTTCCTGTTTCGACTGTGAAAGGACATGGAGGAAATCTGATTATTGGTAAACTTGGTGGAAAAAATGTAATTGCCTTACAAGGGAGATTTCATTATTATGAAGGGTATTCTATGCAGGAAGTTACGTTTCCAATCAGAGTGATGATAGCGCTTGGCATCAAACGCTTAATCCTTTCGAATGCAAGCGGAGGAATGAATCCGAAGTATGAGATTGGAGATATTGTAATTATCAATGATCATATAAATCTCATGCCCTCGAACCCATTGATCGGAAAAAATTATGATGAACTTGGGCCGCGTTTTCCAGACATGAGCGAACCATACGATCTAAAAATGATTCATCATGCGAAATCTATTGCAGACTCACTGAAATACCGTCATCATACAGGCGTGTATGCCGGTGTACCGGGACCCTGTTTTGAAACACCTGCAGAGTACCGATATATTCGCATAATCGGAGCAGACATAGTGGGTATGTCAACAATACCCGAAGTGATTGTAGGACGTCATCAGAATATTCCTTGTTTTGCAATATCAATTGTAACTGATCTTGGAGGTTTCGATGAAGCACAAAAAGTAAGTCATGAAGAAGTTTTACTGGTTGCTACATCAGCTGAAGGTAAAATGACTTCAATAATAAAAGAACTAATCCGTACCTTTTCAGATAACTAAACAATGAAATTACTAATCCTCCCCTTATTTATAATTGCAGCATTAACCAGCCACGCACAATTCGCACATCAGAATATTGATCTGTTAGGTACATTTTCTGATCCATCCGTCACAGCTGAACCAGTCTATGGAATAAAATACCAGGCTTGCTGGGGATGGTTCGATTCAACAAGCGGTAAAGAATATGGAATTATCGGATCCACGGCCGGAACCTATATTGTTGATGTAAGCAATCCATCCAATCCCATTCAGGTAGATTACATTCCAGGACGACGAACAAATTGTATCTGGCATGAATATAAAACATATGGAAACTATCTATATATCATAAGTGATGATGGAGGCAATAACAGCCTTCAGATTGCAGACATGTCGTACCTCCCAGATTCGGCACATGTGGTATATGACAGTACAGATATTTTTGTACATGCTCATGCTTTATATATTGACAATGATAAATTGTATGTGTCATCTGTATCTACAGCTACAGATTTTTCATCGATGAATGTATATTCACTTACAAATCCAGAGCACCCTGATTTATTACGACGACTTGACCAGGATTTTGCATTCATCAATTCTGTTCACGACATGTATGTAGTGAATGATACAGTATATGCATCTTGTGGTTATGACGGACTTTTCATTTTACAATATGATTCTATGTTAAACCAGTTTACATTGTTGGGTGCATTACAAGATGCATCAAACATTTATAATCACAGTAGCTTTCTTTCACCGGATCATCAGACATTATATCTGTATGAAGAAGTTCCAGATGGAAGACCTGTGAAAGTAATCGATGTATCGGATATCGTGAACCCTACACTTACCAGCACATTTTTTTCACACGTTGGAGCAACGCCACACAATCCTGAAGTAAAAGGAAATAAACTTTTCGTTTCTTATTATCAGGACGGTGTTTACATGTACGATATTTCCAACCCGCTGACACCTGTTCAACTTGGCTATTTTGATACTTATCCAACGAATCCAACAGGTGTTTATCCTTCTCCAGCTTACGCAGGATGCTGGTCAACTTTTTCTGAATTACCAAGTGGTATTCTTTTAGCCAGTGATATGCAATCAGGTTTATTTTGTCTTGACATTTCAAACATCACAGGAATACCAACTACTTCAGAAAATATTTTTTCAATATACCCCAATCCTGCTTCAGACAATATTAAAATAACAGGAGCGAAAAACTTTAATCTTCAAATAAATGATATAACCGGCAGATTAATATTATCAAAAGTGATTCACGATAATAATTATGCTGTAAGTATAGCCTCCTTAAACAAAGGACTATATTTACTTAAAGTATCTGATGGAAATAAAACATTCTGCAGGAAGATTGTTATTAAATAAATACAATTATTGAATCAGGCTAAGTAATTTCAAAAACATTCTTGTTATGGTAAGATTACTCACATATACTTTTCTTTTTGCACTAATCGTTTCATGTACTAAAAAAGAAAAATCCATACTAATTTATGGTCGACTGAAAAATGCGGAGAAATCCTGGATCTCGTTACAGAAAATTACAGAGAAAGGGGAAGTTACTATTGACTCAGTCCTTTCCGAAGGAGACGGGAGTTTCGAATTAAAAAATCCGGCAACATCACCCGACTTTTATGTGTTACGTGCCAACCCGACAAATCTTATCTTCCTAATTCTAAAACAGAATGAACGCGTAGAAATAAATGGAGATGCAAAAAATCTTGAAACTACTTATAAAGTAAGAGGCTCAAAAGATTCGGAATTAATTCAGCAATTAAGAAACCATGACAGAACTCTCAGCGATTCTTTAAATAAACTATTTGATGCCATGAGAGCCAATAATCCAGAATGGAAAGACTCTATCGGTTTCGGACTTCAAAAAGTATATTCAAATGAAATGGAGTCGTATGCACAAAAATTTATAAAAGCTAATTTAAGTTCACTTGTTTCCTTATCGGCTACAAAATTTATCAATCAGCAGGCAGAACTTAATCTCATGACTGAACTCAGAGATTCTTTAAATGTAGCATACCCTGATAACCGATATGTAAAAGATTACTCAACCTTAGTATTAGAATTAAATAAACTTCCGACTGGAACTGCAAGTCCTGAAATAATACTTAACACGCCTGCCGGCAAATCTCTATCACTTTCTTCGTTCAGGGGCAAAGTCATTTTAATTGACTTCTGGGCAAGTTGGTGCATGCCTTGCAGAAGAGAGAATCCACAAATGGTTGAATTATATAAAAAACTTAAAGGAAATAATTTCGAAATTTATGGAGTTTCGCTCGATGAAAATATTTCGGCTTGGAAAAATGCCATAAGCAAAGATGGATTATTATGGCCGCAGGTAAGTGATTTAAAAAGGTGGGAAAGCAGCGTAGTCAAAGATTTCAAGATTGAGGCAATCCCATATAATATCCTTATCGACAGAAAAGGAAATATTATTGAAAAAGGAATCAGAATTGAAGATTTAGAATTTAAAATTAAGGAGGCATTAGCTAAAAATTCCTAATGCACTTCCATCTATGATTTCTGCCAAACAATATTTTCTATTTATCTTACTTTTTGCCACTCCAGCTTTCTGTAGCGCTCAGTATTTTCAGCAAGAGGTAAATTATACCATACATGTAACTCTAGATGACTCAAAGAATATGCTTCGGGCCTTTGAGAATATCAGTTATAAAAACAATTCCGGCCAGTCACTGACAAAATTATATATTCATCTATGGCCTGAAGCTTATAAAGATCAAAACACATCGCTTGCGAAAGAGCTTTTTAAGAATGGTAACAGCCAAATAATTTCTGCATCAGAAAATGATCTGGGTTACATTGACTCACTTGATTTTTACATTGACGATAAAAAAGCGAATTGGAAAATTCTTCAGGATACTTCCGATATCTGTTGTATATATTTAACTACTCCACTTCAACATGGCGACAGCATTCAGATTACTACACCATTCCGTTTAAAAATTCCGTCAGCTTACATATCAAGGCTCGGTCATAAGGATCAATCATATTATATTTCACAATGGTTTCCAAAGCCAGCAGTATTCGATCAGAATGGATGGAATTATTTCTCCTATCAAAATCAGGGAGAATTCTATGGAGAATTTGGCTCATTCGATGTATTCGTTACTCTTCCTGAAAACTATGTTATTGCTGCAACGGGAATGATGAAAAATTCTGACAGTGAAATTAACTGGCTGATGAAGAAAGACTCAACTACAAGAGCCACAAAAGAATTCTCCGGAAAACCGACAACAATACTTTCATCTTCAATAAAAAAAACAGTACATTTTTATCAGAACAAGATACATGATTTTGCATGGTTTGCTGATAAACGCTGGAATGTATTGATAGACACAACGACACTGCCCAATAGTAAAAAAACAATTCAACTTTATTCATACTTCTATAATGAAGATGCTGAAAACTGGAAACGTTCTACAGATTTTATGCGTGATGCAATTCACTACTACTCAAAGTGGATTGGGGAATATCCATATGACCAGTTATCTATGGTTGATGTAGGAAATGCTAGGGGCAGCGACATGGAGTATCCAACAATTGCAACAATTGGAAATTACGGAGACTCCTTCGAACTAGAAACTACCATAGTTCATGAAACAGGACATAACTGGTTTTATAGTGCACTAGGAAATAACGAACGTAAATATGCATGGATGGATGAAGGGATAAACTCATTTTACGTTTCACGCTATGTCTACACAAAATTCTCTGGCGATTCTTCCAAACAAAATAAAAACATCACTCTTTCCTACTTCGGAAACCGTCAGACAAAAATAAATTTCCGACTAAAACAATATTACAGATATCTGGCTGGAGCCAGACAAAATTCCGATCAATCACCAAGCACGAGTAGCGAGCTTATGAATCGTTCTAATTATAGTGGCGAAGTATATAATAAAAGCTCATTAAGCTTTGAGTATTTAAAAGCCTATTTAGGTGACTCCCTTATTGATAGTTGTATGAGAAAATATTTTAATGATTGGAAATTCAGGCACCCTCAACCTGCTGATCTAAAATACTCTTTCGAGTCGACGAGCGGGAAGAATTTGAATTGGATGTTTGACGACCTCCTCGCTGGAACAAAGAAGCTCGACTATAAAATAGTTTCCTGTCAAAATAATAAAAATGGAACCGAAGTAATTACCTTAGTCAACAATGGATCTATTGCCGGTCCTGTAAATGTTGATTGTATAGGCGGAGACAAAATTAAATATTCACAATGGACAGAAGGATTTTTCGGAAAAAAAGAGTTGATCTTTAACAATCAAAATTGCGATTACTATCGAATTGACTCACAACGGCGAATTCCTGAATTATATCGAAACAATAATACTATTCGTGCAACTGGACCATTTAAAAAAACAGAGAAGATTCAAATTTCGTTGGGAAATGGGATTGAGGACCCAAACTTTTCTCAACTATTTTTTTCGCCTGCAATTGGCTGGAATAAATACAATTCTATAATGGCTGGTGGAGTTTTTCATAATATCTCTTTTCTGGAAAAGAAATTAGAATTTATAATAATGCCACTTTATTCGTTCGGCACAAAGGATCTTGTGGGTGGTGGACAAATTAGCTACCATCTCTATCCAAATTCGAGAATTAACAGAATAACGCTTCAAAGTGGAATAAGCAGATATGCTTTTGCCAATGACACATACACCTTTCCATTAAATAACAGTTTGTATCAAAACACACTTCATTTTATCAAGTCAGATACAAAAATTGTTCTGAATATTTTACCATCAGACAGAACAATCAAATTAACAAATAGGATTACGATTCGAAATATTTTTGTCAATCGTGGAATTCCTTATTCAATAAACTACCGAAAAGAAAATAAAAACATCAACTATCTACAGGCTGAATATATCAGAGAAAATAAGAATCCATTAGATTTATTTCTACAGCGATTAATAGTGACTACCGGCGATCGATTTATATATGCTGCCGCAGAAGCCTGCAACTTTTTCACCTATAGGAACAGCAACAAAGGATTTTCAACGCGGCTATTTGGCGGCTTTACGTCAATTCCTTCAACAAGCACATATGGTATTGATTATAAAATGAGTTTAAGTGGAAGAACAGGATTACAAGATTACCTGTTTGATGAAGTCTTTTTAGGACGTTCTGAATCAGATGGAATATTATCCCAACAATTCGTGAATGATTTTGGAGGATTTATTTCCCGAACATCCTATTTTCACGAATCCAACAAATGGATGGCAGGTATAAATATGAATACGACACTTCCCGGTTTGTTGCCTTTCCGCCTCTTTGCAAACATAGGATCATTTGACAATGCAGGAATAGGCGATCAATTTGCTAAAATTTCCTGGGAACTAGGAGTTGATTTACCAGTAATTAAAGATATTTTTGTCATCTATCTTCCATTTGCATACTCGAAGGATATAAAATATGCAATTGATAAACTAAAATTGAATACAGGGGAATTAATCCGGTTTGAATTACATTTGAAGAAACTAAACCCTCTCACAATTTTAAAATCTACAGCTCAATAGTGAAACCTGGTAAAAAAATATACTTCGCTTCCGATTTTCATTTAGGTGTTCCTGACTATGAGAATAGCCTTGTCCGGGAAAAGAAAATAGTAAAGTGGCTGGATACAATTAAATCAGACGCTGAGCAGATCTACCTTTTAGGAGATGTTTTCGATTTTTGGTTTGAATATAAAACCGTCGTTCCGCGTGGCTATGTGAGATTGCTTGGCAAGCTTGCTGAATTAAGCGATTCAGGAATATTGATCAATTATTTCACAGGGAATCATGACATGTGGGCATTCGATTATCTTCAAAAAGAGTTAAATGTCAAAATGTACAGAGAACCTATTGAAGCTGAATACGGAAATAAAAAATTTTATATCGGCCATGGCGACGGATTAGGTCCGGGCGATCATGGATATAAATTTATCAAGAAAGTTTTTTCCAGTCCGGTCAGTCAATGGCTCTTTGCCCGCCTGCATCCAAATGCCGGTATTGGTATTGCAGAATTCTTTTCGAAAAAAAGTCGCGTAGCAACAGGAATTTCTGACGAAAAATTTCTTGGTGAAGAAAAAGAATGGCTTGTTATTCATTCAAAAGAACTACTTGAAAATAATCATTACGACTATATGATTTTTGGACATCGGCATTTACCACTCGACATAAAGATCGGTGATAAAAGCAGGTACATAAATCTAGGCGACTGGATTCGTTACAACTCATATGGAGTTTTTGACGGTAACGATTTCCATCTGAAATATTATAAGTCTTAATTCGATTTTGAAAAATATTCAATTAGCTCATCCATTGGCCGTTGAATTATTTTTCCTAATTCAAGCTGATTTTCCTCCGAAACATCTTTCAGAATATTTTGAAAATAATAGGCGATACTTCCTATAAAGTGAATCGGAACACTTTTATGTCGTGGATTAGTTAGTATATACAATTTAATAAATTCCTGAAATCCAATTTTTACGGTATTTGTAATCCATTTATCATTTAGGTGTTCAGTATAAAATGAAGCAAATGAAGCAAGCCATGTATTTGCCGATGCATTACCATAAACTTGTTTTATCGCTTCATCGCGTGTCAATTTGTATTTATCCCTGAAATCTTTTTCCAGATTCTCAGGCAAAGCGCCATAAAGGTAAGCAGTGATTATTTTTTTACCGAGATAGGTGCCAGCGCCTTCATCAGCCAGAATAAATCCAAGACCGAAATTATTTAACTGAATATTCTTACCGTCAAAATAAACACAATTGCTTCCTGTTCCAATTATTGATACGATCCCTTCATTATTACCACAAGTTGCATAAACAGCAGCTACAATATCATTCTTTGCTGATATAGCAGCGTCAGGAAATATTTTTCGAAAAGCACCTACAACTATTTGTTGCTGAGCCGGGCCTGAACATCCGGCTCCAAAAAAATGAACTTCTGAAATTGGAACATCAGGAATTCTGTTTCTGACTTCTTTCTCAAATATTTCTGAAATATCATCCTCACCGATAAAGGTTGGGTTCATCCCTTTGGTGGAAATAAGAATTTTTTCAGTACCCAACAAAAACAACCAGTCTGCCTTTGTTGATCCACTTTCAATAATGAGTTTCTTCATGGCTACAAATTACAAAGTATATTTTGAACCAATCCTGAATTATTAAATAATAATAAACAGTTTATAATTCCTTGCCATCCCTACGACCTGCAATTTCATAATTACTGATCGATTTCTATAAACAATTAGTATTAATAACATTCGAATTTATAAGGTTTATATTAATGGAAAAGAGATTACATTTCATCCATAAATTCGAATTATGACAAAATCCAATACTCCAGTCGGTCGAGGCGCTCTACCTACACTTATCTCTGTATTTTTCTTTTGGGGATTTGTAGCAGCAAGTAACGATATATTAATTCCTGTATTTAAAGAGAGACTTCATTTAGAACAATGGCAATCTCAAATGATTTCATTTGCATTTTATGTGGCTTACACTATAGGATCATTAATATACTACCTTATCTCACGAACCTCTGGTGGTGATTTGTTAAACAGGATTGGATATAAGAATGGAATTGCAGGTGGATTATGCATTTCCGCATTAGGAACACTTCTGTTTTATCCGGCAGCAGAGACAGCTTCTTTTCCGCTGATGATAACTGGATTATTTATTGTTGGACTTGGCTTTTCACTGCAGCAGACAGCAGCAAATCCATTGACAATTGTTATTGGCGATCCCAAAAAAGGTTCACAACGTCTAAGTCTCGCTGGAGGAATAAATAATGTAGGAACGACAATCGGGCCATTACTAGTGAGTCTTGCCATATTTGGCTCGATTAATTCAGGGCAAGCATCTACGATGAGTATAGAAAGCATAAAAATTCCTTACTTAATTCTTGGCGCTGCATTTCTCGTTGTAGCAGTAATTTTTAAGTTTTCATCAATACCGGATAAACTTCCATCTTTCACTTCAGATGTAGATGAACATAAGTCATCCGAAGGAAAAGGAATTTCGTCAATTCAAAAAGCCGGAGATCGGAAAAGTGTATTTAAATACCCGCAACTAGTTCTGGGTATGATTGGCATATTTGTATATGTAGGCGTTGAAGTTTCGACTGCCAGCAACCTGCCTGAATATATGCGTCAACATTTAAATACATCGGCAGATAAAGTAGCTCCGTATATAAGTTTGTTTTGGGCCAGTCTTATGATCGGGCGATGGACATCGTCAGTTCAGATTTTCAATGTAAGAACAGGGATGAAACGAATTCTGAATCTGGTAATGCCTTATCTGGCATTTGGATTTTTCCTCTTAGTGAACATGTTAGCAGGTCATAGTCTGGAGCCGTTCTATATGTATTCATTTGTAATTATCGCATTAATAATCGGAGATATTCTTAGTCAGGGAAAACCAGCCAGACAGTTATTGATTTTTTCAATAATGGGAATAATTGCTCTATTCACAGGCATGATGACTGAAGGATTGGTAAGTGTATACGCATTTATTAGCGTCGGTTTATTTTGCAGTACATTATGGCCCTGTATTTTTACTCTTGCAATTGCGGGACTTGGAAAACATACCAATGAAGGCTCTGGATTACTTATCATGATGATAATGGGCGGCGGAGTAATAAGTCTTCTTCAGGGCTTCTTAGCTTCTGATAATTACCTGGGGATTCAATGGAGCTACATAGTAGGCGTTGCATGCTTTCTTTATATGGCTTATTATGCAATCCGTGCAAAAAAAGTTCTTGCTATGCAGGGAATACATTACTAAAAGTTACAAGGCTTTTCCATTTTGGAATAACTCAATAAGAAATAAGTGGTAATTAGCTCTGTCCAGCCAATGAATATATCTCGCCTATTTTCGATAGGTGTTCTGTTATTATTGATTCCATTATTTTTTCTTAATGTTAAAGACAGCCATGATTGGGGAGATGATTTTGCACAGTATTTAATTCAGGCAAGGAATATTGTTGAAGGTCGGCAACAAACAGATAATGGCCTGATGATGAATTCCGAAAATAATGTCTATGCAATAAAAGCATATCCGGTCGGACTACCATTGATATTAGCACCCATTTATTATTTCTTTGGCTTAAGCATTTTCCCGTATGATTTATTGATCACAGCTTTTTTGGTTTTTGCTGGCTTCTTTTGCTATAAATTTTTGAGTGCTAAAATAAATCACTCCTCTGCCCTACTTATTACATTATTGTTTTGTTATAATCCGCTACTTCTGGAAATCAAAAAATCAATCCTATCAGAGATTCCATTTACGGCCGTACTATTAATATTATTAGTATGGACGGAACATCCATTTTATCGTAAAAAATATTCATGGCTCATAACGGGCTTGATTTTATGTGCGTTGGTATCGCTGCGGCTTGCAGGGTTGACAGTTATAATTGCATATACATTATTTGAATGGAATGCCATTAGACTGAACCTTAAAAATAATGAAAGAAATTCCCATTATAAAAAATTAGGATATTCATTATTTCTCGCCATAAGTTTATTTTATTCCGTTAATGAACTATTTTTCAGAATTGATGTTCCCGGCTTACTAAAATTTTATTTAACGTCATTCAGTTCATTAAGCTTTAAAGGAGCAGAGAATATATCTGATTATTACACGCAATTAAAATTTGTCTTCCCATTTTTCGGGACTTCAATTCCATCGTTCTGGATTTTCGCAGCCTTTGCAGGATGGCTCATAAGTTTTATAAAATCACCTTCTCTGAGCGAATTTATTTTTCCCGTTTATTCCCTCCTGATAATATTCTATCCTTACAGCGATGCAGGTTTAAGATTTATAATACCAATACTGCCACTGCTTATTTTTTATGCGATTATTTTTTTATATAATTTGATATCGAAGAGTAAATATCACTTTCTTATTCTCAACATTCTCATTGTCTTTTTATTATGTGGATATATTCGTCCAGTTTCCCGAATTATTTCAAGTCAATACACAGTTGAAGATGGTCCACAGAAAAATACTTCACAGGAGCTTTTCAGTTATATAAAGCGAACTCCTCAAAACACCTCGATTGTTTTTTGCAGGGCAAGAGCTATGAGTCTTTATTCGGGGAGACCTTCGCAATATCCCGGGAAAAATCAAACCGATGAAGAAATACATGCGATTTTATTCAAGCAAAATCCACTCTATATTGTTTTACCAAAAGTAAATGGTCAAAATGAAATTATTGATGCAAGGATGGAGAAGTATATAGAAAAGAATATTATTTTATATACTATGGAATGGGAAAATGATGCATTTAAAATTTACAAGCAGAAGAATAATTAATCCTTTTAAAAAATTTATCGAGTGCCTGATATTAGAGTTCGAATATTTTTCGGAAATTATTAACTAAACATCAATCCATCTGTTTAGGATTCGCTGAACATCGGGATTGTGTTTGAAAGGCTGAATGATATCTCTTGCCATTTCAGCATTATCGATTCTCATGTCGGCCGGAAAATAACCGAAACCCTTATATACTCCCTGCTCAATGAGAACAATACTTTTTTCATCGTACTCCCTTCCTTCATCGACAATTATTTTTGTCTGAAGATTTTTATTGATGCTTTCAATGGCTTTTTCTACCCGAAGATTATATATTTCGACGCTTTCGATATCTGCACATACTCCTTTGCATTTTCCCATGCGGTAATCGAAGCAGCAACCTGCTCCTGTTTGCACACCGCAATATTTTGGACATAATTCAAATTCATGGACCATGTTGTTTACGAATTCTCTTGCCGCATCAAAACTTCTGAAATACATGAGAGGCTCGAGTTGCTTTTTATTACGTGCAAAGAGCAGATGACAGATTCCTTTCTGATCGTTGTAACGAGTAAGGATATAATTATTTCTTTCTGACTTCTGCGCCTGATTGTAAATCGGGTACAATTTTTTGATCTCGCTGGATTCGAGTAATAATGCTATTAATTCGGTTCCACAAAGTGTAAATGTAATATCGGCAATCGCTGCAATGAAAGACAACTTCGCTCCTGCTGTACCCGAGAAATGCTGGCTGATTCGCTTTCTTATATTAATTGCTTTGCCTACATAAATTACTTTTCCCTTCTCATCATGGAAGTAATAAACTCCGGTTTTTTCGGGAAGCTTGTTAAATACCTCTAATGTAATTTGAGGTGGCAAAGTAGCCTCGCGTGAGTTTTTTTTCAGTGATTTAAAAATGAAATCTTCCTTATCATTTTGAATGCATAATTCGAAAAGTTTTACTGTTGCTTCGGCATCACCCATTGCACGGTGACGGTTCTGAATATTTATGCCAAGAGTTGAGCAAATATTGCCGAGACTGTAAGATGAATACCCCGGGAAAATTTTTCGGCTTAAACGTACAGTACAAAGTTTTTGTCTTTTGAAATCAGCGCCTAGACTTTTGAATTCGTCTCTGATAAAAGAATAATCAAAGCCAACAGAATGAGCCACGAATACAGCACCATCCGTTATCGTCCATATTTTTTTTGCGATCTCATGAAACGGGGGTGCATCGGCAACCATTTCATTCGTTATTCCTGTTAACCGGGATACGTAGGGAGAAATAAAACCCTGAGGCCTTACGAGTGACTGAAACGAATCGACTACCCTTTCCCCATCATGAATGAGGATGGCCACCTCAGTAATAGAATGAGCGGCAGAATAAGAACCGGTGGTTTCAATATCGATGATGGCATACTTCTTCACGACTCACAATGTACTACGAAGAGAAGTCCGATTGCTTAATACATGGTAAAATTTATCAAAAAAGCTGATTTCTAGGGTAATATAAGAGAAAAGGCATACATACCGGAACATATAGATTTATGGAAGCTACTTACTGTTAGAATTCCTGGCCAATACACTTGTATATTTAACTAAAAGATTGTTAACTTTAGACATTCATATAACGTCTGCATTCAATTTATTGAGCGTGTTAATGAAATTAAAAAAGTAAGTTCATGCGAATAATTTTTACTTCACTGTTTCTATTAAGTGTATTTTTTTCGAAGGCTACAATTCATTATGTATCTGTTGAGAATAACCATTTCAATCCATCAACATTTGTAATGAATCTTGGTGATTCTGTGCTTTGGACATGGAGTGCCGGATCACATACAACGACATCAACAGCAATTCCGTCAGGAGCAACTCCATGGTTTGAATCAATGGATATTTCTAATACAGCTTTTCTTTATATCCCGGCAGTTTCCGGAGCATACAATTATGAATGTTATTTTCATTCAGCAAATGGGATGATTGCAGATTTCACTGTGAATGATCCTTTGAGTGTTCCTATAAATGAGGGGAATAAAACAATACGATTACGTTCAAGTCGTGTGAATGAATATCTGACAGTTGAAATGCCGGAATTACAACAGGAAGTCATACCTATTGTGAGAGATCTGACAGGGAGAGTCGTTCAAACTTTTGATGCTATTCCTCCAGGCACAAATACGCTGTATGTCGGTAATCTAAAGAATGGAATCTACCTTCTTGAATTGGCTTCGTTGAGAATGAATATAAGCTACAGGTTTATTAAATATTAACCTTTTTCCTGCGCATCTCAATTCGATAATTCATCAATACACTTAGATTAATTTTCTACCGCTTGGCCTGAATTAGTCTTCAATTCAATTGAAAGAAAATTAGTATGGTAGTGTAAATTTTATAAGCAGAATTATACTTTCACTACTTTTAATTGGCCGACTTACCGGGGAGCTTACAAATGTTTCACAAACAAATTCTGATGCTTCTTCTGTATTAAATAAATGAAGTTTCCGAAAGAGAAATCTAATTTTTCAAAAGCTTGACAATTTTCTTTTCGCCATTGGTAATTAAGATGGCATAATAGATCCCCGCAGGCAAATTATCGAGATTGGAAATTTCGAATGAGTTAAATCCGGCAGTGCTTTTTATCTGTTCAGTTCTGAAAATAGAGCCAGCAGAATTCAATAAGGTTAGAGTTACTAATCCGGGTTTATCAATATTAAATCCGACTGACAAACGGTTCTGAAAAGGATTCGGTCCAACGTCAGCAATATCAAATTCCCTAAATACGTTATTGATTTTAACATAGACGGGACCATATGTTTTAGACGTTCCATCATAGTCTGTCTGAATTAACCGATAATAGTTATAGCCATTTTCCGGAGTTTTGTCAGTGAATTTGTAAGCGATGTCGGATGTGCTGTTACCGCTTCCTCTTACCTGACCAATTTTTTCATAATTAACACCATCAGTTCCGTGTTCAATAGTGAAATAATCATTGTTGATTTCCGAAGCAGTTATCCATGTAACATCGACTGCATTACCCTTGTAACCGCAATCGAAGTTTTTCAATTCGATGGGTAATACATCTGTACTTACAGAGATGGGACGTGAAACAAAATTCTTTCTTCCGCAGGCATCCGTAACGGTGCAAATTATATTTCCCGAAATAGGTGTTCCTGTAACTGCTGCAGTAAAAGTTGTTGATGCACTAGTAGAGCTGCCAAAGGTTCCTCCAACAGTTGCTGTCCATGCATATGTATAACCCGGCGAACCTGAAGAAACAGTGACTGAAACGGCTCCGCTTTGGTTGCCCATCAGAGTAGAAGGTGTTGTCTGACTATTGAATACTATTTGTTTTTTAATTCCGGCAAGCAGTAGAAAATTAAAAAATGCCCTTTGAGCCGCTACCATTTCTGCAATGCTACCATTACTCGCGATGTTATGACCGCCTTCATACATAACATACCCATTTGTTACATCACCAAATGCCGGGCCGTAAGCCATAAGTATGCCTTCGTTGGGAGATATTCCATCGGTTGTGGTCACAAGTCTTTTTGTTGTTGCCCTCCAAGCTCCTGTCGATTGGGGCTGATACCATTGCTCAGAACCGCCGCTGCAAGCACCATCCATCGTACCCATAAATTGCATGATCGGGTCAGTTGGGAAATAATGAGTGTAGGGGGCATTTGAATTACCATGAGTTTCTGTTATTCCTGCACCGCATTTATTATTGCTATAACACTTTAATCCATTTGTGGATAAAAAATTTAGTTGTTCGAAAGGAGCAACACTGTTTCTTACACCTTCTGTTACACTAACTGCATGACATTGCATCCACACATACGACTTAGCAATGGTTACCAGATTATACAAGTATCCATGGGTTGCCCATGTAGGATCACCATGTGGATTAGCCCACATGTCATGACAATAAGTAAGCCCGGATGGAGATCCAATTGAATAACCTGTAGAAGGAATTAATGCATTATCAAAATAGTTGGTAATGATATTTTCATTACGGGAAACATTGTCAATAATTAATCTTGGCCAGTTTGTAATGGTTGCGTAAACAGGTACGCTTACGTCTGCATTCGTATATACTCCCTGTACTCCCTGTCCGGTCCAGTAAGTAATTCTGGTTGTTACTGCACTGGTAATTTTATCTTTTGGAACTATAAAAACTCCGCCTTTATATGGAATAGCATTGAATGTAAAATCGGTACCATCCTTTGACTTTGAAGGCTCAATTACCCACTTAATAGGCACGCTGTAATTCACTATAAGGTCGTAAACCAAACCATATGGCTTAAGACCATTATTAACAGTTTGTGGAACTACGCCCATATTAATGATAAAGGATCCTGATGTAATCGTTTCCGTACCAGCTTTAGCTGTTTGCGGGTGAGAAAAATTAAAATAAAAAAGAAAAGCGCCTACTAATAATAATGATACAACAGGTACAAAATACACAAACTTTAAAGTAAGGCGCAGACGTTGTCTTGACTGTTGCTTGTTCATAATATTTAGATGCGGCCGGATCATTTAGAAACAGCCTAAAACTATTTGAAATTAGGGCTCGGCAATAAAATTTAATTAATATTTATACACATATCATTTTTAAAAAATTTCCCCTTTTATTATATATAATTTTATTTATTGTTCTAATTAATAATAAATACGCATAGTTTGACAGACGGCAAAAAATAATGTTTTTCTTTAAGTTTAATTTTTTAGCAGTTTAATTATTTTTTTATCGTCTTCCTTACACAAAATGGCGAAGTATATACCGGAAGTTAATCCCTCCAGATTATCAACATCAAAGGAGTTGTATCCTTTGTTGCATTCATAATCTGAACTTGTTTGCACCATTCCTGATTGGTTGTATAATTTAAAATGCACAATGCCTGATAATTCAGACTTATAATCAATTGTAAACTTGCCATGGAATGGATTCGGGAATATTTTTATTACTTGATTTCCTGATTCGATGTTTTCAATTTTAATGTAAATAGGATCGAAAGTTTCTGATTTCCCATCGTAATCCGTTTGTTTAAGTCTATAATAATTATTTGAAATTCCAGGCTTGGGATCGACCAGACTATACTTAATATCATGTGTGCTATTACCACTTCCTTGAACCTGTCCAATTGTCTCGAAACGCATACCGTCCGAGCTTTTTTCTATCGTAAAGTGATCATTATTTACTTCTGAAGAAGTAATCCATGATAATACCACTTCATTATTTTCAGACTTTCCTGAAAAGTTCTTTAAGGTTATTGGTAAGGCTATGGGCGTTATTACAAATGGTGCAGTGATAAAATTTTTCCTGGCACAGCCATCCGTTACAACTAAAGTAAAAATACCGGCAGAAGTTGATACTACCGATGGCGCCTTGAATGATGTAGAGCGGCTATTCGAATTTCCAAAAGTACCACCTATACTGCTTGTCCATTTATATGAATATCCCGGCGTTCCGGATGAAGCATCTGCCTGTACATTTCCAACTTCATTTGCCTTCAAGTTTGATGGTACTATAATATTATTGATTACAATTTGTTTAGTAATTCCGGCGAGCAATGCGAAATTAAAAAAGGCCCGTTGGGCAGCAACCTTATCTGCTGTTGATCCTGAACCATCAAGATCATGACCGGCTTCATACATCACATATCCATTATTTTTATTGCCATATGCTGGTCCATAGACCATCAGTACTCCTTCTCCAGGAGTCGTTCCATCCCCTGTAGTAACAAGTCGCATAGTAGTAGTTCTCCATTGACCTGTAGACTGTGGTATATACCATTTTTCTGAACCGGAATTTGTAGCGCCACTCATTGTTCCCATAAACTGCATAATGGGATCTGCCGGAAAATTATGTGTTGTTGGTCCCGATGGGTTTCCTGAATGAGTTTCATTTATCGATCCCCCACATTTAGTACTGCTATAACATTTCAAGCCATTTGTCGACAAAAAATTTAATTGTTCAAAAGGTGCAGCTGAATTTTTCACTCCTTCCATTACGCTGACTGCATGACATCCTGACCAGATGTATGACTTAGATACAGTTACAAGATTATTTAGATATCCATGTGATGACCAAGTTGGATCCCCATGAGGATTAACCCAAAGATCATGACAATTTGTTAAGAGTGAAGGCGAACCTTTCTCATAAGAGGTTGTTGGAAACCCTGCATTGGCAAGGTATGCTTCAATGATATTTTCATTTTTAGAAACGGTATCGATAATTATCCTCGGGAAATTAGTAATCGTAGCGTATACTGGAAGGTTAACAGCACTTGTTGTATAAATACCAGAGACACCTTGTGTGGCCCAATATGCAATCCTCGCTGAAACAGTGGCATTTATATATTCTGCTAATATTACAAATGGTCCGCCTTTATATGCGACAGTTGAATAAGTAAAGTCAGTGCCATCCTTGGCTTTCGTTGGCTCAATAACCCATTTTATTGGCACATTATAATTAACCATTAGATCGTAAACCATTCCATATGGCTTCAAGCCGTTTGCATATGTCTGAGGCGTAATTCCCATATTAATAATATATGCACCTGATGGAAATGATTCTGTAGCGGCACTTGCTTTTTCTGGATAACTTAAATTCAGGAACGACACTATTCCGCCAATTAAAAAGAACGATAAAGCAGCAATAAAATATCTGAATCGAATTACATTACGCATACGAATTTCCATACTCTGCCTAGTCTTGATTCTTTGCTTTTTCATCTATTATATTTAACTTTTAATTCAATTGATTACTAGATTTTCATATAAATATTATCTACTCACGATTTTATGCTGAAAACTTGCCTGAACAGCACAAGATTTAGTATGCGCTGAAAGACTGATCAATAAAACAAGTCCCAGCGATAAGATTGCTACCGACCCAGAAATCATAATCATTACTCTCCGAAGAGTAGCAGATTGTTTTTGTACCGCTTTAATTTTCATTTTGCTATTATTATATTATCTCGAATGCAAGTCTGTTTATAATGCAAACTGGAAATAATATTTGTTCATCTCTTATATTACATTTTAAAGCGCGTTATGTTAAATTAATCTTCCAATTAATTCTCATTTGCAAGAAGCATTCAATAAAAGGCGCGAAAACATAGAACTTAAAAAAGGAAAATCTTGAATTACTTCCAATTTTTCAATTAATTATGGAATTAGTAAATAATATTGTCAGAAAAGCCAATTGTTAATGTGAAATATTTCTGTAAGGTTTTATCAAAAAAATAATAAAATGCCTTTCATGGAGAAATCTTGATGACATTCAGATTGTTTTATTCATTTAAAAAAAATGTAAGCAAGCATTCTATAAATTACGAAATATCGTATGTGTTTCAAATAAATTATTTTAATAATAATTAAAAACCATAAAAAAGTATTGAATTAGTGAGCATTCCCAATGGATTTAATTCTTCCTTGTCGCTTATACTTTTCGAGTTCCTTCAATGCATCAGATGATATCCATTGTGACGAACTGTCCCCTTTTTCATAAATTTCTTTCCCAAGCATAATGGCTTTGTCGCACAATTTCAAATTTCTTTTTCCAATCTGGCGCAATGCCCAGTTAACGGCTTTCCGAACAAAATTTCTGTTATCATCAGAGGCTTTTATAATAACCGGAAAAAATAATTCGAATTTTTTATCATCTGCCTTCTTATCATGAACTGCCAACATGGCCATCATGCTGAATGAAGCCCGTTTTTCATATTCATTGATTCGTGAACTCCATTCAATGGCTTTCTCAAAGGCGAAGGGTGTGTTAACAAAAAGTTCACCACAACATCCATCGACTAAATCCCATGAATTAAAATCTGAAAGGAGTTTCAATCCTGATAGAAATAATGGCATCTGATTTTTTCTATGAAAGCAACACAATAAACTAAAATTTACTTAAGCGGAAGCTGTATTGTAAAAAGGGTAAAATCATTTTCATTGCTTTCCCATACAATTTCACCGCCATGTGCCTTAACAATTTCATACCCTGAACTTAGTCCTAGCCCTGTACCTTGCCCTGTTGGCTTTGTTGTAAAAAAGGGCTGGAATATTTTATCTTTATCCGTTGTTGGAATACCGATACCATTATCACGAATAGAAATTTTTACCTGATCACCAGACATCATTACTTCCACATTAATTAATGGCATGAAGTCATCCTTGTTCTTCGACTTTTTCATGTTAACAGCATAAAATGCATTGTTAAAAATATTAATGATCACTCTTGACAGATCCTGTGGGATTACATTCAATTTAGGAATATCTGAAGGAAAGCTTTTTATCACCTCAGGTTTTAATAGCGGGAAATTGGTGGCAATGCTGTTAAAAGCAAGTCCTAATGATTGTTCACACAGGTAAGAAATGTCAGTTAACTGCCTCTCACCTTTCGAAGATTTACTATGCAAGAGCATTCCTTTAACGATCTGATCGGCTCGTTTTCCATGTTCTTCGATTTTCGACAAATTAGTTTTCAAATCAGAAATAATCTCTGCTTTTTCACTGTCATCTGATGAGGAAATTAATTCATCGGCAAGCTCGTTTGACAGAGAAGAAAAATTATTGATAAAGTTTAGAGGATTTTGAATTTCATGTGCAATGCCTGCGGTAATCTGTCCAAGTGATGCAAGTTTTGCTTGTTGTACAAGTTGCTCCTGTGTACGCTTGAGATGGTTAAGCGTTTTTTCAAGATCTTCATTCTTCTGATAAAGGTCAATTGTGCGGATTCTGACAAGCTCTTCTAATTCCTTTTGTTTTTCCCGAAGCTGGCTGATAATTTGATGATTCTGATTTCTCAACCTCTGCAACATCACTTTAATAATGTCTCTTGTGATGTCAGGGTATTTATTCAATACCGTATAAAAATCCGCCTGTTTAATGTTACCGATTACAGAAGGTGTAACGGTTGATACAGATAATGATCTTGGTTCTTCATCAAGAAGAGAAAACTCTCCGAAAAAATTACCTTCTTTGATGAATGCAATTGTATATTCCTTATCGTGAACTTTTACTTCACCAGAAAGGATAACATACATACTGCTACCTTTTTCACCCTGCGTTATTATTCTTGCATCAGAACCTAATTGGCTTATAACGACCTGCTTCCCCAATTCATTAAGAACGGATACGGGAACTTTTTTAAAAATCTCAACTTGTTCAAGTACAGAAACAATTGTCTCCAGAGTAATATCCTTGGCCGTCATAATAACATTTTAGATTGACCGTTCATTCAGAAAAAATTTTCCTGAAATTTAAGCAGTCGTGTAAATGTATTAGATTTAATTATAATTTTGAACATGACTTCAAAAAAGATACTTATGGAGCTTCATCAAAGAGTATTGGATATGTTAAGGAATAATTTGCCCCCGGAATTATCCTATCACAACTATGAGCATACTGTTGATGTGTTGAATGCTGTTGAACGAATAGCTATGGCTGAAAATACCACTGATGCTGAATTAATGTTGCTGAAGACAGCGGCAGTATTTCACGATACCGGATATATATACTCGAGAGATAATCATGAACAAAGAAGTTGTACGATTGCCCGGGAAATTTTGAGGGAAATCGGAGCGGATGAAGAATCGATAGAAAAAGTGTGTGAAATCATTCTTGCTACAAGAATACCTCAGGAGCCTAAGGACAAGCTAAGTGAAATTATGTGTGATGCAGATCTCGATTATCTAGGTCGAGATGACTATTTCCCTATATCACAAAAAGTTTTTTCGGAATTCAAAACGTTTGGAATAATAAAAGACGAAATCGAATGGATTCCCATGCAGGTAAAATTTCTCGAATCGCATCATTATTTTACGCAGACATCGATAAATACACGCGCTGGCAAAAAGGAAGAAAACCTAATTAGGATAAAGGAAAATCATAAAAAGAATTCCATTTAATAAACCGGAAAACATCTTGCATAAGCTATTGCGTACAATCAACTGAGTTATGGATTGTTTCATTTTCAACAAAATACATGTCGATAAACCCTTTGTTCTTTGCTTCAATTTTCCCTCGGTAGGTGCAATTAAATTTATCCTTTATGATCTTATAGGTTGTGCCGCTGATGTTAACTTTTCCGATTTCACCACTACTCTCCATTCGTGAAGCTGTATTAACTGTATCACCCCAGATGTCATAGGCAAATTTCTTTATGCCTACAATACCAGCAACAACAGGACCTGTATGAATTCCAAGTCGCAGATCAAAGAATGGCTGGTTGATTGCAATACGTTCGGCTTTGTTTTTTTCTATAAACTGTTGCATTTCAAGACCGGCTTTAACCACATCTTCTGCATGAGTTAAATTAGTAACAGGTAAACCACCGGCGCACATATAACTGTCGCCGATCGTTTTTATTTTTTCTATACCATACCTGGTGATAATTTTATCGAACTCGCTATAACAGATATTTATTTCCTTAACCAATTCTTCCGGTGTTAATTTTTCACTTGCCTGAGTAAAATTTTTGAAGTCGGTGAACATAACAGTAACTTCCTCGAAGCTTTTTGCTTTAGCGGTACCGGTGGCTTTTAGCTCTTCTGCAGTTTCAGACGGAAGGATATTCAGCAGTAATTCGTCACTCCGCTTTTTCTCCTTTGAAATTTTATTACGCTGGCTGAAGAATATTCCTGCAAACATTAATACTACTGCAAAACCTCCGACAAATCCATTCTTGACAAGACGTTGTCTTTTTATCTCCTGATCCTGCAATTTAATTTCGCCTTCCTTTTTCTGAAGATCGAATGCAAACTGAACGCCTTGTAATTTTCTTTCCCCTTCAATATTATAAATTGAATCTTTAACACCTAGCAGCAGATATTGATATTTAAACCCATTCGAGTAGTCATGCATTTTTGCGTAGATGGCTGACTGACCTTCGTAAATTTCCTTTAGGCTGTAAATGGATCCTGTTTCATTTGCTGTATTTTCTGCTTCCTTAAATGTTTCGAGAGCAAGTTTTGTATCTCCCTTTTTTTGATAAATCTGAGCTAGGGCTGTTAAAGCGAGAGCCATATTGTCTGCAGCTTCAAAACTCTTTGCAATTTTAAATGCTTTCTTCTGCGTTTCAATTGCTTTGTCAAATTCCATACGAGTCATATACAAAATACCGAGACGTAATAAAGCATATGGTTCGTCCTGCGTACCCTTATAAGCATCTAAAGATCTTTCAGTATAATAAAGGGCACTATCGAGTGCGTTTGGATTTGTTTTAAATTCTGCCGAATCCTTATTAAGGTAATATTCGCCAAGACCAGCCGTTGAAGAACCAATGATATCCGTCCTATCCATGGGGTTTGTGAGAACTTCTCCGAGTTGGAGTGCATTCAGATAAAAATCTCTTGCTTTCGACTGCGTTTTATTTTTTCGCTGATACACGGCTGCTATATTTGTTAAGGTAGTAGCTTTTCTAAGTGTATCTTGAATCTCTTCAGCAGTTTTAAGCGCTTGAAAATAATATTCATTTGCTTTTGTGTCATTTCCCTGATTAAAATAAATGGCACCGATATTACTTTGAATATTTGCAACCCCTACTTTATAACCTATAGAGTCAAAAATTGCCATTGCCTGCTGCCAGTAATTTATAGCGTCGAAGTATGTAGATTTATTAAAGTAAACATTACCTATATTTTTTATTGCTGTTCCTTCTCC
>JANPNV010000110.1:0-16906 GCA_031427625.1 Bacteroidota bacterium
CAGTCAGCATTAGTCTTAAATCGATTGGGAAATTCCATCAAATTTGTACTTTTAAAGAATTGCATGGTGTCTTAGTTTTCGGTAAAGAAATAGTTCGACACCTTATTCTATTTACGTTCTGGAACTATATGGATAACCCTAAAATATTATTTCACAAAAAACTATAGTTAATAATTAACAATTACAAAAAATATTATAATGAAAAAATTAATTTGTTTATTATTCGCATCAATGGCGATAATAATTATTACCAAAGCTCAAACTAATTATTTAGATAAATATATTAATAGTCCTGTTACACTTACTACGATTGGCACATCTTCTAATCAGTTAAATCAACCGCGTGATTTGGATTTCAAACCAGGTACAAATGAATTATGGGTTTGTAATTATGGAGATGTAAATGGTGGAACAGTGATAATATTTTACAATGCCGGTAAAGCCAATCAAACAAGTGAGTATCGTTACGATGACCATTCCGATCATTTCTTCTATTATCCAAGCGCTATTGCTTTCAGTGACATAGGTCAGTTTGGCGCTGTTTCGGAAATTCAAAATTCAAACTCAAGCAGTCCGACTTTTATGGGGCCTTCTTTGTGGCTTTCCGACACATCAATCTTCGCCCGAGTATTTCAAAACAACTGGGCGAGCGGTTATCCGCTAGGAAGCCACATCGATATGCTTCACCAAAGTCCGTTTTCAATGGGCATCGCACATGACAGTGCGGAAGCGTATTGGGTGATGGATGGATACAATGGCAATATTTGTAAGTATGATTTTGTTCAAGACCATGGTCCGGGTTATGATAATCATTCTGCAGGTAAGATTTGGAGATATCAAGATGTAGCTGTAACACGTGTTCCGCAAGTTCCAAGTCACTTGGTTCTTGATAAAGTAAACAAATGGTTATATTTTATAGATGGCGGGAATAAAAAGCTCAAGAGAATGAACACAACTACAGGAACTATCTCAGGGAATTTAACTCCTCCAACCACAGGAAATGAAAGTTTGGCAAGCTATAAGAAAGTTTTAGGCGCCATTGTTGAAACAATTGATTCATTCAGCACACAGCCATGCGGAATTGATTACTATAATGGACGAATTATAGTTTCTGATTATACATCGGGTGATATTTACCTATATGATACCACTGGTGGAGTAACATTGCTAGATACTATAGTTACTGGTCACCCTGGAATGATGGGCGTAAAAGTAGGACCAGATGGTCATATCTGGTGTGTGAATAAGACTGAAAACAAAATTTATCGTATCGATGCAGAATCTCCGAGGTTAGATGCTTCAATAACTGCAATTGTTTCTCCATCATTAGAGAGTGGAATAAGTAATTATTATTCTACAGGATTTAATTTATGTGATGGAAATATTAATCCATCTGTTCAAATTACTAATTCAGGAACGGATACAATTACATCAATGGAAATTCATTATTCGATTGACGGTAGTCCTCATACTATTTACAATTGGGTTGGCATTCTTCTTCCCGGAAGCGCTGATTTGATTTCACTTACTCCGGGTCCAATCAATTATGGAAGGCATCAGCTTGATGTAATGATTATGATGGTTAATGGAGTTGTTGATGATGTTGATTTAAATAATATTCAATCGGGTTCGTTCAGGGCCTTTTCTCCCGTACAGTCTTTGCCATTCATTGAGGATTTCAGCGCAAGCATCTTTCCTCCTGTTAATTGGAATTATGTTCACTTCAATACAAATAATTTCATGAGCAGGGCAAATGCAAGTGGATTTGGAGTTGGTTCCGGTTCGATGACTATGAATAATTACTCCGGGCCAATGAATATTACTGGTCAGAAAGATTATTTGATGTCGCCACTTCTCGATTTCAGTGCAGCTACTCTTGGTACATATTTACAATTCGATGTTGCCTATGCAAAATATGCATCAGCTGATGTTGATGAATTAAAAGTTTCTGCATCGACAAATTGCGGAAATACATGGTCACAAATTTATGGTAAGTCCGGAACAACTTTATCTACTGCCCCTCTTACCACTTCAGCATTTGTGCCAACGTCAGCTCAATGGCGGAGCGATTCCGTTAACTTAAGCTCACTTGCGGGTGAGAGTGAAGTGATCTTGTTATTTACAACAATCAGCGGTTACGGTAATAATGTTTTTGTAGACAATGTTTTTGTTGGGGCCCTTAATGTGGGAATTGAGACGATTAATAATTCTTCGTCATTTACAGTTTATCCGAATCCTATAACTGATCAACTCAACATTGGATATTCAATTTCTGAGAACAATCGAATTTCAATAACTGATGTTGTTGGACGAGAGGTTTACGCGACAGCACTTAAATCAAGTCAACTAAATATTCAGTTGAATGTTTCCGATTGGAACAATGGTATATATTTCGTCACACTTAAATCTGAAAGTACTACTCAAACAAAAAGAATAATCGTATCAAATTAATTAGTTAGAAGGTAAAATGAAATTATGCGTCACCTGGGAATTGTTATTCTTATTGTTATTTTTTATTTAACAGCAAGTGGTCAATATTCAGTTAACGGTCTTGTTGTTGACAATTCGTCAATTCCAATCTCAGGTGCGCGTATAACATTGTTTGATTCATCGCTTACTTATTTTGCTGAGAAGCGATCAGACAATTCCGGGCTTTTCATTTTCAATAATATTCCTGCTGGAAATTATTCATTAGGAGTTGAAAAACTAACCAAGGAATATTTGCAGCAGTCAGTAACTGTTCCAATGAGTAATCAATTAAATATTACTCTTCAGAACGAAATGCAAACCGGAGTTTGGACAACAATCATTCAGGCACCTGAAGCACTTGGTGGAACTAATCTTGGAATACTAATGCCAAACGGTAGGATATTCTATTGTCACAGTACTAAAGACCCGTTTTATTTTGACCCATCAATTGATGATACGATTCCTGCTATTGGTGATACATCCGTTTTGGGTTGCACAGGACCTTTATTAATGCCAAATGGTTTAATTATCATGGCAGGAGGTACTTTACAGGAAGTTTATGGTCCGGGTTGTAGAAGGGTTAAAACATTTGATTATCTCACGAGTACATGGGTGTTACGCGACAGTTTGTTTGATTACCGATGGTATCCGACAGTTACAAAACTTGCAGATAATAGATTATTGATATTTGGTGGTGGCAATCTAAATAACCCTCAGCGAACAAATACATCAGAGATTTATGACCCATCGAACTGGACTACTCAATGGACCGATACAATTGCGATAGGTGACGAAGTATCACCGAATGTTTTATTGTATAATGGAAAAGTGCTGATGACCCATCGACCGCCACAACTTTTTAATCCACTAACAATGCAATGGGATTCCGCTGGTCAATTTGTTCAGGGGCCAAGAACTCCGAATGGCGACCACTCTGATCATGAACTTGTACTGCTATCTAATGGAGATGCTTTAGCGATAGGATATAAATCTTTTACAGGTAATCTCGGAACATATGTCGAGCGATACAATCCTTCGCTCGATTCATGGTCTTTGGGAAGTAGTATTTCTCCAATTCGATCCCGCGTTAAAACAGTTTTGTTACCAAACGAAAAAATTCTTGCCATCGGAGGATACAAGGAAGACATGTCAGATACGACCATGACTAATCAATGGGGTTACATGAATCTTTGTGATGAATATTCTCCCGTCACTGATACGTGGAGAAGATTATCAAGATTAAATTTACAGCGTGAATATCACTGTAATTCTATTTTAGTTCCGGATGGACGTGTAATAGCCGTGGGAGGAGAGGGGCAACCAGGCAACGAACCTCCGTATAGTTATATTGAAGGTTTTAAACCGCCCTATTTATTCAGGGGAATTAGACCTGTCATAAGTAATTTATCCACTACCAATTTTCAGCGTGGATTGAATTTTACATTTGATGTTAGTTATACGGATTCCCTTACTGATGTAATATTGATTTCAACACAGTCGGTGACTCATTTTATGAATACCGGGAATAATCGTTTCGTCCATTTGAATTATTTGCAATCAGGAACAACCATCTCAGCAAGTATTCCGAATGATTCATTAATTTTTCCTGATGGTTTTTATATGCTTTTTGCAATGGTTGATGATATACCTGGTATTGCAAAAATAATTTCAGTAGTTGGAAATTATATAACCAATATTATTGAACCCATAGATTTTAAAAATATCACTATATTTCCAAATCCATCAAACAATTCAATAACAATAACAAATAGTAGTTATGTACATGAAATTATTTCTGTCAGTTTGGTTGATTTAGCTGGAAAGGTTGTGAAAGAATGGAGGATGTTGAATAAAATTGAAACGATATCAACTAATGACTTGCCCGCAGGAAGCTATCTTGTGAATTTCAAATCTGAAAAAAATAGTATAGTGAAGAAAATTATAATTGTACGATAACAAATAATTAAAAGATGGTTTAATTAAAGAGGAAATGCGAGCGGTTTTTGGGAGTGCGATACTTTAATAATCCGGGACACAAATAGCTGATTTTTGAGATACCAAAGGAGAGGGGGACCGTTGCTGCAAGTATTGGTACATGCGGAATCGATGTAACAGGTAGGTATGGAATCAATAGGTATGTTAAGTGGAAATGCTCAATTTTTACTAATGTTAAGGTAATTTCAAATGCATCAACACTAAATATATTTCCATTCCCTTCGATAAATTAGATTACTTTGTCATCAAATAATTTTTTGAATAATGCAGAGTTGAAAATAATAAAAATGCTTGGAGAAAAGGAAATAGAAAAACAACTTCTTCAAATAATTGAATGACATTTCTGAATTAGTCCAAGAAGTTCATTTTATTTAATTGACATAGACGATTAATATTAAAAAAAGTATATAAAAAACAAAATAAATAATAACATGAAAAAAACATTTACCATCATTGCGATTTCAATCTTATTTACAGTTTGTAACGCTAGCGCCACTACAGTAATTATTCAAGCAATTGGAACAACTTCTGTAAATGAAGGATTTAGTCCTCAAATCGCTAATGCTGTTTGTGGAGACACTATCCGTTGGGTTCTCGTAAGCGGGACGCACACAACTGCATCCACTTCAATTCCATCAGGAGCATCTTCTTGGACGTCAAACAATATTTCTATTTCGGGTTATATATATGTGGTTACAGAAGCTGGTACATATAACTATACCTGTCATCCTGCAACAGGAGGCCATATGGATGCGTCAATTGTAGTTACATGTACTACAGATATCCCCACTTTACCTCATTCAAATTTATCGAATGTTTTTCCAAACCCTTCAAATGGAAAATTAACTGTAGATATCAAAGATGGTTCAAATTGCTCATTTGAAATTTACAATGTTGTAGGGAGAAGAATATTTCAATCGCAACTAACAAATAATATAACAGAAGTCGATATCAACATACCAAACGGGATTTATTGTTACGAATTAAAATCAGAAACAAAAATAATTGGAAAAGGTAAGCTTGCTATTCAAAATTAAGAAGGGTGCAAATTGTCTATTTGCATTTTACATTTTTGCAATATTATTTTCTGCCTGCTCTTACAAAAAGGTAGAACTAAATCCATGCGAAAATGCAAATTCAAATTACGCCCAAAGCATTTCTCCACTTATTCAGGTTCATTGCGCCTTATCGGGATGCCACAATGGGGATTCCACATCGGTAGGGAATTTTAATGAATATGCCGAAATTAAAATGAGAGTGGATAATGGGCAATTTAAATTAAAAGTATTTGATTCCAAATCAATGCCACCATTAACCCAACCGGCACTTACTTCTGAAAAATATAATAAATTGAAATGTTGGTTCGATGCAGGTGCGCAAAACAATTGATTCCTCCAAATAAAATCCTTAATCCTTATAACATTACAATTTGTTTGGCTGATAGGCATTTTTGCAAAACATGAAATGAAGAATATGCATGAGCAGCATAATCAATCTCAGCGTTCATATTATACTTGTCCAATGCACGCAGAGATTCATGATGAACAACCGGGCAATTGTCCAAAATGTGGTATGAAATTAATTAAGAAATAATTTAAAAATGTTAAAACACCATCAATCATTAAATCGGATGAGATAAAAAATAACAGAGAGGATAGCGTAAGTATTTTGGATAAAATGAATTCTTTGAAAATTAAGGTTGATAGCTCAGACAATGGTATAAACGTGCCTGGTTTGATGATGGCTCTACCCTCGGAACTTCCGCAAATGATGAATGTAAAATTGATTCCATTGCGCAAAGCTGGTCTGTTTTATCGGGAGCAGGAAATACTAAACGCGCAAATACCGCCATGGAATCAGCATACAATAATCTCGTACAAAAAGATTCAGAAATTATTCAGTTGTTAGAACCACCATTTGACAAATCAGAATTAAACCCCGGATATATAAAAGGATATGTACCCGGAGTGAGGGAAAATGGCGGTCAATACACACACGCTGCGATTTGGTTGACGATGGCTTTTGCAAAACTAGGTGACAATAAACGAGTGTGGGAATTATTGAATATGATCAACCCTGTGAACCATGGGAAAACTGTTGAAGAAATTACTGTTTACAAAGTCGAACCTTATGTTATAGCAGCCGATGTGTATGCACGCGCTCCACATGTAGGACGTGGCGGCTGGACCTGGTACACAGGTTCTGCCGGTTGGATGTATCGGCTTATCACAGAATCTCTTCTTGGTTTACAACAAGAGGGTAACAAACTGAAAATCATTCCATGTATTCCCAATGAGTGGGAATCATTTTGCTTACATTACAGCTATAAGAACTCAGTCTATCATATCGCGGTTACTCAAAAAAACAGCGCCGGAGAAATGATGGTTACTGTTGATGGAATCGAACAAGAAAATAAGATAATTACACTCAAAGATGATGGGCTTGAACATGATGTTCAGGTCAGAATATTTACAGGTTCAGCTTCAGAAATAATAAATTCAACATTGGAAAAAAACAAGTATGATTGAAAAAATAATCACATGGAGTATCAGGCATCGATACGAGGTAGTGTTGATTACTATTTTAACTGTGGGGTTGGGTTGGTTTGCTTTGAAAAATACTCCGATTGACGCCATTCCCGATTTATCAGAAAATCAGGTAATCGTTTTTACGGAGTGGATGGGACGCAGTCCACAACTGATAGAAGACCAGGTAACGTATCCGTTGGTTTCTAATTTACAGGGTATTCCTAAAGTGAAAAATATTCGTGGCACCTCTATGTTCGGGATGAGTTTCGTTTATCTGATTTTTGATGATGATGTGGATTTGTATTGGGCGCGTTCGCGCGTGCTCGAGCGATTAAATTATGCGCAGCGTTTATTACCTGAAGGCGTAACAGCTAATCTTGGCCCCGACGGCACTGGTGTGGGCCATGTTTTTTGGTACACATTAAAAGCCCCCGGTTTGGATTTAGGCGAGCAGCGTGCTTTGCAGGACTGGTATGTAAAGTTCGCTTTGCAAACAGTTCCGGGTGTGAGTGAAGTGGCGTCGTTCGGTGGTTTCGAAAAACAATTTCAGATTACACTCGACCCGAACAAATTAAATTATTTTAACATTCCGATGATGGATGTTTTGCGCGCAGCAAAAAGCAATAACAATGATGTGGGTGGAAGGAAATTTGAAATGAGCAGTATGGCTTATATCATTCGCGGTTTAGGGTACATAAAAAATATTGAGGATGTTGAAAATATTCCAGTGGGCGTTTATAATTCCGTTCCCGTAAGGATGAAGGATTTGGGAAGCGTGCAGATGGGCGGTGATTTGCGACTCGGAATTTTTGATAGCAACGGACAAGGCGAAGCTGTCGGAGGAATTGTTGTGATGCGTTATGGCGAAAATGCAGATAAAGTTATTAATGATGTAAAAGCAAAAATGAAAGATGTTGGCAAAGGTTTACCCGATGGAGTAACCTTTGATATTGCTTACGACAGAAGCGTGCTGATTGAAAATGCAATGGAAACATTGAAACGAATTCTTACCGAGGAGATGATTATTGTTTCTATTGTAATAATGATTTTCCTTTTTCATCTGCGCAGTTCCATCATTGTAATCATCACACTACCGATTGCAATTCTCATCAGTTTTATTTTAATGTATTGGTTTAAGATTTCTTCCAACATCATGTCGCTCTCCGGAATTGCAATTGCTATTGGAGTAATTGTGGATGCGGCAATTGTAATGATTGAAAATACACATCGCCATTTAGCAGATGCACAGATAAAAAAGGAGACTGAAGGATGAATTTGAAATTCTGGAAAAAAAAGCCCAATGATTTACTCTCAAAAGAAGAGCGCATAGAAATTATTGAAAAATCTTCGCATCAGGTTGGTCGGGCAATATTTTTCTCTACTATCATTATTGTTGTTTCTTTTTTACCTGTTTTTATGCTTACGGGTATGGAAGGAAAATTATTTCATCCGCTTGCCTATACTAAGACATTTGTATTGCTCGGTTCTGCATTGCTAGCTATTACTATCGTTCCGGTTCTCATGGTGTTTTTTATGAAAGGAAAAATAAAGCCAGAAAGCAGCAATCCTGTTTCCCACTTTTTTGAAAAATTATATTCGCCATTATTGCATTTGTGTTTGCAATGGAAAAAAACTACCCTTGCAATAAATGTAATTGCATTAATCATCGGAATTTTTCTCACCACGAAATTAGGTTCCGAATTTATGCCTCCATTAGATGAAGGAAGTATTTTATTGATGCCTGTTACAATGCCTGATGTAAGTAACTCCGAAGCAAAACGAATTCTTCAGTTGCAGGATAAAATTATTTCAACAGTTCCTGAAGTGAAAAATGTTTTGGGTAAAGCCGGTCGTGCAAATACTGCAACGGATAATTCTCCAATCAGTATGATTGAAACCATCATCTTACTGAAACCAAAAACGGAATGGCGAAAAGGAATTTCGAAAGAGGATATAGTAAATGAATTGAATTCCAAATTGCAGATTCCCGGTGTCGTAAACGGTTGGACACAACCCATCATCAATCGTATCAATATGCTTTCAACCGGTATCAGAACCGACGTTGGACTGAAAGTTTACGGACAAAATCTGGATACGATTTACAATCTTTCTGTGATGATGAAAAAAGAATTAGACGGCATACCTGGTGTAAAAGATTTGTATGTAGAGCCGATAACCGGAGGAAAATATCTCGACGTTAAAATAAAAAAAGAAGAAGTTGGAAGATATGGTTTGAATGAAAACGATGTAAATATGTTGGTAGAATCCGCATTGGGAGGAATGAATCTCACCACTGTAATTGACGGAAGGCAACGTTTCAGCGTGAATGCGCGGTTCGCACAAAACTATCGCAACAGCATAGAAGACATTAAACGATTGTTGGTTCAAACGCCCTTGTATGGACCTGTGCCACTGAGCGCTGTAGCAGATGTTTTTATCAGTGAAGGACCGCCAATGATTAATTCAGAAAATGCTATGCTTCGCGGAACCGTATTGTTCAATGTGCGCGACCGTGACCTAGGTGGAACCGTAAAAGAAGCCATGAAAAAATTAAATAACATGGTGGAAAAACTTCCCAAAGGATACTACATTGAATGGAGTGGGCAATGGGAAAATCAGGTGCGTGCAAATAAGCGATTGTCCATCATCATTCCGTTGGCATTGTTATCCATTTTCATACTTTTATTTTACACCTACAGGTCTCTGAAAGAAGCCATTATTACTTCTATTAGTGTTCCGTTTGCATTGATTGGGGGAGTTTACATTATTTATTTCTATGGCATTAATTTATCCGTTGCTGTCGCTGTAGGATTTATTGCATTGCTCGGCGTGGCTGTAGAAACGGGAGTGCTGATGGTAATTTATCTGGATGAAGCAATGATAAAACTCACGCTGGAAAAAGGAAATGACCGCGATAGTATTACAACGTTGGATATTCGAAAAGCCGTAGTGGCGGGTTCAGTGAAAAGATTACGACCAAAATTAATGACAGTGGCTGCCGCAATCATGGGGTTGATTCCAATTTTATTATCTGACGCAACAGGCAGTGATGTAATGCGCCCCATCGCATTGCCAATGATAGGCGGAATGGTAACATCAGCAATACATGTGCTATTAGTTACCCCAATTATATTTTTAATGACAAAGGAATATGAATTTAAAAAACATGGAAAAATTGATGTACTCAATGCCAAACATTAATTAATAAAATGAAAAATAATTGTGTCATCTGGATTTTGAGTTTGTTTTTAGGCAGTTGTCTGAAAATAAATGCACAGATAATTTCTCTTGATTCCGTACTAACAGTTGTAGGGAAAAATTATCCAATGCTTAAAATGTATGATGAAAAAATAAAAGCATTGAATGCAAATGCCGAAGGAGCCAAATCGTGGATGCCTCCGCAATTCGGAGCGGGATTGTTTATGACACCATATAATTTTCAAAAAGATATGGGCGCAGTAATGATTAGCGGTGAGCAGATGATTCCTAATCCGATGAAACTTTCAGCGAATAAAAATTATATGCTAAGCATGTCGGCTGTGGAAGCAGAAAATAAATCGTATTCGCAGAATCAAATGTTCAGCATGGCAAAAATGTATTACTATGATTGGGTGGTAATGAAAAATAAAAAGCAGGTGTTGAATCAGAATGAAGAGCTTTTAAAATATGTAGTTGCAAGTGCCGAAAACAGGTATCCGTACGGTAAAGAGAAGTTGAATAATATATATAAAGCTAAAGCGCAATTGTATGATGTGTTGAACATGCAGCTGATGCTGGATAAAGATATTTCACAAATGCGCATTGCGCTCAACACATTAATGAATCGCGAAAAAAATATTTTATTTGATGTAGATACGAATTATGTAATTCAAAATTACGATTTGCAATTGGTGGATACGTCTTCCATAAAAGTATACCGAAGTGATTTCAAATTAGCAGAAAAGCAAATAAGTATGATGCAATTGAAACAGCAATTGGAAAAGAATTCACGCTTGCCCGATTTTGGTATACGGTACGATCACATGAATACTTTCGGCATGTCGCCAAATCTATTTTCGGTAATGGGAATGATCACCATTCCGATAGCACCGTGGTCATCAAAAATGTATAAATCAAATGTGAAAGGTTTGGATTTTGAAATTCAATCCATGCAATTGCAAAAAGAAAACATCACCAATGAAGTAGCTGGAAAGTTGGAGGATTTACGAACTCAAATGAAATTCAAGAAACGGCAATTGATTATTTATACAGACAGCATATTGCCCGCATTGGAGAATAATTATCAAACTACATTGATAGCATATGAACAAAATACCGAAGATTTATTTATGGTTTTGGATGCTTTGCAAATGCTCAACATGAAACAACTTGAATACTATGACAGATTGGGCGAGCTTTTGGAAATTCAAATTGGTTATGAAAAAGAAATTGAAAAGCGATAAAAGGATGACGATTAAAAAAAACAGATTCGGTAAAATATTATTTACCGCAACGATTTTATTTTCGTTTATGCTGCAGTGTGGTTGTAATGAAAATAGTTCTTTACACGATGAGTACAATCATGCGGCAGAGAAAAAGGTTTACACCTGTTCCATGCATCCGCAGATAATCCGTAATGCTCCGGGCAGCTGTCCAATATGCGGAATGAAACTAATAGAAAAAACACAAGGAGTATCATTAGACGGAAATATAAACATTACTGATGTTGTAAAACCTACAGATGAATCAGTTATTTCAAATGTGAAAACAATCATTGTAATGGAGACTTTCGTGCAGCCGATAATCACTGCAGTTGGGAGTATTGATTATGATACAAGAAAGTTTGCAAACATTGCATCTAGAACAGGTGGACGAATCGAAAAACTATATATTAAATACCAATATCAGTTAGTTCGAAAAGGGGAAAAGCTATATGATATTTATAGTCCCGAATTGCAAACTGAAGTGCAGAATTTAATTTTTCTTTTAAAACTGGATGTAAGTGATTCTAATTTAATCAACGCTTCCAAATTGAAATTGAAATTGCTTGGTTTGTCGCAAATGCAGTTAGATGAAATTTCGAAGAGCAAAAGAACAACAGCCACACTTAGCATATATAGCCCAGCTGATGGATATGTAATAGACAATACAATGAGAGAGGTATCTTCAAAACCGTCAATGCAAATGAATGCTAGGTTACAAAATAAAAATTTAACCACAAATTCTTTTTCGGTGAAAGAAGGGCAGTATATACAACAAGGCGAAACGGTTTTTAAAGTAATTGATACAAAACAAGTTTGGGCAATGATGAGTGTGCATGCAGCCGAAATCAATAGTGTTAAAAAAGGACAAGCTGTAGAATTGGTGATGGGCAATATGGTGGATGATACTTTGAAAAGTAAAATTGATTTTGTGGAGCCGGTTTATTTATCTGGTAATAAATTTTTGAATATTCGGGCCTATCTCAACAACAAGGAAGATAATTTAAGACGAGGAAATTTATTCAAAGCATTTATTAAAACGGATTCGGTGGTCGGAATATGGATTCCAAAAACTGCAGTGATTGATTTAGGAAATGAAAAAGTGGTGTATGTGAAAAATGAAAATATGTTTTATGCACGGAAAATAAATACAGGTCTCACTGAGAATAATAATGTGATGGTTACATCTGGATTATTAGCGGGAGATGTAATTGCGGTCAATGCACAGTATCTGATAGACAGTGAAAGTTTTATTAAAATTGAAAATCATGAAAACTAAAATTCTGTTTATTTTTTTTATAACCGTTTTTTTATCCTGTGTAAAAAAGAAAGAGGAAAAAATGAACATGACTGCTGAAGAGCATGCCGACATGGACAAGTTCAAATTCAGTGAAGCGCAATTGAAACTTGCCAACATAAAAGTCGAATCCATTGAGATGAAAAATATTTCGGAGGAGATTGTACTGACAGGAACTGTAGTTGAAGATCAAAATAAATCTACGCAAATTAATTCGCGTATCATGGGAAGAATTGATAAGCTGTATTTCAAATTCACGGGTTCAACTATTCGAAAAGGAGATTTACTTTATGAGATTTATAGTGAAGAATTACTGGCAGCACAAAGAGATTATTTATTTGCCATGGAGCAGGCTAGAAGCAAATCAAACGGCGACGCTTATCTGAATCAATTAAAGGAATCAGCAAAAAATAAATTATTGTTATGGGGTTTAACTGAACTGCAATTTGCTGAAATGGAAAAGACAAAAGAAATTAATTTTATTACAAAAGTTTACAGTAATGAAAGTGGCATCATTACAGACGTGCTGGTGCGTGAAGGAGATTATGTAACTGAAGGGGCTACCGTTTTTAAGCTAAATGATTTAAGCTCTCTTTGGATTGAGGCACAATTGTATTCTAACGAATTGCAATCAGTTAATAAAAATACGGAAGTAGAAATACTAATTGATGGGTTTAATAATCAAAGCATTAAAGCAAATATTTCATTTATAAATCCTGAATTAAACAACAACAGTATTGTAAATCTAATCCGTGCTGAAATTACAAACACTGATTTTAAATTCAAGCCCGGAATGCTTGCAACAATTCGAATAAAAGTAAAATTAAAAAATACATTGGTGTTGCCTATGGATGCAGTGCTTGTTGAAGCTGACGGTAGTTCGGTATGGACACAAAAAGCCGATGGTTCATTTGAAGTCAGAATGGTAAAGACAGGGATTCAAAATAACAATGAAATTGAAATAACAACGGGCTTGAAAGAAGGAGAAAAAGTAGTTGTTAGTGGCGCCTACCTCATGAACTGCGAATTCAAACTCAAACGCGATGCCGACCCTATGGGCGGAATGAAAATGTAAAGAGTATGATAAATATAATATGATGATAGTATATATACGTTTACTTTTTGAAAAATATAAGTTAGATGGTTTAGAATATTTTAAAAAGAGGTTTTTGCAACTCAGCAGAATCTTTCATCGCTGCTCAAATGCTCAGGAGTATAGAGAAGTGGAAATTATAATATTAAATTATTGAATAATTATCGATTCTATTTTATTTATTACTTCATTTCTCAATCTAACAAAATATATTCCCTGATGAAAACCCAAAGTATTAATTATAGTGGGCTCCTTACCGATTCGATTTCTAAATATTATTCGGCCAGTTAAATCATAAATATTCACTTCGGTAATTAAATTATGCCCAGTGTACAGGATTGACAATTCATGTGTATTGTTATTATTCGCAATCATTGCAGTTGAATTATTGTTATCAACATTTTCAGCTGAATTGATGCAATTATCGCAATTTACATTCTGAAGTGTCATTGATAAATTATCAATTCCAAAGGTTGTATTGGTGGAAGCAGAGAGATTATTAACAACCATATATCTAACTAATTTTGAATCACAATAATTAATAAACAAAGTTTGGTGGTACCAGCTTCCCTGACTTCCATTAATATTCGCAATAGTAGGATTATACAAATTAGGAGCTTGATTAAACGGCATTGGTAAATCAGTAAAGCCAATTTCAAATTGTGCAACACTGTTGTTTAAAATACAAACATCAAATTCCAATTTAATTTTACTGCATTTTTTCATAGGGTTAAATAATCTGAAATAACTGTAATTCTGATTTTGTACGAAGTATCTTTCGCCCATATTGTTATAGGCAGGTGGAAGAGCTGATCCCGGAGATCCGAAAGAAACGTTAGCAACTCCATAGGTTCCATTTATAGTGTCACAACCAAAACTGTTTTTCACAGCAACCTGATTCCATCCAATATATTTCACGCCATCAGGTAGCATGGTGCCAAATCCACCTTCATAATACATATTTTTAAAATTATGGATTGTAGCATTTTCAATATGTCTGAGTGTATCCATTTTACATACCTCCATGCCCTCTTCAAAGCTACCGTTGACGATATTTTCAGAGAAATTTGAATTGCATGAATCCACATCAATAGTATAAACCATAAATGCTCCTCTTTCCTTTTCATCAAATAAATTGAATCCGAATTGTGCTCTCCCTATAAAGTCGGGTCGCGGCTTGAATTTTATATAATCACCCGTTGAAGTTGAAAAAATAGTTAAACAATTATGATTATTCCCACCAATCCCACAGCCCCGGATATTATATAGGCTTCCTGGATAGATTCGTATTACGTCTCCGGAATCGATATCGATAATGTCAGCATCAATGGATAAATTGAAAATTACCGAATCGCAGTTTGAGATTACTATATCAGCGGGAACAAAACCTGTTGCATTATCGAGCATATCTGTTGCAGGAAATGGTGCTTGAGTGTACCATAAATCACTTAGCATATTTTTAATGGTAAATGGATGGTGATTATTTATTAAGTTGGAATTAATTGCCACAAAATTAGTTGTAAAATTAAATCCCATATTTCTCAAAGCTCTAATTTCTTGGGGCGTATAATAGTTCAGTCTTTGTGCAATGGCGAAGGATTCACCCATAATATATTCTGGTTGAAGACCGGGAGATAAATATGCCTTCCGAAAAAACACTTCCTGATAACTCCCAAAATGTGAAATAGTATTTGTTATATCGGAGTTTGAATTAACATATGACAAACAAAAATTTTGATTATTTGTGATTGAGTGTGCGAGATCATTATAAAACCATAATTTATTTTGTCGAAGGCAACCATTCGGAAGTAAATTAAAATTATTTGTTGTAGTGTCAACTAATTGTTTTAAAACACCACTGGTAATATTTCCATAAAAAAGAAAATGCTTATCATATAAAGTAAACATGTTTTGATTAAAAATATTTTTCAAAACACCTAAACTATCTTCGTTAATAGATGATACCCATCCAAGAACATGCGTTAATTCATGAAGAACTACAGATGTAAAATCGAATGCGGAACAGTTGTCGGGTTGTCCGCATAAGAAGTATCGAAAGTTAAAATTAATTGTTATTAATCCATCGGGTAATGTAGTATCCGGGTCAATCCCTGTTGTATAATGTTTGAAAGCGTTTCCTCCATAAAAGCCTGGAGTATTGTTTAAGAATGCCGAATCAGAAAATATCGGACCACCCAATCCTAATATCCAAGAATTTGGTGGGGGATTATTTTGCGACCAGCTTTCATTAAACAGAATATCAATCGGCGTATTATCACCAGTAGGGGAATCGAATATTAACTGGAAATAATTACCCACATCGCATACGCATTGAATATAGCTATTGCCTTGGAAAGGGTCGTCAAAACCGTAGCCCGTATGATTGATTACATCGAGAAATGTAAATCTAAATCGCCCACATAGAACAGAGTTGGAAACGGCATTAACCGGCAATTTCAAATTTTCAAGCGGGGATGATATTTTAGTGTAAAGGCATTGAGAATTAAAACCACATTTAGATTCATTGCTATTGTATTTTTCAAAATGATGCTGTGATAGTAATTGTGCATACGTAACTTTCGTTAGAATCAGGAAATAAATGATGAAAATCCAGAAGCGCAATAATTTCATAGTAGCGTGAAAAAAATAAGGATTAGATAATAGCTTAATAATTTGAAGAGCATTTGTAAATTGAAATGAGAAATCTTAAGCTTGAGTATCGCTATTTCAAAGATATAAATAATAATAAAAGTTTTTAAAGAAGTGCTATGGTTGTTCTTTACGGTTTTAAATTATAAAGTGAATGGAGAGTGTCATAAACTGTGCGAGTGAGCAGTAATGGCAACGTGAGAAAACCAGTGAACAGAGCGAGTGAACAGACCGTATCAGAAAAAGTCCGAGTCCGAAGTCTGAGTCCGGTTTTACTTCGGACTCAGTCTTCAGACTGTACTTCGCTCTGCTTTTTTAACAAAAGTTGGATCAAATTTTTTAGTATGAGTTTCGGTTTGAGTTCGAGAGGATAATACGCACCTAAACTTCGAACTCAAATTAAATTTAAATTTTC
>JANPNV010000111.1:0-138011 GCA_031427625.1 Bacteroidota bacterium
GCAAAGAACCAAGAACCAAGAACCAAGAACAAAGAGCAAAGAGCAAAGAATCAAGAACCAAGAACCAAGAATCAAGAACCAAGAACCAAGAGCAAAGAACCAAGAGCAAAGAACAAAGAACAAAGAGCAAAGAATCAAGAACCAAGAATCAAGAACCAAGAGCAAAGAATCAAGAATCAAGAGGCAAGAATCAGGAGCCAAGCACGTTGGTATTATTTTCTTTGCTCTGTTCACCTGACAATTCTTTAAAGAAAAAAATGAAAAACATTTTTTGGCTTTTGACTTTAACCATTTGACTTTTATTCTACTTTTGCAGCCTTGCCCAGGTGGCGAAATTGGCAGACGCACCACTTTGAGGGGGTGGCGGGCAACCGTACGAGTTCGACTCTCGTCCTGGGCACAAAAAAGTAGATTTACCATCATTGATTGACGTTAATAGTTGAACGTCATACACAAAGCCCGGGTGGCGAAATTGGCAAACGTTGCGGTCTCAGAAGCCGTTGGAGTTAAATCCTTAAGAGTTCGAGTCTCTTTCCGGGCACTTTTTTATCTGTTCACTCACACAGTTCCTGACTCTGTTTCTATTACTGTTCACTCAGTCTGTTCACTCAGTCTGTTCACTCAGTCTTTAATTTTATCTGTTCACTCACACAGTTCCTGACTCTGTTTCTATTACTGTTCACTCAGTCTGTTCACTCAGTCTTTAATCCCCACATTTTAACTGGCCTTCTTTTATTTATTCATTATTAACTATTTAGCCCTACCTGCATTTTTTTGTAAGATTCCTTCAAAGAAGTAATAAACGACTTCCTGATTTTTTCATATAAGGTCTTATAAACTTCAGATAATCCTGAGTAGATAAGAACATGAGAAAATTGACATCACTATTGTTTATCATCCTGAATGTTTTGATGGCCATTGTATTGATGGCGTAAAAAAATGATTTTATCGAATTAAGAATTCGACTATTGTAACGACAACCGACAGGACTACCGGAGACATGAAACACGAAAAGCATTAAAGACAGGTTTTTGGTTAGACGAGAGGCCCCGTTCAGCATGCTGGCGGGGTTCTTTTTTATCAGATATAAGGGCAGATAAGAATGATTTTGGCGACGCGAATCGATGCACTTACCGATATTAAAGGTCTGTTGAGCCATCAAAAAGGTAGCATTGCCAAAGTATTTTGTCATCTGATGGTGGTGAAATTAGATTGGACATTCATTCATTATAAAATTAAACACTATGAGTACACATGAAATTCAAAATTTGATTTGCCACAAAGGCCAGTTCACGTTTATCGACGGAAACCAGGACGAAGGAATGATCATATGCCGCTATAACATTCCAGAAGCTCAGATCGAATATTACTTTATACCTTCCATGAATGTAATTGCTTATCAGGCCGCACGTTCACATGCCGAGCATAATGCACATAAGAAACTTGGTAATAAAATAGACATCGGGAAAATTTCTCATGCAAAACTTATCAATTGATGAGACTGAGCATCTATAATAAATTATTCATCACCTTCTTTATCATACTCGTTCTGATTATTATCTGGAAGGTACCTCATGAGAAAAATACATCTCAGGCTTCGACTACATCAATAGGTGTTGTACGATAGGAGTTTTAATGTTCAGCTACTTTTTTTAATATGTCAGCCGTCAAAGTAAGGTTCCTTTAAGAAAAATATAGGCCAGCGTGAAGTAGATAATTAATCCGGTAACATCGACGAGTGTAGCGATGAATGGAGCAGAGGAAACTGCCGGATCCTGCCCGAATTTTTTAAGCAGCATTGGAATTACGGCGCCGGCAAAAGTTCCCCACATGACAATTCCGATAAGTGTAACAGAAACAGTTAAGCCGATAAAAAACCAGTGAGGTCCATAGATGGTTGTGAAGAGTGTCCAAGCTGCAATTCTGACGAATCCTATCACGGCGAGAATACTTCCCAGTGTAAAACCGGAAATAACTTCTCTTCTCACCACGCGCCACCAATCGGACCACGTTACTTCTCCCAATGCCATAGCACGGATGATAAGTGTTGCCGCCTGTGATCCACTATTTCCACCACTTGAAATAATCAGTGGAACAAATAATGTTAAAACAACGGCCTTATTTAATTCATCATTAAAGAATCCCATTGCGCTGGCAGTAAGCATTTCACCAAAGAATAAGATGACTAGCCAACCGGCGCGCTTTCGTATCATTCTTGGAAGTGAAATCTTCAGATAGGGTTCATCGAGAGCTTCTGTTCCACCGATTTTCTGGATATCTTCTGTGTCTTCTTCCTCGATTACATGAACGACGTCATCAATCGTGATAATTCCGAGAAGCAAACCCTTGAAATCTGTTACTGGCAAGGCCGAACGGTTTGTCTGCTTGAATATTTCAATAGCAACTTCCTGATCATCGCGAGCATCTAGATTGATATATTGTCTGTCCATTAAATCATGAACCTTTTTTTCGACAGGAGCGAGAAGAAAGTCACGCAACTTAATATCATCAATCAGAAAGCCTTGCGAATTAGTAACATAAATATTACTCAATGTCTCCGTACTCTGCCCGTGCTTTCTGATGTAATCGAGGACCTGTTGTACAGACCAATCTTCCTTCACCGATAAATAATCAGGTGTCATTAAACGGCCGATACTGTCTTCAGGATATTGTAGTAGATGCTTAGCTGTTTTTCTTTCCTCATCGCTGAGGATTGACAGGTATTGTTGAAGGGTTTCTTCAGGAAGTTTTTCGAAAAGGGCTGTACGGTCATCGGGACTTATCTGATTCAGCGTATTGGTAAGCTGATCGACAGGGAATGTCCTCAGGAGCTTCGATTGAATGTTGAAGTCCAGGTTTTCAAAAATCTTAATGGCTTTCTCTGCATCAAGAATCTGAAAAATTTTCAGGTAATCAATATTTTTAGAATCGTTGATCAGCTCAGCCAACTCTTCTGGCTGAATTTCAGCAGTAAGTTGCTTTAGCTTATAAAGATTGCGCGACTCAAGCCGCTCGGCAAGCAATTCTTTTTCATCAACACTAAGCATGGATGATCGTCCATTTGAAAATTCGGGTAATAATTTATCGTTGCGAAGATAACAGGAAATTTATCTATTCTAAAGATTTGAGTTTTTTATATTTCAGATGATTCCTTGATAGTCATCAGATTTTATCGTGTTAAAAAACTATCTGATACCACTTTTGGGTTTTCTTTTAAGATATTGGTAATCGAGGTAGTATAAAACCTTTAATGATATTGAATTAGTCTGGGGATCAGAAAAAGCTCCGGTGAGATTTGAGAAATAATCACGTGTAGTGATTTGCGAATCGGTAAGTATTGAATTTTTATAGGTGACTAGAAAGCTGCTTCCGGGTGCGAACTGCCAGTTATAAACCACGTCAATCGTCATATAATTTGAATTGAAATCGAAAGCATGTAAATCATCAACAGTTATAGCTTCCAGTTTTCCGTCGTTTTTTAGTCTGAAGAAATTAGTATACGCTCCCTTCGACCAGTAATGTCGGGCTGCAAGCGACAGAGACATATCGTTTTTGAATATATACCTTGTTGAAAGTGTATTTTCGATTGTTACAATTTCCCGCTGTCCAAAAAATGATGAATCACCACCGGAAGATGTATAAGCAAAGCCTATGTCATTCTTATAATTATCATAATAATTACTGAATTTAATATTGAAATGATCGCTGCATCTAATCATGGGAATGATGTAATAGCCAATGTTAGTGTTTTTATTTTCTGAAGCATAAGAACATCTTCCGCCGAAATCAAATGCAACTACCTTATTGTAATTAGTCGTAAAATTAACGCTGCCATATTTTCGTGGAGGTGTAGAATAAAATTCTCCATCAATGCGTGGTTCATAAAAATCGCGTCCATGAATGGGATTGAAACCTGTTTCCGAATAAAGCGACCAGTTATTGTTAAAGAGGAGGAACATGTTGAATCCGGTGTTTGCGCTTGTCAGCTCATTGTTACTGCTTAGTCTTCCTCCGCGATTACCATAAAGAGTAATACTACCCTGTTTAAAATGTTTCCAGAAAGGATTGAATTTTTGATAAGTATAATAGACACCGGTAGAAGAATAATCCGTAATGAAACTGAAACTCATATCGTTCTTATCGTAATTTTTTGTACCCACTTCATAGCTTGCGCCATATATGGAGGAGCCGTTTATTTTATCAGCAGAAACATAAATTGCTTCTCCTTTTTTTAAATGTTTTTTATAATCTCCGACAACTTCAGTTTTCCATTCAAATACACGGGTGGAAGTGTAGTCGGTTACTAACTGGAAAAAGTGTTTCTTATTTTCAAATTTTCCTTGAACGAATGTTACATTTGCATCTCTTTCTTTGCCATCCCTCAATACATTCGAATTGGCAAGAAAAACATAACTGTTATTAGGAAGCTCCTGATCGAGAATGAGCATATTGTAGTTGGCAGCTGCTTCAGTTCGAACTTTTCTTCGTGTTCCGCCCGGTTCTTTTATCACTGCATATGTATTTGCTGTTACCGCATTCAGAACTCCAATACCCAGACCCTTATTTGTACGACCGGAAATTTTTGTTGCATTTAATAAGCGAGCCTTATCAGGATTTTCTACAATTTCTTCGCCTTCTTTCAAGTCGTAAGCTACACTGTAAAAAAATTTCGGAGTTCGGCCGATGCGGCGGGAGTAGAATATATTTCCTTTCGAAAATAAATTGGTGCCTTCCTTAAAAAAGGGCCTCTTCTCCTCGTAAATAGTTTCATACGCAGAAAGATTTTTCACTTTATTGTCACTCTGTATCTGACTGAAGTCGGGGAGAAGCGTCATGTCAAGGGTAAAACGTTCATCGATGCCATATTTAATATCAACTCCTCCTGAATAAGAATAGGAATTCTCATAACCGCTTCCTGACGAAGCCGGAGCATTTTCTGTGTAAGCTGATAAATACGGAGTAATGCTTAATCGCAGAGGAGGATCGATATTGCTGATTCCATTCATCGTTCCCCAGAAAAGCATTCTGTTAGACGAGTTTTTTGGTGTCAGCGTCCATTGATCATATTCTCTATTGCGCCTGATGTATCTTGCAAATTGCACGGCCCAATGCTGTTCTGCAACGGCGGGAAAACGGATTGCTGAGTAGGGTATCTTCATCTCTACAGTCCATCCGTCTTCATCAATGTGAACAGCACTTTGCCAAACAGCATCAAATGTGATATCGTTATTATATGATTCCGACTGAACACCTGATGCACTTATCTCGAAAACATAACCAGACTGACGACTGTTATACGGATCAATAGCAAATTTAAATGCATCACTGTTCAGGTTGCCTGTCTCATCTCTGTTTCCAAGTTCATGTAAAATGCTGTCAGGATGTGTGTCGTGCAGAAATGCGGCGATGTAAATTGCTGTGTTGTCATATAAAACTCTGACTTCAGTTGCTTGCGTAATAGCATCTCCTTCGATAGGTTCGAGTTGAATAAATTTATCAGCAACGCTTGCCGAATCCCAGGCATCTTCAAACGGAATTCCATCAATCTTGATTTCCGATGTCAGTCTGCTAGCCGTATATACTTTTGGGATTACATTTTTTTTCGGATCATCAGAAGCAATAAGTCTGTGAGCAATTAATGTATATACGAAAAAAATGAAAATCTGTAGAACCGTTTTATTCATGCTGCCACTTCATATAGTGGAAAATGATTTATCAATCTCACAAACATAATGAACAGGATAAGTTTAGGCGGTTAATAATAAGTTAATTTTACAACTATCTTTAAGTAGCTAGCCATATTCTGACAGACTTTCTTTTTTAATTATATTCTTGAATGTTATTAGATGGCAGGCTGTTCGGTTTTTATTTCTCATTTTCTTTGTATTTTTCCAACCTTAATCGAAAATCAATTTATAATGAAACCAGCTTTATTTTTTACCGCATTGGCTATTTTATGTGCCGGAAAAGCAAGTGCTCAATCTTGCGACGGGTATTTTCCGATGAAACCCGGTTCAATGATGGAAACAACCACTTATAATGAGAAGGGTAAACTTCAATCTGTAAGCAAGGTTTCTATTGTCGACGTTTATCGGAAAGGTGATGATGCCATTCTTAGTATTCATGCTGATATTGCAGATGAAAAAGGCAAGGCTCTTTCATCTACTGATTATGAAGCTCGCTGTGAGAAAAATGCATTTAGCATAAGTATGAAAAGTATGATATCCGCTGAGCAGATGAAGAATTGGAAGGACATGACGGTTTCTATTGAAGCAGATGATCTGGAGTATCCTGCAGACTGCTCTGTCGGACAGAAGTTAAAGGACGCTCACCTAAAAATAAATATATCTATGAATGGGATGAATATGCCCGGAACTTCTATTGATGTAACAGAAAGAGAAGTGAAGGCAATAGAGACCATCACAACTCCTGCCGGTACCTTTGAGTGTATAAAAATAACTTCTAAGCAAAAGGTGAAAAACATCATTGGATATGAAATGAATGGAGTTGAATGGATTTCAAAAGGCAATGGCATAGTGCGGACGGAGTCTTATAAAGGTGATAAAATGAAAGGGTATTCTGAACTTACAAAGTTCACAAAATAACGATAAATTGATTTATGTTTAAATGTATAAGTCTCTCATTAATAAAAGTCTATAAATATAATTTCAATTTTTTATTCTCATGAAAAAAATGCTTGCCCCTAGTCTTGAAAAATTAGATGATTATTATAAAACGTATTGGAAATACCTGGAGGGGGATGATTTATTATTGATTCTTAACCGGCAAACATATACTACATCGAATTGGCTAAATGGCATTCCTGAAAAAATACAGGACCATGTTTACATGCCCGGCAAATGGATGTTAAAGGAAGTTGTCGGTCACCTTTGTGATACGGAAAGAATCCTGTCTTATCGTGCATTGTGTTTTTCAAGAAACGAAAAGAAGGAATTACCCGGATTCGATGAAAATGCCTACATGCTCAACAGCAATTATAAATCTCGTCAGTTGTCAGATATCATCGAGGAATGGAAGGCTATTCGTACTTCTTCCATTTGCCTGTTCTCCAGTATGGATGATGAAGCCGCAGACAGGGAAGGAATTGCAAATGGAGCCACTGTAACTCCACGCATCCTGTTATATTTTATATTAATGCATGAGAGGCATCATGCACAAGTGATGAAAGACAGATACCTTTTATCTTCTGCATCTATCTGAAAATTGATACTTTTGCGGCGTTCCAGAAAAAACAAATATGAACATACATGAATACCAGGGCAAGTCGATTTTAAAATCGTTCGGAGTTGCCATTCAGGAGGGAATAGTTGCCAGTACACCTGAAGAAGCAGTTGATGCTGCCAAAGAACTAGGAAAGCAGACGGGAACGAAATGGTGGGTTATTAAAGCCCAGATTCATGCCGGTGGTCGCGGAAAAGGAGGAGGTGTGAAGCTTGCTAAATCTCTCGAAGAGGTGAAGGAAAGAGCTCAGGCCATCATCGGGATGGATCTCGTTACGCCTCAAACTGGTCCCGAAGGGAAACATGTCAGAAAAATTCTTGTCGCACAGGATGTATATTATCCCGGAGCAACGGAGACAAAGGAATTTTATATAAGCGTTTTACTAAACCGACAGAGCGGAAGAAATATCATCATGTATTCAACCGAAGGGGGAATGGACATTGAAGCGGTAGCTGAAAAAACGCCACACCTGATTTTTAAGGAGGAGATTGATCCGGCTACCGGACTACAGGCATTTCAGGCGAGGAAGATTGCCTTTAACCTCGGATTAAGCGGTGAAGCATTCAAACAGATGACACGATTTGTAACGTCGCTTTACAAGGCATACGATTCTATAGATGCATCTTTATTCGAAATCAATCCTGTATTAAAAACTTCTGACGATAAAATTCTTGCCGTTGATGCGAAGGTGAACTTCGATGATAACGGTATTTTTCGTCACCCGGATTACCTGGCAATGCGTGATGTTACTGAAGAAGATGCAACAGAGGTTGAAGCCGGAGAACATAACCTGAATTATGTAAAGCTCGATGGCAATGTAGGTTGTATGGTTAATGGTGCCGGACTTGCTATGGCAACAATGGATATCATCAAACTTGCCGGTGGTGAGCCTGCTAACTTTCTCGATGTCGGAGGAACTGCTAATGCTGCAAGAGTCGAGCAGGCATTCAGAATTATCCTTAAAGATCCACATGTAAAAGCCATCCTTGTAAATATCTTCGGAGGCATTGTGCGTTGCGACCGCGTTGCACAAGGAATCGTTGATGCCTATAAAAATATCGGCTCTATTCCTGTTCCTATCATTGTAAGACTACAGGGAACGAATTCTGTCGAAGCCAAAAAGATCATCGATGAAAGCGGACTGAAGGTTTTTTCCGCTATTCAATTGAAAGAAGCCGCAGACCTTGTGGCTGATATACTAAAGCGCTGATTCGAAATCAGAAAAAAATAATTTATGGAAACCCTTAGCAACGAAAATGCATTTCTTGCCATTCCTGAGAGTGCATTATGCTCGTATGAAAAATCAAAATATGTAATTCAGCAGGTTCCTTATGAGCATACTTCCTCTTACAAGGAAGGATCTGCAAAAGGTCCTGAAGCGATTATTGAAGCCTCGCATTTTGTCGAATTCTACGACGAAGAGCTGGAAATGGAAACGTACAGGAAATGCGGCATCGCTACTTTGCCTGCTATGAATTTTGAAAACAAGGTTGATGAAGAAGCTGTTCATTTCATCGACGAACAAACATCGAAACTGATTGCTGACGGAAAATATGTAATTTCTGTTGGGGCCGAACATACTGTTACAAACGGTTTCGTTCGCGCTCACGTTAAGAAGTATCCCGGACTAGCCGTATTGCAAATCGATGCTCATTCCGATTTACGCGAATCGTATAACGACAATATTTACTCTCATGCTTCTGTAATGAAGCGCGTGTACGATATGGGTATTCCTCTCGTGCAAATAGGTATTCGCGCACAATGCAAAGAAGAGGCGGAGCTAATAAAATCATCAGACAAGATTAATACGTTCTATGCACATCAGATAAAGAAAAATCCTGATTGGATGAAGCAGGCAATTTCCTGCCTGCCCGAATATGTATACCTCACCATCGACGCCGACGGATTCGATCCGGCTGTAATTCCCGCTGTCGGCACGGCTGAGCCAAATGGGTTATTCTGGACAGAGACAATTGAATTTCTTCGGATGGTTTGCGAAAACAGGAAAGTAATCGGTTTTGATATTGTCGAATGTGCACCAATGGAAGGTTCTATCTTATCAGAATATACTCTTGCAAAGCTTTTATACAGAATCATCGGTTACGTAGAAAAAGGTAAATAACATTTATCTTTTTAAATTCCGATTCGAAATTTTGTAAATTCTGTTATTAAAAAAAGTTGCAGCTTTTCGGTGAATAAGCATTGTCCGGTATGCTACGAATGAACTGAGCAATTTCCTACCTTCGCAATCATGAAGAAAATACTTGTTGCCAACCGTGGCGAAATAGCCATCCGCATCATGCGTTCAGCCCGTGAAATGGGAATTGAAACTGTTGCTGTTTTTTCTGAAGCCGACAGAAATGCACTTCATGTACGCTATGCTGATGAGGCCGTTTTTATTGGTCCTGCGCCGTCTTCACAAAGTTATCTTTCATCTTCTAAAATAATTGCAGCAGCAAAAAAAATAGGCGCAGATGCCATTCATCCCGGATATGGTTTTCTCTCCGAGAATGCTGACTTCTCTGATAGCGTTGTAAAAGCAGGATTGATTTTTATAGGACCTACCGGTGATTCCATGAGAAAGGTTGGCAGTAAACTGGCAGCGAAAGCAACTGCTGAACTACATAATGTTCCTCTCGTACCTGGGACAGCAAAAGCCATTGAAGATGTCGAAGATGCCAAAAGAATCGCCGCCGGTATCGGATTTCCTATTCTTATTAAAGCATCAGCAGGCGGTGGTGGAAAAGGAATGAGAATCGTTAATAATGTAAATGAATTTGCTGAGCAGATGAAACTCGCTGTCAGTGAAGCCAAATCATCTTTTGGTGATGGTGCAGTATTTATCGAAAAATATGTCGCTTCGCCACGACATATAGAGATACAGGTTCTCGGCGACAAACATGGAAATGTCGTTCATCTTTTCGAACGGGAATGCAGTATACAGAGACGTCATCAAAAAGTTGTAGAGGAGGCACCTTCATCAGTCCTGACTGCAAAACTCAGGAAAGAAATGGGTGAGTGTGCAGTGAAAATTGCGAAAGCCTGTGATTACGAAGGTGCCGGAACTGTCGAATTTCTACTCGATGAAAAACATAACTTTTATTTTCTCGAGATGAATACACGCCTTCAGGTAGAGCATCCTGTGACTGAATTTATTACCGGACTTGATCTTGTCAAAGAGCAGATAAAAGTCGCAAGAGGTGAGAAATTATTGTTCAGTCAGGAAGAATTAAAAATTCAGGGTCACGCTATCGAAATAAGAGTGTATGCAGAAGATCCTGAAAACGATTTCCTGCCTGACATCGGTACACTAAATACATATAGAATTCCACAAGGCCCCGGAGTTCGTGTAGACGATTCATATGAAGAGGGAATGGAAATTCCCATCTACTATGATCCGATGATTGCTAAACTAATAACGTATGGAAGCAACCGGAAAGAGGCTATTGATCGCATGATTCGTGCAATTGATGATTATAAAATCAGTGGCCTGGCAACAACTTTGAATTTTTGTCGTTTCGTTATGCAACATAAAGCTTTTGTCGAGGGAAATTTTGACACACATTTTGTGAAAAATCATTTTAAGCCTGGAGTGCCACCTAATTTTTCTGAAGATGAAATGAAAATTGCATCAATTATTGCCATAAAAGCACTTCGGAACAATTACGGAAATGACAAATACAATAAAAAGTCTGTTGATGAAGTTTCTGTATGGAAGCAAAGAAGACTGCAGGATTAAATAACCAAATTGAAGTTATCAGAGATTAATATTTCCCGAATGAAAATAATTTATTTATTTCTGATAATCTTATTTTCATTTTCGTCGACTGTCTTCGCTCAGGCGCCAGTGAAAGTTAAAAACGGCGAATATAAAGTTCCGTATATCCTCGAAGGAAATGATACTATTCCAGTTGTTAACCTCCCGCTTATTAATATTGATGAAGTAGGCAATCCGGAATACCTGAATAACGTGCAGGCCTATTACCGGCTTCGGTTTAATGTTCTTAAAGTTTATCCTTATGCTCGACTTGCGGCTGTTAAGCTGAATGAAATGAACGCAAAGATGAATGTAATGACAACGGAGAGAGATAGGAGAAGATACAAGAGAGAGGTTGAAGAGCAGGTTAGAAGGGATTTTGAAGAACAAATAAAAAAATTAAGTATAAACCAGGGTAATGTGTTGATTAAATTACTCGACCGGGAAACAGGTCACACTTCTTACGATCTAATCAGAGAATTAAAAGGTTCGCTTAACGCTTTTTTCGCGCAAGGACTAGCAAAAATTTTCGGTCATGATTTAAAAAATGAATACGATCCTGAAGGAGCAGACAAAGCCATTGAGAATATTGTTCGACAAATTGAAACAGGAGAAATTTCTTTTTAAAAAAAAGTTGAATTAATCAGGCTTCATTAAATTTTTGCTTTACTACTTTCAGGAATTCATCAGCAACATGTGGATTGGTTGCAATCATCTCCCCGCCAAAAATAAAATTGGAGCCTCCTTTGAAATCGGTGACTTTTCCTCCGGCTTCTTTTACCAAAAGGGCACCTGCGGCAACATCCCAGCTATTTAGACCGTATTCGTAAAAACCCTCAAATCGTCCACAGGCTACATAGGCAAGATCAGCAGCTGCCGATCCGAGCCTTCTTAAGCCATGAGTATTTCGCATGCAGTAATCAAAAATCTCCATGTACGGTTTCATGCGATCATAATTACTATAAGGAAAACCTGTAGCTAAAAGTGAATCCGCCAACTTATTTATTTCCGTTACCCTGATAGGTTTGTCATTCATAAAAGCACCACCCTCTTTCCATGCATAAAAGCATTCGTCGAAATTTAATTCGTGAACAATACCAACAACAAGTTCATCACCTTTCATTAACGCAATGCTTATACAAAAACAAGGCATTCCATGAATGTAATTGGTCGTTCCATCGAGTGGATCAATGATCCAGACAAAGTCTTTATCTGACGCTTCTGTCGTATTTTCTTCCGTAATAAATCCTGCGTCAGGCAGCAGACGATGCAGTTCTTTGACAAGCATTTCTTCAGCGTTCCTGTCTACATAAGATACAAGGTCGTTATGTCCTTTTCTTTCTATTGAAGTATTTGTAAAATTTATTCTTTCCTGTAGTATAAATATTCTGACTGTTGCAGTTATTTCTCTAATGCGCTTGCAAAGTTTTTCATAGTCTGCCATTTCCTGAATATTTTTTTTTGAAATAAATAAGTCCGGTTATTCCGGTAATGATTAAAAGCAGAGAGATTAATTGCGCCTGTGAAAATTCGATTCCTGCTAAATGGTATTTTGAATTAACACGGATGCCTTCAACAAGGAATCGTTCAATTCCATTGAAGATAAGATACCATGAAAAGAGAATACCGGGAATTGTAATTCTTTTTCTCATCATCCACAAAACAAAAAACAATGCAATGCATGTAATACTTTCGTATAATGGAGTAGGAAAGACTGCATCCGCTAGTTCATAACAATGATGTCCGCTACATCCTGGAATAGGTATGCCTTCATTCACTACGTTGTTTGGATATTTATAACTCCAGAACCAATCAGGTAAAATATTAAACAATGATGGCTTCGATAGATCATTAACAATTCCCCAGTCGCCGTCGCCTGCAATCTGGCATCCCAGCCGGCCCGTACCATATGCAAGCATTAGTCCGGGTGCTGCCGCATCGCAGAGATGTAAAGGTGGGATGTTATTTTTTCTTCCATACCACAATACAGCTATGGTTCCGACAATCAATCCTCCATACATGGTTAGTCCACTACCACTGAAAAACATTCCCGCCGGATCAGCAACAAAGTCATTCCAGTATTCAAGCAAATGAAAAATCTTTGCCCCTAGTAAGCCGCCAAGTGCAGCCGCCATGGTAATCTCCGAAATCATTTGATGAGGATAAATATCTTCATCTGTAATTTTCGGTTCAGGTAATTTAAGTTTCGCTTTCTCGCGGTACTTAAAAAAAACGAAAATTGCGGCTATAATAATCCCTGCAGGAAAATTTCCTTTGAGTGAAAGAACTATTGACTGCGGATCATTGAAAAATTCATTCTTGTTTGAGAAAATATAAAACAATTTAAATCCAATCATAAAACCGAAAAGTCCGTTCCAGAACATTTCAGCAAAGGAGGCAGATTCACCTACTACTACTTTTCTGGAAACAGGTTTTAATAAACCCTTTTCTTCTTTTCGTTTAAGTTCAAGACCGAGCGTCCAGGCACCTAACAAAAAAGATATTGCTACGAGAGTTCCAAAAGATGGAGGAAATGAAAAAGTAAAATGAGTGCCAAATAGATCATTCAGCAAATCTGAAATTCCCGGATACATTTTTTAAGTTTTACTGAAGAATCAGCTGGTTGGTTTTAAATGATTGAACTGATATTTTATTAGATAAATTATAATGTAACATGTGGTTCTGTTTCAAAGATTGCATCAGCGCAAAGTCCTCCGTCGAAACGATCTATTACAATCCTGGAAGGTCTGTTGATTAATGATTTATCATATGGCATTCTCACTTTAATGTAGTTTTCAGTAAAGCCATGCATAAAACCATCATGCGATTCATCTTCGAACAAAGCCGTAAAAATCCGGCCTGTATTCAGACGGTAAAATTCCTGACGTTTTTTTTCTGAAAGTATTCGAAGCATTTTATTCCTTTTCTTCCTTTCAGCATAGGGGACAGAATAAGGTAATACAATAGCTTCTGTATTGTCTCTTTCCGAATATGTAAATACATGCAGGTAGGATACCGGAAGTTCCTTCAAAAAATTATATGTCGTATTAAAATCGTCATGCGTTTCTCCCGGAAAGCCTACAATTACATCAGCGCCGATACAAGCATGGGGCATTACTGATTTTATTTTCTCAACTCTTTTTACATAGAGGTCACTTCGATATCGCCTCTTCATCAGGCGAAGTATCTTATCGCTGCCCGATTGCAATGGAATGTGAAAATGAGGAGCGAATTTTTTCGAAGATGCGACAATTGTAATAATCTCATCTGTCAGAAGATTTGGTTCGATAGAGCTAATACGGAATCGTTCAATGCCTTCTACATTGTCGAGCTGACTGATTAGTTCAGAAAAATTAGTCTCCTGCACTTTTTTATCACTGTCATATATGCCATAGTCGCCAATATTTACCCCTGTCAGTACGATTTCGGAAATTCCTTTTCCGGCAAGCTCAACTGCTTGCCCGATTACCTGATTTATTGTCGCGCTACGGCTTGCTCCCCTGGCCAATGGAATAGTGCAATAGGTGCAAGGATAATTACAACCATCCTGAACTTTTAAAAAGGCTCTTGTGCGATCTCCAAACGAATAGGCAGGATGAAAAATATTTGCATCATCAACGGAGCATGAATGTAATTCTGCCTGATCTTTTTTCTTATAATCTACGATGTAACTTAACAGGTTGAATTTTTCTGTAGCACCTAAAACCAAGTCAACCCCTTCGATCTTTGCAATTTCCTCTGGTTTTAATTGAGCGTAACAACCTATTACAGCGATAAAAGAATCCGGATTGTGTTGTATTGCCCGTTTCACAATTGTCCTGCATTCTTTATCAGCATTCTCGGTTACTGAACAGGTATTAATTACTACCACATCAGCACCGTTTTCAAAGCCGGTTTTTTCGAACCCGGCTTCTCTTAATTGCTTGCCAATAGCCGAAGTCTCAGCGAAATTTAGCTTACAACCCAGTGTATGAAATGAAACAGTCGGATTCATCGTGCGAAAGTATGAAAAATACCGTTGTATTGAATGTGTAAATCGTTTAAGATTATTCCCGATTCATAGTAGGCAAATTAGCGAATTGAAATTAGCTTTGCGCAATGAGAGTTATCCTGATTTTAATGATCATGTCGATATTCGCTTGTGAATCATCACATGATTACGAAGGCAGTAAAAAAGTTTTTCATTTCAATGAAGCATCGGGTTTGCCAACGCTTGACCCTGCATTTGCAAAAGACCAGTCAATAATCTGGCCTTGTCTGCAAATATACAATGGACTTGTTCAACTCGATAATAACTTGAATGTTCTTCCCTGTATTGCCCATAGCTGGGACATTTCTCAGGACGGAAAAACGTATACATTTCATCTTCGTAACGATGTAAAATTTCACCGAAATGGGTGTTTTCAAAACATTGATTCTACCCGAAATGTTATTGCATCGGATTTCGTATTTAGTTTAAATCGTATTTCCGACGATCACACAGCAAGTCCGGGCGCATGGATTATGAAGTATGTGTTTCATGATACCAACAGCAATCAAAAAGGCATCGAAGCAATTGATGATTCAACGCTTGTGATACATCTCACGAATACTTATCCTCCTTTTCTAAGCCTTCTGACAATGCCATACTGTTCTGTAATTCCTCAGGAAGCGGTGAATTTCTATGGTGCCGATTTCCGGGCAAACCCATGTGGTACAGGACCATTTCGGTTTTCATACTGGAAGGAAGGAGTGAAGCTTATTCTTTTGAAAAATGAAAATTATTTTGAATTCGATGGAATGAATCGCCTGCCATTTCTTGATGCAGTAGATGTTTCTTTTATAAGTGATAAACAAAGTGCATTTATCGAATTCCTGAAAGGTAAACTCGATTTCATTTCAGGTATTGATGGCAGTTATAAAGATGATTTGCTCACACATTCCGGACAATTGCAGCCAAGGTATCGGGATCGTTTTATCATGGAGACTGAGCCTTATCTGAATACGGAATACCTCGGTATTCTCATGGATAAGAAAGACGAGAAGCTTAATCCTCTTCAATCAAAAAAAATCAGGCAGGCATTGAATTATGGCTTTGACAGAAAAAGAATGATTTCATATCTGAGAAATAATATTGGCACTGCAGGAATTCATGGCATGATACCTCCTGGTTTGCCATCGGCCGATACGAATTATATCGCTTATGATTACCGTCCGCTACTCGTAAAGCAATTGCTTGAAGAAGCTGGCTTTCCTAATGGGAAAAATCTTCCTGAGATTAAACTGAGTACGACAAATACATATCAGGATCTTTGCGAGTTTATTAAAAGTCAATGGGAGGAATTCGGATTCCGGATATCTATTGATGTTAATCAGGCTGCGATTCATCGAAAAATGATAGCAGAACAGAAGCTGGATTTCTTCCGTGGATCTTGGATCGCCGATTATCCGGATGCTGAAAACTATCTGTCACTCTTTTACTCTCCTAATTTTGCACCGGCAGGACCGAACTATACGCATTACAAGAATTCCGAATTCGACGAAATGTTCGTCAAGGCAGTTGCGGAGACGAACGACTCTTTACGATATGAACTTTACTCTAAGATGGATAAGCTGTTGATGGATGATTCGCCTGTTATAATTCTTTATTATGATAAAGTTCTCAGACTTTACAATAAAAATATAAGCGGATTAGGCACGAATGCAATGAATCTTCTGTTTTTGAAAAATGTGAAGAAGAATTAACAGTAGGTACAGAACTTATTTATTCTGTGTCACATCTTTTTTTAACTTAATCATGCAGGAAATCGGATAGTGATCAGAAAGTTTTTCGCGAAATGTACAATAAGCCGTCGACGTGATTTTCTTATCATGAAATATATAATCAATGCGGAAACTGGGAAATGGTCCTGCATATGTTTTTCCTGCTCCCTGACCGCTTTTCCGGAATGCATCAATAAGTTTATCTGAAAGTACAGAGTATGAATAGGAGGAAGGTGTGTCGTTAAAATCACCACATAGCACAACTGGAAACGGACTATTATCGATTGAATCGTGAAGGATTTCTACTTGTTTGGCACGTCTGATAAATCCCTGGCGAAGATGTCTTAGTATGGAAAGGCTTCCTTCAATTTCATCCTGTTTCACATCATCTTTGTTAAGATTTTCTATAAATTTATAATCAGACCATTCGAATCTAACACTTTCTAAGTGAACATTAAATACTCTGATCGTATCATTTCCTACTGCTATGTCGGATGCAATAAAAATATTTCCGCCCTTCTTTGCAAAATGGGTTGATTGTGTTTTTACAATTGGAAGTTTGCTGAAAGTGGCAATGCCCCAGTGATCCGTCTTTCGAAACGAATAGGTATATTCGATTTGTGAGAATGCAGCTTTTAGATAATACCGGAGTGAATCATCGTTCTTGAAAAGCTGGTCTTTAGCATCAGACGAATAAAATTCCTGAATACAGATTATGTCCGGTGATTCTTTTTGCAGAAATTCGAAAATCTGATTGCGTGTTTCTGCATTATGAAACCAATTGTATAAATTAAACAGTCGTACATTAAAAGACATTACTTTTATATATCCCTTTTCTTTCAGGAGGTTTTCTTTTTCGGAAGGGAAATTAATCTGAACTATTCCAAATATTTTTCCTAATCCCAGTATGACCAAAACCGTTGATAGAATAAATCGCTTATTACCTACTATAAGCCAATAGCTGATGAATAGGATATTTATTATGAATAAAATTTCGAAGCCAAGGCCAAAGAGGGCCAGCCACCATATTTTTTCAGGACTTATCCATGCAGCCATGAATGAAAGCACCGTTGCGACAGCGGTGCAAACATTCACTACCCAGATAATTTTTTTCATAATTCCTGAACCCATATTGTCAGCGTAATGAACTGAAATTAATTTTCTTTACTCATGGTAAACAAAAAGTCTTTTTCCTCCTGAGAGAGACTTCCATATCCCGACTTACTGATCTTGTCGAGTATTTCATCCATTTTTTCTTGTCTTGCTTTTTTGTTTACATTAAATGACACATCCGGTTTTTTCTGGCGGTACGTCACTTTCATCTTTTTTCGTGGAGCAAACAGGTCAAAGAATTTTGTTAGCCAGGCGCTGATATCCTTTCCCTTTTTTAGTTGTTTGATATAGATGAAACCATATAAAGCTCCGCCAAGATGGGCAATATGGCCGCCTGCATTGCTGCCGCTAACGCTGATGAGATCAAGCAGAATCGAAACCAGGGCAATCCATTTTAACGGGATTGTCCCAAAGAATATTAGTTGAATAGGATATTCGGGAAGCAAGGTTGCCGTTGCAATGGTAATGGCAAGCACACTGGCTGATGCACCGAGGGCAAATGCAGCTCCAACTGAATCGGAAAAAACCGGGAAGATGTTATAAGCAGCGACAAAAAATAAGGCACCGGCTAATCCGCCAACGATATATGTGTTCAATAATTTTTTATTGCCGAGATATTCCTGAAATATTTTTCCCATCCAGTAGAGCCAGAGCATATTGAAAAGAAGATGCATAAAGTCCCAATGAAAAAACATGTAGGTGAAAATGGTCCACGGTCGAAGAATGAATTCACTGATATTTGAACGAATGGCCAAATAATCTGAAACGTCTCCGAAACTCAAAACAGGATTCAGGAAAAGAGTAGAGACTGAATTGATTACTCTTATCAATACAAATAAAGCAACATTGAGAATAAGCAATCGCTGCAAAGTATTGGAGAGGCGAATTTGTGTACTAATTTTTTCTCTGAATGATTTCATGACTAATTATTCGCGGTTAAAAAAATCATTTCGATTCTGACGTGATTGATATCGCCAGAAATATATAATTATCAATCCTGTAAATAAACCACCAAGATGAGCAAAGTGTGCTACGTTATCGCCTCCGGCTATTCCCATATAAAGTTCAAGTACACCGAATAGGATAACTGCATATTTTGCTTTCATGGGAATAGCAAGGAATACATAGAGTATGCTGTTCGGGAAAAGCATTCCATAGGCAAGGAGAATTCCGAATATAGCTCCAGATGCTCCGATAATAACCGGGGCGTTCAGAATTTGTGTAAGGAACTGGCTTGCGAGGTCGATGCTTTCGGTCGGAGAAAGATGATTCTCTGCAATTGTTTCGATAAATTGTTTTGTATAGGAATGATTTCCTCCGCCAGCCGACAATATAGAGTTCATTTCACTTTGTGAGGATGCATTTATGTAATCGGTAAGAAATACGATATCAGGATGTATCTGGAAATAAAGTATCGCATAATGGGTAAGTGCGGCGCCAATACCAGTTAAAATGTAATAGGTGAGAAATTTTTTCGCGCCCCACATATTTTCTACCATTGGCCCAAACATGAAAAGTATAAACATATTCATTCCAATATGCGCAATGCTTATATGGCCCGGTGTTCCAATATCATGCATGAACATATATGTGATGAACTGCCAAACACCAAATTTTTCAGAAGCGAGATAATGAAGTCCGAGCTTATCGATCAGGTCCAGCCCCTGACTTTGAAGCAGGATTGTAGCCACATACATGATAACATTTATTATCAGTAGGTTCTTGACTACATCCGGTAAAAACCCGGTTTTGTTTGGACGGTAATTCTCGTAGCTCATAATTTACTGGGTGTTCAATTTTTCTGATTGCCCTTTTTAGGGCTCTCCAAAATGAGAAAAATTATTACCTGAATTTTTCGGAGAGGTCTCCGGTTTTCAACAAAATCATACACGGTTTTCCATCAATACCTGTGTTGCTTTTCTCGCAGGAATGTAAATCACGGAGTAATGATTTCATTTCCTGCATGCTGAGCACACTATTTTTTGGGATGGCAATGCTCCTGGCAAGAATACGTGCAAGGTTTTCGCTGGCGCCGGTTGATAAGGAATCAGAATTTTGTTTGTATTGCTCGATGATGGATTCTAAAATTTCCTTTTCCCGGCCTTTTTCAATGTCGGACGGAATGCCATGGATGGCATAAGTGTTCAATCCGAATTCCTGTAAATCAAAACCGAGAATGCGGATGTCACTTTCAATCTCTTTCATGATTTGAAAATCGGAAGCAGATAAAGAAAGTGTTAAAGGGAAAAGCGATTGTTGTGAAACAGATGTGCCTGATGAAAGAGACTGAATGAACTTTTGATACAGGATTCTTTCATGGGCAGCTACAGCATCTATGACAAGAAGACCTTCGTTTATTTTATTGATGATATATGGGCCGAGTTGAAATAATGGTGCATCGTTTTCGGCTGTGTTAAGGTACGATGGTGTTGCAACTGTGTTTTTTATCTCGGGCTGGACAAGACCATCGTATAACTTTTGCCATCCTGAAGTCGCGATCTGTTTTTCCTGTCTTGAAAAAGGATTGTAATCCGTATTGATGGTTACTGTCGGTTTTTGAACAGGTTGAAAGCGCATGGAATGTGGAATGTCGAAAGACTTCTCGCGGTCAAAATCGATAGCAGGGGAAACACTGTACTGGCCAAGCGAACGCTTGACAGCAGAACGAACAATGGCGTATACGGACCGCTCGTCTTCGAATTTGATTTCTGTTTTGGTAGGATGGATGTTTACGTCGATACGTGAAGGATCGATGTCGATATACAACCAGTATGCGGGATAGCTGTCTTTTGACAGCAATTCCTTGAAGGCATTGGTGACTGCATGATTCAGGTAACCGTCTTTGATAAATCGTTTGTTGACGAAAAAGAATTGTTCTCCTCGTGTCTTTTTACTGAATTCGGGTTTGCCGACAAAGCCGGTGATTGATAGTAAAGAAGTTTCTTCTTGGACTGGAACGAGTCTTTCGTTGTAATTACTACCGTTAATGTTTACAATTCGTTGACGAAGGTTGGATGGCGGTAATCTAAAGATTTCGATACCATTTTGATTGAGAGAAAAATATACATCGGGATTGGAATATGCGACTCTTTCGAATTCATCGATGATGTGCCTGGCTTCAATGGCGTTGGATTTCAAAAAATTTCGACGGGCAGGAACATTGTAAAATAAGTTCTTTATCAGGATGGTTGTGCCTGGCGGTGTACCCGACGGTTCTTGTTTCTTGATTTCGTTTCCTTCGATTTCGATGGATGTACCAACTTCATCATCATGACGCCTCGATTTTAGTTCTACCTGAGCAATTGCACTGATAGAGGCAAGCGCTTCTCCGCGGAATCCCATTGTTCGAATGGCAAATAGATCTGCAGCTGACCGAATTTTTGATGTGGCATGACGTTCGAAGGCCATACGGGCATCGGCAGGACTCATTCCGGAGCCGTCGTCGACAATCTGAATGAGGGTTTTACCTGAGTCTTTTACATATACTTCGATACGTTTACTTCCGGCATCAACTGCATTCTCGAGCAACTCTTTAATGGCAGAGGAGGGTCGTTGAATGACTTCTCCGGCGGCTATTTGATTGGCAACTGTATCGGGTAATAATCGAATTATATCAGGCATAAATCCTCAATTGATCAACGCCAAATGTCCGAAATTATACCATAAGTCCCATCATTTATGCAGTTTTTCTCTGATCGTTAAGCAGTCACATTTTTTTCCTAACACCTTAAGGAGCAGGCCTCACGTTGATTTACAAAGTTTGTAATGTGGTATTTTTTCTTTTTGTAAATTAATTTTTAATGAATGTCTGCTCAATTGATACTTAGGGTGGAATAAAATTAAAGTTGGCAAGATTTGATTTTACGACGATAAGGTGGTACTAAAGTAAGAATGACGTTGCTGTTTTCAGTCATTATTAAAAAATCATTTTAGAAAGATGAATTGAAATCAGTAAAGCTTTCTCAGGAAAATGGAAATAACTATGTCCTCATTTTTCGAAAACGTCTATCATTAAAAAAGCATTAACAAAAAATCTGCCGAGAATGTATGATTAATAACTTCAAACTTTAAATAAAGACTTACTCAGCTTTCTTCAGTTTATCCTTGAATACCTTTTTGAACTTTTCCACTTTCGGGGCAACAACCATCTTACAATAGGGTTGTTCGCCATTCTCGTTAAAATAATTCTGATGATAATCGTCTGCTTTATAAAAAACGGTGAACGGTGAAATTTCCGTAACAATTCGATCTTTATAAGCTCCGGATTCATTTAACTCATTCTTGATTTTCTCAGCTATTCCCTTTTGTTCGTCGTTATGAAAAAATATGACTGACCTGTATTGTGTGCCAATGTCATTTCCCTGACCATTGAGTTGTGTAGGATCGTGCGATGAAAAAAAAGCCTCAAGGATGTCAGCATAATTCAATTTACTCATATCGTATACGACTTGTACCACTTCTGCATGGCCTGTTCTTCCATCACAAACCTCTCTGTAGGATGGATTCTTAATCGTTCCGCCCGAAAAACCAGATGTAACGGAAATAATACCATCTAGCAATTGATACTGCGCTTCTGTGCACCAGTAACAACCTGCCCCTAGTGTTGCTGTATCAGTCTTTGTAATTTCAGAAGTATTCATAGCTGTTTGGTTTGATTTTCTATTTTTATTATCCTGTGAAGCACAAGATGTAGTTATAACAAGAAGTATAAAAATTAATTGCTTTCGTTTCATTATTGATTCTCAAAGATACCAAAATCATCAGGAATATAAATCAAGACAATGGATTCTTATCATACTTGTCAGAATCTATCAAACTTTATTTTTTCTCCTGTGCCACAAATGTTTTTTAGCGTAACTCGTTTTCCTTCCGGTGAGGTAATTTCTTCTTCTTCTTCAAAAATATGGATGTTGCTAAAACCTGAATCGGAGAAAAGTTTTTTTACGCTTTCGCTTTCATACAAACGAAAACCGTATTGTGTAAAAGGAAGTGATTGCATTGTACTGCCCGATCGAAAGCAAACGATAAACTGTCCGCCCTCTGTTAATGTATCATTAGCCCACCTGAAATACCTCAACGGATCTTCCCAGAAGTAAATTGTATTCACTGAAAAAATCTGGTTTGCCTTTTTTCCTAAACGTACATCAACGACATCGCCAAAAACAAATTCAGCTTTTCCTTCCTTTACCAATTTAGAATTTCTTTCGTTCGCCTCCTGAATCATATCATCAGAGTAATCAATTCCTGTATAGTGAATATCTGACTCAAGGTTAAAAAAATAATCTGTAAATGCACCATTAGCTGGTCCGATTTCAATCAATGAATCTCCTGGTAACATATTCAGATTTCTTAGGCCCAGTTCGTAAATTTTCCGGTTACTGCGCTCCATAAATTCTGTTACTTCATTAGCCAGCTTGCCATGCGGTTTTCGCAACTGCGCAGCAATCTGTTCATGTGTGGGCTTTATCATTAATATAGTTAAACTCCTAGACTGGAAAATGTATAAATTTTATTTTACTAATTCGCCATTCAGGCGCTTCAGCGTAGTTTCCGAAATTTTTGACTGATATCGGGCATTAGTTAATCGTGTGATGGCGTCTTCAAATGTTTTTAAAGATTCCTGCTGCTCAGTTGCTGTACTGACACCTATTTTGTAACGCTCTTGTGCAATATTCATCACCTCCTTTGCATATAGAATATTCTGCTCTTCAATTTGTAATATCTCAATGTTGTTACGGAAAATTCTAAAAGCATTCAACAGTTCTTCTTTCACACTCAATGTATACAACTCCTTCTCAATTCCCGCATTCAAAATATTCAGTTTTGAATTTTTTATTTGCCTGTTTATATTAAATCCATGGAAAAGCGGAATGGCGGCCGTTGCTCCATAGTTAAATCCCTGTGTCTGATTTAACAATGAAAACCCTGCTTCATTGGTGACTTTCGAAAAAACATAATTTGTATTCAGTCGAATAACCGGTGATCGAAGTGACCGGTTTTCTTTCAGTTCAAGTTCTGAAATTCTTAGATTTCTCTTGTAGAAATTTAATATGTTGTTGTTTTCAGAAACTGATTTTTTTAAATCGTCAATAGCGGGATTATAATTGATGATAACGGTATCTTCAACGATATAATTTATTTCAAGATCTCTTCCCAGCAAACGGTTGAGGTGAATAGTTGCCGTTGCTGCATCGGATTGCAATTGTATCTCAAGAGAATGCTGACGGTTATATTCTGTTTGGACTTGCAGCCAATCAAGCCTTGAACCCAAACCGTTTTTCATTTTTCGTTCAGAAATTTTCAATCGTTCTTCAGAAAGTATCAGTTCCTCACGCATTGATTTCAAAAGCTGAGTATTTCTGACAATAGTGTAGTAAGCTGTTATAATTTCCTGAAGCGATGTTTCGATCTGTATCTTCAGCTGATCCCGCGATTGCAATGAGATTTCAGAAAGTTTTTCTTTTGTTCTGAACATCTTCATCCCGTCAAAAATTGTCCAGCCAAGATTCAAGCTTGCATTTAAATTTGTCGAAGCTGATGCATCTCTGTTTACCTCCGCGCCAGTATTGTATTTTTGCTTAAGAGAATTTGATGACTTTGAATAAGTACCGTTGGCGTCAAGTTCAGGAAGCATCCCTGCATTTCCGGATGTATTATTGTTTTCTTGTTTCCCACTTTCATTATTGGAAATTCTGATGTCATAATTATTCTTCAATCCTATTTCAATTGCCTGTTGCAGCGTTAATAATGAATCCTGAGAATATAAAGCAGTCGGATACCAAAATGCTAACGAAAACATCAACAGCAACAAGAATAATTTGAGATATTTTAAAGAGTAAATTTTCATTTTATTTTTCCTGAATTTGCCCTGATTTTTCTCTTGAAATATATGTATAAACGGCTGGTATCACATAGAGTGTAAGCACTAAAGAAAAAAGTAATCCTCCCGCTACAACAATACCCATCGGCATTCGGCTTTGTGCTCCGTTTCCAAGACCTATTGCAATCGGCAGCGCTCCTAGAATTGTTGCAATACTTGTCATCAGGATTGGACGTAGACGCATAGTAGACGCTTCAATAGCTGCCTCCTTAACATTTAACCCAAGGCTTTTTTGTTGGTTAGCAAACTCAACAATCAATATTCCGTTTTTTGTAACAAGACCTATCAGCATGATAATTCCAATCTGGCTGAAAATATTTAATGTCTGATTAAACATCCACAATGCCAGCACAGCACCTGCCAACGCAAGTGGAACGGTGAGCATGATTATGAATGGATCTATGAAGCTCTCAAATTGTGCTGCCAGGATAAGGTAAATAAGAATGAGCGCAAGAAAAAATGCAAATAAAATATTCGATCCGCTCTCTACAAAATCACGAGAGGGTCCCGTTAGTTCAGTTGAAAATGATTCGTCAAGAACTTTTTTAGCTATCTGATCCATTGCAGCTATACCATCACCAACGGTTTTTCCTGGCGCCAGTCCTGCAGAAATGGTTGCCGACTTATACCGGTTATAGTGATAGAGTTGCGGTGGACTGCTTTCTTCTTCTGCTTTAATTAAATTATCGAGTTGAATTTTTTCTCCTTTTGAGTTTTTAATATAAAGTGATTTCAGATCTAACGGTTCATCACGCGACGCTCTGTTCATTTGTGCGATTACCTGATATTGCTTACCGTTCATTGTGAAATAAGACATTCTTTTTCCACTGTAAGAAAATTGAAGCGTTTGTGCTACATCATTTACAGATACTCCAAGAGCTGCTGCTCTGTTTCGATCAATTGTAATATTCAGTTCTGGTTTGTTGAATTTTAAATTTACATCTATTCCCTGAAAAACCGGATTCTTATTTGCTTCTTCTAAGAAAAGTGGCAGAGCTGCTTTCAGCTTTTCAAAATTTGGAGCCTGCAAAACATATTGCACTGGCAGACTTGTTCTTCCTGCATTTCCTGTACTTATTGTCTGCTCTTGCAGTGCAAAGGCCCGGCCTTCCGGGAAGAATTTCATGTTGCGTGTGATATAATCTGCAATCTGCTGTTGTGATCGTTTTCTCTCTCCCGGGTTTTTTAATCCCAGTCTGACAAAGCCTGTATTTACCGCACCTGATCCTGTAAATCCCGGAGCGGTCACACTCAGAGCAATTCTTTTTTCTGGAATCGAATCAACAATAAATCGGGTAATCCTGTTCATGTATGCATCCATGTAATCATACGACGTGCCTTCCGGTGCACTTACCGCAATACGAATAAGATTACGATCTTCCAGTGGTGCTAGTTCAGATTGAAGTACATTTCCAATACCGAAAATCAGCAGGAGTGAAGCAAATAAAATTCCCCATGCCCATCCTCGTCGCTTAATAAAATTTGTAAGTGATCTTCGATAACCTTCAGTCATTCTGAGAAAAAATGGTTCCGTACGTTCATAAAATCTTGAATGTCTGTGGTTTTTTCTGGCAATCATCACGTTAAGAACGGGGGTAAGGGAGAGCGAGACGAATGCCGAGATTAAAATGGCCCCGGCCATAACAATTCCAAATTCCCTGAATAGCCTGCCGACAAAACCCTGAAGGAAAATAATCGGAAGAAACACAACAGCTAGTGTAAACGATGTGGAAAGGACTGCGAAAAATATTTCATTGGAACCTTTTTCTGCGGCCTCGCGGGGATTCATTCCCTTCTCTATTTTTTTATAGATATTTTCAGTTACAACAATACCATCGTCGACAACAAGACCGGTTGCAAGTACAATGGCAAGAAGGGTAAGAATATTAATACTGAATCCGGCTAAATACATTATGAAGAAAGCACCAATTAGAGAAACAGGTATATCGATGAGCGGACGAATGGCAATGAGCCAGTCACGAAAGAACAGGTAGATAATTATTACCACGAGAAGAAAAGCAATGAGTAATGTTTCTGCTACTTCACCGATGGATCTGCGAATAAATTTTGTGTTATCGAGTGCAACTCCCAATTTAAAATCTTTTGGCAAGTCTTTCTCTAACTGATCATATCGTTTGTAAAATTCATCTGCGATCTCAATATAATTAGATCCGGGTTGGGGAACAATGCCAAGTCCGATCATTGGAACTCCTGATTGCTTAAGAATCGTTTCTTCGTTTTCCGGACCAAGTTCTGCATATCCGACATCACGAAGTCTGACAGTAATACCAAGGTTAGAACTTATGATAAGGTTGTTAAAATCGTCAGGCTTGCTTAACCGGCCCATCGTATTAACGATTAACTCTGTATTGTTTCCTCTGATCTTTCCGCCAGGCAGCTCTACATTCTCTCTTGTCAATGCATTCTGAATGTCGAGTGGTGTAAGCTGAAATGCAGAAAGTTTTGCCGGATCCAGCCAGATACGCATGGCATATTTTTTCTCACCCCATACCTGAATTGTACTTACTCCCGGTATTGTTTGTAATCTTTCAAGAATTACATTGGAGGCATAGTCGCTTACTTCAAGCTGGTTTCGACTGTCGCTTTCTATCGTGAGTGAAAGTATTGCATCGCTGTTCGCATCCGATTTTGTTACAACAGGCGGAGCATCGATATCTTGCGGAAGCTGTCTGATAGCTTGCGATACTTTATCTCTAACATCGTTGGCTGCTGCTTCAAGATCTATATCAAGAGTAAACTCAACAGTAATGCTGCTCGATCCCTGATTACTCGCAGATGCAATTGACCGTATTCCTGCTATACCGTTGATGGCTTTCTCAAGGGGCTCCGTAATCTGAGATTCTATTACTTCGGCACTCGCTCCAGTATAAGCAGTACGAACTGTAATTATTGGCGGGTCGATGGATGGATACTCTCTTACACCCAGAAAATTATATCCGATTATGCCGAACAATACGATAACGATCGACATGACCATTGCCAATACAGGACGCTTCAGACTAACCGATGATAATGACAAAATCTATAGATTAATTGTTAGAATAACTTTTCACATTTACTTGTAAGGACATGCCAGGTCTGACCTGCATGATTCCCGTTGTGAGAACGGTATCTCCCTCTCGTAAACCAGAAGTAATTTGAATGGATGAATCATTCCGCATTCCAGTTAAAACAGAAATTTTTTCTGCTTTGTCATTTCTGACCACAAACACTTTCTGACCTTTGAGTTCAGGAACAAGTGATTGTGTCGGAATAAGAATAGCATGATTTACCTGCTTTAAGGGTATCTCGATATTTGCAAATGCACCCGGATATAAATCAAATTTACTATTTGAACAAAGGGCTCTTACCAATAACGTTCGTGTCGCTAAATCAATCTTCGGTTCAAATGCATATATTTTCCCTGTAAATATTCCTTCTGTCGATTCTGTTGTGAAGTTGACCTCCGTCTGTTCTGTTATCATCGGACGGTATTTTTCAGGAATGGCAAATTCTAGTTTGATAGGATCAATTTCCTGCATAGTTGCAATCTTTGTATTTGCCGGAATGTTTGCACCGGCACTTACCGATTTTAAACCGATGACACCATTGAAGGGTGCAGTAATTTTCGTCTTGCTAATTTGAGCCTGAATTAATTCTATATCAGCCAGAATAATATTTAGCTGATTGAGCGATAATTCATAATCCTGTTGACTTATGCCATTGATTGATAGTAAATCCTTTTGTCGCTCTTTAGTAGTTTCGGCCAGTTCTTTTTGAACCTTAAGTTTTTTTAATTGAGCTTGTAAGTCATCATCGTACATGGTAACCAAAAGTTCTCCCTTGTTTATTTTGGAACCTTCTTTAAAAAGTATAGCGGAAATCTTTCCTGCTATCTCATTCCGTATTTCTACTTCCTCTTGAGCAAGTAATGTTCCAGAGGCATAAATCATTTCGTCGATGTCTTGCGTCCGGACTATGTAACCATTAACCATCAATGGTTGCGGTCCGTTTTGTCCATTTGATGCAACATCCGATTTGTTTGTGCATTTGTTCACAAATAATATTATGCCTGTTATAATCAATGCAAGCAAAAGCAAAAGACGACCGATTTTCATAAATTAATTCACGTTGTATAATGCAAATTTGTAATTAATTAAACAACTAATCACAAAATAAATTTGTTGCTTGTCATTTCCACTCTGCTACAAAAAGATTGGTATCATGACCGCCACCATTGTTCCGGTTACTCGAAAACACAAGCTTTTTTCCATCACGCGAAAAAACAGGAAATGCATCGAAAACAGGGTCGTAGCTGACTTGCTGTAACTCGCTGCCATCCAGTTTACACATCCACAAATTAAAATGGTAGCCCTTATTTACGTGATTGCTCGAAAAGACAACTTTTTTGCCATCAGCAGTAAAATACGGTGCCCAGTTTGCTCCACCTAAATGTGTTATCTGTCGTAATTCACTTCCATCAATGTTGCAGGTAAATAATTCCATGTTTGTTGGCATCACTTGTCCCTGTGAAAGTAAATCCTTGTAAACTTTTACATCTTCTTCCGTCTTAGGTCTTGAAGCTCTGAATATAAGTTTTTTGCCATCAGGAGAAAAAAATGCACCGCCATCATATCCTAATTCTTTTGTAACCTGTTTCACATCACTGCCGTCTATTTTCATTGTGTACAAATCCAAGTCACCATTTCGAAGGGAAGTGAATACAATCCGATCGCCTTTCGGACTTAATGTTGCTTCTGCATCGTAGCCGGGAGAATCAGTAAGTTTTTTTCTGATATTCCCATGCAGATCCGCAACATAGATATCGAAACTTTTATAAACAGGCCAAACATATTTATGATCGGCACGAGGTGCAGGTTTTGGAGGACACTCTTCCGACATCTCATGTGTCGATGCATATAATATTAATGAATCCCCCGGAAGAAAATAGGAACATGTAGTTCGTCCTTTTCCTGTGCTTACAAGTGATGGGTGGAAATCTTCAAGGTCCGAATAATATATCTGATCACAGGAAACATTCCATGCCGGATTCGTTACCTGAAAAACAATCTTCTTATTATCAAAACTGAAATATGCTTCTGCATTATCACCACCGAATGTTAATTGCCTTACTGATTTGAAATATTTTTCATCCGGAAAATGAACAGTTGTATCTGCTTTACCGGTTTCATGATGCTGACCAAAAACATTATTCAGTTGTATTAATAAAAATATTGGGAGCAATATTCGAATCATAGATAGACTTTTCTGCGAAGCTAATCAAAGAATCATCATCTAAATGTCACAGCAATTTCACTATTATCATCTGATCGGTATTCTGGATTGAGAAATACTCCAGCTAGATGGTTATATATTTGATAAACAAAGATCTGTTAAAATATTCCGTGCCTTCATTCAGATCATTTTATCGTTTATTTCAATTCTTAAGGTTATGTTATTGTGCTTTGAGAACATTCTCAATTGGTTAGCTTTGCTGCCGACTATTCAAGAAAAACGTATAATTCCAGTAGCTATGAATATTAAAAATATCATTGGCGTCTGCCTGCTAATTTCGCTGGCTTCGTGCACAGAAAAAAAAACGAATTATGCTTCCATAAAGGAAGATGACTTTTTGTATCAATATATCGACAGCACGGTAAAACCCGGTGACGATTTTTTCAAGTTTGCCACTGGAAGCTGGATGAAAAACAATCCGATTCCATCTTCGGAACGCAGATGGGGAATTGCTAATCTGGTTAGGAATGATATTTATGATCAGATTCGTAAAATCAATGATGAATCAGCAGCAAACAACGACGCTAAAAAAGGGAGCAATACCCAACGTATTGGCGACTTCTGGGCAACAGCAATGGACACAGTTAAAATTAATCAGCAGGGAATAGCTCCTTTGAAACCACTATTCGACCAGATTGCTTCTATAAAATCAAAAGAAGACGTAGTAAAAGTAATAGGAGATTTTCAGGTGTATGCCGGTTCACCGCTTTTTTCTCCTGCTATTTTCCAGGACGAAATGAACAGTGAAAAGTATGCATTGCATTTCTATCAGGGCGGAATTGGATTGCCACAACGTGACTATTATTTTAATAACGATAGCCGGACTCAGGAAATCAGAAAAGAATATCAGCTTCATTTGAAAAAGATGTTTATGCTTTTGGGAGATGATGAAAAAAAATCTTCTGCAAATGCGCAGACAGTATTCAAAATAGAAACAGACCTGGCCCGTGCATCCCGCAAACTTGAAGACCTTAGAGATCCATATGCAAATTATAACAAAATGTCTGTGGCAGCTTTCAATTCGCTTACACCTTCCATCGATTGGAATAAAATTTTTGAGCAACAGAATTTAAAAAATATTGATTCAGTCATCGTTGGCCAACCCGAATTTTACAAGCAAGTTGAAAAAAGCCTTCAAACTGTCAGCGTCGAGGACTGGAAAACATATTTACGCTGGAATGTTATTCATGACTTTTCCGGTGATTTAAGCAAGCCATTCGATCAGGAAAATTTTAATTTCTTTGGAACCATGCTCGCAGGAATTCCTGCCCAGCGTCCGCGATGGAAAAGAGTAATGGATCAGGAAGAACAGTTCCTCGGTGATGCTCTCGGACAATTATATACTGAGAAATATGTTCCTGTTGCTATGCGCAAACGTTACGACGATTTAGTTGAGAATATGATGACAGCTTACAAAGAGCATATCGAAAAAGTTGACTGGATGGTCGACAGTACAAAAGTAAAAGCACTTTTAAAACTTTCAAAAATCAAACGTAAAGTTTGTTATCCTGATAAATGGAAAAATTATTCATCACTTGAAATAAGCAGAGAGTCTCATGTTCAGAATGTCATCAACTGTCAAAAATGGTTATTCAATTACGAAGTTGCCAAGCTTTCAAAACCAGTTGATCGCGATGAATGGGATATGACGCCTCAGACGTATAACGCTTATTACAATCCGTCAAATAATGAAATTGTCCTTCCAGCCGCACAGTTTCTTATTCCCGGTCTTCCCGATTCACTTGCTGATGATGCCATCATCTATGGTTATGCAGCTGCAAGTACAATCGGACATGAACTGACACATGGATTCGATGACGAAGGACGACAGTTTGATGCTTCAGGTAATCTGACCAACTGGTGGTCAGCACAGGATTCAATTAACTTCAGCAAACGTGCTCAATTACTCTCTGATCAATTCAGTAATTATATTGTCCTTGACAGTCTCCACGTAAATGGAAAAGCATCGCTCGGAGAAAACATTGCCGATCTGGGCGGAATTGTAATTGGATTGGATGCCTTTAAGAAGACAGAAGAATATAAAAAAGGAGAGAAGATCGACGGATTAACTCCGGTGCAAAGATATTTTCTAGGATACACCTTAGGCTGGTTAGGTCATGCCCGTGATAAATCATTAGCCATGCAGGTAATGACAGATGTTCATGCACCAAACTTTTTACGCGTCAATGGTCCTTTCAGTAATCTTCCCGAATTTTATGAAGCATTCGGAATTAAAGAGGGAGATAACATGTGGCGTCCGGATTCTATGCGTGTGAAAATCTGGTAGTGATCTGATACCAAAAGTAACGGAATTAAGAAGATGTTAATTTGAAAATGAGGTGGACATACTTCCTTTTTTTAAATTAAAAAGCTATTACTTTTAAATCAAAATCTTCTGCTTTGGAATTTTTCTTCGCCAGGCGAAATACTTCCAATCTGTATTTCCCTCCTCGTATCATGATCGCTGTCCATTCATGAAGAGGTGTGGCTGTTATTTCTTTTTCATTATCGTACACCTTGAAAAAAGTATCATCGCTCGCTTTTAACTTCAAGTATATCTTTCTTGCCGGAGGTATTTCTATTACATAATTTTTTTTGTCATCAGTTCCTAAACTACCAGCAAAACCCTGAATTACAACACCCTCATTATTCATTCCAAAGGGAACTTTCCTGAACAAATGAGTTCCTTCTTCGTCTGTCAGAATCATGCGGCTTTCTGTAATAGAGTCAATCTTCAAATAAGAATCATAACTTTCATTGATATAGGCATAGGAGATTTTTAATGAATCCTTCCCACTTAAATTCCACGTGCCTTCTCTTTCAGATGCAACAAATTTTACTGAACCGTCAGAATTAAATAAATAGCCCTCATTAAAAAGTGTATTACCAGAATCCATACTCCATAATCCATAAATAAAGTTTTCTACCACTTTCAAAGTATCTCCTGAAATGAGTGATTCATCATTACTCTTTTCTTTTACCGGCGATGTGCAAGCGAACAGAATTGTGCAGAAGAGTATAAGCGAAAATTTCATAGCAACGTTATTTAAAATTTGATTAATCGATAAGTCAGTATTATTCCATTGCCATTCTGGCCAATGGAGTAATATCTTGAGTTGCGAACCTGTTGTTCAATAATTTGTAATATCCTGTGACAGCAATCATGGCGGCATTATCCGTACAATATGCAAATGGAGGAATGTAAACAGTACACTTTTCCGTTTCAACTAAAGATAAAAATTGCTTTCTCAATTCGCTGTTGGCACTTACTCCACCAGCTATTGCTACTTCTTTTATTCCCGTCTGCGCAATTGCCGCCTTTATTTTATTTATCAAAATTGTAACAATAGAATTTTGAACGGATGCACAGATGTCGTTGATATTGTCGCGAATGAAATGTTCGTCTCTTGCAACCTGATCCCGGATAAAATATAATATTGCTGTCTTTAATCCACTGAAACTGAAATCCAGTCCTTCGATCTTCGGCGTTGGAAATTTATATTTTTTCGGATCTCCCTCTTTGGCGTATTTGTCAACAAGCGGTCCGCCTGGATAGGGGAGCCCCAGCATTTTTGCAGATTTGTCGAATGCCTCACCTGCCGCATCATCGAGGGTATGCCCGATTATTTTCATCGATAAATAATCATCTACTCTTACGATTTGTGTATGCCCTCCTGAGACGATAAGGCAAAGGAATGGAAACGATGGAGTTTTTTTATTCTCGTTCTTTTTTGTGATAAAGTGAGCAAGAACGTGCCCTTGCATGTGGTTAACATCGATCAATGGAATGGACAATCCCATCGATAAGGCCTTGGAAAAGGAAACTCCTACAAGCAGAGCGCCCATTAATCCGGGACCTCTTGTAAAAGCAATAGCATGAAGATCGTTTTTAGTTATATTTGCCTCGCTTAGGGCCGCTTCAACGACGGGGATAATTTTTTGTTGATGCGCCCTCGACGCAAGTTCTGGTACCACACCACCATAATATCTGTGAATGAGTTTCTGGTCTGCAATTACATTCGACAATTCTACCGTACCTAAAAGTACTGCAGCCGCAGTCTCATCGCAGGATGATTCTATGCCTAATATGAATTTATCTTTCATGGTATGAAACTTGTCAAAGTTATTACTTTAAAAATCCAAAATTATTAAAAAAATCCTTCGTATCCTTTTGTGGTCAATTAGCATATTGGTGCTGATAATCGGGATTATCTTCGGTGCTTTACATATTGATTCAGTACAGACATTTCTCGCAAAACGCTTAACAGCCTATATCTCCGAGCAACTTAAAACCAAAGTAACAATCGACCGTGTAAGTATTCGTTTTGTTAAAAGTGTTAATCTCAAAGGATTTTACGTCGAGGATCTTCATGGTGACACTCTTGTCTACGCCGATGAATTAAATGTTTCTATCAGCGAATTAAGTACAAAAAACCATCAGCTCGATATTGGACGGTTATTATTAAAAAAAGGTTTGTTTAATCTCAAGCATTATAAAGGCGAAGTGCATGATAACCTTCATTTCATTTCAGAATATTTTGCTTCCTCCGATACAACTACTTCGTCAACTCCATGGAATATAAAAATTGAAGATTTAGCGCTTCGGGATTTTCGCTTTAAAAATTTCGACGAAAATGATACTGTTGTCACTAAAGGTGTTGATTTCTCTAATCTGGATGTAAGTGGAATTTATGGTGACTTCAGCGATTATTCCACAGCAGGAGATTCTGTCTTTCTTAATATTCGAAAACTTGCTTTCAAAGATAAATGCGGTTTTGCTTTAAGTGATTTTACATCTGATATAATGTTCTCTCCTGTAGAATTGCGCTTGAAGAATTTAGTAATCCGTTCACCTTTTACTGACATTCATACTGACCTCACTTTTCTATATGACAGCTTAGCTTGTTTCGACGATTTTACTTCTCGAATTCAATGGCAGACTTCATTTCGTAACAGTACAATTTCATTTGCCGATATAGCCTATTTCGCACCCGATCTGACAGGAATAGATAAAGCTGTCAAGCTTGACGGTGACTTCAAAGGGTCGGTGAATAATTTTAAAGGAAAAAATGTTTCCCTTGAATGGGGAGTCTCATCCTGGTTTCATGGAAATGTTTCAATGAATGGATTACCTTATATCAATGATACCTACATGGATATTTATGCTGAAGGTATTAAGTCAAACAAAAGCGACATTGAATGGCTTCCTGTACCTCCTTTCGAACAAAAGAAACTCATCGATGTTCCGGATAATATGAAGGAGCTTGGCGAGGTACTCTTCAAAGGCAAATTTACCGGATTCGTAAGTGACTTCGTTGCATTTGGAAACGTAAAAACAGGACTTGGATCAATCAGCTCCGATCTTAACGTTAAATACAATAAGAAGAAAAATATATCAGAGTATAGCGGACATCTTGCAGCTTCTCAATTTGATGTAGGTAAAATAACGGGTATAAGCGATATTGGAAAAGTAAGCTTCAGTGTAAATCTAAATGGAGAAGGACTTCAACTCGATAACATAAATTCAAAACTCGACGGGAAAATCGATTTATTACAATTTCGAAATTACGATTATAAAAATATCATTGTCGACGGACAACTTGCCAAAAAATTGTTTAATGGATCGCTTACGGTCGATGAACCAAATGTTAATCTCGATTTTCATGGAACAATTGACTACCGTAGTAAATTGCCTGAGTATAATTTTATTGCTGATATCCGTACAGCTCACTTAGACACATTGAATTTATTTAATACGCAGGATAGAACAATTCTACAAACTTCAATTACTTCGCATTTCAAAGGAAACAAACTGGATAATATAATTGGTGGGATAGAAATCAAAAACACAAACCTTATCACCGGAAAGAAATTATTTCATATAAATTCTATTACTCTTAATGCTGAAAAAACGGATGCCATCCGTACATTCGATATACTTTCAGATAATTTTGATGCTCATTTCATTGGAGAATTTGATTTTGCCAAACTCGGTGACGCATTCAAAGAGATAATTCCCCGCTATCTTCCTTCCGTAATTCTTCCGCGTAAATCATTTTACAGCAATCAGAATTTTAAATTTGATATTAGGATAAAGAACCTGAATATATTCACCGAAACATTCCTTCCTAATTGGCAGTTCGCTCCTAACACAACAATGAAAGGGCATTTCAACAGTGTGAATTATGACATATCTGCTGATATTAATACAGCATGGATTAAATATAAGGAATTTGGTTTCGATGATTTCGATATGAAGCTCAAGGCAGGAAGTAGTGAATTGATACTTGATGCCAGCGCTGGGAGAATCAGCAGAAATGATAATGATTTTATAAAATTACCGACTTTAACAGCAAGAGCAGAAAACAACCAGTTACGATATAAACTAAATTTATCTAATACTGATAGTGCAACTACTAAGGCTTACCTCGAAGGAATTGTAAGTTTTAATTCTTCGTCAGATTTTTTAAATAAAATAGATTCATCCCGTTTTATTGTTGAGAATAACGAATGGATTCTTGATGAAAACAATAGTGTGAAATTTGACTCTTCAACGATTACTTTATCGTCTATGACCTTTTCTAAAAAAAATGAATCGATTTCTCTCGATGGAAAAATAAGTAAAATTGCGGGAGATAAAGTCGGACTTAGTCTTTCAGGTTTCAATTTAAATAACTTAAACACTTTCTTGAAATCTGATAAATCTGTTTTCGGCGGCATTGTTAGCGGAAATGTATTTCTGTCTGATGTCTATAACCAGATTCAGCTGGAAAGCAATATTAAAATAACAGATTTCTCTATAGACAATGATACTTTGGGGAATGCAGATATTATTTCAAAATACAATGTCGATCAAAGTGTCATTCTGGGAAGTGTTTCTATTGTAAAAGGTTCTGCCAAGGTCGTTGATATCAGCGGGAATTATTATTTATCAAAAGAGAATAATAATCTTGACTTCAGTATCAAGTTAAATAATCTTTACCTGCATCCGCTTGAAAGATACATCAGTGATATAATGACTGATGTTTATGGTAAAGTGTCAGCAGACTTAAAATTAACAGGAAACATAAATAAGCCTGTATTTAACGGAACATTGGATCTAAATAAAACCAGCCTGACAGTAAATTATTTGCAAACACATTACAGCTTTAGTACCAGAGTTAAAGTACGTGAAAATGTGTTTGAACTGGAAGCGATGAAAATAGTCGACGTTCACAATAATGAAGGTATAATTCGAGGAAAAGTATTTCATGACTATTTTACTAACTTCAGATTTGATGTTGAACTGCAATCAAACGGATTACAGGTTTTAAATACTACAATCAATGATAATTTACTTTATTATGGAATAGCCAATGCAAGTGGTTATGCACATTTTTCAGGACCAATTGATAACATGTCCATGGATATTTCATTGAGCCCAGAGAAAGGAACCGTCGTAAATATTCCTCTGAATACGTATGAAGATTTAAGCCGCAACAATTACATTACTTTTATTGATCGCAGCAAAGACACCGCAAAAGCGATTACGCGTAATAATGTTGATTTGTCCGGTGTTAAATTGAATATGAATCTGGACCTGAACAGAAATGCAGAAATAAATATCATTTTCGATGAGAAAATTGGCGACGTGATTTCCGGATCAGGAACTGGAAGTCTTCGTTTAGATATAAATACAGCCGGAAATTTTAATATGTATGGAACCTATACAATTGAAAAAGGAGAATATCTTTTCACTCTGCAGAATCTCATTAATAAAAAATTTAGTATTGATAATGGCAGCAGAATTACATGGGCCGGCGATCCATTTGAAGCTACAGTGGATCTTTCCGCAGTATATGTTGTCTATACATCGACACTCTATAACATCCTCCAGGATTCATCTTATAAGAGAAGAGTTCCTGTCGACTGCCGGTTGTTCCTGAAAAATAAATTAATGAATCCGGCAATTAGTTATGAGATAGGGGTGAGGGGTATTGGTCCCACTGAAGACGGACTTCTTAAAACAATGCTGAACTCCGAACAGGAAATTAACCGCCAGATGTTTAGCCTGCTTATATTCGGTCAGTTTTTGCCTGTTGCAGGTAACGGTCAAAATGTTGCAAGACTAGACGCCGGCTCCGGTGCAGGTGCAAGTGCAAGTGAATTGCTGAGTAATCAGGTAAGCAATTGGCTCGGACAAATTAGTAAGGATGTTAATATTGGTGTTAACTATCGAGCCAAGGATACCTATACCAATGAAGAGGTCAAACTCATTTTTTCAAAAACGTTCTTTAATGAAAGACTTACGTTTGAGGGGAATGTCGGTTACCTGGGTGACCAATCTTATGTAAACAGCAATGTAGTAGGCGACTTTTATGCAGAATATAAGGTGAGTGAAGACGGCCGTTTCCGAGTAAAAGGGTTTAACCGTTCCAATGCTGATAATATTATTAGCTATTCTCAATCACCATATACTCAAGGACTCGGTTTTTTTTACCGCCAGGAATTCAATAGTTTTTCAGATCTGCTTGTGCGGTGGCGACTAAAAAATAAAAAAGAAGAAGCGCCTAAGGAATAGTATTTAACATAACATTTCGCCAAACGAAAATACCATCAGGAAGAAAATAAAATTTCGATTGGACAGGTACCTAAAAAACAAACGCCGCTAGCCTTACGGGGCTATGCAGCGTTTGAGTTCAACCTTACGGGGTTGCGTTAAACCATAATGCTGTATTAGGTTTTTATTCATTACAATGATAGTCCGGATTTGATGTTTTAATTTTCATTTAAACCGTACATTCTTACAGTTGTAATAATTTAATTTAATTGAATCTGCAGGAGGCTTGATATATTCCAAAATCAGGATTTATTGCCTATTTCAGAAGTGATAGTTGTCAGGATTGCTGTAAGGTATATTCCATTCGTGCGAACTTTGCTACCTTTATAGCCCAAATGAAATCTATGTTTTCTTTAAATACCATCGAACAAGCCATTGAGGATCTCCGAAATGGAAAAGTTATTATTGTAGTGGATGATGCAAACCGTGAAAACGAGGGAGATTTTATAACGACAGCCGAAAATTCATCGCCTGAAATCGTAAACTTTATGGCTCGTCATGGGCGCGGTTTAATTTGTGTCGCCCTAACCGAAGAAAGATGCAACGAACTCCATTTGCCCTTAATGGTAAAGTTAAATACCTCATCGCATGAAACGCAGTTTACTGTATCTGTAGATCTTATTGGACATGGAACAACAACAGGAATTTCTGCCTCCGATCGATCAAAAACTATTCGCGCGCTTATTGATCCGGCTACTACTCCAGATGAACTTGGAAGACCCGGTCATATTTTTCCACTACGCGCGAAAAAAGGAGGAGTACTGAGAAGAGCAGGACATACTGAAGCAACTATCGATCTTGCAAAACTGGCGGGAGCATCTCCTGCAGGAACACTTGTTGAGATAATGAATGAAGATGGCACGATGGCTAGGTTGCCTGATCTTTTTGAAATTGCTAAAACATTCAGCCTTTCGATTATCTCAATTGAAGATCTGATCGCCTTCAGACTGAAAAAGGAAAGTCTGATAGAGAAAGAAGTTGATGTAAAACTTCCAACAGTTTTCGGAGACTTCCAGCTCCATGCATATAAACAAGTTACAACTGGGCAGGAGCATCTTGCATTAGTTAAAGGTGAATGGAAAAATGATGAACCAATTTTGGTTCGTGTTCATTCATCTTGTCTTACAGGAGATATCTTCGGATCGTGCCGGTGTGACTGCGGACCACAGTTGCATAAAGCCATGGAAATGATTGAGCAGGAGGGAAAGGGAGTTATCGTTTATATGAATCAGGAAGGACGAGGAATTGGTCTGCTTAATAAACTGAAAGCATACAAGCTTCAGGAATCAGGAAGAGATACAGTTGAGGCCAATCTGGATTTAGGCTTTGAAAGTGATGAAAGGGATTATGGAGTAGGAGCGCAAATTCTAAGGGATCTCGGAGTTTCAAAAATGAAACTGATGACAAACAATCCAAAGAAACGTGCAGGATTAATCGGTTATGGTCTTGAGATACTAAGCATTGTACCATTAGAAATCGAATCGAATGAACACAATTTAACTTACCTGCAGACAAAGCGTGATAAACTCGGACATACAATCAAAGTCGAAAAAAATAAATTGCCCAAAAACAATTTTTAAAAAATTATTGTCGCAACCAAATCTTGTATGATTTTTTTGTCTTCAATCTTCAATCATCAATCTTTTGTCTTGGTTCTTGGTTCTTGGTTCTTAATTCTCCAAACTACCTCTTGCTTCTTATCAAATCAATATAGCCATGCCATTCTCTGGTTTTGGCTTTCATAATATAATAATATACACCATCGGAAACTTCAGTTCCCCCTGATGTCAGACCATTCCAGCGAAAATTGTAATTCGTAGATTCATATACTAATCTTCCCCATCGGTTAAATATTTTTATTATGAACCCATCATATCTACATAAATTTTTAATGTGGAAATCTTCATTTAATCCATCGCCATTTGGAGTAAATACATTTGGAATACTATCCCAATTGAGTTCACAGTTTTCTGGAATGAGTCGGATTAATACGCTATCTCTTGCCGCACATCCAAGCGCACCATAAGGAACGGAAACATAATAATATACTGAATCAATTGATGACGTTGCCAAAAAAGTATTACTTGTTGGTCCATTAATTACCTGATTTGACGGCGACCAGTTATAAGTATATGGTGGATTTCCGATCGGATCGTTTACTATTACTGTTAAAGTATCTTGTTCTCCAGAAGTTACATAAATGGTATTTTCAAGAATGTCAACACCGATTAACGATGTTACTTTCACATCTCCCTGCAAAGCGACAGGAATATAACATACATCATTACTTACATTAAATCCAAGATAAAACTGTGGAGTAAACGAGCCAACTGCAGAATAAACATGTGTTTGCAAATTGTTCGAAGTACCTGAAATCGTTGAGCCATCACCGAAATCCCAGGAATATAAATTTGTTCCTGTACTCGTTCCGGTGAAATTTACTGAAAGTGGACTACATCCGCTATCGGGAGTAAAACTGAAACTACCAGTCGGTCCAGGAACAACTACAGCACCCGGATAATTATAGGTGTCTGTACATCCAAGATCGTTAGTCAGAATAAGTGTTGCATCATACGATCCGGGAGGAACATTATAATCGTAGGTGAAATCTTTTAATGTAGAATTTGCGTCTTGAAATACCGTCAGATTCCAGTTGTAATTTGCATTTGTTATGTATTCCAGAGAATCGCTGTGATAGACTACATGTACTCTTGCTTTTTTAATTCCATTTTCAAGAACACATTCTGCTGTCTCATCTTTTGTAAAGTGTGCAGATGTAGTATGTATTAATACTTTTCTGGATGTCGTACTCGAACAAGTTGTATTATCTGAAACTGTCAAAGTAACCGTATATGTTCCATTGTCAACGTAACTATGACTAACAGGATTTGTAGTGCCTGAGGTAGTTTGTCCGTCTCCAAAATCCCAAGAGTACGTTACCGGTGGAGCTGCAATACCCGCAGTCCCTGTAAATATTTTGGGTGTATTCCTGCAGCCAATTGTATCAGGAATAGAAATGCCGGCAATAGGATCTGTAACTGTTACATAGTTAAACATCGTATCTCTGTCAGTACATCCGTTCCCATCCGTTACCGTTAGAATGACTGTAAATATTCCTGCTGAAGTATATGGATGCATAACATTGTCAACAAAAACTGTTGAAGGCGCGCCCGAACCAAAATTCCAGTCCCACTGTGTAATCGCTGATCCATTGATTGTACTGGCATCATGAAAAGTAACATTTAATGTAGGATGACATTGTGCTAACGGGCTTCCTGTAAAGCCAGCTATAGGACCGGTCATATTTACCTGTGCAGTTGTAGAATCTTTACATCCGTGAATATCGGTAGCTATTAATGTTACGGTGTAAAGTCCGGGTGCATTATAAATATGTGATGGATTTGATCCTGATGAAGTATTGTTGAAACCACTGGAAGGATCACCAAAATTCCATGAGAATGCAACACCATCCTGAGAATTTGTTCCAGAAAAATTCAATTGTGCAGGATAACATTGTGTCAGCGACGCTGAGGTTATTACAGCCTGTATGTGTGTGATATTAACAGAAAGTGTTGAGTCTACCGTACATGCATTGTCTATGTCTGTAGCTGTAAGAACAACGTTATATTGACCACGGTCTGTAAAGATGTGAATGGGATCTGTTAACGATGATGTATTAGATGCTCCGCTTGTTGGATCACCAAAATTCCAGCTATATATATCGGCATCACCGGTAAGATTGGTAAAGTTTACAGAATCCGGATTTACGCAATTGTATAAGATTGCGAAATTTGGAATTGGTCCAAGAACTGTAATGATGTCAGTCATAACCAACGGATCGGATTTGCAACCGTTGTAGTAAACTATTAAAGTAACATCGAATGGATCTGCCGTTCCTGAAGTATCCAGGTTGTATTGATGCGAAGGATTCTGAGAGGTTGAGCCGCCACCATCACCAAAGTCCCAATCCCATCCGGTTATCGGTGCGGGATAGGATGAGTCCTGAAATGAAATGTTTCCCTTAAAGCAAATTGTAGTAACTATATCTACCATATCAGCAATTGGCTTTGTGCCGACACGAGCATAAGCTTGTTTGGTAAGTGTTGCCGTACATCCGCTTGCTGTTGTAATAGTAAGAGTGACATCAAAAACACCTACTGTATCAAATTGATGCGTCGTATTTGGTGTAGCCACAGAAAAATTTCCCGTTCCATCACCAAAGTTCCATGTGTAATCCGTAACAACAGGATCGGCTGGAGAAATTACATTGGCTGTGTAGTTGAAAATATCACCCACACATCCGCTGTCTTCAACTGTGAAATTAAGTTGTGGTGCCTGAATAAGAATGTAATTAAAATAAGTATCAGTATTTGTACATCCATGATTGTCAGTAACAGTCAAAGTAACATTGTAGGATCCGAAATTGGCATACGTATGAACGGGATTCTGAACATTCGATGTATCCAATGCTCCGCTCGAAGGATCATTAAAATTCCAATGCCATGCTGTTAAATTTGATGTCGGATCGTTAAATGTAACAGCAAAAGGTGTGTCACATGCTTGCTGGTCGGGTGAAGTAATTTGAACTAGTGGTAATGGCGGCACATAAATAGTTTTTGTCGCTGTGCTTGTACAAGTTCCAATTCTTGCCGTAAGTGTTACCTGATAGGTTCCCGGAGTATTGTAAGTGTGAAATGGGTCAATAACAAAACTAGCAGGACTACCATCACCGAATGTCCACTGCGGACTAGTACCGGCAGGAGTAGGGGTACTCATATTCGTAAACGGAACAGATGAACCAAGACAAACAATGGTGTCCGGAACGGAAAAAGCAGCTACTGGCGGAACAAGATTTACGACCGCAGATGCAGAGGCGCTACATCCGTTTACAACATTTACAAGTGTAACGGTATAAGAACCGGCGGCAGCATAAGTATGACTGGGTGCATCAAGTGTTGAAGTATTATTGGCACCACTTCCCGGATCGTCGAAATTCCAGTTATGTATATGTGGCTGTTGTCCTGTATTCGTAAATGTAACAGTGGATGGGAACGTACATGAATTAGCGACGAATGTGATAGCAGCTACCGGCTGTGGCAAAACAGAAAGGGTCGCGCCGCTATGAATACTCTTACATCCATTTCCATCTCTTACCGTAAGCACAGGACTAAAATTTTTAATGAGTGTTGTAACGTTATTATACGTATGCGAAGCTGATGATCCCGATAAGCTATCCGTTGAACTTCCATCATTGAAAGACCATTGCCATTGTACCAGCGGAGCATCCCCAAGTGTAGTGGCATCATTGAAGATTAAAGGTACTCCCGAACAAACTGTATCACTGATTGTTGTATAATTAGCATTAGGAGTATTAAAAACGATAACAAAATTCGTCTCGACTTTTACATTGCTGCCTGTTGCATCTGTAACAGTTAATGTAACCGTATACTGACCTGAAGCTGTATAGGAGTGTGAAGGATTTAAACTATCGGATGTTCCTGTTGAATTAGGGTCTCCGAATTCCCAAAGAAAAACAACACCCGCACCATAAATCGATGTGTTTTGAAAATGAACCGTATGTGGTGGACAACCTGAACGATCTGTAGAGGTAAAACTGGAAGTAGGCTGTGAAAATGATTTGCCCGAAAACAGCAGAAATAGGAAAAGAACAAGTATATATCTTGTAGCTTTAAAGTTCATTGGGGAGGATTTGGTTGTGAGGTTTCAAATATATAAGATTTTTTTCAAGTCATGGGAAATTTCCTCATAAGAATCTGGAAAAAGGACAGAATACACGACTATTTAAATTCCTTATTGTCAAGCGAATATCAGGTAACCGGATATTGGGCTTCGAAGTTTAAATTACGGAAAGGGATGAATCGAAAATAGGTGAAACAAATACAGCATTATTCCCAAGTCAAAAAAAATTGGGTTGTGATATACTTTTCGGAGTATTACACAACCCGATTAAATGGGCAGTTAAAATAAAATTGATTAGTAAATAAGCATCTTACTGTGTTGCCTTCATCATTAGCATCAGCTCATCGACTTTATCCATAAAGCCAAGTTTATGGTAGGAGTTCATCAGGTTGCGGATCAGCCTTTGAATCATATCCCTGTTGCTGCATGGCTCATAAAAACTTATGTCCTTTTCAATTTTCAATTGTATCAGGAAATTATCGATCTCTTTTTTATTAAATACATCTCCTTTGCTAAATGGGTTTATATAAAATAGGATATTTGAGTGATCTTCAATAGAAGAGGGTTCTTCTAATTCATCTTTATAACATAAAATAAAATGCTCAGGAAGGTTCACGCCATAAACAGGAATACCGGCGCTTCGGGCGATTTCCAGATACAGAATTGAAAGCATGAGAGGATTTCCTCTGCGTGCCTCAAGAGCTAAATTGATAAATGAATTTTGAGGAGCATGGTAATTTTGGGTATTCCCTGAAAATCCATGTATATCATAAAATATTTTATTGAGAACCTTCACTTGCTCCAAAGCGGTAAGTCCATCATTCATCTCAAGCCATGCATCCTTGCGAAGTTTATCAAGCATCTTTTGAATATGCTCTTCTTGTAGTTCGGGGTATTGATACCGAGCTACGAGGATTGCACCCTTAATAAGGTCATGAGAACCGGAATGTGACCAAACATGTATTTCATGCCTCAGGTCATCTAACTGAATCTTGTGAATAATACTCTCAATTCTCTCCTGCATCATTGCGTCCATGGCGCTACCCCAGGCATTTTCGAGAATCGGAATAACATCTTTTCCATAATGAATAAGCCTGTCCTGAATGTGGCTTAAAATTTCAGCGTCTGTATCATCGAGTAACCGGATAAGCGCATTGACTTCGTTGCGATTTATTATTTTCATAGCTCATCCTTTAACACAAAGCTACTGCAAAAAGATACTTTCCCGAGCCTGTAATTGTCAACATAAATTTGTTTGAAGATATACTTGTTAAAAACGTAACTTTTTTAATCCTCATATTTAAAGGGGTCGAGGATCCCTATATTTCACAAGTTTATGTGAACATTTTTACATTCACAGGTCATTTTCCCTGAAATTACTTTTTACCTTTGTCGGGATTGAATTTTAGCTAAAAATAAATTTATGAAAAAAATTGCTTTTACAGTCGTGCTTTGGGTTTGCCTTTTTTCAACCGGATCAATTGCCCAAAACACACCGCCTGCATGGACCGCTATTTATCAGGGATTAGGAGACAATTCTGATCGATTTAATAAAATAATTCCTGATGGCGCCGGAAATTTTATTGGTATTGGGTATACCGTAAAGTCGGGAAATTACAAGGACATACTTACCGTAAAATTCAACTCCTTTGGCGACACTCTCTGGTGGAGAACAAAAAATGGTAATGCAAGCGGTGACGATGCAGCCGAATCAGTTGGTGTTGACGCAGCTGGAAATGTTTATGTCGCTGGTACAGTTGATAATGATATCAGGAAGAATGATATTATTCTTATTAAATATGATTCAAACGGAAGTAGTGTCTGGGATACTACCTGGGACTCACCAGCATCTTTGGATGATTTTGCTGTAGAATTAAAAATGGCTGGAAATGGTGACATATTCGTAGGTGGAGTAGCAAGACCCGATACATTTTCTGGCAGCTACGATTACGTTACCCTAAAATACAATTCTGTCGGAAGTCTTCTTTGGGCTTCGCAGTTTTCAAGAGCAGGTGTGTTACATGGAAAAGATGAACTTAAAGGTCTTGCTCTCGATGCAAATGGTGACGCATACGTGACAGGACGATCCAGCAATGGAAGTGACGACGATTTCATTACGCTAAAATACGATGGTATTACCGGAAGTCAGTTATGGTTGCAACCTTATAACAGTGGTAATACTGACAGGGCTGTGGATATTGTAGTTGATAATGCAGGATTTGTTATTGTAACCGGGCAATCTCAAAACGGAAATTTTAATGACATCCGAACAAACAAGTATGATAATGCCGGCCTCCTTCAATGGACAAAATTATATGGTTCTCCGGCCGGAGGAGACGATGATCCTATTACTCTTGCTGTCGATGCCAGCAATAACGTAATCATAATTGCCGAAGGTGATGTAGACCCTTCTTCTTCCGGTGTAAATTTCGATTTCGAAACTGTTAAATATAATTCTTCGGGTACGCTGCAATGGTCAGTCCGCACCGGAAATACGGTTAATCAGAACGATGTTCCCGCTGATCTTGCGATTGATGCAAGCGGAAATATTTTTGTAACAGGTAAAACTGATAACAGCCCGAGCACGACCTTTGTTGATAATGATTACATGACAGTGAAGTATAATGCATCCGGAAATCTTCAATGGGGTCCCGTTTATCATAATGGTACCAGAGGAACAGATGATGATACCCCTTCATCTATAATATTGGATGGAACTAATGTTTACGTAGGTGGTGGCGCCGTAAATTTAATAACTCAGAAGGATGCTACTGTTGTAAAATACAATGAACCTGATGGTACCGATATCTGGATAAAAGACTTTAACGGAGCAGGCGATTTTTCAGAAAACGCCAAAGCTATCGTCATCGATGCAAATAATAATTCATATACAGCCGGATATTCTTTTACGGAAAATAAAAATTTAAACGCTGTAATATCCAAGATTGATCCAGCTGGAAATATTATTTGTAATTATTCTTACAACGGTATTAAAAATGATGATGATGAATTTTCATGCATGGCCATTAGCTCTAATGGAATGGTCTATGCCGCTGGATATACCAAAGTAACAGGAGAGAAAAGTAATTTTTTGTTGGTAAAATGGAGTCCTTCAACATGTGATACTGTTTGGACACGCACCTATGACTATATCAAAAAGAGTGATAAGATTTTTTCAATCGTATTAGATGCCCCCGGTAATATTTATATTGCCGGCAGAAGCGATGCAAATCCAATAGACACTTCTAATAATTATGATGTTATAACTTCCAAATACGACAGCAATGGAAATCTATTGTGGATGCAACGTTACAATGGTTCAGGAAATCTTCGCGATGAACCTGCAAGAATAATTTTGGACAGAAATGGTGATGTGCTTGTAGCTGGTAGAGCTGAAAATGTTCACGACGACGAATTTTTCATAATTAAATATAATCCTTCGACCGGTGCACCGGTATGGTCTGGACCTGCAATTTATAATTCCCCGTTTTCAAATGATGACAGAATTAATGACATTACAGTTGATGCATCGAATAATATATTCGTCGCTGGATTTTCGCAGACTTCATCAGGATTAAATGCAACTCAGGATCCTGTTATTCTAAAATTCGACGCTGCCGGAAATATGCAGGGCTTTTATAGTTATACAGGCGACGATCAGGATGAGCCGGTAAAAATTGCCATCGATATAAATAACAGAGTATATGCACTATTTAAGTTCGATGCAGATGGCGGAATTCCATTAGCGCATAATAATAATTTCTACCTCCAGAGATTCCAGAATGATCTTACAATCGACAATACATTTTCTGTTCAATACGACAGTCCATTGCATCAGGATGATGTGCCTGCCGACTTAACAATCAGTTCCTCCGGCGACATTTATATTACGGGAAGCTCTGTCAACGACACGCTGGGTGGTAAAAAGAATAAGAACTGGGTAACCATCGGTTATGATGAAAGTTCCTCTCAGATATTTATCTCAAATTATGATGGACCGAATACAACTGATGATTCACCCAATGTAATTACAATTCATGATACCAAACTTTGGGTTGCTGGTTATACAGAAGGTGTTGGAAAAAATCAGAAAGATATTACTGTAAATAACTATAGTCTGCTTGGAGTAGGAGTGAATGATCTTACTGCACTTTCATCAGCCTTAATTTCTCCGAATCCTTTCAACTCACAATGCTTGTTAAGTTTCAATCGAAGCAGTTTGAATGAAGCTGTCTATTTTGAAATGTTTGATGTACTCGGTAACGTTGTATTTTCTCCTCAGCTTGTAACTGGTAATACTTTTATTATACGGAAGGGTAATCTGGCTGAAGGAGTTTATAGCTACAGGTTAAGAACAAATGCTTCAATTATTGCCAATGGAAAACTTGTCATCAATTAAATGAGAAAACTTACATCAGCCGTATTTTTTATTATTTTAAGTACATCTTTATTCGCTCAGGCACCTAAAAATCTGACGCTTTTAGGTACCTTAAATTATCCACAACAAACACTGGCAGGATGCTGGCATTACAATCATTCAAGCGGAAAGGAATATGCTTTAGTAGGCGCCGCCAATGGAATATCAATTGTCGATATTTCTAATCCTGTAACACCAATTGAATTGGTTCAGCTTCGAGGCGTTCAAAACCTCTGGCATGAAATAAAAGTGGTGGGAGACTATGCATTTGCAGTCACGGAAGGTCAAGATCCAAACGGTCTATGGAATGGTGTACAAATAATCAATCTGAGTTTTTTACCGGATAGTGCGCCTAATTACTTTTACATGGGGGATGGAGTAATTGCGAACCAGTTGCTAAAAGGTCACAGCATAACTGCTTCTGGAAAAACGATCTATGTGAATGGTCATAACATTACTTCTCTTGGTAGAGGCGTACTAATAATCGATGTCAATGACCCACTGAATCCTGTCTATGAGGGAGCTGTCACAAATCGTTATTGTCACGATAGTTATATAAGGGGTAATACAATATACACCAGCGATATTGGCGATGGTTTGTTTTCAGTTTATGATATTAGTAATCCAGTTAGTCCCGTATTACTTGCAACTCAAAACACGCCCGGAAATTTTAACCATAATGCATGGCTTAACGATGATGGACATGTTCTGTTTACGACAGATGAAAGATCCGGATCTCCTGTAGGTGCATTCGATATTTCCGACCTGAATAATATCTCGCTTATTGACACATTTTACAATGGCAATTTTACAAATAACGAAGCTCATAATGTCAGAGTAATAAATAACTTTCTTATTAATGCAAGTTATGGTAGCCAGGTAACAATTGCTGATGCCGCCTATCCGGATAACATTATTGAAACCGGAAGCTTTGTAACCGGTGGGTCGCTTTGCTGGGATGCCGATCCGTTTCCTGCTTCCGGAAACATTATTGTTACAGATATGAATAGCGGAAATTTATTTATTCTGGCTCCGCAATATATAAGAGCATGCTATCTTGTCGGAATGGTTACCGATAGCGTTACCGGACTCGAAATTGTAAATGCTGCTGTCGATATTCTTTCGCCTGCTGTCAGCAAGCTTACTGACTTTTTAGGTAACTACCGGACCGGTTACGCTGATTCAGGAACATATATTGTTCAATATTCTAAAACAGGATACGTGACCAAACAAATTAGTGTAACGCTGCAAAACGGTGTGCAAACAATTCAAAACGTTAGCCTTGTTCCAATTGGATCCGGCCTGCATGAGTTTGAACCAACTGATGTAATTGTTTTTCCAAATCCATCCTCTGAGTATGTGAATATCAGCTCGCCTGTTTCTATAACGGGCTGGAAAATTACTGACAGAATAGGTCGACTGGTAGCAAAAAGCTCCGATAATTTTATCTCCGGCGAAAAAATCCAAATTGATTTAAATACCCTCAGCGCTGGATCTTATTCAATCGAACTGAAGTCAGCCACAAAAAGTATCTTAAGGACATTAGTTAAAAAATAATCTATTACTCTGATTATTTCATTGCGGCAATTCTGTCTAGGACAAGTTCTATCAGTTTGTTCATTGTTTCCTCTCCCTTATGAGTATGTTCATTCGAGATTCTATTGGCCACAATTGCATTTATCGAACAACAATGATGTCCGAGAATTTTTGCCAGGCCATACATGGCACCTGTTTCCATTTCAAAATTGGTAATCCTGTGGTCGCCAAAACGAAAAGTATTTAGAGTTTCGATAAAGTCTGGTCTGGCTAATTCGTATCGCAATATCCGTCCTTGTGGTGCATAAAACCCTGAACAACTAGCTGTAATTCCCTTATACATGCCGGCACTTAATGCTTCTTCAAGCTTCGATGAACATCGGGCAATGTAGGGTAGTGCCAGAATTCCATGATTGGGATAGTGAATCCTGAAAGCGTCAACAATATTTACTTCGTCTTTTTCATTGTAAAATTTATAAAAGTTCAAAAGTCCGTCGAGTCCAAGACCATAATGTGAAAATACAACACCATCAACCGGTATATCACGCTGCAAAGAACCCGATGTTCCGATTCTGATCAGGTTTAAAGATTTCAGCTGACTTTTTATTTCCCTTTTTTCAAGATCAATGTTTACCAGAGCATCAAGTTCATTATAAACGATATCAATATTATCAGTTCCGATTCCTGTTGATAAAACAGTGATACGCTTTCCTTTATAATGCCCAGTGTGAGTGATAAACTCTCTTTTTTGTTTTTTTACTTCGATTGAATCAAAAAATTTCGACACCATCTGAACCCTATCGGGGTCCCCAACGTTAATGACTGTATCGGCAAGTTCATGTGGAAGCAAATTTAAATGATAAACACTATTGTCATCATTGAGAATAAGTTCTGATTCTGGTATTTTGGTCATATGAATGATTAATCTAAATTTGCTGACAATGATAAAACTTATTTTTCGCTTATGGCAGGATTAAATAATCACATCCTTGTGCCTATTGACTTTTCAGAGCAATCTCTGATTGCTTTGGGACAATCGTACAATTTAGCCAGGTTAACAATGGCTGATATAACTTTGATTAATGTAATAGAGGAATCTTTTCAACTTCCTTTCTTCTCAAAAGAGACTGATACGAAATCTATTGAGAAGAAAATTCAGAAAGAATTAGACAAATTAGCTGCTGATGTCACACAAAAAGCAGGGATTCGCGTTAAGACTTTGATTTCCAAAGGGAAAGTTTATGAGGAAATTCAAAAGGCAGCCCGCAAATTGAAAACTTCTTTTATTATTATGGGTACAAATGGTAGTCAAGGATTAAAGAAATTCATTGGTTCGAATGCTTTGCGTGTAATTCGTGAAGCACCCTGTCCAGTAATTACCATAAAAGGGAAAAAACACAGGACTGGGTGCAAAAACATTGTTTTACCTCTGGATCTCACAAAAGAGACGCGGGAAAAAATAAATAAGAGCATCGAAATAGCCAGATTATTTAGTTCGCAAATTCATCTTGTTACAGTTCTTTCAACTGATGACGAGTTTATTGTTAAGAAGTTAAAGCGTCAAATGGTTCAGGTACACGATCATATTGAAGAAAATGACATAAGTTGCACGATGGAATATTTGCCAGATGACAATTTAACGGATGCCGTTATCAACTATTCAAAAAAGATAAAGGCCGATTTAATTATGATAATGACACAGGAGGAAAATTGGACTGATCTGATGTTCATCAGCTCTTCGGCACAACAGATTATAAATTCGTCAGACATCCCTGTGCTTTCCATCAGACCGATGGAGAGAAAAAATACGACACTTTCAGTTTTTGAATATTAACGAATAACCTATACTACATGAACAAAAAATTTCAAATAAAAAAAATTCTGATACCATACGATTTTTCCGCGACGGCAGAACTCGCTCTTGAGCATGCTGTATTTATGGCGAAACTTCATAAAGCAGATATTGTTCTTGTTCACGTTATAGAATCGTTTTCATTTACTTCAGCGATTAGTGCTGCTTTTGGAAAAACGCAATCGGAGTTTGAACAAAAAATAGAGTCTTCGGCGAATGAAAAATTACAATCGCTGACAGAAAAACTTCATCATGATAGTGGTATGACTGTTATTCATCGAACTGAATCAGGCAAAATATACAAGAAGATTGTTGCTGTTGCCGAAGAGGTGGAAGCTGATATCATTGTAATGGGTACTCATGGAATAAGTGGATTCCAGGATTTTCTTGTCGGAAGTAACACATACCGTGTGGTAATGAGTTCACCATGTCCCGTAATATCTGTACAGGCTCATTCTAAAAAAATAGGATTCAAAGACATTGTTCTACCTATAGATAATTCTCATTCCTCACGGCAGAAAGTTAAACATGCCGTTGAAATTGCACGACATTACAATTCAGTGGTGCACATTGCAGGATTAATGACGATGACTGATGTGGATATGCAGAGAAGATTTGAAGTAAAAATACATCAGGTGCAAAATTATCTCGAAGAACATGAGGTAGCACATTCTGTCAAGATTTTTAAAACAGATAATTCTCCCTCTGTCACTTTAGAGTATTCTAACCAAATAAATGCCGATCTGATGATCATTATGACTGATCAGGAAAGTTCTGGATTTTTTATGGGTAACTATGCTCAACAACTCATCAACCAGTCAAAGATTCCTGTGATGAGTATTCGCCCTGACGAAGGAGATCCTGAGAAAATTTCTTTGGGATACTAAGAATTAAAATTCACGATTAATTACCTATTGGTTGCCGAAAACTTTTTTCAGCAGATCAGTAACTCTTGCCGCCGGATCTTTTCTTATTTTTCTCTCCTCTTGTGAAATTAAAAAGAAAAGACCCGTTAATGCCTGTTGAGTAATGTACTCTTCTAAATCCGGATTCATCTTATCCACGAAAGGGATTTTATTATATGTCGTCATCAGCGGATTCCAGTATTTAGTAACATCAACTTTTTTTGTTGCCGAAACTATTACTGGCTTAAATTTGTCATGAAGTGGCGAAGATGTTTTTTGTCGCAGATATCCAGTCGCCGCAGTGTCTTTCCCTCTCAGAATGTTTATCCCATCTGTAATAGTCATTGTTTTTACTGCATCAATGAATATAGGAGCAGCTTCTTTAGCAGCCTCTTCAGCCGCTCTGTTAATTGTTAGGATAAAATCATTTACCTGCTTATTCATTCCCAACGAACGAAGCTTGTTTTCCATCTGCTTTGCACTAGGAGGAAATGGAATTTTTATCGCTGTATTCTTAAAATAACCATCCGTTTTAGCTGCTGAAGATGATGCATTCTGACTTCCAATTGATAAGGCTTGCTTCAGGCCATCCGTAATTTCCTGATTACTTAGTGGCTTTCCTTTGATTGTATTATTTATATCGTTTCCGATTTTACCCAAATCGATTTGTCCGTGCGAACAGGATGGCATAATAATTACTATGGCGAATAAATACAATAATACTTTCATAGTCGATGATTTTGAATGCTAAAGTAAAAGAATAGTTCGAGATGAAAAGACGAAGAACGTGAATTCTTGAATCAAAAAGATTTTCTTCCTCTAATCTTCACAACTTCCGCCTCCACATCTTTTTTTCCACAAGTCACGCATCTTTGCCTTTTCCTCCTCCGACATCTTTCCCCACTTCTGACTCCAGCCTCCCCATTGTCCGTATTGCATTCCCTGACATCCGCCTTTGTGAATGCCGCGGAATAGAATTCTGGAAAGCAACATTAGGCCGATCGCCTGAATAAAATTAATTATCGGACCATTAAATAAAACTGGAATAAGCCAGTTCCACAACCACATTACCACTGCTGCCATCACAACAATTCCGGCTGCAACTATAAATAACATTTTAATCTTCCACATCTTTTTCATCGTTCTCGTTTTTTATTTTTTTTCCATTAACTCCACGTATAAGTCACGAAGTTTTTCACGTAGGTGTAGCACTGCATATCTTTTTCTGGATAATAAAGTATTTACCGATTCACCCGTTTCATTCGATATTTCTTTAAAACTTAATCCCTCCAGTTCATGCTTGATAAAAACATCTCTTTGTTCGAAGGGTAATTCGTCAAGTGCCGATTCCAGCGCTATCTGAATCAATGCCTGGTCAAAATCTTTATCGGGACTTTCTTCACTCGATTTTATTAAATCCTGAAGAAATAAATGATCATCATCATCACCTTTATAAACCATCTGATCATTGAGAAGCACCGGACGTTTTTTTCTGTATTTATCCGTAATTTTATTACGCGCAACTCTGTAAAGCCAGGCTGCCATTTTCTCAATGGGTTGCATGAGTCTGTACGATGCCGTTAATTCAAACATCACATCTTGAAAAATATCTTCTGCCTCTTCTTGTTCCCTTACACGGTTCCGAATGAAACTGAAAAGCTTGGTTCCATTTTCACGCATTACTTCACTAATGGTTTCGTTTTGATCCTGAGTCATTTCCACTATGGTCAACTTCCTTTCGCGCATATAAATGTGCTGACGACTAGGCTGTACCTGATATTGTATAAGAATTCAATTTTCTGAAATACTTCAATAAACTAATCGTAAAAATTTACATTCGCAAAATAATCAATTCCTGAAAATGGCATTAGTCGAAATTATTACCATTGGTGACGAATTATTAATCGGGCAGGTAGTCGATACGAATAGCGCATGGATTGCAAATCATTTAAATGATATTGGAATCCGAGTGAAGCAGATATCTTCTGTAAGTGATGATTCTGAGCATATTATAAATGCGTTGAATGAAGCTACCGGCAGGGCGGAGGTTATTATTCTGACCGGCGGACTGGGACCAACAAAAGATGATATCACAAAAAAGACACTTTGTACATATTTCAATACAGGGGTAAAATTTGACGAGAATTCGTATGAAATAATAAAAACATTATTTGCCTCGCGCGGAAGAGAAGTGACGCTGATTAACAGGAAGCAGGCTGAAGTACCGAAAAACTGTCAGGTACTGCTGAATAAGTTGGGCACAGCACCAGGAATGTGGTTCGAGGACAAAGGGAAAATCGTTGTTTCACTTCCCGGTGTTCCTGCCGAAATGAAAGGGTTAATGAAAGCAGAAGTTCTGCCGAGGCTTAAAGAAAAATTCAAGCTTGTGCCAATTGTTCATCGCACAATTCTAACTCAGGGTATTGGCGAATCTTTTCTGGCAGAAAAAATTTCCGATTGGGAAGATCGATTGCCGGCAAATATGAAGTTTGCCTATTTGCCTGCTGCAGGAACCGTCAGACTACGGATTTCAGCAATGGGCGAGAATGAAATCGAATTAAATAAAAAAGTCAGAGAAGAATCTGCGAAATTAGAAAAACTGATTAGTGAATTTATTTATGGATATGAAGATGATAAGTTGGAGTCTATCATCGGGCAACTTCTTCTTCAACAGAAAAAAACAATATCAACTGCCGAAAGTTGTACTGGAGGTTATATTGCTCATAAGATAACTAGCATTCCGGGAAGTAGTGAATATTATGTTGGCTCGTTGGTTGGATATGCAAATGAAATGAAGATTCAGGAGTTAGGAGTCGACATGCATACACTTGAACAATTCGGTGCTGTCAGCGAACAGGTTGTACGAACGATGGTCATTAGTGCGATGAAGAAGTTCAAGACAGATTATGCGATTGCCTGTTCGGGAATAGCCGGACCGGGGGGAGGAACCTCTGAAAAGCCTGTAGGAACGGTTTGGATAGCCGTGGCTAATTTTGATAAAATAATCACTCGAAAGCTTCAATTGGGATCATATAGAGAGCGTGTTATTCAGGAAACAGCCAACTACTCCTTTAATACTTTAAGAAAAATGCTAATCGGTGAGCTTTAAATGGATTGAAAATAAGCAGTTTAAATAAAACGTTCTTTTATTAACGATAATTTCCAGATTCTTAAATTATTCTTATCTTCGCGCCACTAAAAACTGATCGAAAATGGCTCGTATTTGTGATTTAACGGGAAAAAAGGCAATGAAAGGAAATAGTGTTTCCTTTTCTAATAAGAAGACTAAGCGTAGATTTTATCCTAATCTGCATACTAAGAAGTTCTTTGTTCCTGAATTAAAGGAATGGATAACTCTAAAGGTTTCAACAAGCGCTCTGCGTACTATCGATAAGATGGGAATCAGTGCAGCAATTGAAAAAGCTATCCGCAAAGGAAGTATCTAAAAAAAATATAATCTTATTTGGATGCCGGAGCTTTTTGTTCCGGCTTTTTTTATTTTTATAAAATGATCAGAAAAATCTGCTTTCTTATTTTTCTTTTCCTTTCTGTTGCTGAATTGCATGCACAGAAAAATAATTTATTCAGATACGATAGTGATTACCCCGATAGTAGTGTTTACTCGGGAAGGAGAATTGAACTAAGAAATAAACTTCCTGATAATTCAGTTGCTATTGTTTTTTCGGCTCCTGTCAGAAATCGTTCGACTGATGTCGACTACCGTTATCATCAAAATCCTGATTTTTATTATCTCACCGGTTTCACTTCATCGAATTCATTGCTACTGATTTTTAAAGATAACCAGTCAATTAACGGAAATTTTGCCAACGAGTTTTTATTTATTCCCGCTAGGAAAAAACAGAAAGAGTTATGGACTGGTCGAATGGCATCTGTCGAGGACGCAGATGAAATATCAGGAATTAAATCCATCATAAATGCATGTGCTTTCGATACACTATTCTTTGATTTCGAAAAGTTCGATAAAATACTTTTTGCGAATCTCCCGGTGGGAATGACGGACAATAAGCAGGATACCTGCGATTTATCAGATCTTGTCACTTCATTTAAGAGGAAGTCGCAATTTCCCTCGCCGAACGGAGACTCTTACATTCTCCGAAAAACACTTTCAGGTATGCGTGAAATAAAACGTGAATCTGAACTTGTTCTGCTACGTAAAGCAATATCTATTTCCTGTCTTGGACATATTGCTATGATGAAGAACTTGAAACCGGGAATGCATGAGTATGAAATTCAATCAGTGGGAGAATATGTTTTCAGAAATAAAGGTGCTGAGGATGTTGGTTATCCAAGCATCTGTGGTGGCGCCGAAAATTCCTGCATTCTTCACTATGAGACTAATCGTAGAGAGCTGAAGAATGGCGACTTGATTCTCCTCGATATGGGCGCAGAATATCATGGTTATACAGCTGATGTGACCCGGACACTTCCCGTTGGCGGTAAATTTTCGAAGGAGCAGAAAATAATTTATAACCTCGTCAGGCAGGCTCAGGATTCAGCTTTTTCAATGTGTAAGCCCGGAAGTGAATTCCATGATCCGCATAAAGCGGCCGTATCTGTTATTAAAAAAGGGTTGCTTGACCTTGGAATTATCAAAGATGAAAAGGAATTCTCACAATACTTTATGCATGGAACATCACATTATCTCGGTCTCGATGTGCACGATGTCGGGGCCTTTGGTGCACTGAAGGCAGGAAACGTTATAACGATTGAGCCAGGCATCTACATTACAGCAGATAGCCCTTGTGATCCTAAATGGTGGAATATTGGAATTCGAATAGAAGATGATGTTTTAATAACTGCAACAGGTTACGAGAATTTGTCGGGCGCATGCCCGTCAAATGCCGCTGATATTGAGATGTTGATGAAATCATCTTCATCAGCCCCAGAACTCATTCGATAATTTCTGCATTTATTTGTAAAAATTAGTAAGAATAGGTTTGTTATCTGAACTTATAACCCTATATTTGCACCCCGAAAATTAGCTTAGAAATGGCAAAAAAAGGCAGTAGAATACAGGTGATATTGGAGTGTACAGAGCATAAAACCAGCGGTAAGCCGGGAATGTCTCGTTATATAACTACCAAAAATAAGAAAAACACAACAGAGCGTCTTGAGTTGAAGAAGTACAATTCTATTCTCAAGAAAATGACTGTTCACAAAGAAATTAAATAAGTAAAAAAGCAGAATCATGGCAAAGAAGGTTGTCGCAACGCTGAAAAGCGGAAAAGGAAAAGAATTTTCCAAAGTAATTAAGATGATTAAGAATTCTGAAACCGGTTCATACCAGTTTAAGGAAGAAGTGGTGCATAATGATCACGTCAAAGATTTTCTTAAATCAAAGTAATTTACTTTTAAAAGATATTAAGAGCTTCTTTCAATCAGAAAGGAGCTTTTTTATTTAACTGAATTCGCATTACTTCTAATTGTTTTTAATGCCTTATCGCACATCATGGGATTGTTCAGTATTTTCAGTAAAGAAAAAAAGGAAAGTCTTGACAAGGGTCTGGAAAAAACAAAGTCCGGACTGTTTTCCAGAATTGCTAAAGCAGTTGTCGGTAAATCTAACGTAGATGCCGAAGTTCTCGATAACCTCGAGGAAATACTCGTAAGCTCTGATGTGGGGGTTAATACAACTCTTAAAATAATTAAGCGTCTTGAAGCAAGAGTTGCCAAGGATAAATATGTCGGTGCTGATGAATTAAACCGCCTGTTAAAGGAGGAGGTTACTGCTCTTTTAAATGAAAATGATTCTACGGATGAAACAGATTTCGTTATCCCTGAAAATAAAAAACCGTATGTGATTATGGTTGTTGGAGTTAATGGAGTAGGCAAAACAACAACCATTGGCAAACTGGGATTCCAATTCAAACAGGCCGGAAAGAGTGTTCTTCTGGGTGCTGCTGATACTTTCCGTGCTGCTGCTGTAGATCAACTCGACATCTGGAGTAAACGTATCGGAGTATCGATTGTTAAACAGCCCATGGGATCTGATCCTGCTGCTGTGGCATTCGATTCTGTTCAGTCGGCTGTTAGCCAGAAAGTGGATGTTGTTATTATTGATACTGCAGGCCGTCTTCATAATAAGGTAAATCTTATGAACGAGCTTTCAAAAATAAAGCGCGTGATTCAAAAAGTAATTCCAGATGCGCCACATGAAATATTACTTGTACTCGACGCATCAACAGGACAAAATGCAATCGAACAGGCACGCCAGTTTATCATGACGACGGAAGTCAATGCCATCGCACTTACCAAACTTGATGGTACGGCTAAAGGCGGCGTCGTTATTGGTATTTCTGACGAATTTAAAATTCCCGTAAAATACATTGGCGTTGGTGAAAAGATGGAAGACCTCCAGGTTTTCAATAAGGCTGAATTCGTTGATTCATTGTTCAGCTAATATTTCTCTTATTTATTTTAAACATAAATGAAGACCCGTACACTAAAAAAAAATAAGATCAATGTTATTACTCTCGGCTGTTCGAAAAATATTTTCGATAGCGAAGTAATGATGGGTCAGCTACGGGCATCTAAATTTGATGTAGCTCATGAATCGACAGATGAAGATGCATCTATAATAATCATAAACACATGCGGCTTTATCGATAATGCCAAGCAGGAAAGTATCGATACGATTCTGCAATTTGCAAAAGCAAAAGAGGAGGGCAGAATTGAAAAACTGATTGTTACTGGTTGTCTGAGTGAACGATATAAACCAGAACTGCAGAAAGAAATTAAAAACGTTGACGAATTTTTCGGCACGCGCGATTTACCAAAACTTCTGAAATCTCTCGGTGCCGATTACAAGCATGAGCTGGTTGGAGAAAGATTGTTAACAACACCTCAGCATTATGCATACCTGAAAATTTCGGAGGGATGCGACCGGCCATGTTCATTCTGTGCAATTCCACTCATGCGTGGAAATCACCTGAGTGTTCCTATGGAATCCCTTGTACAGCAAGCCCGCAATCTTGCATCAAAAGGTGTGAAGGAATTAATTCTGATCGCTCAGGATCTTACTTATTATGGTCTCGACATTTATAAAAAAAGGAATCTCTCCGAATTACTATTAAAATTGTCCGATGTTGAAGGAGTCGAATGGATTCGATTACACTATGCATTTCCTTCAGGATTTCCTCTCGATATTCTCGATGCAATGAACGAGAGAAAAAATATCTGTAATTACCTCGACATGCCTTTACAGCATATTTCCGACAATATGCTAAAGAGCATGCGCCGTGGTACAACGAAACAGAAAACGATCGACCTGGTCAATATGATTCGTGATAAAGTACCCGGCATCACCATGCGAACTACCCTCATTGCAGGATATCCCGGAGAAACTGAAACTGATTTTAATGAGATGAAGGAGTGGGTAAGCGAAACACGCTTCGAACGATTAGGGATTTTCACCTATTCGCATGAGGAAAATACTCATGCTTATTCTTTGATTGATAATGTTCCCCTTGAAGTCAAGCAGAAACGGGCCTCTGAAATAATGAGCATTCAAAAAGATATATCATCAAGTTTGAATGAGAGAAAAACCGGAAATGAATATTTAGTACTTATCGACAGGAAAGAAGGCGATTATTTTATTGGCAGAACTGAATCCGATTCTCCCGAAGTGGATAATGAAGTTTTAATTGAGGCATCAAAAAATTATTTACGCATTGGTGATTTTGCTAAGATCCGTATTACAGATGCTAATGAGTTTGATCTTTTCGGTGAACCGGTTTTGGCTTAACTGTCTAGTTTTTCATAGAGCGAATTAGCCGAGATATATTCCGGTAAAATAGATTTCATTTTCCTTACGATTGCTTCATTTTCCTGCAGCTTAAACAGGTCAATCAATTCAATCAGATTTTTTTCAAATTCTTCGAATGGATATTCCCTCACTTTCGCAATCATAATTTTCTGGTGATGTGTCGGCAAAGTTGTCTCCTTATCTGCCAAAAGTTCTTCATAGATTTTCTCTCCCGGGCGAAGACCAGTAAAGACAATTTGAATGTCTTTCCCCAATGTAAGTCCTGAAAGCTGAATCATCTTCTTCGCAAGATCTGCTATCCGGATACTTTTGCCCATGTCGAATATAAATATCTCACCACCTTTCCCGATTGCACCTGCTTCGAGAACAAGCTGGCACGCTTCCGGAATAGTCATAAAGAATCGGGTAATATCCGGATGAGTTACTGTTATCGGCCCGCCTTCTTCTATTTGTTTTTTAAACCTCGGAATAACAGACCCGTTTGAGTCAAGTACATTGCCGAATCGCGTAGTCACGAAGCGAGTAGGGCCAAGTTTATTTAACGACTGACAATAAATTTCTGCTATCCGTTTGGTTGCCCCCATAATCGATGTAGGATTCACGGCTTTATCGGTGCTGATCATGACAAATTTACCGACCTTATATTTTCTTGATAAGTCTGCAATTGTTTTTGTCCCTTCAACATTGGTGAGAATAGCTTCCGATGGATTATTCTCCATAATCGGAACATGTTTATAGGCGGCAGCATGAAAAACTACTTCAGGATGAAACGCCTGAAACACTCTTTCCATTCTTTCAATCTGTCTGATGTCGCCGAGTACGGTCTCAAAATTTTTCCAGCGAAATCGTTCGCTCAGATCAAGTTCGAGATCATACAATGCCGATTCTGCCTGATCCACTATCACAAGTAATTTTGGTTTGAATGGAATAATCTGCCGGGCAATTTCGCTGCCAATTGATCCTGCGCCACCAGTGATAAGAATAGTTTTTCCTGTAAGCTGGTTTCTGATCAGATCAGCATCAAGAAGAATCGGTTCTCTCTCCAGCAAATCATCGATCTTAATTTTCTTGATCTGCTTAAAACTAAGTTCCCCGTTAATCCAACTTGTAACCGGAGGCACATTCAGAATTCTTACATCGTATAACAAACATTTTTCAATGATCGATTGTTTTTGTACGGGTGATATATTCTGAATGCTAATTATCATGTGATATACTTGATTGGATCGAAGTATATCCTCCAATTCTGAAGAGTGATAGATCTTAATTCCTTCAACTGTTTTGCCTTTCTTGGAGTTATCATCATCAATAAATCCGATAACTTTATAGCGCGTTCCTGCATCACGATCAAGTGCTCGCTTGGTGATAAGCCCGGATTCTCCCGCACCGTATATTAGTATTTCTTGCTTATCGCGCGACGGATTCTTAAGTTCCTGGTAAATAGTCTTCACCAGAATTCTGAATGCAGTCAGGGTAAATACTGATGTGAAATAATCAATGATTATTATCGAAAAAGGAACTAGATAGATGCCTGTGAAATGATAAGATACGGGGTTGGCAAGAGCCAGAAAAATACTTCCACCCGTGATCGTATAAAATACACGTAGTGCATCTTTTGTACTTGTATACCGTATGATTCCCTGATATAATCTGGATAATAAGAAGCTGCCGGCTCTGACGATAAGCAGGGCAGGGATTGCGATTTTCCAAAGGGAAATTTCTATCTCAGGCACACGGAAATTAAACCTGACCTGGTATGCAAGCATGAGCGAAGAAAGACAGATGAACAGATCGATTAGAAAGATGATCCACCTTGGAGTATTACGCTCGGAAATTTTAATTGCCATAGGTCTAGGTAAGTGTTCAAATATATGTGAAAATCGTGGAAGACTAATTCCCCTTTTCGCTTAACTGAATTTTTATCTTTGCAGAATAGCATCATCAGGAATGCAAAACTAATGAGAATACTTTTTATCACCCCATATCCGGAAGGTGTTGCCCCCAGTCAGAGATTTCGTTTCGAGCAGTATTTCGATACTTTATCTGAAAACGGGCATTCTTACCAGGTATCGTCGTTTCTTGACAAAAAGGCATGGGATATTCTCTATAAAAAAGGACATACTGTTGCCAAAATAATGGCTCTTTTACGCGGGTATTTTCGTCGATTGTCCAATCTGACAAATCTCGGGAAATTCGACATAATCTTTATTCACCGGGAAGCATCTCCATTTGGTCCGCCATGGTTCGAATGGCTTGTAACAAAAGTATTCAGGAAGTATTCAATATATGATTTTGACGATGCAATCTGGATTCCGAATGCATCAGAATCAAATCGCAAACTGACTATGTTGTTTAAGCGATTTTCAAATGCATCTGATATCTGTCGCTGGTCAAATGTTGTTTCTGTCGGAAATACTTACTTGTCAGAATTTGCCTCAAAAGAAAATAAGAACGTCGTCATAAACCCAACAACTATCGATACAGACCAATTACATAATACCACGAGAGACCATGACAATGAGAAAGTCATCATTGGCTGGACCGGATCGCATTCAACGGTTCAATACCTGGATGTATTATATCCGGTTCTGAAAAGATTAGAGGAAAAATATGATTTTGAGTTTCATGTTATTTGCGATGTACCACCAAAATTTAAACTTAAGTCGATGAAGTTTATTCGCTGGTCTAAACAGAATGAGATAAACGACTTACTCAATCTCAATATCGGAGTAATGCCTCTGCCTGCAGATATCTGGGCTAAGGGAAAATGTGGATTCAAAGCACTTCAATACATGGCTCTCGGAATTCCTGCCGTCGTTTCCGATGTCGGTGTGAATGCAGAAATCGTTGAACATGATTTAAACGGATGTGTCTGTAATACTGAATTAGAATGGGAGGATTGCCTTGAAAAACTTATCACCAATTCAGTTTATCTTAAAAAACTAAGTAGTCATACTCGCGATAAAATCGTCAATAACTATTCACTTAAATCAAATACTTTAAATTTTCTTAGCTTGTTCAATATTAATCAGGCCATCGATCATAAATTGAAAAGCTCAAAGACTTCAACAATTAAAAATTAATATATAAATTCAATAAAGATGGAAGAGACAGAAACACTTCTAAAGTTTACAGCACTATCCGATATTCATAAATCACTTGGTGCGAAAATGGTTCCGTTCGCAGGTTATTTAATGCCTGTTTCATACGAGGGAATTAATGCTGAACATGAAACGGTCCGACAAAAGGTTGGTGTATTCGATGTGTCTCACATGGGTGAATTTATATTGAAAGGTGAAAATGCTTTAGACCTGATACAACGAATAACCAGTAATGATGCCTCGAAACTTGTCGATGGTAAGGTTCAATACAGTTGCTTTCTCAATGAAACGGGTGGAATCATCGATGATCTGTTGGTATACAGAATAGATTCTAAAACATATATGCTTGTTGTTAATGCATCGAACATAACCAAGGATTGGGATTGGATTTTGAAATTTAATACTAAGGAGGTAGAGATGCACGATATCTCAGAGAAAACGTCTCTTCTTGCTGTTCAGGGCCCACTCGCAAAAAATGTATTGCAATCGCTAACAGAAATGGATTTGAGTAGCATGGAATACTATACATTTAAAAAAGGTGTTTTTGCAGGTGTAGAGAATGTACTTATTTCTGCAACTGGCTACACAGGAGCCGGAGGATTTGAAATTTATTTTGAAAATAAATATGCCGTTTCTATCTGGGAAAAGATTTTTGAAGCCGGTAAATCGTATGGCATAAAACCGGTGGGTTTGGGTGCCCGCGATACACTTCGGCTTGAAATGGGTTTTTGTCTTTATGGAAATGATATCGATGATAATACATCTCCGATAGAAGCAGGTCTTGGCTGGATTACAAAATTCACCAAGGAGTTTACAAATAGTGTTGAACTAAAACGTCAGAAGGAAACCGGGGTAACAAAAAAATTAGTGGGCTTCGAAATGGTTGATAAAGGCATTCCCCGTCACGACTATGTTATCATGGATTCTTCGGGTAATAACATTGGCAGGGTTACTTCAGGAACTCAGTCTCCTACACTTCAGAAGGCAATAGGAATGGGTTATGTTTCATCTGCATTTGCAACTGAAAACAGCGAAATTTTTATCTCTGTCCGTGACAAATCCTTAAAGGCTAAGGTTGTAAAACTGCCATTTATTGAAAAAAAATAATTGAACCAATATCGTACATTGGCTGCATGGCATCAGTTGCCATTCCATTAAAAAAATACTATGAAGCTGGATGCATGTTTTTCACCGTTTCTATATCCTGTTTACAGGGACGATGACAGTATTGTAATTATAATTGATATTTTAAGGGCTACATCTGCGATTTGTACAGCCTTTGAGCATGGTGCCGAGAAAATAATTCCTGTAGCATCAGTTGAGGAAGCAAGAGAATGGAAAGCAAAAGGATATCTGGTAGGGGCTGAGAGAGATGCAATAGCTGTAGAGGGGTTTGATTTTGGAAATTCTCCTTTTAGTTACATGGGTGAAAATGTTAAGGGAAAAACAATTGTTCTCACTACTACTAACGGAACGCAGGCAATAGAGGCTGCGCGAGGTGCATATAAGGTGGCAATCGGATCGTTTTTAAATATCACTGCACTATCAGAATGGTTATATCAGGAGAAAAGAAATGTTCTTCTTCTATGTTCTGGTTGGAAAAATAAATTCAACCTTGAAGATGCACTGTTTGCAGGAGCGATGACAGAATCATTGACAGCATTGGGCGATGAGTTTATTTTAGGCGATGCTTGTCTTGCTTTAAAATATCTTTACCTGCAGGCGAGAACAGAACCTTACAAATTTTTAAGTGGGTCATCACATAAGGAAAGGTTATCGCGTCTAAATCTGAAAAAAGATATAAAATATTGTTTAACTCCTGATCAGACAAAGGTTATTCCGATTCTTGAGAATGGGGCGCTTATTAAATTACAAGAGCAGTTTTCAACTCCGCTGACGCGCTAACGACGTGCTTTGTTTTTTCTTGTATATCATGTGTAGGATAACAGTCAGCATGATAATTCCCGCACCGGTAATAAATCCCCTGTTCATCAATTTGCCTTCACCTGCAAAAAGTATCGCTAGGATAATACCATAAATTGGTTCGAGATTAAGAGCAAGCCCCATTGTATATGCTGAAACTTTTCGAAGTGCCTGAAGCGAAAGAATCCATGTTAACACGGTGCAAACAAGCGAAAGAATCAGGAGATACATGAAATCCATGCCCGACGGGAAAAGGATTTTTGTAGGTTGAATGATAAAGTAAACCGGAAGCAATAGTGTAAGGAATAACCATCCACTGCTTAGCTCAATAAAACTTATCGTCAGCGCTTCATACTTAGATGCAATTCTCTTGTTGAGAACAGAAAATACTGCACTCAGCAATGCGCTTATTACACCGATGATAATTCCTTTCGCTGCTGTTACATCTGAGTTATAAATGGTAGAAATACCAGTGATCGCCATTGCACTGAACAATATTTCTACAACATCAAATTTAGCTCGGTTAATCAAAGGTTCGAGTATTGATGCAAATAATGCTATCGATGAAAGACAGATCATAGCCACAGAAATACTGGATATTTTAATTGACCCATAGAATGTAATCCAGTGTAGCATGACAAGAAGGCCAATTCCGCCAATGCGAATGAATTCACGGAATGGAATTTTTGGGAACCTCCTTCTATAAAAAAGAAATATTGCAATAGCAGCGCTGCTGATTAACATTCGATACCATACCAGCATTCCCTCATTCAGCTGAATGAGTTTTCCTAATAACCCGGTGAATCCCCACAGGAAAATAGCCACATGCATTTTGATATAGGAGGTGCGCAATTCGTTATCAGTTATTCTATGATATCAATATACATCTTTAATATTTTTCCAGTTCAGAAATGAGTTCTACAATTGGAAGTCCCATGACGTTGAAATAACTGCCTTCGATATGATCGATTAAGGCAATACGACTTTTCCCACATGATATTGTGCTGTCAAGAAGATCAGTCAGTCCATTTCGTTCGAGAAATATTTTTTCGGTTTCAGAACATGGATTCATCCCATCAGGAAGACATTCCTGTGCACCATAGGAACCAGCCTTATCGAACGGGCTGTACAGTTTAATATAATTCTTAAGTTCTTCGTCTGATAATTTTTTAAAGACTACATCGGAACGAACCTGAAAGATTTTTTTTGAGTGTCCATCCATTATGCAAACTCCGGTATATACATGATGCTTTTGTCCGTTTAACAGTTTGAGCATTTCAAAGGCCTCTGCTGAATCTGCTGGTTTCCCAAGCATTTTGGAAAAATGCCATACGATTGTATCGGCAGTAATTAACAACTCATTCCTTTCGCGTTTTGATTCCAGCGCCATTGCTTTCTCCTCGGCTAATGAGACTGCAATATCTCCAGCGACAAGATGTGGAAGGGGAATTTCCTTTGTATCGCTTGTTAGTACTCTGAAATCCAATCCAAGTTCTCGAAAAAGAAAAATTCTTCGTGGTGAAGCCGAGCCTAGAAGAAGTTTTTTTGTGGTAATTTTCATTTAGATTGTATAGTGAGGAATTAATGTAATTTTAAAAACAACTTCAGCTTATTTTAAAAAATAATACCAGAAAGGAAGCATTGTGAAAATGCCTGCAGTAATAATAATTTTTGAAAACAGGCTAGCATAATAATAATCTTTTTTCTCAGTTGCAGTTAATACAAGGTATAGAAGACCACCCAGAGGTATAAAGAAAATTCCCATAAGAAACCAAATATTAATTACCGTATTCTCATAGAAATTATTTGCTAGAATGAAAGCTATATAGACTATGGTAAGAAATATCAAAAAAGTAATAATCCATTTTGTCATCTTTATTCCTAATACGATTGGTGCTGTCTTACACTGTGATAGTTCATCGCCATCCATATCTTCGATGTCTTTAATCATTTCTCTTACCAACGTTAAAAGAAAAGAAAGTATTCCAAACCATAGGAGGTAAGTAATGTTTCTGTAAAATTCGGGCTCGAACAGTCCAACGATAAGTACAGACAATGAACAAAGAATAGCAACAATTATATTACCGATAAACAATCTGCGTTTGTAAAAGGAAGAATACATCCAAAGCGAGATTGCGGAAAATAATGGAACCATTCCCATGACCAGTACATCGGCTTTAATTGCTAGATAAAAACCGACAATAATGCCCGTCCCTGAAAGAATGAAAAACAATGACTTTGCCGTTTTTTTACTTAAAATTTTTCCAACAATGTTTTGGTCAGGCTTATTTATTTCATCAATGTGAATATCAAAATAGTCGTTAATAATATATCCTCCTGCAGCAATAAATAGAGTTGTTAATACCAGAAGAATAAAATCAGGAGTCGATAAGTAATGTGGAAAAATACCGGTCGCAAAAAATTCTGCTTTGAAAGCTGGCAAGATCAGACAATATCTCACAATAATTTGTGTAGCAGCAATCATCAGTAAATTTGGCAATCTGATTAGTCCGGAAAATGAGATGAGTTGTTTCAAAGAATAGGTTGTAGTTTTTAGTTAAAAGTAGGCCACTTGCCATGTAAACGTAATACCTGTTCAATTACATCTCTGACACATCCTTCTCCGCCTTTTAAAGGACTGAAGTAAACACTTATATTTCTTATTTCTGTCGCAGCATCGAATGGACAGCAAGGCACGCCTGACTTCATCATAACTTCGTAATCGGGAAGGTCGTCACCCATGTATAATATTTCCTCTTTTTCTAATTTATATTGAAGCATAATTTGTTCCATCTTCTCAGATTTATTTTCAACACCAAGGTAAATATCTCTAATGCCCAGGTTCGCAAGCCGGGTCCTGACACTTTCTGATTTTCCGCCGGATATAATCGCAATTATATAGCCGGCATTGACAGCTTCTTTCATAGCAAAACCGTCTTTTATATTCATGACTCTGAAGAGTTCATCGGGCATAACAATTAGTGAACCATTAGTTAGAACGCCGTCGATATCGAAAATAAAACAACGAACCTTTTGAAGACGCTGCTTGAAATTATCATTCATAGAGCTAGTATAAAAAAATATTACTGTTTCCTATATTCCTTTTGGATGTTTTTACTCAGAATTCTGTAAATTTCTTTCATGTCAACCTCTTTACTCAGAAGTCTGAGGTGCTTATTTATTATTTTAATATCACCCCTTCGTGCTGGACCGGTCTGGATATCATGTGGACTATTCTCAATCGCATTTTTAATTGTTTCCTCCATAAGCGGGAAGAGGATGTTGAAATTTATTTTTTTCCGGGAAAGTATTTTTTCTGCAAGTGCATATAAATAATTCGGGAAATTATTAATGAATACTGCAGCCAGGTGCAAAAAGACTCTTTCCTGGGAACTTATTTGGTAGACGAGAGGGCTAAGCGACTTTGCAATTTTTTTTAATTGTGATTGTGTTGATGGGTTGCTTCCTTCAATACAAAATGGAATTTTAGCAGGTGTATGTTTACTGTTTTTTGAAAAACTCTGAAGTGGATAAAGTACACCATAGTTAACTATTTTTTGACCGAATACTTCTGTTCCTACGGATCCGGAAGTATGCACGATTAACTTCGGAGTAAATGATAGTTTTTTTATGAAAGGCGCAATGGCATCATCACTTAAAGCAATAAGATAGAGATCGGCAGTCTCTATAATACCTTTGACAGAAGTGGTAAACCGACAACCGGTTTTTTTTGCAAGCTTTTGTGCAGAAGTTTTTGTTCGGCTGTAAACCTGAATAATCTTATGACCGTTTTTTTTCAGAAGGGGACTGAGTAATGTCGCAACATTGCCTGAACCAATCAGTACAACTTTCATGATTTAACCTCTAGTGTTGAATTGTTTTTTAATTTTAAAATTCTTTTTCTTAAAGCTACAAGCGATCCGATAATCATCAGCAGGCAACCAGTCCAGAGGATGTTGATTCCAGGAAAAATAATTGCTTTCATGATGATGAATTCTTTCTTGTTTGATTTTCTTTCAGAAACGCTAATAACAATTCTCCCGTTTGCCGGTTCTATTTTATCGAATGAAAATCGCAGGCCAAGATCTGTGATTTCTGCATCTTTGGTAAGAATTGAAAAATCTTTAATAAGAAAGAGCGGCTCAGCCGTGTATAATTTTTTATTAATATCCTCAACAAGAAGTTTAGCACCTACAACAAGATCAGAATCGCCGAGATTTAACGGAGCCCGGTCAATATTTTTATTTAATTCCTGAAGAATAATAAAACTATTGCTAGTCATGAATGTGTCGCCAACAGCCATCTCATGCGATTTAGCTGGAAGGTATTCTGTATGTTCATGTTGATCGCCCGGAGGGTCAACTTCAGCGTAAGTGATATGTGTATAGATATCCTTGTCAAAATAATGTTTCGTAGCCGGTTCAGCTACATTGCCCATTCTTTCATTTAATTGAACGAGCGGCTGAAGGTCGAATTCTTTTATCTTCTTTCCGGTTTGCTTATCAAGTGAAAAATAGCTGATGTTGTAATAAATATTTACGCCCTTCTTTTCTTTTCCTGTGTAGCTAACATAGTATGATCCCATAGGAAGAGTATCAATTTTCTGTTCGATCATGATGTTCTCTCTGTTTGGAATATCTTTTCCCAGATCAATATTTTTTACATTCTGAGAGATGATTTCTTTTTTCGAATTAGAAATCAATGCACCGCATAGAATAAATGCAACTCCGATATGTGCAATGGATGGACCGGCGTTTGAAAATTTACCCTTCAATGTCCGGATAAAATAATCAAGATTTGCTACTGCTGCGAAGACAGAGGCGAAGAGCAATGCATAATAATGTATACGATAGGTGCCAAGAAAGAACGCTGATATTCCTGTAATAACAAGGGCTACAATAATGCTTGGTGAAATTTTCTTTATGAATATTTTCCAGTCAGTATTTTTATATCTGAAGAATTGTCCGATGCCGATTAGCAGACTTATTAAAATAGCAACAGGAACCTGCCATTGATTGTAATGATCGATGGGATCGGCAGGCGGTGCCAGCTTGGAACCGAAAATTTTATTGATTACTGGAATTGAGGTTGTAAATGTAATTTGAATAGCTCCGATTACGAGTACAAGTGTCCCGATAAACATCCAGAATTCCCTCGAAGAAATATGTTCTTCTTCGGAATGTTCAAGCAGATGTTTTCTGTTGATGAATAGTTGAAGAATTGCAAATGCAAGGAAGAATAATAAATAAATTAACAAATGTCCCGTCATACCCAGATCTGTAAATGCATGTACGGATGAATCGCCGAGAATTCCACTACGCGTTAGAAATGTTGAATAGAGAATAAAAATGAAAGCCAGGATACTTAGAATAAAAGCAGAAAGTAATGCTCTGCCGCGATGAGAAAATATCAACATCACATGTGCTCCTGCGACGAGGAACATCCAGGGAACAAGCGAGGCATTTTCTACCGGATCCCATGCCCAGAAACCACCGAAGCTAAGCGATTCATAAGCCCATGCAGCACCCATAAGAATTCCTGTTCCAAGAATCATTACACCTGCAAAAGTCCATGGTAGTGCTGGACGAACCCATTCTGTTATTCGCTTTTGAATTAAAGCTGTCATAGCATATGCAAATGGAACGACAGTCATGGCAAATCCAAGGAATAGCGTAGGAGGATGGATGGTCATCCAGTAATTCTGAAGCAAAGGATTGAGTCCACGCCCGTCTTTTATTCTGCTGAGATAATCAGGAAGTTTAATAAATGGGAGATTTGCAAAATCAGGGTGATCGCGAAGAAGAATAAAAGGGTTTGTGCCGATCTTATAATTAAAGATTACAACGCCAAGTATCATTGAAGCAAGAAAAGTTTGTACGAGGCAAATGATAAACATTACGCCGCCTTCCCATGATTTTGCCGTGGCAATTACAATCCAGGATATCACACAATGCCAGAACATCCAGAGAAGAAAACTTCCTTCCTGTCCTTCCCAAAAACAGGAAAGGATATATCTGAGAGGCATAATTGTATTGCTATGTTCCCATACATAGTAGTATTCAAAGCGGTGATTTACTATCAGATAAAACAGACTGGCAAAAATGCCGATGATTGAAAACGTCTGTATCGCAAATGATTTTCTCGCAAGCGATCTCCATGATCTCTCGTTTGACCGAAAATATTTATAAAATGAAAAAGCACTAACAAGGGAGGCCGTAAAAGAAAGCATTACAAGCAGATTCCCAATCTTTCCCCAGATTAGCTGCTCTCCAATATATTGTATATCCATTTAGGGTATTGACTTTTATAAAGCGTCAGCGGTTGTAGCTGACTGTTTTCATGTCCTCGCGAGGGTTGTTGTATTTTGAAGGACATTTCATAAGAACATCAGAAGCAATAAACTCATCATTATTCATTTTCCCAATCACAACAATTTGCTCTGATTTTTCGAAATCCTGAGGTCGGGCTTTGTGGAGCACCACTTTTTTTTCTGCACCTTCATTGTCGATAAGGAAAAAAGAGAATAAGTCAGCGTCATTTTGAGGATTGTAATCCTGAGGTTGCGACTTGTTTAGTTTTCCAACAACATGGTAGGTTTTAGTCGGATGTGAGGAAGCGATCTTAAACGATGCATATGTGCTTGAGTCAGCCAATGTGCTAAGTATAGCACCAATGGCAACGGCAATAATAATAATGGCGATAATATGTGACTTCTTCATTTGCTTTCTCCTATGTCGCAAATTTACGATTTAATCTATGAATACAGACAGAGAACTGTTAAGGACAACTTAATTCTGATTCGACCTTTTTTCCATTTCTCGCACTTTCCTGTCGATAGTAATCAGAAAAATTAATATTCCTGCAAGAACAACGGAAATTACAGATACAACAACATAAATTTTTCCATTTGAACGCATTACATCGGCCATTTCAACTTCAATTTGTTGCGCATTCACAAAAAATGGCAAAATCATAAATGCTGAAAAAAGAGAGAAATAGGAGAGTTTAATAAATTTCTTCATAGATAGGTTTATTGATTTTCGATTCGTTGAATACGTTTGATTCTTACCCGTATTTCTGTAATCCATACTGCCAATAGCGACCAGGCAATAACGGCAGGATAAAATACTTTTCTCATATTATTGTCAAGGTCGTATGAACTGAAACCGGGATTACCTCCATTGCCTGGATGCAGTGAATCTGTTAGTCTTGGAAGAACCATTATAAACACAAGCATTAGTGTAAATGCAAATATTCCATATACAGAGGCTAATCTTGCGCGTTTAAATTCATCTTCGACAGATCCTCTTAAAACAATATAAGCAAGGTATACAAGCATGGCAGCGGCTGCACCGTTGAGTTTTGCATCGTTCACCCACCATGCGCCCCATGTATATTTTGCCCAGATACTTCCTGTAGTCAGCCCAAGAATACCAAGAAATATTCCTGTGATTGCGCATTGCTCGGCCTTTATATCAAAATCGATATTGTTCGTACTTAAATATCTGATTCCGTAAATTAAGGATGAACTCATCATGATTAACATGGCAAACCACATTGTAACGTGGAAGAACAGATTCCGAATTGATTCATGCAGGATGGCAAGCTTGGGTACAGGAACCATAAAGCCGGCGATCACAGTATAAAACAACATTATAATGCAAATCCATTTCCACCATTGAAGTTTAAACATGAATTATTTAGTTTTTGAAAAATGGTTTTCGATATATGTTCTCGGAAATTTCATCAGCCTTATTCTTTCCAAAGATAAGGAAACAGTAAATATGCTAAAGCTACTATTAGAACATTCATAGAAAGAAGAATTATGATTAGCGGCTGACTTACTGACCAGTTAAGTCCATCGATTGCATTTTTCGATAACCGGATAGTCGTCATAAGTAATGGAAGTATTACAGGGAAACTCAGTATGGGCATCAAAGCAGCACTATGGCCTGCTCGAGAAGCTATTGCCGACACCATTGATAAAACGGATGAAAGTCCCAAGCTGCCTAATATCATTACCAGGATAAACATCGACATATCCTGAACAGGATTTCCTATAAATAATGAATAGAAAAAGAGATTGAAGAATGACAACAGCATCATCAATAGGAAATTGTAGAATATCTTTGATAGGATAATGGCCCTTGGATCTGCCAGTGTATAATAGTAAAGCGCTCTTCCGCTGGACTCCTGCAAAAAACTTTTTGCAATCGCATTAACACCGGCAAACAGTTGAATTATCCAGAATAGTGCATTCCAGACGGGCACATCCAGAATTTCTTTAAACGATAAATAGCAGATAAATACAGTGGCTCCTACATAAAGCAGTAATCCATTGAAAGCATACTTTTGTCGCCATTCAAGCCGGATTTCTTTTTCTACTAAGGCTAAAAATGCATTCATAATAAGAAATCGAAGTTGTAATCTCAAGGCCGAAATTAGAAAAGATTTGTCATCAAGGCTTTGGTCTTGCTTTTTATTATTTTTGAAACTTTAGATAACTAAAACTATGAAACTAGATATTCTTGCCTTTGGAGCTCACCCTGATGATGTAGAGCTTAGCGCTTCTGGAACCCTGATAAAGCAAATGGAGATGGGTTATAAGTGCGGAATTGTGGACCTTACGCGTGGAGAACTAGGCACTCGTGGTAGTGCTGAAATCAGAGATAAAGAAGCTGCCAGGTCATCAGAGATAATGGGAATCCACATCAGGGAGAATTTAAAGATGGAAGACGGATTTTTTCAAAACGATAAGCCGCATCAGCTAAAAATTGTTTCTGTAATCAGAAAGTACCAGCCGCAGATTATATTATGCAATGCTATTAATGACAGGCATCCAGATCATGCACGTGCAGCAGCACTTATCTTAAATGCCGTTTTTCTAGCTGGACTTGCAAAAGTAAAAACAGAGCAGGAAGGAGTAGAGCAGGAGCGTTGGAAGGTGAAAGCTGTTTATCACTATATACAGGATAAGTACATCAAGCCTGATATTATTATTGATATAAGTAGCTGTTGGAATAAAAAGATGGAAACAATAAAAGCATTCAGTTCCCAGTTTTATAATCCTGAATCCAATGAGCCTGATACGGCAATTTCAGGAAAAGATTTTATGGAATTCCTTTCAGCAAGAGCGATAGAAATGGGACGAAATATTGGAGCTAATTATGCTGAAGCATTTTCTGTAACTCGTACCCCGGGAGTTAAAAACCTTTTTGATCTTACCTGAAAAAAATTAAGCAAAAAAAAAACTCCGAAAATTTTCCGGAGTTTTTTTAACAATAATTTATTACTGAACGATCATCTTCTTAGTAGATTTCTGTCCACCTGCTTCAACAGTATAAGTATAAATACCCGGACTCCAGTTAGCAGTATTGAAATTCATTGTGTGAAGACCTGCTGGCATTGAACCAACATTCTGGCTGTATATGCTTTTACCGATAAGATCGTAAACGTTGATCTTAACATTTGCATTTTTCTTCAGATTGATATTGAAATAAGTTACGTTAACGGCAGGATTCGGATAATTCTGAGTAATGAAAAGGTCACCTGAATTATTTGTTTCGATTCCTACAGTATTCGTTTTTACACGTGCAAAAATAATATCACTTGATTTTGTATTGTTATTATTATGGTCACAAACAATAGTTGTCGCAGCAAGTGCAACACCAGGATATTCATCACGCTGATATAATACATAAGCGCAAGAATCATCAACAAGTCTACCAGTACAAGCAAAAACGGCTTCTTGTAAATAACCATTACCACCATCAGCAATTGAAGGAACAATGTCGTATGGGTATGTCCATGTGTTTGGATCGTAAGGTGGAGCTAGTGTCATCATATAAACATGGCGGTGTGCTTGTTTATAGGTAATTACATCTGCGCTTTCATCGATTGTCTGATAAGTCAGATAAATAATTCCAGTATTTGGATTGATACCGGCAGAAGGCATTTGTGTAATTCCACCACCATACGTTCCCCATTGAAGACCGCAAGTAGTTGTATCTGTTCCTACATTCAATACAGAATCTCCGTTGAAGTCCTGAGCAGCGGCAATTGCAATATAACCGTTCTGGCCAAGATTTAAACTTTCATTCCAGTAAAATAGGTTATCTACACCTGGGAAGTAATTATATGATAGATCAACAGAGTCGTCAAGAAGAGTGTAATCGGAAAACCATACATGCGCCATACCGTTATTGTCTAACAATACTTTTGCATCACCAGAGTTTGTAGGAATTCTATCAGCTATACTATCAGCATTTGTATCAGTCGGCATATCAATTACCCACATTGGAATTGGAAACTGCTGAATGATGGTTTTTGTCCAGGTAACTCCTGCATCGTATGATTTTAATAATCCAACATCAGTAGTTGGATCTGAAAATACTATAGCAACTGTGTCTCCAATAGCATCGATCGAATATTCATCTCCACCAAATCCTTTGTAAAATGTAGAATCAATTAATTGGATAATAGTTTTAGGTCCCCATGTTTGTCCACCATCTGTTGACTTCGCAAAAAAGATTGGTCCGTTTTGTCCGGCAACAATATGTGGAGGAGCAGTAGTAGAAGCTGCTGCTCCGCTACCTTGGAATACCACATAAACATTATTATTTGTGCGTCCTGCACAAGCTTTTGGCCATGTATCATAAGCATGTCCCCATGGATAACTTAATGTCCATGCGCCAGTACCTTTTTGAGCACGCCAGTTAATAGCAATCTGGTTAGAATCTCCACCAGCGGCAGAGTGTGCAATACTCATTTCCGCACCCGATTGAGAAACAACGATGTTTGTAAATCCTGTACGAACACTTCCTTCTTCACGAAGGGTTGGACCACCCGGGTAAAGCCATCCCGCTGGAGAAAGATAATTGTAACCAGTTCCGCGATTCGGGAATATTGGTGTTGTAATTTGAATGGCATCCGGTGAGAATGTCCATGCACAAGAAAATGTGCCATCACCATTTACAACCAGACGATTACTGATAGAATTGTTTGTCTGAAGATCATAATAAGTATAACCCGCAGTTTCTTCCTGAGCAACCGGAAGTCCAGCAGCATTTGGAGCGGTTGTTGGCGGTTGAGTTGCAAGTGGTTGTCCATTGTCAACAGCTTGAGCTGCTCTTAATGGAACTCTTACTTTGTAATTTTTTAATGCAGCTGGTGCATTTGCTTTACGAAAACCAACCGGATATCGCTGTGCAACCTGCGCCATGGTACTGTAGCCCAATGCAATAGCCAGGCAGAGTAGTAAACCTTTTTTCATTTTTATTCGAATTGTTTGGTTAGATTTTTTGAACTTGTTGTCTTGGCAAATTTAGGCAAATGAATGGTTTTTACAAGCAAAAGAATGTCTGATTTTGTCTATTACTTTGTATTTCGGTCATTAATATGTCAGAATCAACGCTTATGAATAGTTATCACTTCACAAAGTAGATTTTACTGTGCCTTAACAACTGACTGATACAGATTGTCGAATTTTTCACCTGTACTTTCTGATGAGAATAGCTGATTGGCGTAATCAGAAATTTGCAAGGCATTGTATTCTCTATAATGATCGAGCATGAATAGAAACTTCTCCTTTAATTCTTCATTATCATCTGGCTTAAAAAGAATTCCTGTTTTATCAGTGACGAATTCTTCCGGACCACCACATCGGGTAGCAAGTACAGGTTTGCCACAGCTCATGGCCTCTGCACAGATAAGCGAAAAAGTTTCAAAGCGGCTGTTCATTATCAAAAAGTCAGAATCCTGCAGATAGTTGTATACCTCTTTATTTGTTTTCAATCCGAGGAAGAATATTGTTTTATCGAGAAGGTTGTATTGGCGTGCAAGATTCTTCAACATAATTTCGTCACGTCCTCTTCCAATAATATTTAAGCGGAACTTAACACCCGGAGGAAGACCGGATATCATAGAAATAACTCCACTGATATTTTTTATATCGTCAACCAGATCGGCAACGAGAAGAACATTTACATAGTCAGAAAAAGATTGTTTCACTTTAATGTCAGGAGTTTCAATAACATTGGGAATAATTTGATAGTTGGAATTAGAAAGTCCATGCTCATTCATTTTTTTTGCAAGTACTTTAGAAACACAAGTGACTGCAGCACTTCTCGAAATCAGAAATCGAATGATATACTTTTTTAGCCATGAAAAGCCGGAATACTTTGCCGTAAGAAAACCAGACCATTGCTCAGAAATAATAAACGGAATTTTATATTTATTTGACAGCCGCCAGCACACCATGGCTGTGCGAGTGAGTATATAAGAATGTAACAGATCAGGATTTCTTTTTTTATCAGAAAGTATTTTTATTCCTTTTTTGACTGAACAAAAATATCTAAACGGATTTATTACTTTCCTGAAAATGGATGTATCGCCTTTGTAAAAGACGATTAGTTCGTAAAGACCACTTTCATCCACTTCAATTATTTTATTTTTTTCATTCTGTAGAGGATCAGCATGAATATATAAAATTGAAACGTCATTGTATCGGGAAATTGCCTGAGCATGTTTTTGAATAAACACACCTAGCTGTGGGTCATCTGGATTTGGATACCACTTGGCAATCATCCATACATTTAATCTGGTTTTGCTCACCATAATTTTTCTCCTGCCGCAAAGTAAGCAGAATACGATATAAATTATATTTTCCTTATCCGCAGGCGCAGCGAATTACCAATTACAATTACATCTGAAAACGCCATAGAGAGGGCTCCAATCATTGGACTTAAAAATCCGGCTGCAGCTATAGGAATTGCAACTACATTGTAAAAGAATGCCCAGAACAGGTTTTGCCGGATTGTCTGATAAGTAAGTTTACTGATATGCATAGCTCTGAGCAATACTGCCAGATCGTGTTTATCAAGCAATATAATTTGTGATGAATCCACTGCAATATCTGTAGCATCAGCAATAGATATACCGACGGTTGCTAGACTAAGTGCAGGCGCATCATTGATGCCGTCACCAAACATAGCCGTCGGATTTTCCTTGTTAAGTCCTTCAAGAATTTTTAATTTCTCGGATGGAAGTTTTTCATAATATATTTCCTTTATGCCTGTTAACTCGGCAACTTTTTCACAGTTCTTTTTCGTGTCTCCGCTTAGCATAATTACGCGAATGCCATTTTGTTTTAATTGCCTAACTACGTTTGCAACATTTTCCTTAATCTCATCTTGCAAATCAACGGTAGCTATAAGTTTGTTGTTTTTCAGAAGGTAAACATCATGAGAAAGATCGTTGTAAAAGTGTTTAACCATCTGGAATGAACCTGCACTGTAAATGTTGCCTTCACTATCAGTTGCATTTATGCCAATTCCTTTGTCCTCACCTATTGTTTTCCACTTATAGTTTGAAGAAGAATGAATTCTTAATTCATTTTGTAATGAGCGTGCAATAGGATGGGAAGAGTTTTTTTCCAGCTCATACAAGATTTCTTTCACCGTGATTTCATCCGTATCAAAACAGCGAATGTTATTTATTTTAAAGTTACCTGTCGTTAGCGTACCTGTCTTATCAAAAACAAATGTTTTGATTCCTGCCAGCAATTCGATTGTTGATCCGCCTTTGATAAGAATTCCATTTCGGGCAGCTCTTCCCAGACCTACCATTACTGCAGTTGGTGTTGCAAGTCCCATGGCACAGGGACAGGATATTACAAGCACAGCGATGCTCCTCATTAAAGCATTGGGTACGGTTACATTCAGGACAAAGACGGAAATTAGAAAAGTTAAAAAAGAAATACCCAATACGACAGGGACAAATATGGCGCTGATCTTATCCCCGAGTTTCTGAATTTCAGGTTTTGAATGCTGGGCTTTACGGACAAGTTCAATTATTTTTGCTAATGCCGTATCGTTTCCTGTTTTTTCAATTTCGACTCTGGCATTTCCATCTTCCATGACGGTACCGCCTGTTACAGTGTCATTAATGGTTTTTAGAACGGGCTGACTTTCACCTGTGATCATTGATTCATCAAAGAGGCCCTTGCCATAAATAATTTTACCGTCTAACGGAACTTTGTCTCCTGAATTAATTTTAACGATGTCATCCTTTTTAAGGTCTTCAATTTTTGTTTCGATGATTGTTTCATTACCATCTTCAACGACAATTTTCATAGCAATGCTTGGCTGAAGCCTTGCAAGCTGACCTAATGCATTTGTCGTTTGTTTAACAGATCGTTGCTCTATTAAATTACCTAATAGAACGAGGGTGATAATTGTTGCTGCTGTTTCAAAAAATAAATACTGATGCACTTCTGTACTGTTTCCATATTTAATATAGCCGGCCAGACTATATACAAATGCAGCAGTTGATCCCGTAAATATTAATACATCCATATTTGGGACACCTGAACGAAGTGAATAGAAAGCACTTTTTCCAAAATGAAAAAGTCCAATAATCAATACAGGAATGCAGAACAGAAGCTGAAACAGAGGTTGATGAAACAATGGGATCTTCATAAACATATGAAGCAATAATGGGATTGTAAAGAAAAGGCAGATTAGGAATTTAACCAGAGTATCATTGACCACAGATGAATTCCCTGCAATCTCATATTGTCTATTGTCTGAACGTGCTTTTACAGAATATCCTAACCGGTGAATGGCAACGATGGCTTTTGAGATGGCTTCTGCTTCGGATTTTTCAAATGTAACTTCGCCTGACAAAAAATCAACATTTACATCTTTAAATCCGTCCCGGGTAAGTGTACGTGTAATCGTAGATGCACAACTTGCGCAATCCATGCCATCAACATTAAGCAATACCTTTTTATCCATTTTGTAATGCAAAGATAAAGTGGAAGTATTAATTAATAGGAAAAGAAAAAAGTAAGGGTGAAAGACGGGGCTCGAACCCGCGACCTCTAGATCCACAATCTAGCGCTCTAACCGACTGAGCTACAATCACCATAATATCTTAATGTGAAGGGCGGCAAAAATACTCTATTTATTGATTTACTTTAACTAAAAAGTGAAATAATAAATGATTTAGCCAACTATCTGATTTGTATTCAATTCTTTTACTGAAATGTGTCCTTTAAAAAGTCATCCCATTTCTTGGTTACATATTCGTCTTCTGAAAAATATTTTAATACTGGCAAAAGCTGTTCTTTCGTCAGGTAACCTTGAACGGGCCCAATTATCTCTAGTTTTTCATTGAGATAGACCGTTGTAGGATAGGACATTTGACCATTAAGGAGCAGAGCGGCCAATTCATTTGATTTGTATTCGGCGACATATGAGTACGACTTATCCTTGTATTTTATTACTTCCTTGGTTTCAGCGTCAAGCTTAACCGCATAAAAGTTTTGATTGATGTATTTGACTACATCGCTATCAGAAAAAGTAGATGCATCCATACGTTTGCACCATCCGCACCATCCCGTATAAACGTCGATGAAGACTTTCTTTGGTGTAGTTGATCCTTTCTCCATAGCCTCTTTGAAACTCATCCAATGAATTTTTTCAGAGTTTTGCGCAATGCAATGAAAGGTCTGAATAAATAATCCAAGAAGAATTAATATTTTTTTCATCGACTTTAAATGAAGTATTTATTGAACTTTTCAATTATATATGATTTAATTAGTGAACTCCGTGCATCATTTTTAAGAGTTTTCTATAGAGTGCTAATAAGATAAGCGAAGCAGCTCCGCTTAATACAATAAAAACACAGAAGAAGATAAAGAGATTCGAAATTTCTATTCCCAGTATACTTGGAATTTTAGCACCAGCTTCGCTAGGCGCATCTCCTGCTCCGGGAGGAATTAAAGCACTAAGTGTTCCGGCAAATTTATTTGCTACAGCATTAGCAAGAAACCATGTTCCCATCATCAACGAAGACAACCTTATTGGAGCAAGTTTGCTAACCATACTTAATCCAATTGGTGATAAGCATAATTCTCCCATAGTATGAACAATATATAAAGCAAATAACCAGAACATGGCAATTTTAGTGGACGGGTCTATTCCATGAACTGCATAAGCAATAATAACATAACCAATCGCTACTAATCCTAAGCCCATCGCCATTTTAAGAGGAGAGGAAGGTTCCATATTCACTTTAGAAAGCTTACCCCAAAGCATTGTAAAAAATGGAGCAAGGAAGATAATTGCAAGCGGGTTGACTGATTGAAACCACGATGCGGGGAATTCACTCTTATGGTAGTCGGAAATGTAGCCTAAAAACGTAAGCATAACCAATGCGAGTATAGAAACAACCTGAGTACTTAAAATGACTTTTTTTGACCATTCAAAAAACCATCCCAAAGCTTTACATAAGTAGAATGCTAATAATACGAGCGTAACTAGTATTACATATTGATTGATATTAAGAGATATTGCCCGATCAACTTGCTGGTCGGCAAACAAAGTAAGTGATGCACCGGCTTGTTCGAAGCAGGCCCAAAAGAAGATGACAAAAAAAGCAAGAATGAAAATAACAATTATCCTTTCTCGTTCATCTTTCGTTAATGATTTATCAGAGAGAATTATAATTGGCATTAGAACAATCGATGCATAAATCAAATAAGCTACCAAATCCAGATTGGCTATTGTATGTGCAAAGGATTCTGGATTTGCAACTGCATCAGAACCAAAAATTGCCCGGACTATCAATTGAAAATTAAGCAATGCGAAGATTAAAGCGATCGATCCGACAATGACTCCATAAGTTTTAATAGTCATTTTTGATACAGGCATTCCAATTGGTTCACCGTTGGAACCTTTAAGATGTTTGTTTTTTAATAACTCAAATGAAATAATACTAACTACCATTCCAATTGCCGCTGCCAGAAATCCGTATTTAAAGTCTGATATATTTCCGGTATCTCCAAGGGTTCCACAAACTAGGGGAGAAAAGAATGCACCCAAGTTAATTCCCATATAGAAAATCGTAAATGCTCCGTCTATTCGCGAATCATTTTTTGGATAAAGCTGGCCAACCATCGTCGAAATATTGGGTTTGAAAAAACCGTTTCCAATGATTAGTAAAGTAAGTCCCATCCACATATATGAAACGGAAGCGGCGCTTTGCATTCCTTCTGTAACTGCACTTCCGCTAAGAAATAATAAAAACTGACCCATAGCCATCAGAATACCGCCTATCAAAATACTTCTTCGGTTTCCCCAGAATTTATCGCAGAGATATCCGCCAAGCAAAGGAGTAAGGTAAACCAGCCCTGTAAAACTGCCATAAACGTTTGACGCCAAAGCCTTGTCAAAAAATAACGCTTTCGTCATGTACAATATAAAAATCGCACGCATTCCATAGTAGCTAAATCTTTCCCACATCTCCGTAAAGAAAAGCAGGTAGAGGCCACGTGGATGTCCGGTTTTAACAGATGGTGTATTCATAGAAGTGTTTTTGGATTTTAAAGATCGCAATGTAATTAAATTTTCAAACGTCAGTCAACTCAAAAAACAACATATTGATAGCATCTAAAAGCGTTACTATATTTGCTGCCATGAGAATATTTTTAGTTATCGTAATTATGACTCTGGCTATTTTTCAGGGAACAGCCCAGACATATAAGGTTTTCAAGGGTGATACTATTAATCGTATAGACGCAAAAGGTCAGAAGCAAGGACTTTGGAGGAAGTATTATGACACAGATACACTGTTTTCGGAAGGGACATTTAAAAACAGTCATCATTCAGGAACGTTCAGGACATTTTATAAAAATGGAAAACCACAGTCGATTTTGAAATTCAGAGGAAATTCAGAAATCAGCGATGCGGAACTTTTTAACGAAAAAGGAGGGATTCTTGCTCATGGCAAGTATATCGATCATTTGAAGGATAGTTTGTGGATTTACTTTGATGAAAGTAAAAATAAAAATGCTGAAGAGTTTTATATAAAAGGGAAGAAGGAAGGAGTATGGAAATTGTTTTATCAGAATGGGAAAATTTCAAGAGAGGTGATATACAAGGATGATAAACTGAATGGAGATTATAAAGAACGCTTCGAATCAGGCAGCCCAAAAATTCAGGGGCGGATGGTTAATGATTCTTTTGATGGTTTGGTGAAAGTATTTCATCCCAACGGGAAAATTTGGCAGGAAGGCTCCTATAAAAATGGACTTAAAGTAGCAGTTTGGAAAATTTACAAAGAAGATGGCACAGTCGAAAAAGAAGAAGTTTACAAGTCGGGCAGCATACAGAATCCGATTTCGGAAGGTGACTGATTTTAATTGAGAAATCTTACCTTTGCGGCTCGCAGAAGCTTTCTGTGTTTTTAAAAGACATGAGCAAAAAAGGACGTATTTTAGTGGCAATGAGTGGTGGAATAGATAGCTCTGTTTCCGCCATGCTTCTTCACGAAGAAGGGTATGAAGTTGTTGGTATGACCATGAAAACGTGGGATTATGCTTCATCTGGCAGCTCTAAAAAGGAGACTGGATGCTGTTCGCTTGATTCAATAAACGATGCCCGTTCTATTGCGGTTGCAAAAGGTTTTCCCCATTATATTATTGATATCAGAAAAGAATTCGGTGATAGTGTAATCGACGATTTTGTAGATGAATACCTGGCCGGTCGTACACCAAATCCATGTGTAAAGTGTAACACTCACATTAAATGGGAGGCTCTACTAAAAAGAGCCGATATGCTCGACTGTGAATTTATCGCTACGGGTCATTATGCCAACGTCAGAGAAGAAAATGGCCGATATGTAATCAGCAAAGGAAAAGATGAGTGGAAGGATCAGAGCTATGTGTTATGGGGTGTTTCTCAGTCCTGTTTATCACGTACTATTTTTCCTGTTGGTAAATACCAAAAATCAGAGATCAGGAATATGGCTGTGGAAATGGGATTTTTTGAATTGTCTCAAAAACCTGAATCCTATGAAATATGCTTTATACCCGATAATGATTATCGTTCCTTTTTGAAAAATAGGGTAGCAGGCATCGAGGAAAAACTGGCCGATGGTAAATTTGTCAATTCAGGAGGGAAAGTCCTTGGAAAACACAGAGGTTATCCATTTTATACGATTGGTCAAAGAAAAGGCCTTGAAATAGCTTTAGGAGAACCAGCTTATGTTATTGACATTAAGCCGGATACGAATACAGTAGTATTGGGATCATTTGATGAGTTAAAAAAGCATGAACTATGGGTAAGGGATATAAACCTTATTAAATATGCTTCGTTAGACAAACCAACTGAAGCCAATACACGGATTCGTTATAAGGATAAGGGTACTTCTTCGACGCTGCAGCAGGATGGTAATATGATTAAGGTAACTTTTCATGGACCTGTAAGTGCAGTGGCTCCCGGACAAAGTGCAGTATTTTATGATGAAAACGATGTGATTGGCGGCGGGTATATCGTCAGGCCAACAGATCATGTCTAATAGCAGCAAAAGCGTTTTTGTTTTTCTAATAATTACCGCTTCAATAAGCTTTGTGTCTTCTTGTAAAAAGGAAACGGTTCTACCGAAGATAAGTTCATATAATTATTTCCCAACAACCAATGGGAAGTGGGTGCGTTATCAGGTTGATTCTGTTTATCATTCCGAGAATGATAATAACAATGATGATTCGGTTTACACATTTCAATTTGAAGTAATGGAGAAACTCGATTCCTCATTTCTAGATGGAGAAGGAAAGGAGAATCAGATTATCAAATACTATCGACGTACAGACTCGCTCTCATCATGGAATTTTGTTAATGTGTGGACACAAAGTTTAACACCGACGGCTGCATATCGTTCGGAAAATAATATCAGGATGCATAAGCTGGCTTTTCCGATAAATTCTTCTATTACCTGGAATGGAAATGATGCCAATACATTCGACGAAGAGATGTATCATTACGAGAATATCAATGAGTCCGGAAGTTATAATTCTCTTTTTTTCGATTCCACAATCAGTGTATTGCAAATAGATGAAAACAATTACGTAGAAAAAATTTATGGCAAGGAAGTTTATGCCACCCACGTAGGCCTGATCTATAAAGAAAGAAATGAATTGGGGAAACGGAATGGAATTGTTGTAAAAGGGTTCGAAGTAAGAATGAAAGTTATCAGTTTTGGATTCTAGACATAAAAAAAGGAACCTGTTCGATTCCTTTTTTATTTTCACTTAGTAATACCTTAATCGAATAACGTCAGCAAGATATTTTGCATACCGTATAACCTGTCTGCTGTAACCATATTCATTATCATACCAGATATATAATACGAGACTTTTGTTGTCTCTGGAAACTATTGTGGCCGGACTGTCAACGATTGATGCGCAAGAATTACCGACAAGATCAGAAGATACAAGTTCATTAGAAACCGAATATTGAATTTGTTCAACCAATTCGCCATGTAATGCAGAATTCCTTAATATTTCATTGACATCGTCTTTACTGGTTTCTTTTTTTACTGTAAGATTTAAGATGGCCAGCGATACATCGGGAGTAGGAACACGGACTGCATTACCGGTTAGTTTACCGGCTAATTGAGGCATTACCTTCGCAACTGCTTTATCGGCTCCTGTCTCAGTAATGACCATGTTTAATGGAGCAGAACGACCTCGTCTGTATTTTTTATGATAGTTGTCAAGTAGATTCTGATCGTTTGTATAGGAATGTATCGTTTCAATATGTCCCCTTTCAATTCCGAGTGAGTTTTCGATAACGTATAAAATAGGAACGATTGCGTTAGTAGTACAAGAAGCAGCAGAAAATATTTTTTCTTTTTTATGATCGAAGGATCCTTCGTTCACTCCATAAACAATATTTGGAATATCGCCTTTACCAGGAGCTGTAAGTAATACTTGCGATACGCCATTTGACAATAGATGCTTGCTAAGTCCTTCGCGATCCCGCGCAACACCTGTGTTATCGATAATCATCGCATTGTTTATTCCATACAATGAATAATCGATTTTAGAAGGATCGCTGGCAGCGATCATGTGAACACAATGACCGTTTACGATAAGGGCTTTATTTGCAAAGTCTTCAATAACTGTTCCCGGAAATGCTCCATGAACAGAATCATTTCTGAGAAGGTCTGCACGTTTGATGATGTCTTCATCACTGTTATTCCGCGTGACCACAGCTCTGAGACGCAATTGTTCTCCCTTGCCAGCCTGTGCAATGAGTTCGCGCATAACAAGTCTCCCGATACGTCCGAATCCATACAGAACGACATCCTTTGGAGTCATCATTCTCTTTTCCTTGCCAATGAAATTTATCAGTTTATCATTTATAAAATCATGTTCATTTTTATAATTCTTTTTTTCATTAACCCATTCAGTTGCCAGTCGACCGATATCGATTCTGGAAGGAGCGAGATCAATTTTATTCATTGCTTCTGCAAGAAGTAATGTATCAATAATACAAATTGGACTTTTCACAACTTCCTTCGAGTATTGATGCAAGTTTAGTATTTCACTTGCGCTTCTGTCAACGAGTTGATTTCTGAAAAGTACCAGTTCGACAGATTTATCATACCACAATGATCCGGCAACATGAATGAGGGCGATCGCTCCTTTTTCCTGCTGAATCCAGTCGGCTAGTCCGTGTTCATATTGATCTTTAAAGTTCACTTTTAATTCGTCTTTTAATGCATCAGGAGACATGAGTTTCGATTTATAAGTTTTGTGTTTTATATAAAACAAGAACAGCTTTCAAAATGAAAGCTGACTCTTATATTATTTTCTGATTTTTATTCGCAATTTTTACCCGAGATAGGCCTTTAACAATCGGCTTCTTGATTTATGACGAAGGCGACGAATCGCTTTTTCTTTAATTTGTCTGACCCGTTCTCTGGTTAAATCGAATTTTGCTCCGATTTCTTCGAGAGTTAAGCCATGTTGCATTCCTATACCAAAGAAAAGTTTAATAACTTCTCTTTCTCTTTCAGTAAGTGTACTTAAAGAACGGTCGATTTCTTTTTGAAGTGATTCATTCATTAACATGCCGTCGGCTCTCGGCGAATCCTGATTCTCGAGAACATCGATTAGGCTATTATCTTCACCCTGAACAAATGGAGCATCCATTGATACGTGCTTTCCACTGACACGCATTGTATCGGCAATTTTCTCTGTCGGTATGTCAAGAATTTTTGCAAGCTCTTCGGGTGATGGCTCACGTTCATATTCCTGTTCCAGTTTTGAATATGCTTTTGATATTTTGTTTAGTGATCCAACCTGATTCAATGGTAACCGGACAATTCTTGATTGCTCAGCAAGTGCTTGAAGTATACTCTGACGAATCCACCATACAGCATACGAAATAAATTTAAATCCTCTGGTTTCATCGAATCGCTTTGCAGCCTTGATGAGACCGAGGTTTCCTTCGTTGATTAGATCGGGAAGACTCAGACCTTGATTCTGGTATTGTTTTGCAACAGATACAACGAAACGAAGATTTGCCTTCGTCAGCCTGTCTAATGCAACCTGATCGCCTTCTTTAATCCGTCTGGCGAGTCTGACTTCCTCTTCTGCTGTTATTAATTCTTCACGACCAATTTCCTGAAGGTATTTCTCCAGCGACTGGCTTTCGCGGTTGGTAATTGATTTGGTTATTTTTAGCTGACGCATAGGCTTAAACGAGAAATTTTAACTTGAAAAAAGAATGAATTTAAAAGAAAAGTTATTTTTAAGAGTTCCGCAAAGATACATTTTCACAAAAAGCGAAGCAAGTTTTTCTACGAAAGCCATCAATAAATAATAGATAATGCTGATAAACAATGAGCCGGACATTCCGGCTCATTTATTTATCAAAAATCGATCCTGAATTTCGAAATCATATTCCAAATCCATAATAAGCGCGTAAGCCATTCGGATAAACTCCTTCAATTAAAACTCCCCCTTGTTTGGTTTTCAGCGCATTCTCTAGATCATCTGTAGTAAGAATTGGTTTTTTATCAACTGAAGTAATAATAAATCCTTCCTGAATTCCTGCAGCTCTTAATTTTCCGGATAATAACTTGGAAATTTTTACGCCTCCCCTTAATCCGAGTTTTGCAATTTCATCTTTATTCACACTTTCCAGTGTTGCTCCAAGCATGTTAAGCGCCTGATCGCTTTTCGTCATTTTCGTATCGCCGTCCTTATTTCTTAATACGACATTAACAATCTGTTCCTTGCCAGCACGTAATAATGTCACATTCACCTTATCGCCTGGTCTGAAACGACCTATCTGTTCCTGCAATTGAGGTGTGCTGCTAATCACAAAATCACCTATCTTCAAAATTATATCTCCTTCTTTTATGCCTGCAACTGCCGCTGCACCACCGTCAGTTAAACCAGCCACATATACGCCTTGGGTACTTTTAATGCCTTTATCATCCATTAATTTATTGTCGATGTCTCTAATGCTAACACCTATAAATCCGCGCTGTACGCTTCCATATTCTACCAAATCATCCATAACCTTTTTTACAAGATTTACCGGTATCGCAAATGAATATCCGGTATATGATCCAGTTGTTGAAGCGATGGCCGAATTTATTCCGATAAGTTCACCATTTGTATTAACAAGTGCGCCACCACTATTGCCGGGATTGACTGCAGCATCAGTCTGTAAAAAGGATTCAATTTTATGCTGATCAGGTAATATACCGATGTTCCTTGCCTTTGCGCTGATGATTCCGGCAGTTACTGTGGAAGTCAGATTGAAAGGATTTCCAACTGCAAGTACCCATTCGCCAACTTTTACATTGTCTGAATTTCCATAAGTAATAAATGGAAGATTTTTCTCATTGATTTTTAATAGTGCCAGGTCGGTTGAAGGATCTGTACCGATGACTTTCGCCGAATAACTTAGGTTGTCGTTTAGTGTTATCTCTACTTTATCAGCATTTTCTACTACGTGATTATTGGTAACGATATAACCATCGTCGGTAATTATTACTCCTGATCCACTGGCTTCCTGTGGATTGCTTTTCTGCGGTCTGCCCCAAAAATCAAATGGATCGGTACCAAATGGATTATACCTTGTATTGTTGGTGTAAAAAGTTTTTACATGTACTACTGCATGTATCGTGGCATCTGCAGCTTTGGTAAAGTCAGTCATTGAACCCTCACTTAAAGTACCCGGATAATTAACATATTGTACATGCTGCTTTTCGGATATGATTTTTGGCTGGGTTAGGGAATCATTATTAAAATTCGTGTAAACATATGCTCCGCCAATACCGCCAAGAGCAGCAATCAGAAGTGTAGATAATGTCTTTTTCATTTTGATAATCATTTTTAGTAATTAATTTTTGGTTGATTTTTTAAATTTAGCACTCTCAAATTTCTCTCCAAAACCATGAAGCCTCAATGAATCAATTGGTTAATAATTGTTAAGCTTCGGGTAAGCTATTTTAAAGAGGGTACTTTTTCAGTTATTCATTTCAACACATTCTTCCAATAAGTATAACTTTTGAAAATCAGTGAGTAAGGTCGAAAATTATACCTTTGCTTCTCTATGGCCAGATACAATAATAGCGAAATCATTCATGCTATCAGAAACGGTGAAGAAGGAGTATTGTTTTATTTAAGCAAGAAATATTTTCAGTCGGCTCGTCGCATTCTTCGGAGAAGGGGTCTTGCTGACCCAGAAACTCCGGGTGTTTTTTCTTCTGTTCTTCTAAATGTATACAGGGAATTACAGCAAATATCTTCTTCTCAAAACATAAACTTCGAAGGTTTCTTTTTCAGTTATCTTAACGATTATCTGAAGGAAAATAAAAATACATTCTATAGTAAATCTAATACTCCTGAGGAGAAGGAAATATCAGCATCCTGCTTTACAATACTTGATGAATCATCGAAAAAAATATTAGCTGCAAGATATATCGAAGACCTTTCATTCGAAGAAATAGCTGTTAGGTTTTCATTCAGTAATCCACTCATTGCTGAATTTGAATTCAACAAAGCTTTTAATTTGTTCGAGAATGTCACAAGAGCCCGATTAAATTCCTCAATAGGAAAATTAGCATGAAACAGGAAGAAAAAAAACTGATCGATAAGTACTTGCAGAATGTCCTGACCGGGTCGGAACTAAGTAACTTTGTATCAAGAATGGAAACGGATGCAGACTTCAGAAGAGAAGTTAGTTTTCATAATCTATTGATGGAAGGGGTCATGCTTTCCGAAGAGCTACGCCTGAAAACTTCAATTGAGAAATTTATTGGATATAAAAGGCCGCTCATTCCCTATGCAGTAAAACTTATTATTGCTTTCCTAGTTATTACTTCCGGAGGAATCATTTTCTGGAGTTATACAGGAACGGATTCAGCAAAAGAAAAAATGCATTATGGTTTTCTTGAACTCTTCAGGAATAAAAAGAATAATATAACAATTTCCGAAGGCTCCAATAAGTCAACTGTAGCGAAAAAGTTGATTTTAAAAAATAAGGATGCTTCTATTGATTCATTAGATTTAAATGAAATTTCATCCAATGCAAAAAATGTAAATAAAAATGACTCAACAGAAATCAGTACTCATGAATCCAACGATTTCGTCGTGAAGATGGATCAATTGATTATTAGTCATATTATATTGCCATCGCACTCTAATGAGAATCCGGATGCAGGAAAAGTAGCTCAGTCAGAAGCAAGGAACACGGCTTCAAAACTTAATCCTGCCGGCGGACTTCCAAATGAAGATGAAAAGTCCAGTGAAGGTTACAAGGTGGAATTCTGGGCCTCTCCTATAAACTACAAAGGATATAAACTCCTTAATGATAAATTAATTTTGTTTGGAATCGAGGAGCCTGATGCCGTTGAACTCATTTCATCGAATGATAAGTTGTGGATGAAATACAAAAATGATTTTTTTATTCTGGAACATTCTGATAATTTCGAATCGTTTAACAGAACTTTGCTAACACCTTATTCAAGGCGATGATAGAATTTGAAAAATATCAAGGAACGGGTAATGATTTCGTTTTGATAGATGACAGAAAATCCCTTCATAATTTTTCTGTTGATATGATCAAACGGTTATGTGACAGACATTTTGGAATCGGTGCTGATGGAATTATCCTCCTTAGAGAACATAACCATCATGACTTTGAAATGCTCTATTATAATGCTGATGGTTTACCTGGATCGATGTGCGGAAACGGAGGAAGATGTGCAGTCGCATATGCACATAAACTAGGACTTATCAGCAATAAAGCAAGTTTTTCAGCATTTGACGGGGCCCATCGTGCTATCATAAAATCCACTGATCCTTATATTGTTTCTCTCCAAATGAACGATGTCTCTGAGATTGAAAGCAACGACGGATATTTTTTTCTGAATACAGGTTCTCCTCATTATGTTAGTTTTGGAAACAATGTCCGATCTAAAGATGTTGTCGGTGAAGGAAGGAAAATACGATACAATAAAAGATTTGAAAAGGATGGTACCAATGTAAATTTTGTAGAACCCTTTAATGACGACCTTTTTATTAGAACCTATGAACGTGGTGTTGAAGGTGAAACCTTGTCGTGCGGAACAGGAGTAACCGCATCTGTTATCGCTGCCTCCGCCGCAGGAATTATTAGTAATAACTCTTGTCTGGTCGAAACTTTGGGAGGAAAATTAATGGTTAACTTTAATAAAAACGGAAATACTTTTTCAGATATATGGCTGGAGGGTGCAGCCGATTTCGTTTTCTCCGGAAAATTACTGTAGAAACAAGTTGAAAGTGTTATCGAATAAGCTATTTGAATTCTTAACTTAGTCGAAATTAAATATTGATATGCATCTTATAGGAGAATTGATACAATTAAGAGCCCTGGAACCAACCGATTTAAATAAATTATATAAATGGGAAAATGACAGCACTATCTGGAGTGTGAGCGGTACGCTTATGCCTTTTTCAAAATATATTCTCGAAGAATTTGTCACCCAGGCTCATCAGGATATATATACGAATAAACAACTTCGGCTCATGATCGATCTTCGTTATTTCGATGAAGACGACAATCTTTCTGATGAAATCCATTCAATCGGCTGTGTTGACCTTTTTGATTTTGACCCCAAAAACAAACGTGCTGGAGTGGGCATTCTTATTGCCGACAAGGCCGACAGAGGAAGAGGATATGCCACAGAGGCATTGCATCTGATAGTTGATTACGGTTTTGAAATACTCGACCTACATCAGATTTATTCTAATGTAAGGATCGATAATGAAAATAGCCTCGCCTTGTTTAAAAAATCCGGCTTCGAAGTTACCGGACTAAAACAGGACTGGATATATGATTTCGGAAAATTTTATGATGAGTATAATATGCAACTCATCCGCAAATAAAATTGTCAAACAAATCCTCTGAACCCAATCAAATAGTGCGAGCCCGCAAATCATATTTCAGATGGACAGTTTGCTCATTGCTTGTTTTTCTATTCATCGCAAGTCTTTCTTGCAGCAATAGGGAAAAAACGTCATCACCCGTTTATACTTCGCTGTCTGATTCTGCCCGATATGAAGGAATTGCAACATGCAAACAATGTCATGCAGATAAATATGAAACATTTATCCGGACTGGTATGGGAATGTCATTCGATTCTGCATCAGAAAAAAAATCATCTGCTGTTTTTCCTGATCATGCTCCTGTGTATGATAAATATCGCGATTATTCTTACTATCCTCATTGGGATAATGACAAATTAGTAATAACTGAACTTAGAATTAAAGGTCATGATACTATTTATGAGCGGAACGAGAAAATTTCATGGATTGTAGGCTCTGGCCAGCATACTAATTCTCATTTGATGAGTGTAAACGGATATGTTTATCAGGTTCCTCTTACATATTATACTCAAAAAGAGAAATGGGATTTACCACCAGGATTTGAAGGTGGCCATAACAGCAGATTCTCACGAATGATTGGTCTTGAATGTATGACATGTCATAATGCATTCCCCGGTTTTGTTCAGGGATCTGAAAACAAATACAACTTTGTGGCTAATGGAATCGATTGCGAACGCTGTCATGGTCCCGGAGCGCAACACGTAAAAGAAAAGCTTGAAGGGAAGATTGTCGACGTGAAAAATGCTATTGATTATACAATTGTAAACCCCGCTAAATTACCTATCAATCTTCAAATGGATGTTTGTCAGCGTTGCCATATTCAGGGAAATGCAGTTTTGAAAAATGGAAAATCATTTCTCGATTTTAAACCAGGCATGAAATTGAGTGATGTAATGGATGTTTATATGCCCTCTTTTTCCGGCGACGACGATTCACATATTATGGCATCTCATGCTGAAAGACTTAAAATGAGTAAGTGTTTTCTCACTTCCATTGCATATGCCGATAAGCAAAATAAAATTCATCCTTCGCTTACTCCATATAAAAATGCAATGACATGCATTACCTGCCATGATCCTCATGTAAGTGTACGCTCAACTGATCAATCTGTATTCAACAACAAGTGTCAATCCTGTCATGTCTCCACTTTTAATACAATTGACGGCAGTCATTATAATTCCGGAAAAGAATGCAAGGACTCAGAAATAACGAGAATGAAAGCAGGTAATAATTGTGTTTCCTGTCATATGCCTAAGAATGGAACAATTGATATCCCGCATGTCGTTACGACTGATCATTGGATACGAATTCCTTCAACAAAAGGTAATTTGCAATCAATAAAAATATTTGCTGGATTAGCTTGTATTAACAACAGTATGCCTGATAAGAAATCGAAAGGCATTGCTTATTTGTCTTATTTTGAAAAATTTTCACCAAATTCATCTTACCTCGATTCAGCAAAAAAATATTTTAATGATGAAAACAGCGATAGTATCACCGAATATTTTAGTCAGTTAATCAGGTGGGCATTTCTTATGAAAGACTATAAAAAATTAATCAGTTATACAAATACACAATCAGCAATACTGGAACATTTTCGTTCTTCTGTGATGAATGATGATGCCTGGACTAGTTATAGAATCGGCGAGGCATATTATTCTCAGAATGATCTTGGAAATGCAATTAATTATTATGGCAAGGCAGTGGAACTTGCTCCGTATAATCCGGATTTCAGAAACAAACTTGCCGGTGCGCAATTAGATTCTGAAAATATTGTGGGCGCAAGGAATAATTATGAATTTATATTGAAAGAGAATCCTGATTATGTAAGCGCCTATGTTAGCCTGGGATTTTTAATCTTTAAGTTTGATGGCAATTACCGGAAAGCAGATCTGATGTATGAGAAAGCACTTTCACTTGATCCAGATAATATTCAGGCGCTTATGAATAAAGCCGGAATTCAAATATTTCTTGGTAAAAAGAAAGAAGCCAGAAATTTAATTATTGAAGTCTTAAAGCGCGATAAGGATAACTATAATGCTAAACTTATTTTGAAGCAATTATGATGAGTGATATGTGATAACCTTTTCTTTACATTTGCTTAACAATGCCGCTTCTGTAAATAGATAGCTTTCAGAAAATTTTTAGATGACAAAACAATATAAAATTCTACTGGTTGATGACGAACCGGATATTTTAGAATTCATGGCATATAACCTTAAAAAGGAGCACTATACTATATTCACTGCTGGTAATGGAGTGGATGCAATTAAAGTTGCAAAATCAGAGAAGCCTGATCTTATTATTCTTGATATTATGATGCCCGAAATGGATGGCATTGAAACTTGCCGTGTTCTGCGTGATTTGCCTGACTTTAAAAACACCCTGATTGCATTTTTAACAGCACGTAATGAAGATTATTCACAGATTGCTGGTCTTGATGTTGGTGCTGACGATTACATTACAAAGCCTATTAAGCCAAGAGTCTTAATCAGCAGAATAAATGCATTGTTCAGACGATATAACAAGGATGCTGAAAATACATCTTCACAGAACAAAATAATTCATGCTGCCGATCTTCAAATTGACAGGGAGCAATACCTTGTATTTCGTGGTAAAGAAAAAATCGAACTTCCCCGAAAGGAATTTGAATTGCTTGTTTTGCTTGCAGCCAGGCCGGGTAAAGTTTTTACGCGTGATGAAATCCTTGAACGTGTTTGGGGTCAGGACGTAGTTGTAGGCGATAGAACGATTGATGTACATGTGAGAAAAATTCGGGAAAAACTCGGAGAGGAATTGATCCGAACTGTTAAAGGAATTGGTTATAAATTTGATTTCTAATATCTGATAAAGTTTGAACGAAAAATCATTTTCACTTCCTGCACCAAAGAATCCTACACCGAACAAACTAGCTGTTGTTGCTTCGCTAATTATCGGTGCTTTAATAACTGCTTCCTCACAATTTTTATTTTTCCTTCGATCAAATGATTTTTCATGGATCAGCAGTGTGATTTTATTCGCTATAACTTTTATTGTTTGTTATGCAATTTTCAGTTACATCCTGCGTATTTTCATTTACAGAAAAATAAAACTGATTTATAAGACAATTTCAAGTGCAAAAAATTCTAAGGAAAAGGCGATGGCCATCGTTGATTCGAATGAGGATATTCTTGCTAATGTCAGTAAAGAAGTACTGGAATGGCAGAAAAGCGGATCAGAAGAAATTGCAGAACTTAAACGCATGGAGAATTTCAGAAAGGAATATTTAGGTAATGTTTCTCATGAATTAAAGACTCCTCTGTTTAATATTCAGGGTTACATTCATACGCTTCTTGATGGAGCAATTTCTGATCCTGCCGTGAATATTAATTATCTTCAAAGAGCAGCGAAGTCTGCTGAAAGACTGTGCCATATTGTTGACGATCTGGAGGAAATCTCAAAACTTGAAAGCGGTGAAATGAGTCTAGATCAGCGAACATTTGATATTCATGAATTATTTAGTGATGTTTTTGAATCCACGGAACTCCGCGCAAAGGAGATGGATATTAAGCTTGACTTCAAGGAAGGAAACGATGATCAGGTATATGTATATGCTGATAAAGAAAAAATCAGACAGGTAATAACTAATCTTATTGTGAACTCTGTTAAATATGGAAGAACAGGAGGTTCAACACTTGTAGGATTTTACGACATGGATCAAAATATTCTTGTAGAGATAACAGACAATGGAATCGGAATTGATCACGATCATTTATCGAGAGTCTTCGAACGATTTTACCGAGTTGATAAAAGCCGTTCAAGAGATCAGGGAGGGACTGGTCTGGGTTTGGCGATAGTAAAACATATTCTGGAAGCTCATAATCAAACAATAAATGTTAGAAGTACTTTGGGTATAGGTACTACCTTTGCATTTACATTAAAAAAATCTGATTAATTTTATTTTAGAACCTTCATCATACTAAAGTGCGGAATTACACCAAATAAAATATAAGAATCTCCGGTAATTTTATAACCATTACTTTCATAAAATCTAACTGCATTGTTACGGGAATCGAGTACTATTTTTTCCAGATTTTTCAAAGTAGCTTCTTTTTCAAGTTGCTTTAGCATCACAGTTCCAAGTCCGCAGTGACGATATTCCTCAGCAACAGCCATTGATCTTATCTGACCTTCAGTTGCAGAGTTAAACTGCAATCTTCCAGTGGCTATCGGTTTCCCTGATTTATTTTTCATCAGAAGATGTAACGACTTATCTTCCCATTCGTCGCGGGTAGAATTCTCATCCTGATTCCATGGTTTTCTTAATACTTCAAATCTGAGTTTATAATAACTCGCAATATCTTCAGGCTTTACCGGAATTAATATTTCATATTCAGGTGCATTATTTTTCATGGATTATTTTTTCGTATCGAGACTAATTTGTTCATCGCCCGTAATGTATGGAATGTACGTGCAGATAAGCTGAAACATTTCATCTGTTGTTCTCATGCTTCCGTTTCTTTCGGAAACTATTCGTGGAGGATGATAGGGAATAAAGGGGTTAGCTTCTGTATTATCGTAAATCCCTTCAGCAATTATTGTAGTACCGGCAGTTAATTTTACAATTTTTCTAAAAGTGTAAAAGTACTGCCAACGAAAATCCCATTTTCGAATTCTGATAAGTGGAATGGTGTCTCCTGATGGGGAAATGGCATAAGCAAGGAATGAGGATCCTAGCAGATGCATATGCGGATTTATTGTTAACAAGGAAATTGTTTCCGGTAATTTATATTTTGTCGTGAATTTTTTAATTTGATTCGGAGGAATGATTAATGGAGGCTCGACCGGCGAGATACCACTTGTTCCTAAGATAAATTCTTTAACGGGTCGTTCCGGCGAATGGGGACTGAAAAATATATTAAAGGATGTTTGATCGCTTGTGTCAACAGGAGTTGGGCCATAGTGAATATTATCGAGTAGGAGTATACCTCTTTTTTTTACGCGGTATCCGCCAATACCTTCTGGGTAAATTGCAGTTTCCACTCCCGGAAGATAGTTTGTTACTGATGGTGTAAGCAATGGATAAGTTCCATCATCATTTTTAAGTTTGAGTTTTTCAAAAGCATGAAGCTTATCGAATTTTTCGGTGTTAACAAAAATATCACCTGACAAATTATCAACTTTAGCTCCCTCTTCATATTGAATGAGGTGTGCATTGATGTGATGCACAAGCTTCTTATTTCCAGGAATGATTTCAATTGCCTTTATAAATGTATCAGACGGAAAATCGTAGGGGATTTTCAGCATTATAAAATAGTCCTTGTTGTTTCCTTTTATAAAAATTGGTTCCCGAATTCGAAGAACAATATCCGGTTTCCCAAAATGACTCTCATTGTAATAAACGGGCGGAGAAGGTGTTTTTAAAGAATCTCCTATAGGGGCGCCGGCTTCAATCCAATTGTTTATTAAAGTCAGTTCATTTTTTGATAAAACTTTTTCATCCTTGAAATGGCTGTAACCGGTATCGGCAGGCCATGGTGGCATAACACGACTGTTGATTGCTAATTGAAATGTGTGAAGCCTCTTCTTAACATCCTGATAGGTAATAAAATTAAATGGAGCGCCGGAACCCGGGCGATGACAGGGAGTGCAATATTTGTAAATTATAGGAGCAATCTCTTTTGAAAAAACAGGAATAGTTTCCGATTCAATTACTGTTGATTGATTTTTATTGCTGCATGAAAAAATAAAACCCGCAACGGATGTAATAAAAAATGAAAATAATCTGACTTTCTGTTTATTCATATTCCAGAATGCATCCAATTGCTTCAGTCTTTTTAATTTTTACCGGAACATTATTAATTACAGACACAATTGCATCTTCAAGATTTTTTTGAGTGATTCCCGGTTTTTTTTTCCCAATTGCATAGAGCCAGTCATCAATTCTCCCTTCATAAACAATAGATCCAGTTTTGTCTACAAGGAAACATCCTGGTGCAATTGCAGCTTTCAGCATTCGGCCAAGAATAAGATCAGGGTCTTTAAATAATGGAAAGAGGATTTTGTATTGATCCCGAAATGAAATAAGTTCATTTTCAGTTGAGTATTTTCCAGGGAAAATGCCAATGAATGAAATATTTTTACTTGAATATTTCTGAAATAATTTATTTAAAGTAAGTGTGTAACTCTGTGAAGCTGGACAATCACTCAAAAGAAATACAACAACTGTAGCTTTATTTGTTTTAAGATCCTGAAAAAGGACTTTTTTATTTCCAAGATCGTTTAATTGAACATCGAAAAAATCGTCACCTAATATGAAGGAACAAAATAGAATAGTTGCAAATAAAGAAAGGATTAAATAAATTTTCTTCATTGGATAAAGTTACAATTTTCAATCGTCTTTTGATAAGGGTAGGGTACAACTGAAAAAAGCTGTCGAATAGACAGCTTTTTCATAATATTATTTTGAATTACTCTACGATGAACTTATCAGAGAATACTGCTTTACCTTCTTCAGTGACTGTGTAATAATAATTTCCGGGAGCCAGACTATGAAGATCCAATGTAATCTCGAAAGAATTGTTTTTATTCTCGATAGTTGTTGGCACATTTCCAATTGATCTTGACTGTAGGTCGAATAATTTTATGTCCGGTTTCAGAAAGTTTTGTTTAGTGCTAACAGTTAGTGTTGCTCTTTCATGTGCCGGATTTGGGAAAAATGATTTCTCAATGATCAGATCATTTAATTCTTCAACGCTAATTGACACTGATGTTATGGCAACATTGGTTGCAGGTGATGAAAATGTGCCGCCGATAACTGGCTTGTAGCTTTGGCTGGAGATAGCATAAACTTCTCCATTGACAGTGCTTGTTGAAAGAGTGATAGTCTGAATCGGATTTGTAACCGATGTAATTTTTGCAGCATAGGATGCAAGTCCTCCAACACCAAGGTTTGTAAATTTCCCGCCCAGATATAGTATGTTGTTATAACCTTTGTATAAAGCATAGACTTTATCATTTACGCCAAAGTTAGTCTGAATAGTTCCCCATGTGGTTCCGTTGAATTTTGCAGCAGCAAATGTTGGTATTGAAAAATCTCCGCCAACATAAAGGCTTCCACCGTAAGAGGCAAGCGCATAGATTTTTCCTCCTGTAAGATCAGTTGATGGGATTGCACTCCATGATGTTCCGTCGTAACGATTAAGCGGGGTGCTTGTCATATCTGATCCGCAATAAATAGAACTGTTATATTCAGTTATTGCATTTACGTTTGCTCCGATACCTGCACCCATTTGATTCCAGGTAGTGGAAACAAGTTTAGAAATATGATTCATCGCGAGACCTGAAGCTAGTGAAAATTTACCACCGGCATAAACAGATCCGGATAGCGAATTTATAAAGATGCAGTTTACCTGGTCATTAAATCCACCGCCAACGTCGCTCCATGCACTACCTGTCCATTTAGCGATATTGTTTACAGCAACTCCACCGGCAGAACTAAAAAGTCCTCCGACATAAAGTTCCTGATTTTTAAAAGCAAGAGCATATACTGGACCGGAAACGCCTGTTCCAAGTTCTACCCATGAGGAGCCGTTCCATTTTGCCAGATAATTAAGAGTTCCTGTAAAAGTTCCACCGGCATAGATTTCATGTGTTACAGGATTTTCTGCAATGGCTTTCACTGCATTCGAGTTGTTTCCAAGTCCGAGAGCCATAGTATTCCATATCTGACCGTTAGAAGAAAGAAGGGTACTCATTATAATTGTAAGAGAAAGTAAGGTTTTTTTCATTATTTATTGATTTGTATGAGAGGTGGAAAATACTATTTTTTTTTTACCCTAAGCGTATTATTGAGAGTAGAAAAAATTTATTGCACTGCATGTCTTCAAATCGGAGGAGAGACGGAATAGCCGCTTGCTTTTTCCATCATTAAATTCGATGGCGGCCGTATTTGGCGGACTCTTTCCCAGATTATTAGCAAACAGGACCACATAGTTATTTGTATTCGGTGATAGTTTCAACTCAATTGGTTTTTTCTGCTTCGTCACTCCGTAGTGGTCAAGGATCCAGGTTCCATTAAAAAATAATGACATGGTATCACCGTCGAAGTATGAATTATCGTAGACAAAAATCGTAATATCAGGAGAGTTAACTTCTATGCGTAAATCTGAAATTACTTTTCTTCCGGAAATATATTGTGGAATATTTTCCGGTGTCATTTCAATATCCGGTTTAACAATCGGGATGGATTTTGAAATTAATGGAGTTGAATCAATTGTTGGAATATTAATTACAGGTTTAGGAGGGGGTGGAGGGGCGCCTTTTTTCCATTGGATGATAGTCCGATCAAGACTGCCTGTGTAGACGATCTCATTGCTTAATCCAAAGCAGGATGATGTCACAGTTTTAGTATGAGAAAAAAGTTCTTGCAGGATAGACCGATCCATAGGTTTCCAGATGCGAGCCCAGTTGCCTATATTTCCACTTATCATCAACTGGCCATCATCGGAAAAATTCATTGGTGATGGATTTCCTGCTTTGAGAAAAAAGACAGGATTCGGCACGACTTGGCCAAGTACATAATGCCAGAAGTAAATTGTTCCATCTTGGCTCCACGTAGTTAATAATGAATCACCCACCAGTGATATCCGTTCAATTTTAGATGTTCCGGTCGAGAATTCCTGTCGTACCACATCAGTTCTTGTGTTAAGAATTTTTAAGGTATTCCCGGTAGAATAAATTAGGGAACTTCTGTCGTTCGTAATTACTGCATCAGAAATAGTATCGTTTTCTTCAAAAACCTCATTAACTGTTTGAGTGAGATCTGAACGGGTCTTAAAGAGTTTTTTATTTCCATTAAAATATATAAATCCATCAGCGATAGAGAAAAGGACAAAGCGAATACCTGAATAGTCGGGAGAAAAAATGGATTGAATTATTTTATCTTTTTCAAAATCGAAAATTTTAATTTCACCATCGGGAGTTGCAGATATTAAGAGACGACCATTTGAATTGAATCGAAGTTGACTTACCTCAGCGCCATGCGCTATTATTGTTTTTTGTAATTCACCGGTAGTCAGATTATGAAAGTAAATAGATCCTTTGTTATCACCCGCAATTAAAAATCTTCCTGACGGATCTTTTGTCATTACCGTAATTCCTCCTTCATGCTGAGAAAAAAAAGATACGGGTTGATAGTTCTGTGCAGAATTGTTTTTCGGCAGAAAAAATAGCAGAAAAATTATTGCAGTAATTTTAGCAGATGACATTCTGCAAAATTAGCTATGAAATGAGTGATAATACCGGTAATTTTTATTACTTATGAAAAAAAGTTGTTACTATTTTATTAATAAAAGTATATCGCTTAATGTTTTGGAGTTAGAGAAAAACCATTTCCTATATAGTATCCTAAAAACGCAAGTAAAACACCGGCAATGTTACTGCTTAATAAATATATTACTGCCATTGCCGCCTGACCATTTCGGAAAAGACTGAAACCTTCCAATGCTAAGCTGGAGAAGGTTGTAAATCCACCAAGCAGCCCGACAAATATGAAGAGTTTGGCCTCAGGAGAAACACTGTGACTGGAAGAATAACCGGCTGCGAATCCTATAAGTAACGATCCTGTAAGGTTAATGGCAAATGTGCCCCATGGAAATGTCAGTCGGTCGAACCGACCTTCGATTAATAATGCAAGAGCGAATCTAAGCAATGTCCCTATTGCTCCGCCTATGGCAAGAAATAAGTAACTCATTTCTGAAGATTCATATCCTATATTAAAGTAAGATTAGGTTAAAACTTTAGACCAAGTCCGATTCCAAGCATTTCTTTGAATTGAGTCTTCTCAATAATATTTGCATCATAGATAAGCTGTGTATTTATTGAAGCAGTCAGGTAGGAATTTATTTTCATAAGTAATGCAGCATCCCAGTTTACATCGATTTTCTTTGCATTGTCTTTATCCTTATCTGTGTAGTTGTTGAACAATTCAAGTTTCGTCGATAGAGTTACATTTTCCATAATATCTTTCTTGAATTTCATATTCAGGTAAGCTCCGAATTCTGAACGAACTGTTTTGCCGGGATCAACACCGTATGCGCCAAATGCAGATAGCAATTTGTCATTTACGATTGTAAATTTACCAGTAGCGGGTGATATGAATACTTCAAAATAGTCGACTGGCTTATAGGTAAATCCTGCAGCCACAGTAATGTATCCAGGAGAAAGAAAATTACTTATAGCTGTTGAGTCATCTGGGTAATTGTAACCGGGCGCAAACTGACTTTTAAAATTTACCAGAAAGCTATACAGCCAGTGCTCACTTATTTTATGTCCGTATTTTGAATTAAGCTCGATCCTGTCATCACTTTTTTTAACACTTTCAGAACCCGATTTTAACAGTGCATATGATAAATCAAGACTGTTGGCCCATTCTGTTTTGTCTTTCGCATAATTTGCAAACACATTGAAATTACCGGCAAAGGAAAGTGAGTTTTCACCACCTTGTGCCCATCTGGAAAGGTTCGCTTGAGTAAAATTAATTCCAAAAAAACCACCTTTTTTCCAGGAAGTGTCAGCGGGAACCTGAGCGAAACTGATAAATGAGGCAAATAGTAATGTTAGAATTAGAAATGAACTTCTCATAATTGATGTTAGATTTTATTGATATTAATAAATGATTCGTCGTGAAAAACATGCTAATATTTGAAAAATAAGCGATTGACTTGTTTATAAGGACGGCAAAATAACTTAAAATTTATTAAATATGCAAAAAACAGCTGATTGTTTAAAAGTCAGTCTATTAAGCATTTGCATGAGTTATTGAAATAATCTTATCAGATATTCTCAAACAATTTTTGATGACATGATGCAATTGTTGACTTTTGCAGAATTGGCAATTTCCTTAAATATCTTCGGATAAATTAAAACAACATATGTTAACAGTAAATAGCGTCTCTTTCGAATTTGGAGGGAGGTACCTTTATAAGAATGCTACCTGGCAGATCAATCCGGGTGAGAAGATCGGTCTGGTTGGATTGAATGGAACAGGTAAATCAACCCTGTTGAGAATTATTAACGGAGAATTCCAGATAGAAAGCGGCGAGATCAGCAAGATTAAAAATCTTTCGATAGGGTTTTTGAATCAAGATCTTCTTAGTTATAGCAGTGATGAATCAATTTTAGATGTTGCCATGCAGGCATTTTCTGAAACATTAAAGCTCGAGAACGACATTCATATTTTGCTGGAAAAAATGGAGCATGATCACAGTGATGAGATCATGCACGAACTTCATGATAAACAAATTCTGTTCGAAGCAGCAGACGGATATAATTTACGGCCTAAGGCAGAATCTTTACTAGAGGGACTTGGTTTTAGCACAGAAGACCTCAGTAAACCTCTGGATCAATTTTCAGGCGGATGGAGGATGAGGGTGATGCTTGCCAAGATGATGCTGCAAAATCCAGATCTCCTTCTGCTCGATGAGCCAACCAATCACCTGGATCTTCCTTCGATAAAATGGATAGAGAGTTATTTGAAAGATTATCGCGGTACAGTGGTAATAGTATCGCATGACAGATATTTCCTTGATAACGTAGTGACAAAGACTGCTGAGATTGCCAATCAGAAAATCACTGTTTATAGCGGTAATTATACTTTCTACCTGCAGGAAAAATCGGGGAGGGAAGATCTTCAGCGTTCTCAGTTCAAGAATCAGCAGAAATATATAAAAGAGCAAGAGAAACTAATTGATAGATTTCGTGCAAAAGCATCGAAGGCTACAATGGCTCAGTCCAGAATAAAAGCGCTGGACAGACTCGATAAAATTGAAGATGTAGAAGGCGGCACACCAGAGATAAATATCAGATTTCATATAGATAAACAACCAGGCAAATTAATATCTGACCTTCATATTAAGAACAAGAGTTATGGAGAGTTAAACATTCTGAAAAATACTGAATCAAAAATTGTTCGTGGTGATAAAATTGCACTTATAGGTGCCAATGGCCGGGGTAAATCAACCTTGTTGAGAATGATTCATGGTTCGGAACCATTCGAAGGCAAAAGCGACATAACACATAATGTGATAACTTCTTTTTATGCTCAGCATCAGCTCGAGGCTCTTGGATTGAATAATGATATTCTGACCGAGTTGGCAAATTTTGCACCTGATAAGAAAGAAGTAGAGTTACGTTCGATTCTTGGTGCTTTTCTTTTTTCTGGTGATGATGTCTTTAAGAAAATCAAAGTCCTTTCAGGAGGAGAAAAATCGCGAGTAGCACTTGCGAAAACGATGCTCAGCAAAGCCAACTTTCTTATTCTCGATGAGCCAACAAATCACCTCGACATGCAGTCTGTGGGAATATTAATTAAAGTGTTGCAGGAGTATGAAGGAACATTTATAATCGTATCGCACGATCGGTATTTCCTTGCGCAGGTGGCAAACAAAATCTGGTGGTTAGAAAATCATCATGTAAAAGAATACGGCGGACCTTATGATGAATATGAATATTCGCAGGAGAAAAAAATGAATATTTTAAAAGCAGAACAAAAGGATCAGCAAAAAAAAGAAAAGCAGAAGAAGGTAGAAAGCAAGAAAGTGGCTGCTGAAAATAATAACAACGACGAAGAAAAGAAGCGTAAAAAGAAGTTGTCAGGAAGAATGGAAGTTCTGGAAAAAGAACTCTCAAAAGCGAAGCAACAGAAAGAGGTATTGGAAAAACATTTGTCAAATCCAGGTATCTATTCCGATCCTGAAAAATTTAAAACCGCACTCGACGAATTCAATACGCATGAGTCCAGATTTAAAGTTCTGACTAAGGAATGGGAAGAGGTTTTTGAGGAATTATCAGCAATTGAGTGAAGTGACCCTCTCTCAGCGAGTTAGGCTTAATTTCTTTGTTTTATCCGTTTTTTTCAGCAATTACCTTCTGAATCTAACAGACGTTTTGTGATTATTTACGGTACGGAATGTGGCATTCGTCAAAATAATATCAGATAATTTAGAAGCTTTGATATATTTGATAGACGATAACAAAAGAAATATATGATCACACAAGTCACATCAGGAATCAAAGTCAGCGTAGAGGTGTTTTACCGTCCGGATCAGAGTAATATCCAACTTAACCAACACATTTTTGCTTATCGCATTACGATTACCAACAACAGCGACTATTCAATTCGATTAACTCGTCGTCACTGGTTTATTGTCGATTCAAATGCATCTAACAGAGAAGTAGAAGGAGAAGGGGTAGTAGGAGAGCAGCCAATCATTGGTACAGGTGAAAGCTATCAGTATATTTCAGGTTGCAACCTGGATTCTGAAATAGGAAAAATGTATGGTACCTATCTGATGGAAAAACTTATTGATAAAAAACAATTTTACGTACGTATTCCTGAATTTCAGATGGTCGTGCCGTATAAGCTCAATTAGAAAACAATTTTTATTATGAACATATAAGTCATCTGCATAAACAGATGACTTTTTTTTGATTCCTATGTTAATAAATTTGGTGTATTGGATGACTTTTTTTATGTTCAACTAAAACAATTTGTTCATCTTTAGAAAGTCTATTTAGCATTTTCATTAAACCATCGATCCTACCGGAAGTCAACCGCCCTATATTATACCTATGAACAGTCGAGAATTACTTTCACCAAACAAGGCTCATCGGCAAAATTTTGATAATGTTGCCCGCACATCTTCAGGACTCACTCCTTATTCTGGTACCTGGACAATCTCAGAAGTAAAACATTTGCTTAAACGTACAATGTTTGGTTCGAAAAAAGACGATATCAATTATTTTCTCGGGCTTGGTATGAGTGATTCAATAGACACACTACTGGAGATAATCAATCACCCAGCATATACCCCTCCATCACCGCCACTAAATAATTACAACAATGTTATTGTAGATCCGCAATGTGCGGCAGGAATGCCTTGGCCCGGAACACCCGACACCAATATAGTCGGTACTTATACGTATACCTCAAGGAAAAAAAGTATGAAGTCGTGGTGGATTTCTCAAATGTTGAACCAGCCGAGAAGTCTGCGCGAAAAAATGGTATTATTCTGGAGTAATCACTTCGTCATTGAATTAGATACTGTTCAGGTTGGTACCTATGTTTATAAATACAATGCCCTCTTACGAGAATATGCTTTGGGTAATTTCATGGGGTTTACAAAGCAGATTACATTAAACAGTGGAATGCTTAGGTATCTGAATGGCGATCAGAATACGGCTTCAGCACCGAATGAAAATTATGGCAGAGAATTGCAGGAGTTATTTACCATTGGTAAAGACAGTCTCGGAATGCCTCAATATACTGAAGACGATGTAAAAGAAGCTGCTCGTACTTTGTCGGGATGGAGAAATGATTTACTTGCAAACGGTACGTCAGCCAATGGATATAACTCTTATTTTGTAGCGAGCCGACATGATACAGGCAACAAGATCTTCTCATCGTGGTATAACAATACAGTAATAACCGGGCAGATCGGTACAGCAGGCGCTAATGAAGTGGACGACCTGATGAATATGATCTTTATCCGCAATGAAGTATCTGAATTCATTTGCAGGAAACTATACCGATGGTTCGTTTACTATGAAATTGACTCTTCCACAGAGGCCAATGTCATTCAGCCACTCGCTGCTATTTTCAGATCAAATAATTATGACATAGTTCCGGTTTTATCTGCTCTCTTCAAGAGTGAACATTTTTTTGATGTGCTGAACCGGGCATGCCTGATTAAATCGCCGATTGATTTTGCTGTTTCCTTAAGTCGGGAATTCGAAATAATTTTTCCCGATGCTACAGATATTACAGCTCAATATTCCACCTGGGATAAATTGCGATCTATGGCATCCAGTGCATTAATGGACGTCGGTGATCCTCCCAATGTAGCCGGATGGCAAGCTTACTATCAAGAACCCGGCTTTCATGAAATGTGGATTAATTCAGATTCACTTCCGAAGCGAAACCAATTTAGTGACAGAATGAGTAGTAACGGTTACACTTATTTCGGACAGACGATAGCAATTGATGTTATTGCCATTACTTCCGGAATGACTAATCCTTCAGACCCAATTGCATTGATTGACGAAGTACTTTCGCTCCATTATGCGATTGATGCAACTTCTGGTTTGAAAGCATATTTGTTGTCTATTCTCCTTTCAGGTCAGACGCAGAATTATTATTGGACAACAGCGTGGACTGATTACACCGGCTCTCCAACAAACACTTCCTATTTGAATATAGTGAAAACGCGGTTGCAGTCATTTTACAAATACATCATGGATCTTTCCGAATACCAATTATCATAAATCGCCCTATGAAAAGAAGAGATTTTTTCCGAACCACCATTCCAGCTACACTTCTGCCTTCATTATTAAGTGGGTTTTCTGTCAGAGCATTTGCAGGATCACCGTTGATGCAGGCACTGACATCGGCTACACTAAATGATCATGCACTTGTACTTATACAATTGAATGGTGGTAACGACGGATTGAACACAGTCATTCCACTAGATCAATATGCAAATCTTGCCAGTGCGAGATCGAACATATTAATTCCTGATACACAAGTGCTACCTTTAAACGGATATGCTGATACGGGATTACATCCTGCAATGACTGGCATGCAGCAATTATTTAACAACGGACGATTAAATATATTACAAGGGGTAGGTTATCCTTCTCCCAATTTTTCACATTTCAGAGCGACTGATATATGGCTAACAGGATCTGATTCAAATCAGGTTTTAAATTCCGGATGGGTCGGCAGATACCTGAATTATGATTATGCGAATTACCCCACCGGTTATCCGAACGCTACGATGCCTGATCCGCTTGCTATACAAATTGGTTCAACAGTTTCATTGGCATTGCAAGGACCTACTACAAGTATGGGCATGGCAATTTCAGATCCTACAAGTTTTTATAATTTGATTAATGGTGTTCTGGATCCTGCACCGAATACAAATGCAGGCAAAGAACTGACGTATATACGACAGGTAGCACAGCAGTCCACACAATATTCATCAGTCATACTCTCGGCTGCAAATACTATTACACAACAATCTTCTGCCTATCCAGTTACCGGAACAAACTCTTTAGCTGATCAGTTAAAAATTGTGGCTCGTCTTATAGCTGGAGGTTTAAAAACAAAAATTTATATGGTAAGTCTGGGTGGATTCGATACACATTCGGCACAGATTTCAGGGTCGACCACAACAGGAAGTCATGCAGATTTGCTCACAAAATTATCGGAAGCGATTTCGGCCTTTATGACTGATGTTACTTTTCTGAATATTGAAGATCGTGTACTTGGTATGACATTCTCAGAATTCGGCAGAAGGATTAAATCAAATGCAAGTGATGGAACCGATCATGGAGCAGCTGCGCCGTTATTTGTTTTCGGTAAAGATGTACAGAGTGGAATATTAGGTTCGAATCCTGTTATTGGTCCCGCAGTATCAAGCAATGATAATATTCCGATGCAATATGATTTCCGTTCTGTTTATGCATCGGTATTACAGGACTGGTTCTGTGTTCCATCATCGGATCTCAGTAATATTCTTCTCCAGAACTTCCAGACTTTACCAGTTATTCAAAGCACCGCTTGTAGTTCTATAGGAATTCATGATCTCAACCAGAATGCCGGACTTAACCTGATTAAAAACTATCCTAATCCATTTACAGAAAGTACTTATATCGATTTTACAACTAGCGGCGGACACACTCTTGTTCAGGTTTTTGATAATGAAGGCAGACTTATAAAAACACTTGCTGATTCAGAATATCCTGCCGGCACTTACAAAATATGGTTTGAAAATGAAAATTACGGATCAGGTGTTTATTATGCCCGACTACAGAACGGAGCTGTGCAGCAGGTAAGGAATATGGTTATTGCCAGATAATATTATTCTTCAGACTCTTTCTTTTTATTTCCGCTTGTAAAAAAAGCAATCGCTGAATATACTACTGCAATAATTATTACATTGAATATAAAGTTCATTAATGTATCGCTAACAGAATGAGAACGACTGTCGATATCGAAGAATTTATATATCAAATATGCAACAGCGGATAAAAAAATTAGCCATCCAATAAACTTTGCAGGAGTATAAAATACACCTTTTCGATTGAACCATTTAATATTCATTTTTTTAGTTTTAGAATCGTTTAATAATTTAGTCAGAATAAATATTATTCCTAAAGTTATCTTTTATTATAGTAAAATTCAATAAATATATTTGATTTATGCATTTTTGTTACAATGCAATGATTTATACTTTATTCTCACATTAATCTTTCCTGATAAATCACGATTTGTTGTTAAGTACTCTTTAGAATTATCAGTTTCATATCGCACTCTTTCTATTATATTTGGAACATGACAAAACGTTCGGAAGCATTTGAAAGATTGGCGACAATCATGGATGAATTAAGAGAGAAATGTCCATGGGACAAAAAACAAACACTGGAGTCGTTAAGACATCTCACGATTGAAGAGACGTATGAATTAGCGGATTCGATTGTAGAGAACGATTTACCTTCAATAAAAAAAGAGCTGGGAGATATTTTACTTCATGTTTTATTTTATGCCAGAATTGGCTCAGAATTAAAGGCCTTTGATATAACAGATGTAATTCATGCACAATGTGAAAAGCTGATTTTCCGACATCCACATATCTATGGTGATGTAATAGTAAATGACGAAGAAGATGTAAAGCGGAACTGGGAAAAACTTAAACTAAAAGAAGGAAGCAAGTCAGTTCTGGAAGGTGTTCCAAAGTCATTACCCTCGATGGTTAAGTCGATGCGAATTCAGGAAAAGGCGCGTGGCGTCGGTTTCGATTGGGAACAACCTGAACAAGTTTGGTTGAAAGTAGAGGAGGAGCTTGCCGAGTTTAAAGAAGCCACTGAATCAGGTGATGAAGAACATGCATTTTCCGAATTCGGCGATGTTCTTTTTAGCTTGATAAATTATGCCCGGTTTAAAAACATCAATCCTGATGAAGCATTAGAAAGGACCAATAAAAAATTTATTCGCAGGTTTAATTATCTTGAAGATGCGGCAAATAAAGCCGGCAAACAGTTAAGTGATATGACCCTTGAGGAAATGGATGTTTACTGGAATGAAGCTAAAAAGCTGGGAAAATAAAAATTTTACTTTTTAATTTCGTCGATAAAATCAGCATTTGCATTTTCATGCTTTATTAATTGATCTACTCGCATGAAAACCCGCCAGTAATGTTCCCTATCCATTTTTTCCCAGTGAATGATGTAATATCTGTATTGATAAGTCTGAACCTGGCAAATCAGGATAAGGGATATGATTAGTCCCAAGGTTGATCTCAAAATTAATTTCCTTTTAATTTCACTAAGAAGGATTGCAAAAAGGATTGCAAAGATTCCAAGATATTCCATATACGGTCTTGAACTGAAACTGCCACCATACCACCACGACCACCAGCAGGAGAATACATAGGTGATAGAAATAAAGAACAATGAGAATGATAGAAAAGTAAATCTACTTTTTCGCCAGACGAATATTAATCCGGCCAATGAGAGAAATGCAAGTGGTGTGTAAAGGAAAAATCCTTTCTTATAGCTGAAAAGTATATTGATTATTTCCGGCCGGTTCCAGATAAAATGTTCCACCGGATAGGAGTCAGGCCAGAGAATCCCCGATTGGAAATAATAAATAAGTACCTGCACCGAAATCGGAAGAATAAATAATAAGAATGAAAACATTAAAGCTGGTCGGTTTTTTAGTAGATAACTTAATGCATCAGTAAAATTCTTTTTGCTACCGGAGATAAAAGGGAAAATAAGAATCACTAATATATTTACCGGTCGTATGAGGAAAATCCATCCAAGAATTACAGCTGATAAAAACAAGTATTTATTATTTGGATTATCAGCAAAATTCTTTAATGAATAAAGTAAAATTGAAAAGGCCGAAAAGGAATATATATGCGACAGGGAAGGATCAAAAACCGTATAATAAAATAATTGTGTGCCAAAAACAATGGAGAAAATCGTCGATGTGATTACAACATCTTTTATATTATACAATCGAAGTGTTTTTTCCAAAAAAAATAATCCTACAATGGAATAAAATATCGAAGCTATGCTAATGAAAATCATATAGAAGTATGAATAACCATCTGCGCTGCCTCCTGTCAGAATTGTAATACCATGCGCAACCATAAAAAATGGGAGTTGAGATATGGCTGTCCCCACGAAATATTTATTGATTATCCCCTCGCCGGCAGCTACTCTGTATTCATAATAATTACGTGGACTTGAATATTTTTTTTCAATTTCATCCTTGAAGTTAAAATGGAGATCGTGATAGATAAAAAAGGCAGGTAAATAGGCATAATATCCTTTTCCATCGAATGACACTATTTCCTTCCAACGATCGTTTCCCCATTTAACATTGGATGCACAAATGACTTCAATGAGTATGATAATGAGAAATTTGAATCTGGAAATTATTTTTAACATCAATTTTAGATAATAATCGAAGGATTAATTGGGAGATTTGTTGGTGAAATTAATAACTTGTCAAATACCTGCATCAATTCCGTATATTTGCCAAAACTCTTAAATATATTAATATGATAAAAGTAGGTCAAAAAGCCCCAGATTTTAAACTTATCGATAAGGATAAAAATGTAGTTACGTTAGAAAATTTTAAAGGTCAGAATCTGATTTTATTTTTCTTTCCACTTGCTTGGACAGGGGCCTGTACAAAAGAAATGTGTGCAGTTCAGGAAGATTATAACAGCTATAAAAATATAAACGCTGCAATAGCCGGTATTTCTGTCGATTCATTTTTGGCATTAAAGAATTTTGCGGATGATAAGAAAATTGAATACCCGCTTTTATCAGATTTCAATAAAGAAGCGATAAAGGACTATGAAATTGTTCTTGATGAATTTATTTGCGGATATAAGAATGTTGCCAAACGCGCCACATTTGTAATCGACAAAGAAGGAATTATACGGTTTATTGAGATTCTTCCAAGTCCTGGAGATTTTCCAAGCATGGAAGCAATTAAAGCGGCTGTCAATTCGCTATCTCAACAGACTGCATAAAAAGTTTAGATGGTTATTGAAAGGGCTGGTGATAAACCAGCCTTTTTTTTGAAATAAATCTGAGTTAGGATAAAGTAAGCAGCAAAACAAAATTAACTCAGCATTGCTAACCCTGCGCCAAGTGCAATAATTAAAATTTTTAGGTAATTGAATCGATGGTCTTCATTTGATTCAAATAGAATAGTAGTGGAAATATGCAGGAAGATTCCTATTACAACAGCCATAGTAATGTCGAATAGGTGAGGAATGTTTTGAAAACCGGATTGACTGATAAAATTTCCTGTTAAAGCTCCCATTGGAGCCATCAGTGCAAAGAGCGTAAGATACATTACTGCTGCTTTTTTATTAAGTCCTGATTGCAGAAACATTGTCATCAATGCAATTGCTACAGGAATATGATGGAGGATGATTCCCGCAAGAAGTGAACGTTGCGTTCCTGATTCGGAAAAATGCTGGACGAGTGGCATCCCTTCCAGATAGCTGTGAAGGCAGAGTCCAAGCATGATACCATATGGGAAAGCAGCATTTTGCTTTTTATGAATGTGAATATGTCCGTGTTCGATTCCCTGAGAAAAAAATTCAAGAATAATCTGAATGAAAAATCCTAACAGAATAAACATACCGATGCTCGTATCGGAAGAATGATATACTTCGGGTATCAGGTGAAGAACAGTTAGGGCGAAGAGAAATGCCCCACTGAATGAAAGTAGAAGTTTGAGAAAACCGGGGCTAACTTTTTTAAATAAAAACACAGAGCTTCCGCTGAGTATTATAGTAATAAATAACAGGAAATATGAAAGAGGCTGCATCAGAGTGTAGATTTTTTTTGAGCAATAAAGATGAGTCTTTCTGATTTATTTTCATCAAATGGCTCGAGCATATAACTGCCGAAACAATGTTTTATTTCCAATCCTGATTCTGAGAAGTATTTTTCAAGATCTGTTTTAGTTGCAAGCAATAGTTTTTCTTCAAATAAATAGTTTTTCCCATTGTCAGAAAAACTAATTTTCTTGGAGATGAAATTTTCATCTATGCTTTTATCAATATGAAATAAGATATTATTAACGGTTCTTTCGTGCATACTGTTCCCTGCATCGCGGATTAATTTTGCATTGAAATAATCGAAAACAAAAATACCGTTCGGTTTTAGGGCAATAGAATTCGCGATCAGACAACGAATGTTATCTCTTTCTTTGCGAAAGTATCCGAAACTGCTAAATAGGTTAAGAATAAAATCAAAATAATTAGAGCGGAAAACTTCTCTCATATCATGCAGATAGAAAGTCAGTGCTTCATTTTCGAATTGTTTATCGTGTGATATGCTTTTAGGCGATAAATCAAATCCTGTAACGTCAAATCCTTTCCTATTCAGGTAGATAGAATGACGACCTTTTCCACATGCCACATCAAGCATCCTGGCACCAATTTTCGCATTAAGAAATAGAATTAATTTGTCGAGGAATAATTCGGCTTCTTGTTCATCGCGGTTTTTATATAAAATATGGTAGTATGGTGAGTCGAACCATGTCTCAAACCAGTCTGTTCCATCAGCCAGATCCTCTACGACAGGCTTAACTTTGGATATCATGCTCATTTCGATGGTAAAAATACATTATTGACCATTGATTCGGTTATATTGGCAATGATAATTCATTTTATGATTCTATATTTAGTACCTATTAAGATTAATTCAGATCAATACTGATTGATGTCCGCTAATTAACAGTTTAAAACTTTAGTGAAGAATTTTCTCACATAAATTCATTTGTATATTTTTAACACATCATATATGAGAAGGAACTCAAAGCATCACCGTAACAGAAGAATCAGGAGAACGCCACCTGGAAGTGCACCTGGTGTTATAAATCTTCCTGATGATGCATTGAAGTTGAGTCTTCATACCATTGTTTATGATGAGGATTCCATATACGAGGCAGAACTGCAAAGCATTTCAGAGATTAAAGAACAATTGATGAAAATGCCTGGCAAAACACATTGGTTTGATGTCAAAGGACTAGGAAACAAGGTTTTCCTTGAACAGATGGCAGATTTTTTTGGTATTCACCGATTGCAGATTGAAGATGTTGTTAACGATTATCAGAGACCTAAAGTTGAAGAATTTAAAGACCATCTTTTTTTTATATCTCGTACACTTCAGGATAATGGAAATAGCTTCACGAATGATCAGCTGAGTCTTTTGCTGGGGAAGAATTTTGTGATCACCTTCCAGAATAAATATGAAGATGTACTCGATCCTGTAAGGAACAGGATACGGCAGGGTAAAGGATTTATGCGACGTTCAGGTGCGGATTATCTGGCATATTCACTGATGGATGTTACCATTGATAACTATTATCCTATTCTTGAGAAAATGGGTGATAGCCTCGACGATTTACAAGATGACCTTATCTCCAATCCTTCGCGGGAAGCATTAAACAGAATTTTACAGAGGAAACGTGAGTTGGTAAATTTACGAAGAATCATCTGGTCGGAACGGGATAAGATGAACGACATACTTCGATCGTCTTATTCTGAAATCAAAGAGTCAGGAAAAGTATTTTTTCGAGATACTTATGATCATTGTATTCAACTTCTTGATCTTGTCGAAAGTTATAAAGAGGTTACAGCCTCACTCATGGATGTTTATCAATCATCAGTCAGCAACAGGCTTAATCAGGTTATGAAGATTCTAACAATTATCTCAACCATCTTTATTCCTCTTACCTTTATTGTCGGACTATATGGAATGAATTTCCAACGCGTCGACCCTGTAACAGGCAAGCAATTTCCATTTAACATGCCTGAATTGTATTCTCCATACGGATATGTTGGTGTCAGCGTTGTAATGATTTTAATAGTTATATTTCAGATTATCTTTTTTTATAAAAAAGGTTGGTTAACAAAGGGAACAGGATGAAGAAAATTTCATTAATTGCCAAAACGTCTTTTGGTTTTGAAGATATAATGAGTGCAGAACTTACAGCACTCGGCGCGGAAGATATTAAAAAGGGCACGCGCGCTGTATTCTTTACCGGTACTGATGAGACCATGTATAAAGCGAATCTGAACAGCAGGGTAGCACTTAGAATTCTAAAACCGTTAGGGAGTTTCCCGGCAGGAAATGAAATTCAACTATACGATGGCATAAAAAAAATGGATTGGAGTCAATATATGACGCCAGATGATACGTTGGCAATTGATGCCGTTACAGTAAAATCTAACCTGACACATTCACTGTATGTTTCACTAAAGGCGAAGGATGCTATTGTGGATCAGATCCGTGAAAAGACGGGAAAACGTCCCGATGTTGATTTGCGATTTCCAACTGTCAGAATCAATGTACATTTATCTGATAACATTGCATCTGTTTCTCTGGACAGCTCCGGATCTTCATTGCATCGCCGTGGTTATAGAAGTGAGCAAGTAGAAGCGCCCTTGAATGAAACACTTGCCGCTGGAATGGTGTTATTAAGCGGTTGGGATAAGAATTCTCCATTTACTGATCTGATGTGTGGAAGTGGAACCATTCTTATTGAAGCTGCATTAATGGCTATGAACATTGCGCCCGGAATTTTCAGAAGTGAATTTGGTTTTCAACGATGGAATGATTTTGATGCGTCTTTGTGGGATTCTGTTCTTGATGAAGCAAAAAGCGCACAAAAGCCTCCACCTGAATTTGAAATTACAGGGATTGATCGTTCTCATCAGGCAATTAACAGCGCTATGGAAAATGCTAAAGCGGCCGGTGTTCAGGATGTAATAAATTTTCATACAATGCCTTTCGAACATTATACACCAACAATAAGCAAGCAAACTATTGTCAGTAATCCTCCCTATGGTGGTCGAATAACTGATGATGATTTATTTGTTCTCTATAAAAACATCGGAGATCAGTTAAAGAAAAAATATCAGGGAAGTACTGCATGGATTCTTACAGCGAATCAGGATGCAGCAAAGAACATAGGACTTCATGCTTCGAGAAAAATTCAGCTCTTCAACGGCGCTTTGGAATGTCGGTTTTTAAAATTTGATTTATATGAAGGCAGTCGTAAGGCTTCTAAAATGCACAGCGAAAAATCATGACTTTGAAGAAAATCGGCGTCCTGACGACCGGTGGTGATTGCCCCGGATTGAATGCAGCTATTCGTGCAGTAACGCGTACTGGTATTTATCACGATATGCAGATTGTTGGAGTAATGAATGGTTTTGATGGTTTAATTGATGCAAAATTTATTGATCTTAATTCTCATAGTGTAAGTAATATCCTGCAACGTGGTGGGACTATTTTGAAGACAGCAAGGAGTGAAAGATTCAAAGAGTCTTCTTATCGAGAAAAAGCGATAGAGAATATTCAGGCAGAAGGAATCGAAGCGATGATTGTTCTCGGCGGGGATGGTTCTTTTCGAGGCATCGAAAAATTTACAAGTGAATTTAATTTTCCGATAATCGGTATACCAAAGACAATTGACAATGATATCTACGGCACAGATTTTTCTATTGGATTTGACACGGCTTTGAATACGGTTGTTCAGGCTGTAGATAAGATAAGAGATACAGCAGACTCCCATAACCGGTTATTTTTTATTGAAGTAATGGGGCGCGATGCAGGGATGATTGCTGTGTACAGTGGAATTGCCGGTGGTGCAGAAGCAATATTAATTCCCGAAAAAAAAACCAAAGTTGAACAGATCGTAGGCATACTTGAAAGAGGCTGGCATAGAAAAAAATCTTCGATGATCGTAATTGTTGCCGAAGGAGATGATGCTGGCGGTGCTTATGATATAGCAGCTGAAGTTAAAAAAAGGTTCAGTGAATACGACACAAGAGTGAGTGTGCTTGGTCATATGCAAAGGGGAGGAAGCCCTTCATGCGCAGACAGAGTGCTAGCGAGTCGATTCGGAGTCGCAGCAGTTGAAGCTCTTGTTAATGGAATGAAGAATGAAATGGTGGGTATCATCAATAACGAAATAGTTTTTACTCCATTATCAACGGTAGTGAAAAACAAAAAACAATTTCCGACTGAGCTGATGAGAATTGCTGAAATTCTTTCACTCTGAAAATTATTCTGTAAAATCTATTTTATTTCCTGCATTGAACAAATAGTCAATACAAGAAAGGTCATCAATAAAACCATGCTTCTCTTTAAAAACCTGGCGATATGGCTTTTTGCTACTTATGATTTTCTTTGGATGAAAATAATTTCTCAGATCAGTCGAAGGGTTTTCCGTAATTTTCTGATAATTTTCAGTCAATTGAATTGCTGCTTTCACCTGAAAACAATCAAAAATTATTTTTAACAGTTTTAAATTAAATTCAAAAAGAAATTCTTCTGGATTTTCAAACAGATTTCGGAAATCATCTTCATAAAATTCGAAATAAGGAGAGTTTCTGTAAGCAGCACAAACAGATTTCCAATGAATATTATTCCACTTGGTTTCATTCGAGATCCTGACCTTATTAATTGGTGTCCTGAAAATATTATCATGAACAACGGGGATGACGAGTGTTTGTTTTCCATTCGGTCCATAGATATTGCAACGGTTTCGATAAGTCTGCTTTACGTAATGTTCATGTTGCTCAAGAATAATACTATCAGAATCCAGGCATTTCATGAGATATGAAATAGGCGGCATATAAGATATAGAATAGAGAAAGGCCACCGTTGAAAATTTATCTTCTTTCATAGGCACCGAGATCAGGAGGTGCATTGGCAGCCCGGCTGGTCCCCAGTATATCGTTGGATAGGAGAGGACTTACATTTGTAATTGTCATATCGCCGGCATTCACGGCAGCACTGTTCAATGAATCAAGTTGGTAAAAATTATTTTCTATGTCAGAAAACAATGGGTCGTTACTTCCGCCAAATGCTTTCAGAATTGCATTATATCTGGAGGCGTCACTTGTCGGAAAAGTACTTTCAACTTTCAACAATGTATGATCGAACCGGAAGTTAAAAAGATTGCCGGAAGGGAATGAATCCAGTCCGAGTTCATTGTCATTATTACCATAGATGATCGAGTTCCCGAAATAGGCATCAAGGGGTCTTGCCATATTGGTGTAGTTATTTAATGTAACGGCTGGATCTTTCCTAATTGAATTACTCCAGTAATTAGCAAAGGTGCAATGATAAAATTTATATGTACCACCATAAAGTATGTTTGTTGTCTGAGCCCCACAATTGGCAAATACACAATTGTATGCGTTCACACGCGCACCACGAAGGGCCATTGCATGTGTTGCCATGTTTTTTATGATTGTATTCTCCAATCTCAGTGTGAGGTTATTTACATTGTTATCAAAAGACGTATCGACAAGAAGCCCGATGAATGCATTTTTTATGACAGCGTTTTTTATGACAGAATTTTTCGTCCCAGGGGAGATGATGTTAGAATGCAGGTTGAGATTTGACAACCAAATTCTGTCCCATTGTCCGGGGATGTCTTTATAATTTTCTCCCAGTCTGTCTCCTTGAAAAGTTACATTATTTTGGATGGTGCCATTTACCAGCAAAGTTCCTGAATTCAAAACAATCATTCCGGAACCGGGATGAAAATGAACATTTACACCTTCATTGATTGTAAGTGTACACGATGAATCGACCATGGCATATCCATAGACGACATGCGGTTTGTCATTCGCCCAAACTTCATTGCAGTTAAGGAAGAAGAAAGGATATATCTGGGAACTAGGAGGACGGTGGAAGTAGGCATTTTGTCCCCAAGCGACCAGATCAAGATCCTGTGTCTGGCCATTCGTGTTAAACAATATTGAATCAGTAACAATTAACGGAGTATTCTGATTATTCGGATCGATGGTGACTTCGACGAAAATCCAGATGCTGTCGTTAGCACCTATTTCCACATCAGAAAATGATTTACCGGGGAGGCCATCGACATTTAACCGGAAGTTGGAACCTTCACCGTTGGCCAGGCGGATGGATCCAACTTTTACAGGTTTGTTACCACGATTATAGACAGAGAAAACCTGAGTAGCGCTTCCAACTGTTGTGAAAACGGTATCGAAGATAATTGTGTCAGCCGAAAACTCTAGGTTATAATTACCTGTTTCGAAGTCGTCTTTTTTACAGCCGTTAAAGAGGAATAAAAAAAGAAATAGGAATGCACCAGCAAATAATATCCGGTGAAGAATTTTGTACATCTTTTGATTAATTATGTAAAGATGTAATTATTTTTTCATGAAACAGGATAAGGAATGGAAATTATTCAACGATTAGGATTTTTCAGATTGAACTTCGTTAAACATCTTTAGTTTTTTCTCGAGTAGTTGCATTTCTGCTTTTGCCTGACTTAGGTTACTTTCAACTTCAGTGAGAAGTGGAGCCATGTTTTTTGAATTTCTGAAGAAGCCCAGGTTGTTTTCATACTGGTTAATCGTAGCCTGCAACTTTTTTATTTTATCACGTATAGCATTTTTTTCTCTTTGCATATGATGACCGGAATCTTCAGACTGAGAAAGAGACTCAACATTGTTCCTGAATTTCAGCATATGTCTTTGCGAAGATTCAAGTTTAAGATTATCGTAACATACATCCAGGGCTTTTTTAAATTTTTCCCAAATCTTTTGTTTTTCTTTTATGGGTACGAATTGGATAATTTTCCATTCCTCTGAAAAGGCACGAAGGGCTTTAAGGTCTTCTTCGGCATTGCCGGAAGCTGTAAATGCTTCAACGCGTTTTACAAGCTCTTCTTTTAATTCGAGGTTTTTAATATGCTCAGCATCCCGTGCATTGAATTTTTCACGGCGTTGGTTAAAGAAACTATCACAAACTTCGCGGAATTTTTTCCAGAGTTTATTTTCTTCCCATTGTTCTATATGTCCTGCTGTTTTCCAATCCTGCTGAAGCTGTAAAATCTGTTTTGTTAAATCTTCAGATCCTTCCGTATTTCCTTTAACTAATTCTTCGGCTTTAGCGATGATTGCAATTTTCTTGTCTTTGTTTTCTTTATGTGCCTTTTTTATTTCATGGAAAAAGTCACGTTTCTTGGCATAAAAAGTATTTAATGCACCTCGGAATTCTTCCCAGATTTTATCATTTTCTTTTTTCGGTCCGAAACCTGTAGCTTTCCATTCATCAAAAATCCTATTGAGCGAATCAGTCATCGTCTGCCATTGTTTAGCAGAGTCAATTGTTCCTTCTGAAATTGCTTTCGCTTGATCAAGAAGATTTTTCTTGGTTTCAAGATGTACAACTTCTTCTTTTTGACGATCCTGATTATAGGCTCTGATCTTCTGATAAACCTGACTTATTAAATCGCGATATCGTGTACGAAGTGGTTCGATAGTTTCAGGCGCCGTAGGTCCCAAATCCGACCATTCCATTCTGTACAAGTTTATCATCCGTTCTAATCCTCTGGCAGATTCCATTGGAATCAACGATTCAATCTTCATCAGCAATTGAGTTCGTTGTTCAAAATTCCGTTTGAAATCTAGTTCCCTCAAATCTTTACTCAACTTCATGTTGTAATAGAAGTTGTGAGCATGACGGTGATAAATACTTTGAAGATTTTTATAATCTCTTGTAGGCACATTGCCTATCTCATTCCATTTTGTCTGTAATTCTTTAAAGGCATGAAAAGCCTTACCGATATTAGTTTCTTCTGCGATAAGCTTTTCAAGGTCGGCGATAACTTTCTCTTTGTCTTTCTGACGCGTTACAATATCATCCGTGCGCATCTTTCTGAATTTGCTTTCACGATCAGAAAAGATATGTAACAGTTCGCTGAAGCGACTATCGCGTATATCCTTTTTAGGTTCGAAATTTTCTGCCAGTCCGCCATCTGCCAAAAATGCCTGAAGCATTTCGGTGTTTTGTTCCTCGCAGGCGCGTAAATACTGATTTTTAATTTCATCAGCTTTAGAAAAGATTTCGTCAGTAGCGTCTTCTTTTAAAAAGTCTTCCAGTTGTTGTATTAATTCTTCCTTCATTGTCGTCTATGATGGCTAAAAGCGATGGCTATCAGCGGTGGCAAAAGTAGTTAATGTTCGTTTAAATGGGGATGTGTTTCTATGGATTTCCGAAGATAAGGTTCAAAAATACCTGAGTCAATACTTACGGAATTTGTTAATGCAATGCTGATCAGTTAATGGTGTTTTCCGGCACTGCCTTTTTCAAACACGGGCAAAATATAAGACAATTCATTCGATTTCGAGCTATTATCTATAAAAATTGGAACTTTTAACTTGAATTGCTGTTTAGGGTTGCGGGCAGTAAATTGTCAGTATTATTATAAAATGAATGATAAATGGTTTGTAAAAAGGGAATATTATCATACATTTGCATCCTCAAAAAATTGACCGATAATGAAGAAAGAAATTCATCCACAGAATTATAGAATGGTGGTTTTCAAGGACATCTCTTGCGACTATTCATTCATGACACGATCTACTATTGAAACCAAGGATACGGTTAAATGGACAGATGGTAAAGATTATCCATTGATAAAACTGGAGATCAGTCATATGTCACATCCTTACTATACTGGCAAAATGAAGCTTATTGACACGGCTGGTCGTGTAGATAAATTCCGAAGCCGTTATGCGAAAAAGAAGGAAGTAAAGACTGATGTTAAAACTGAAGTTAAGTCAGACGATAAAGAATAATTCCCTTATCGGATAATATAAGATACGGTTTATTAGTCCCCGGCATTGTCGGGGACTTTTTTTATGATGGAAACTTTGGTAATCAAACCGATGCAAGTAAAAAATAGGAGATTCAAATTCTTGTTCAATCTGCTTTTTTGCTATTCAGAAAAAGCTATTTTTACCCACACATTATTAAATCTACCGGAAAATTCTGCCCATGAATTATATTTTATTTGAAGATGAGGCGCGCATTAGTCTGCTTCCTCTTACTCATACTCGTCCTGTCGCAGAAATTAGAGTAGGGATTTTACGAATAAGGGAAAAGTGGCAGAAGCATCTAGAAGGAAACTTCTCTTTTCTTACAGAATCCTATCTACAGGATAAGTATCCTTATTCACCTTTAGCTGAAAATATTTTTATCAATGGCTCCGTTCTTCCTACTTCGTCACTGGTAAAGGAAATCCAATCTTTAAAACCCGGTGAGAAACTCGTTCTTGAAAATGTCGTTGTAGCAGGTAGGACAGACAGCGATATGAAGAACATAAAATCGATTGATGAAATTGAATTTTCAAAAAGCAAAAACTGCATCACTGAATTTATTAAGATCAACTATAACTGGGACATATTCACTCAAAATGAGTTAGCGATGACAGCCGATTTCTCTCTGCTCACAAAGGGTAGAAAAACTATTGGACTTAGTCAGACAAATACAGTTATCACTCCGGGAAATGTATTTTTAGAAGAAGGTGCAAAGGTAGAATGTGCTATTTTAAATGCAACAGGCGGAATAATCTATATTGGAAAAGATGCTGAAATAATGGAAGGCGCAATGATAAGAGGACCTTTCGCTCTCGGCGATCATTCGCAGGTTAGAATGGGTGCAAAAATATATGGGGCCACGACTATCGGTCCTCATTCAAAAGTGGGAGGAGAGATAAGTAACTCCGTAATTATGGGTTACAGCAACAAGTCTCATGACGGCTTTCTTGGAAATTCTGTTTTAGGCGAATGGTGTAATCTTGGTGCAGACAGCAATAATTCTAATCTGAAAAATAATTATTCAAAAATAAAAGTCTGGAATTACAAGGAGGAAGATTATATCAACACAGGACTTCAGTTTTGCGGACTTATCATGGGTGATCATTCTAAGTGCAGTATCAATACTATGTTCAATACTGGAACCGTAGTAGGTGTAAGTGCAAACATATTTGGAAATGGTTTCCCCCCGAAATTCGTACCATCTTTCGCATGGGGAGGATCAGAAGGATTTATCACTTATAGAATAGAAGACGCTCTTGATGTTGCACAGAGAGTATATGAAAGAAGAAAAGAAGATTTTAATACAATCGAAAAAGATATCCTACGACACCTTTTCGAAGTAACAACAAAATTCAGATCCTGGTAAAAGAAAAAATTATGGACTCCTTCAAGGAATTGTCAGAGGTATTATTGTATTTCGTTCCCGCAATTATAGTCATGTTCGCCATGTTTACGGTGATGAAACGGTTTATAGATAATCAGCATGTAACCTTGCGCAAATTTCTTGAAAGAGACTTGCAGCTAAAAACAATTGAAGACAAGAATATCAGGCAACGCGAATCAATTCCATTAAAGTTACAGGCATTCGAAAGACTTATTCTTTTCCTTGAACGGATATCGCCAAATACATTACTTGTAAGAGTGCATCGAGGTGGAATGGCAGCAGGACAGTTGCAATCAGAACTTGTGGTAACCATTCGCGCTGAATTTGAACATAACCTTTCGCAACAGATTTATGTAAGCGAACATGCATGGGAAGAAATCAAGGATGCAAAAGAAGAAATGATACGAATTATCAATAATGCCTTTAGTCACGTCGGTGCCAATGCATCCGGAATACAAATGAGCTCCAGCATTTTCGAACAGGTACTGAAAATGGAGAATGTACCCACACAAAAGGCAATCGATTTCTTAAAATCTGAAGCTAAGAAGATACTTGGCTGATATTAAGAAAACTGAAAAAAGATTAAAGGCAAGTTTTAACAAATATTAAATTGACGTTATTCAGTTGAAGAAGTATAAATAAAAATCATTGTCAGAAAAAATTATTAAGACAGAAAGTGGAATTGAGATAAAGGCGGTTTACGACAGGCATGAGCCAGTCAATGAATTGCCGGGAGAATTTCCATTTACACGTGGCGTACAGTCTGATATGTACAGAAGCCGGCTATGGACAATGCGTCAATACGCAGGATTTTCAACCGCTGAAGAATCTAACAAACGTTATCATTATTTACTGAAGCAGGGAACTACAGGACTTTCAGTAGCATTCGATCTTCCTACGCAAATTGGCTATGATTCAGATCATGAATTATCCGATGGAGAAGTTGGAAAGGCAGGAGTGGCCATTGACTCTTTGCGTGACATGGAAATTCTTTTCAGCAAAATAAAGCTGGAAGATATCAGCACATCAATGACGATCAACTCGACGGCTTCTATTTTACTTGCACTATATATTGCCCTTGCGAAAAAACAAGGAGCCGACCTGAAAAAAATTACAGGGACAATCCAAAATGATATCCTGAAGGAGTATGCTGCCCGAGGAACATATATTTACCCTCCAAAGCCATCGATGCGTATCATTACCGATATTTTTGAGTACTGCAGCAGAGAAATTCCTAAATGGAATACGATTTCAATTTCCGGTTATCATATCAGGGAAGCGGGATCTACGGCAGTTCAGGAAATTGCATTTACACTTTCGAACGGAAAGGCATATGTAAAAGCTGCTCAGGCAAAGGGATTAGATATAAACATATTCGGTAAACGACTTTCTTTTTTCTTCAACTCACATAATAATCTTTTTCAGGAAGCAGCAAAGTTTCGTGCGGCAAGAAGGATGTGGGCAAATATCATGAAAGAACTCGGTGCTACAGATCCAAAAGCAATGATGATGCGCTTTCATACACAAACGGGCGGTTCAACACTTACAGCGCAACAGCCGATGACCAATATCGTTCGTGTAACACTGCAGGCTCTGTCTGCAGTAATGGGTGGTACGCAATCGCTGCATACAAATGGCTATGATGAAGCAATGAGTCTTCCAACAGAAGAAGCAGCACGGATCGCCTTACGGACGCAACAAGTAATTGCCCACGAAAGCGGAGTACCTGATACCGTTGATCCACTTGCCGGATCGTATTTCGTCGAATCACTGACGGATGAGTTGGAAGCAAAAGCTTATGATTATATTAATAAAATCGATGCCATGGGCGGAGCAGTAAGCGCGATAGAAGCAGGGTATATGCAAAATGAAATTGCAGGATCATCATATGAGTACCAACGGTCAGTTGAAAATAAAGAAAGAATTATTGTTGGAGTAAACCAATACATGATGGAAGAACCTGTATTCGATAAACACTTTACAGTCGATGATAATATCAGACAACTACAGATTGATAAATTAAAAAAACTTCGTGCGGAGCGTAATCACGAGAAAGTGATTGCTTCTCTGACAGCTGTCGAGCAATCAGCCCGGAACGATAACAATGTTATGCCTTCAATTATTGACGCTGTCGAAAACTTGGCTACACTAGGAGAGATAAGTGATGTGATGAGGAAAGTGTTTGGGGAGCACAGATAGGTAAGAAGTAAGAAGGGTTGATAGCGTGCAACATTCTCCAATATTCAATATTACTTCTTCAATTGTTGGGTTTCGTCGATAACAACAAAAATATCTTCATTATCTTTTTTCATTAAATATTGTTCTCTGGCATATTTCTCCATGTTCTCTTTGTTCGTCATTAAGTTATTGAGATCAGCGGTATGCTTTTTAATTTCTTCCTCATAGAAACGCTTTTCTTTACAGAGGCTTTCAAGTCTATTGTGATAACTCCACGTGGTAATGAAATCATTCCTGTCGAAAAATCCAATCCAGATTAATGCACCTAAAAAAGTAAGGAAGTAACGGTTCTTCATATACGGAAGAACTTTTGCTAAAAATGGAAAGCGTGCTGGTTTCAATTTGAGAAATTAATGTTTTGAGGATATTTTTTTCAAATACACAGAATGTAACTATTCCCTTCTTTATTGTGGAACAGAATTGCGTTAAAGGTAGGAAGCATTTTCCTCTTGAGGGATTGAAAAACGTAATGAATAATAACAACCCCCTGTTTAAAACATTGAAGAATTAATATTGAATATTGAAGGACGTTTTGCACTTCCTAAACTCTTCAATCTTAATTATTCAATCTTAAATTTCCCCTTTATTGCCTCTACGCTGGCGCCATTGGTCTTTTCTTCATTTAAAAACGGGTATCGGTAATCTGTTGCAGGCACCTGAGTTTCCTTGATTGTGCGTGGAGATACCCATCGGAGCAGGTTATACATAGATCCGGCTTTGTCATTTGTGCCAGATGCACGGCTGCCACCAAATGGCTGTTGTCCGACGACTGCTCCAGTACATTTATCGTTGATATAAAAATTACCTGCAGCATGTACAAGTTTACGCGTAGCTAGTTCTACTGCATATCGATCCTGTGAGAAAATAGCGCCAGTAAGTGCATATATTCCTGTTTGGTCAACGATGTCTAATATCTCATCAAACTTACTGTCCTCATAAACATAAAGTGTTAGTATGGGCCCGAATAATTCTTCGCACATGGTAACATAAAACGGATCTTTTACGACCAGGACTGTTGGATGAATAAAATATCCTTTCGACTTATCATACGTACCGCCCACGATAATTTCCACATCAGGGTTTTTCTTTGCATCGTCGATGTATTTTGAAAGTTTATCAAAAGACTTCTCATCAATGACTGCATTAATGAAGTTTGAAAGGTCTTCCGTCGGTCCAATCTTAAATGATTGTATATCTGATACGAGACCTTTTTTCACTTCAGGCCATAGACTTTTCGGTATGTATGCGCGTGAAGCTGCAGAACATTTCTGGCCCTGATATTCAAAAGCACCTCTTGTGATTCCTGTTACGAGTGCCTTAATATCTGCAGATGGATGAGCGAGGATGAAATCTTTGCCACCAGTCTCGCCAACGATACGCGGATATGTTTTATATTTTGAAATATTGTTACCGATTGTCTTCCAGATGTCGCGGAAAACACCTGTGGATCCAGTAAAGTGAATCCCTGCAAAATCTTTGTGATTGAAGATTACATCACCAGCATCCGGTCCGGAAACATAAACAAGGTTTATGACACCGGGAGGAACACCAGCTTCAATGAAAACCTGCATGAGAATACTTGCGGCCAGGACTTGCGTATTTGCAGGCTTCCAGACCACGGTATTTCCCATCATTGCTGGTGCTGAAGGCAAGTTGCCACTGATGGCTGTGAAGTTAAAAGGAGTAAGGGCGAATACAAACCCTTCGAGCGGACGCTGTTCGAGCCTGTTATAAACACCTTTGGAAGAGATTGGTTGTTGTTGGTAAATCTCATTCATGAACTGCACGTTGAATCGGAGGAAATCTATCATCTCACAAGCTGCATCGATTTCTGCCTGATAGATATTTTTGCTCTGGCCAATCATCGTTGCTGCGTTAATAAGCGAGCGGTAAGGACCACTTAAAAGTTCTGCTGCTTTCAGAAAAATAGCAGCACGCATTTCCCAACTGGTCTCACTCCAAGCCTTTCTTGCTGTGAGCGCTGCATCTATAGCGGCCTGTACATGACTTTTATCACCCTGATGATAATACCCAACAGTATGCTGATGGTCATGAGGTGGTGAAATCTTTACTTTCTTGTCCGTTCGAACCTCTTTGCCATTTATATACATTGGTATATCTCTGACTTCAGCACGCATTTTCTTTAATGCTGTTTTTATCGAATCTCTCTCCGGACTACCGGGAGCATAATTAAGCACTGTTTCGTTTATAGCTACAGGTGCTTGGTATATTGCGTTTGACATATTTGTTTTTCTGAGGTCGTAAAGGTAAGAAAACGGTTTGGGAATCGAGAATAAGAAGTTATTTGGAGGACTCAAAGAAAGTGGTTTATATTGCGACCATCGTGTTTTTAGAGAATAGGCAATAAATTGATTTTTTTGAAACTTGTTATTCATTTGATATGTTGGACAAATTAATCGCACTTAACAATTAATATTACAATGGAAGAGTTTAAAGAATATTTAAGATTTCCTGATATACAAAAAGCGTCTGAATTTACATTAGTACTTGAGAAACATAATATACCATTTCAATTAGATGACACATCGATGAGATTCAAAGTCATTGCTACAAATGACCCATGGGATAAACAATTTATTTTAAAGTTAAAGGAATCTGATATTGAGAGGGCAGAAGCGACATTTGATAAAGAATTAGATGTTGAACTGAAAAACACATCACCGGAGCATTACTTATATTCCTTCTCTGATAAGGATATTCTTGATGTAATTGCAAATCAAAATGACTGGACAAAGTCAGAGGTAAAACTTTCGTTGAAGATAGCCGCCGACCGAAAAATGGATTTGTCTGCACAATCAATAAAAAGGGCAAAGAAAATACCTGAAGCAAAGGTTGATGTTCCGAAAATTTCAACTATTGAAAATGCTTCTGCCTGGTTTTGGGTCATTGGAGTCTTCTCTATAGTCAATACTATCTTTTTAATAAAAGATATTAATTTTCGATTGCCTGGACTTGCGATTTCAGAATTGTTCGATACTGTATTTCATAAATTGGCGGGTGTAAATAATAATATTGGTTTTGTTTTTTCATTACTAATCGCATCATTGATGTTTGTGTTTGCCAGATTTGGGAAGAAAAATAACAAATTGGGATTTTTAATTGGAGTAATTTTTTATAGTTTAGATGGTATCCTGGCCATAATTAGTAAGAGCTACGGAAATATCTTTATACACTTTTTGGTTCTTTGGACGGCAGTAACTGCATTAATAAATAGTAATAATGAATCAGAAAGTAATCGGCAAAGTAGCATCGAATAAAATAAAAATGAATGATATAATAAATCCATCACCATGAAAAAAACAACTACAACTCTTTTATTTATTCTATTAATCACATATTATTCCTTTTCACAAGACAAGGGATACGTAGCAATTTCATTAGGGCCAAGTATTCCTATCGGAGATTTTGCAAGTACGAATCTCAATAATTCATCTTCAGGTCTTGCTAAGACGGGTGCAATATTTGACATTACATTTGCCTATAAACTTGGGACTAATATGGGCTTAACAGCTATGTTGAGAGGACAATCAAATCCAGTCGACAATCAATCGCTTTTGGATCAACTTAACAGAGAATATCCGACAATTAGCTGGAGGGTTGATAGCAAAAATTGGGGTATAGGAGGGTTTATGTTCGGAGGTTACGGCTCATTTCCTATTGCAACGGGAAAAACAAGTTTTGAAGGGAGAGCAATGATTGGATTTCTTAGTGCCTCATCACCGGATCTTACTCTATCAGGAACACAGAATGGAATTTCGGCTTGGGCAAAATTGAATAGTACCACAAGCACATCATTTGCTTACTTAATTGGTGCTGGTTTCAAATTCAATGTCGGAGCAAAAATTTGTCTGCTAACAAACCTTGATTTCATGGGTTCTTCGGCTGAATTCAAAAATGCAAGAACCACTAACAGTGCAGGAACATTCAGTGAAGAAACAATAACACAAAAATTCGGGACGATAAATTTTGGAATTGGAATTGGTTTGAGGTTGTAGTATATCTGATGAATTAAGAATAGTGGTTAACTTCTGAAAGTTCAAAAGACAATAAAAAAATGAAAACTAAAATATCTATGATATGAATCAATTCACAACATCCAGACTTACTACAGGTAACAGAGTATTCCCATCGAAAATTATTATTGACGAACTTGGTGTCACATTAAAAGATCCGGGGTTATTTAGCGGCAGGGAAAAGACAATACCTTTCAGTAAAATATCTTCTGTTGATATTGATTGCCCGTTTGTTGGTTATTCTACAATTATTATTGAGACAACCGGAGAAGGTCAGATTCGGCTTCATGGGTTTAAAAAGCATGATGTAAAAAAAATGAAAGAGCTAATATTAATGAGAATTTAATTACTTCGAATAACTTCATAAAACATAATCTTGGAAGACATAAATATAGATACCGATAGACTACTCATCCGAAATTTAAATTTATCAGATGTGGATGATTTTTATGTTTATCGGTCTAACCCTGAAATTGCAATATATCAAGGATTTGAAGTGATGACAAAAGAGCAATCGGAAGTATTTATTAAAACACAGCTCGATAAGGAATTTGGAAAGGCCGGGAAATGGGTTCAATATGGGATTGAGAATAAATTAACTAAGAAAATAATTGGCGATTGTGCTATCAGGCTCAGTAAAGACGATGAAACAATAGCTGAGATAGGTGTAACGATTTCTCATCTCGAACAGAAAAAGGGTTATGCAAAGGAGGTCATAGCTGGTATATTGGAGTTTTTATTTATAAAAAAAAACATTCGCAGAGTTATTGAAATAGTCGACGAGCAAAACATTGCCTCAATAAATCTTTTTAAAAGTTTGGGATTCAGACTGGAAGGTCATTTCATAGAAAATGTTTTTTTAAGGAGAAATGGGGTAATGAGTTTCAGTATGCATTGCTAAAACGAGAATGGGAAATGAAAGGATTTTAAATTTTAAGCATAAATTTTTATTTATCTAAATCAGATAATTAAACCTATTTTAATGAGTTACTTCATTTTTGTTAGAATTAATTAATTTAAAAAAAAATCGATGATAATGCCTACCTTGAAGGAATAATAAAAATACTTATGATAATTCAATTTAATACGGACAACAATGTTTCCGGAAATGATAAACACAGCGCTCCTTTAGTCGCTTTAATCAATGATGAACTTAACAGATTTAGTGATCAAATTACTCGGGTAGAGGTTCACCTTTCTGACGTAAATGGGGACAAAGTCGGACAAGATGACAAACAATGTATGCTTGAGGCAAGACTAGGCGGACTTAAACCTATAGCTGTAACACACAATGCAAATTCTCATGAAGAAGCAGTTGGTGGAGCGCTTGAAAAAATGAAAACATCACTTGACAGAGTTTTGGGTAAATTAAGAAAACATTAATATTATTCAGATAAATTCAACTGGATTTATTCTTATTTATTTATTAAGTGATTGAATTTACTTATTGAAAAGGAAAAAGTAAAGCCATGCAGGTATTAAATTTTTATTTGTATTATTCATAGATAGAATATAGGCGATCAGCAAAAAATAATGATTGCATGAAACACACTTATAAGATACATGGAATGAGTTGCAATGGTTGTGTAACTCATGTACATGAAGCCTTGAGTATGGTAGAAGGTGTCAATAGTGTTATCGTCAACTTGCCAAAAGGAGAGGCCGTGATTGAAATGAAATCACACATTCCATTAGAGAAATTACAGAATACTTTAAAAAATAGTGGCGGGAATTATACAATTTCACTGCCAGAAAAGGAGATGCATAAGGATGGTCAAAATATGCATTCGTCTGCAAAAAAAATTCAGTCAAAAGACAAACAAAATAGCTCCGGAGTATTTTACTGTCCCATGCATTGTGAAGGCGATAAGACCTATGACAAACGGGGTAATTGTCCTGTTTGTGGAATGGATTTGGTTGAACAACCATCCTCAAAAAAATCGCAGCAATACACATGTCCAATGCATCCGGAGATTATCCGAGATCAACTGGGTTCATGTCCTATTTGCGGCATGGACCTTATTCCTATAGTTACAAATGTGGAGCAGGAAGATGAAACCTATAAGAAGTTATTAAAAAAATTTAAGATTGCTGTAATTTTTACATTTCCCATTTTCATCATTACCATGATGGAAATGATACACAATAATCCGCTTTTCAAAATCATGGGACTGAAGTCATGGAACATTGTACAAATGGCGCTCAGCATTCCTGTCGTTTTTTATGCTACATGGATGTTCTTTGAGCGCGCCTGGCGATCCATTGAAACCTGGAATTTAAACATGTTTACTCTCATAGGAATTGGTTCCGGAGTAGCTTGGCTTTTCAGTATCGTTGCACTTTTTTTTCCTGATGTTTTTCCGGATCAGTTTAAAACAGATCATGGTACTGTGTATGTGTATTTTGAAGCTGCTACAGTTATTTTAACTCTTGTGTTGCTCGGACAACTATTAGAAGCTCGGGCGCATGGACGTACAAATAGTGCCATTAAAGAATTATTAAAACTTGCACCGAATAATGCGACTAAAATAGTTGATGGAAAAGAGTTAGTTGTAGCAATAGATGCCATTCAAAAGGGTGATTTATTGAGAGTAAAACCGGGCGAGAAAATACCTGTTGATGGTAGTATTCAAGAGGGTGAAGCAATAATTGATGAGTCTATGATCTCAGGAGAACCGATTCCCGTGGAGAAGAAAAAAGGAGATAACATAATTTCAGGTACTATCAACGGAAATAAGACATTCGTGATGGTCGCTGAAAAAGTAGGCGAGGAAACCCTGCTTGCAAGAATTATTGAAATGGTGAATACTGCCAGTCGATCCAAAGCTCCGATTCAAAATTTAGCTGATAAGATATCTGGATATTTTGTTCCTATAGTTGTGGTAATTTCTGTCATAACATTTATTATTTGGGCAATCTTCGGACCTGAGCCATCCTATGTCTATGCATTTGTGAATGCAATTGCAGTGTTAATAATTGCCTGTCCTTGTGCACTAGGTCTGGCCACACCAATGTCAGTTATGGTTGGTGTGGGTAAAGGGGCGCAATCAGGAGTGCTTATTAAAAATGCCGTTGCTCTTGAAAAAATGAATCATATAGCGATTGTTATCATTGATAAGACAGGCACTGTTACAGAAGGAAAACCATCCGTGGAAAAAGTAATTAGTATAAGCGATGATTTTTCGGAGAATGATGTTGTTCAAAAAATAATTTCCTTGAACAGTAGCAGTGAGCATCCATTGGCACAGGCAACCATGCGTTATGGAGAAGAAAAAAATATTATTGTTAAACCTGTTTCGGAATTCGAAGCAGTTACTGGAAAGGGTGTGATTGGAAAACTTGATGGAGTATCGCTTGCTTTGGGGAATATTAAACTAATGGAGCAGGTAAAGGCAACTGTTTCTCCTGAATTAAATAAGTTAGTTACGACCGAACAAAAACTTGGCAAAACAGTTTCTTATTTATCAGCGGGAAATAAAGCAATAGGATTTGTAGTAATCTCTGATAAAATAAAGGAGTCAAGCAAAGAAGCAATCAGTATTTTACAGAAAGAAGGGCTTCAGGTAATAATGTTTACGGGAGACAATGAGGATACAGCCAGAGCTGTGAGTGCAACATTGAACCTGGACGGATTCAAAGCACAAATGCTTCCTGGGGATAAATTGAATGAAATAATACGCCTTCAGGAAAATGGTAAAAAGGTTGCTATGGCAGGTGATGGGATAAATGATGCACCGGCTTTATCACAGGCTGACATTGGAATTGCCATGGGAACAGGAACAGATGTAGCCATCGAAAGTGCATCAATCACATTGGTGAAAGGCGATCTGAATGGTATTGCAAAGGCACGATCGTTAAGTCATAAAGTGATGAGGAATATAAAACAAAATTTGTTCTTCGCACTTGGCTACAATGTTTTAGGAATTCCAATTGCCGCCGGTGTATTGTATCCGTTTTTCGGAATATTACTTTCGCCGATGATTGCCGCACTTGCCATGAGTTTTAGTTCTGTTTCTGTAATTGCAAATTCATTGCGGCTAAAAAATGCAAAATTGAAGTAATAGTTAATTATAATTTAAAAGCGAAGGAGTAAACTATTCAGAATAATTTGTAAGAAATTTATCGTATTAGTTGTGTTTTGTAACGGAATTATTTTATATTTGTTATCGAAATGAAGAATACTAATCAAGTAGCAAGATATTATTATCCCGATTCCAGCCGGAATTGGTAAATAGATTATACACAAAAATTATTAATCAAAGAGCCCGGTTCCAATTATCAACCGGGCTTTTTTATGCTAAATTTATAATCAATCAGAAGGAAATGGAACAGATTATCAGTAACTACACGGAAACAGATCAATGGGTATGGAACACATTGTTTTCAAGGCAGGTAAAGAACCTCGAAAAATTCGGAAGCCTTTCATATCTCAATTGTCTTACTGGAATGAATGATGTTTTAAATGATAGCAGCATACCTGATTTCTCCAAAGTCAGCAGATGGTTCCAGTCAAATACAGGATGGCAAATTGAAGTCGTTCCCGGATTAATTCCAGTAGAAGATTTTTTTCAATTACTGTCGCAAAAGAAATTTTGTTCCTCTACATGGTTAAGGAGTCCTGAAAGTCTTGATTATCTTGAAGAGCCTGATATGTTCCACGACATTTTCGGACATATTCCACTCTTATCTCACCCTGTATTTTCAAAATTTATTTATGAGTTTGGAAAATTAGGAGTTAAATACACTGGAAATCCCGAAGCAGTTGAAGCCCTAAGAAGGCTTTACTGGTTCACCATTGAATTTGGATTGATTAAAGAGACTGAACTAAAAGTTTACGGAGCTGGAATAATTTCATCTTATGGAGAAACGCAAACTTCTGTATCAACTGTGGTTAAGCATAGCGAGTTTGACATTCATGAAATACTTAACAAACCATTCAGAACTGATGTAATGCAAGAAGAGTATTTTGTAGTAAAGAATTTCGATGATTTATTCAACTCATTAAAAACTTTCGAAGAAATATTTGAAAACAAATAAAAGTACATTTACTGACATTTAAATAAATCAACTATTTAAGCTAATTCATAAATGAATGAGTGTTATCGTCAGGGGTGAGCTGATTTTCAATGTATTTTTACGATGCATTTTATTTATTGAGTAGTTTATTAATTTTATTTTCTATTTCTAGAAAATGTCATTAATTTTTAATTCTTTTATATAAAGTTCCAAATCATTTTATTGTAATGAAAAAAATTGGATATTTTCTGATTTTCTTATTTATACTTTCAGATCTTGCTCTTGGTCAGCATTACAAAAAGGACGGAACTCCTGACAGACGTTATAAGGAGAATAAAAGCGTTCCTTACCATCATCCATCGGTTTCACCAAGACATACAGTCAGATATAGCAGCGGATACAGCTTTACAAGAGACAGCCATGGGAAACGAAAAAGAAGTGAGTCAGCCAAGAGAAAATTTATGAAGCAAACCGGTTATCCTAAAGGAAGACATGGTTATGTTATTGATCATAAAGTTCCATTAAAAAAAGGCGGTTGCGACTGTCCATCTAATATGCAATGGCAAACTATTGATGAGGCCAAAGCAAAGGACAAATGGGAGTAAATATTGACTATAATTTTAGTTTGCTTCAACTGTTAGTCTAGAATGAGTCTGAATACGTTCTCTTGAATTTGACATTATGTTTCTTTTACAACCTATATTAAACTATTAATGTAATTTAGAGTCGGTCATTCCGTAAATAAATTTTCAGTACACTTAATTTACTTCCTAATCAAGATTATTAATTAAAAGTATGCGATACATTATTCTATCAATAGTTATTATTTTTAAAGTTTACGATATAAGTGCTCAGCAAACTGTAGGAATGTTTTTAAAAACTCCAGGATAAATGGATGGTTACGTATTGTTTTCTCCGATAAATTCGACCATCACCTATCTTATTGACAAATGTGGTTATTCTATCCATACGTGGACAAGTACTCATCGTCCCGGCCAATCAGTTTATTTTTTATCAGATGGTACATTATTAAGACCGGGCAATATGGGAAATACTGTGTTTAATGCTGGTGGAAACGGGGGAGTAGTGGAACAATTTGCTTGGAACAGCACACTCCTTTGGTCGTATTCAATTTCCTCTGCAGTAGAATGTCAGCATCATGATGTAAAGAAGTTGCCCAATGGTAATATACTTGCCATTGTATGGGAATTAAAAACTGTGTCAGAAGCGACTTTAGCTGGTCGAAATCCCTCTTTATTAGGAAACTCTTTATGGTCAGAAAAAATTGTCGAGTTGCAACCAGTAGGTTCTAGTTCAGCAAACATAGTATGGGAGTGGCAAGTCTGGGATCACCTAATTCAGGAGTATGATTCTACAAAATCTAATTATGGAATAGTTAGCCAACATCCAGAGTTGCTTAATCTGAATTATTATACCGGATCTGCCACAGCCATTGATTGGCTTCATATTAATTCAATTGATTACAATGCCGCATTGGATCAGATAATCGTCAGCTCTCATAGTTTTAATGAAGTTTGGATAATCGATCATAGCACTTCAATATTAGAAGCATCCTCTCATAGCGGTGGATTATCGGGAAGGGGTGGTGATTTACTATATCGCTGGGGAAATCCTATAGCTTATAATCGTGGTACAAATGTAAATAGAATATTGTATGGACAACATAATGCACATTGGATTGAACCAGGTCTTTCCGGAGAAGGCGACATGATGATTTTCAATAATGGAATTGGACGTCCGGGCGGTAATTATTCTTCTGTAGAAATTATCCATCCACCAATCGATTCTCTTGGAAATTATAATCTTCAAACCAATCAATCTTATGCGCCCGATTCAGCTTATTGGGTTTATAAGGCAGTAAACCCGGCAGATTTTTATGGTCAGAACATTTCCGGTGCACAGCGATTATCAAATGGAAATACAATTATTTGCATTGGCCCCAAAGGTGATTTTTTCGAGATAGACTCAATGAAAAATACAGTATGGCATTATATTAATCCTATTATGCAAAGTGGAATTGCAACTCAGGGAATAACTCCGACTATGAATTCAGTTTTTAGGTGTTCACTTTATGAACCTTCATATACAGGATTTAATGGATTTACACTTTTGGCAGGTAGTCCTATCGAATTAAATCCATTGCCTTCAAACTGTGATATGCTCAATGAAATTAATTCTGAGGCAATAACAAGCGACCTATCAATTACTGCTTCCAACCCATTTTCCGAAAATCTGTGGATCAGCTTTCAAGAGAATTTACCTAAAACTACAATTTCTTTAATGGATATTACCGGACGTACGATTCAAGAATGGAATGAAGAAAACTATGTGAAAGGATTAAGTACTAATTTAGTTGTTTCAGCATCGATTCCGGTGGGTATGTTTTTCCTTAAAATAAATACAAAATCATTTTGTAAGATTTTGAAATTAGTACATCAATAATTTAGTTGAGTATGCTTTGAATGATTATTTCATAAAAGAAAGCTATTTTTATTTTATCTCA